>CAZHAR010000020.1:23767-83076 GCA_964530615.1 uncultured Planctomycetota bacterium | reverse complement strand
GGCATAAAGCCTCATCGAAATGACAGAGAACATGATTTTTAAAATGGCTTCTTAGGGGGAACATTTTGCTTCTTAAAATTGTTTTAAGCTTCACCTTTTTCTGATTTATTAAAGCCAATTTGTCCTTGAATGGCTTCTGGAAGCTTTTCCAGCATTGGAGAAATAAGATTGTATAAGTTTGTTATTTCTTGTTGTTGCGAAGAATTTCTTGTTGTTGGCCATCGATTTTTTGGAGTGTGGCGTCGATTCGCTGATTCGTGGCATCGATTCGTTGATTCGTGGCATCTAACCGCTGTCCTAGCATATTATTAGAGGTCTCAACCCGTTGCGCTAATATATCCATTCGTTGGCCTAATGCGTCGATTCGTTGCCCCAAAGCATTATTGGACGCTTCCATTCGTTGCCCTAATGCGTCGATTCGTTGCCCCAAAGCGGTATTGGATGCTTCCATTCGTTGCCCTAATACATCGATTCGCTGGCTTAATGCGATATTTTGATCAATCAGCTTTTCCATCAAATTTTCAAGTCGGTCGATCCGGCTTTCTGTTTTTGTCGCTCTTGGCATTCGCCACCTCCTTTTTTCACTCTTCTAGATATCGTACTGCCTTGACTGGGTTTTGTCGACCCAAAATAAACTCTGTTGTCATTGCGATGAGGCGTAGACGAAGAAGCAATCTCCGGTAGAACTTGAATCTTGAAGAGATCGCCACGTCGCCTTGAGGCTTCTCGCGATGACAATGGGACTCTCAAGCGTGCAGGAGAGGCGTAACAACCGTTTCGCTTTTAGAATTGGGGAGGGTCAGGAAGAATAAAATCTCGGATGACCGCCATATGTTGCATATTGAAGGCGTTACTATCCCCTTGTTGAACGGGTGGAATCACGGAAAGTGGTTGAAAGCGACGGCTGTCAAAAATGAGTCCATACGGAAACTCGACAGTGCCGATTTTTGTCGGGGTGGCACGAGGCTGAAGATCACCATCGGCAAAGAGCCAATCGTAAGGTTTGTTCCGATTCGCGTTGGTGTTTCCGTTTCCAGATTGATCTTCGGGATACGGCCCCTGCTTCACAATCACGGAACCGAGGGTTTGAATCGCGGGTTCACTTCGGGATTGTGTGTTAAAATCGCCTCCAATCACCAAATACTGATCTACAGGAATTTCGGCTTGAATATAGCGAACTAACTGACTCGCTTCCTGATTTCTGATATGCGGACTGGCGGTGAGAAGATGAACACTGACCACCCATAAATCTATGGAACCCGGAATATCAATACAGGCCCAAGCAAAATCTCGATTCTTCACGTAAGAATCGTCCCATTCGCCTTGTTTTATAATGGGAAAACGACTGATAATTCCGTTCGGGATGTCCGCTTCATTTTCTCGATAATAAGTAAATTCAGCACCAAAGGTCGCTTGAATCCATGCTTGAATTTCTTGGGGCGAGTTTTTTCCCACGTTAAATTCTTGAATCAAGATAATATCAGGTTGTAGCGCTTTCAGAATTCGGGTTCCGTGTCCCAAATCGTAAGAAGGCTGGTTTCCGCTCGTCAAATTTGCCGTCATCAAGCGAAGGGGAGCTCCATGCGCTTTCTTCGGTTCATCCTCTTGGGGAAATGCAAGTAAAAGAGTGACGAGTATAATAGAGCTAAAAGCAAATAATAAACGCTTCATATAAATATTTTACAAGAGAATTGCCTCTTTCTCAAATGAACGCTACAATAAACACACTTTTATTGTCCTGTTTAATTAGAGCGTTAACCTATAAGAGGAACTTAGCTTATGGCTGTTCATGAAGATCGCGAAAATTTTATTCCATTTCGTAAAGCGGAAATTGTTGAAATGTGTTGTGCCGATGGAAAAATGAATCCAACACAACAAAATAATTTTAAGGAATTCTGCAAAATTTTAGAGAGTTACTACCATTTTGAACATTATGAGCTTACGGAAAAGCTCAAAAATGCTTACTATCCTTTCAACCCCGATAAAGATACCAAAACAAAACGGGAATATCAGCCAGAAGAATTAATGGCCAAGGAAAAAGAATTTCTGGACTCGCTCACAGAAGTTCTGGAAGGCGCAAACTATGAAAAAGTGACTCAGGAAGATTTAAAAAAAGCAATGAACGAACAGTCGCTCTTTACCATCAGTCTTGACGTTGATTTTGATGACTTTGCCCAGGTTCTGGTGTTTAAACGAGGCGAAAACACCAAGACAGAAACCGTCAAAAAAATGTTCAAGACCAAAGAAATCACGATGAATGTTTACGAACGAGTCGTTCTTTATATTCAATTCAAGGATGCCGAGTACTTTAAAGCAAAAGGGAAGAAAAATTTAATGTTTGAACCCGGCTCCACGATCCTTAAACTCTTCAAGAGTATTCCCAAAGCCGACATTGAAATGCTTTTCCCGAATGCTGAAACCAAAATGTCCCGTGTGGATAAAATGGTTATGGCTTTTCCTGCCGGTTTTGGTTCAATTCCCGTTTTAATTAAAGTGGTCCCCTCGTTGTTTCTCCTGAGCGGAATTATTCTAACGACTTTAGGGGTGAAAGAAGCCGGAAAAGAAGATTCCAACGACATGAAAGCTATTATTCAGGGACTTCTTGGAATCGTTATTATATGCGGGTTTTTATTCAAACAATGGGTAAAGTACAAAAACAAAAAACTTGCCTTTGCCAAAGCACTCTCGGATAACCTTTATTTCAAAAATCTGGATAATAATGGAGGCGTATTCTTCCATTTGATTGATTCCGCAGAAGAAGAAGAAGCCAAAGAAGCGATTTTGGCCTATTATTTTCTTTCAACGACACAAAAGCCCTTGACTGAAGAACAACTCGATGACAGTATCGAGAAATGGTTTGAAGCTAAACATAGCGTGAAAATCGACTTTGAAGTCGATGACGCGGTCGGAAAGCTCCAACGACTAGAAATCGGGAAATCTCAGAACGGAATCTGGTCGGTGCTTCCACTCGATAAAGCAAAAGAACGAATTGACGAAGTTTGGGACAACATTTTCTCTTACAATAGTTAATTTGGCTTTTGTACACATTTCTGCATCCTTACACACCCCTAAATCCCCTCTGGAGAGGGGACTTTAAGAAGAGGAGCATTAATAGATCCACAAATCTTCTTGTCATTCCGTGTCACTAAGCGCCTAAGGGCAGACGATGTAAAAAGAAACGTTTTGTCATCGCGAGGAGCCTCAAGGCGACGTGGCGATCTCCAAAAGATTCAAGTCTACCGGAGATTGCTTCGCTCCGCTCGCAATGACAATACCAGAGATGGCGTTAGGAGCTCGGAATGACAAGAGTTTTTTTCTTTTCGCTCTTTTTTTTCATCTATGCCCAAAATTGTTCTGCTCAGGGAACGGAACGCTACGGAATTTGGCAAGATTCTGGATATTCGCTCTCCTATCTTCGATGGGTCGTTCCTCAGCCCCGTTGTTCTGTTCTGATTTTAGGCGGAATTCATGGGAACGAACCCGCAGGTTCAGTCGCGGCAACCACTTTTTTAGAACACTGGAAAAAACAACCCGAAGCACTAAGTGTCAATATCACCCTCATTCCGCGATGTAATCTATTTGGATTACTAAATGACAGTCGTTTGAATCGGGAGCAACTAGATTTAAATCGCCAATTTCGACAATCCACCTGCGTGGAAATCCGGATTATTCAAGAGATTGCGAAACAGTTCCAACCCTATGATCTATTTCTCGATCTTCATGAAGACGGTTGGGCTTCGGGGTGTTATGTCTACGAAATGGTTCAACCCGGTCTAGAAGCATTTCAAAGTTCCATTTTTGAACATTATCCCGAATCGTTTTTACCGATTGATCTGGAAGGAAACCGTACCTACTTTCAAAAAGCCGTTGGCGGAGTCGCTAGCTATGGAAAACAGTTTTATCAAATTTCACAACTACCCGGAGTGCCTTGGTCTTCGATGATGTGGGCCTCTTTTTCATTAAGAACTCCTTACAGCTATACCTTAGAAACTCCGAAGCAATTTGCCATGGAACAGCGTCAAGAAACCGCTCACTACTTGGCGAAAATCCTTATTCAGAAAGTGCTACGACAAAAAGAATAAGATCTAGTGAAAATCACTTAGAAGGATGTTTTTTCTCAAAAAATAGGGTAGACTAAAACAAATTTCAAAAAAATCCTTTCGTTTTCATAACCAGAGAGAAGCAATGAGTTTATTTGATAAAATTCCCAATAATGTTAATTTATCTGAAGACAAACGCCTCCAACGTGCTCTGGAAAAGTGGCTCCCGAATTTTCTGGACTGGTGGACGACAATGGGGCCCGACGGATTTCAAGAAAAAGAGATCTATTTGCGTACCGCAGTGGGCGTCGATCAAGAAGGTTGGGCGCAATTTGAGCATGTGAAAATGCCCGACTATCGATGGGGGATTTTTTTAACTCCGAAAGAAGTCAACACCTGTATTGGATTCGGAGATCACGAAGGAACTCCCGCCTATGAAGAAGTTCCGGGAGAATATCGCAATTCCCTTAAACGAATGATTGTGACCCAAGCGGATACAGAACCCGCGTCTGTAGAACAACAACGTCTGTTGGGTCATACCGCTCCATCGCTTTATGATCTTCGCAATCTCTTTCAGGTGAACGTGGAAGAAGGACGACATCTGTGGGCGATGGTGTATTTACTGCATGGTTATTTTGGCTCAGAAGGACGAGATGAAGCCGATGAACTTCTAGAGCGTCGCAGTGGCGACCCCGATAAACCCCGTATCTTAGACGCGTTTAATGCACCCTGTCGAAATTGGATCGATTTTTTTGCATTTACCACGTTCACGGATCGAGATGGTAAATATCAGTTAGGTGCACTCGCGGAATCGGGTTTTGATCCGATGGCTCGAACTTGCCGTTTTATGCTGATGGAAGAAGCACATCATCTCTTCGTCGGAGCGACCGGAATTGAACGAATTCTTCGTCGAACCGCTCAATTAATGAAACAGGATCCAAACGAAGAAGTCACGAAATTGGGTGGCGTTCCGTTTGAGTTGATTCAACGCCGTATAAATTATTGGTATACTTATTCACTCGATTTATTCGGAGCCGAGATCGGAACTAACGCCGGAGATTGGTTTGCTGAAGGCCTCAAAGGACGCTTTCATGAAAAGGCCAAATATAAAGAGCATAAAGCGCTAAATGAAAAAATAACGATGACCATGATTGAAAATGAAAAATTGGTCGAACAAGAAGTCGAATTGCGTAAAGCAATGAACGAAGTGTTACGTTCTGAATATGTGAAAGATTGTCAAATAGTCCTGCGAAAATGGAACTCCGCTTTAGAAGAAGAAGGTGTTTCCTATCGCGTGACTTTGCCGAGTATTCGTTTTCATCGACATCAAGGCGTTTATAAAAATCATTGTTTTGATCCACAGGGAAACATTATTACTCCAGAAGAGTTTGCTCGAAACAAATCGGAATGGCTCCCGACCACTAAAGATGATGCCTATCTCGAAAGCATTATGAAGCCAGCTACAGGAGTTGGACAGATCGCAAATTGGATCACCCCTCCTCGACTCGGAGTGAATAACAAACCCTTTGAATTTGAATACGTCCGCCTCTAAACTCCTCTTTCCTCCTTCCAAATAATAGGAACACCACTTAGGTTTTTTTATGAAACGTTTTTTTGGTTATTTTTTTCTTCTTATTCTTGGAGGGGGAGCAGGAATAGGAGTGACCTATTTTGCGGTTCCAGAAGTTCGTCAATACTGGATCACCAAAATAGATCAGTTTAAACTCAAACAAATAGAGGAAAATGAAATTGATCGGGGCCTTGATAATCAAAAACTGATTCAAGTTCTCAAACTTGTTCCCCAAAATATTGAATTAAAGGAAGAATTTACTGGTTTTTTGAAACCGTCCCGAGAAGCCTTCCTTTCCCCTAAAACTCAGGGAATTCTTGAATCTATTTTCTATAAAGAAGGACAAGAGGTTCCCGCAGAAAAAATTCTGGCACAAATCGAGTCCGATTCTTTAAAGCTGGAAAAAAAATTAAAACAGCAAGAGCTTCTAATTGCTCAGAAGAATTATCAAAAACTTTTGAAAGGGAGCCGAAAAGAAGATGTGGATCGCCTCAAATCGAAACTAAAAGAGTTAGAGGTCCAAATCGAAAACGTTTCTTGGAACCTAGAGAAAATCAAAAAGCTCTACCAAGATGGGGTCGTGCCTGAAAAACAGATTCAAGATACAGACGCCAATTATCGGATGTTACAACAACTCCTTGAGCAAACTCGTTCTTCGTTAACGATGGCGGAAAAAGGAAATTGGGACGAAGATGTGGAAACCGCTCATATTCAGTGTGAACTCGTTCAAGTGGCTCTGGAGTTGATTGATAAAAGAATTGAAGATACTTGCCTGAAAGCTCCATTTCTTGGATATCTCGCGGAAGTTTCTGCCGAAATCGGCGAATACGCGACTCCACCCAAAATTCTCTTTCATCTGATCGAGATGGACCCGATTATCATGGAAATCGGAGTTCCAGAATATTTGTTATCTCGTCTACACGAGCAACAACTTGTTGATATTAAGCTCAACGCGTTTTCAGAACAACCGTTTTCTGGCGAGATTTCTCGGCTTCCTTTAATTACACAAGCCAACTCTCGATTATTTCCGGTCGAAATCAAAATCCAAAACCCGGAAAAAAAATTAAAACCCGGAATGTTAGGGACCGCCTCCATTACCTTTAAAAGCTTGCTTTCTCAGTATGTTTTCTCTTTGAATTATTCGATTCCTAAAGAAACAAAAAAAATTATTTATCTGGAATCTGGAGGCGTTTGTAAACGAGTAGAACTAGAAAATTGTCTCATTTATCAGGGCCAAATTATTGTTTCTCCAGAGCTTCTTGCTTCTCCACAGCTCATTATTTCTGGAGCACTGGATCTCTCAGACGGAGATCGCGTCCAAATTGTTGCCTCGCAGGAGTAGCTATCTTTCATGAAAATTTCTCTAAAAGCGATGGATCAACCCAAAATTGTTCTTTTGGGGACCGCTTGCATTCTTTTGACTGGAATTCTTTGTCTCTATCGAATTCCAGTCGAATTGACTCCGAAAATTAATATTCCGGTCTTTTTTGTGGTGATCCCTTATCCCGGAGCCGCACCAGAAGATGTTGAAACCCAGATCACGAAAGATCTTGAAAAAAAACTGAATGCGCTCAAGTCGCTGGATTATCTGCACTCGATTTCTGCGGAAGGATATTGTTCCGTCATCGTTCATTTTCAAGATAATACGAACCTTCAAGAAGCGAAGAGGGATCTGCGAGAACTCGTGGACGAAGCCAAAGTGGATTTTCCAGAAGAAGCAGAAGAAGCGATCATCAAAGATATTGATTTCTCCAATATCCCCTTATTATTTGTCACCATTCATGGTCAAGAAAGTGCTGAGGTCCTGAAAGAACTCGCGGAACGTTTTCGGGATGAATTGACGGCGGTTCCAGGAGTCTCTGAAATTGATTTGTTTGGAGGACTCGAGCGTGAGATCCATATTGATGTGGATTTCAATGCCTTGAAAGAATATCAACTTTCTTTAGGGCAGGTAGAGCAAGCACTGCGAGCGCAAAACATCAACATCCCCGGCGGGCACTTAAACGTTGGAACTCAAGAATTCTTGATCCGAAGTATAGGAGAATTTCAATCACTGGACGATATTTCAAATACCGTGATCCAAAACGCGGAAGGGAAAGTCACCTTACTGAAACATATCGCGAAAGTGAAGGATTCGAATAAAAAAATTGACACCTTGGCGCGCATTAACGGAGATCCCGGAGTCACGTTAATCATTCAGCGAGAGCTGGGAATTAATACGCTACAAACGATAAAAGAACTTCGCAAAAAAATAGAGTGGCTCTCTCGTTCACTTTCCAATCATATCCATGTCACGATTTCGTTCGATCAATCGGATGAAATTGGCAGTATGGTTCAACAATTAGGAAGCACGATCATTTACTCTTCCATTTTGGTGGTGCTCTGTTTAATTTGGATTATGGGGTTTCGAAATGCGCTCTTGGTGAGTACGGCGATTCCCACGAGTTTACTCTTCGGGTTTATCTGTTTTCAACTTGCGGGTATTTCGATTTCAGGAATCACCTTGTTTAGTTTAATTTTAATTAGTGGAATGGTGGTGGATGGAGCCATTGTTGTTGGCGAAAATATTTATCGCCATATCGAAAATGATCTGGATGGAATTAATGCCGCTAAGCTGGGTATTCATGAAGTGGGCGAGGCTGTAATTTCTGCCGATTTGACTACAATCGCGGCTTTTTTACCCATGATTTTTATTGCCGGGATTCTGGGACAGTTTCTTGCAATTATGCCTCAAGTCGTCGCTTATACACTCTTGGGTTCGATGATTATCGATCATTTTGCCTTGCCGGTCCTCGCGTCAATGCTCATGAAAAAAAGTAAACCGCGAAAAATTAAAATTCTTTCTTGGCCACTCGATATGCTCAAAATATTGCATATGAAACTGTTACATTTGGGGCTTCGCTTTCCCTGGACCACTTTGTGGATTTGTTTTGTTCTTTTCCTCATCGCGATGGCGATGGCCCTTTTTGGCTTTCTTGGGTATGAATTTATGCCCAATATTGACCGAGGACGATTTTCAATCAATATCGAAATGCCACGCGGAACCTCTATTTTTAAGACCGATGAGGTCACGCGGGAAGTGGAAAAATGGGTACGAAAAATTCCTGCCTATGAATTGGAAAGTTATGTCACCACTATTGGTCAAACCAATCGCCTCAATGCCGATATTTTGGAAGGAGGCGGATCGGGACCCGAATTCGGTAAAGTCACAGTAAAACTGGTCGATCATAAATTTAGAACACGAACCCTTCCAGAAATATTGGATGAATATCGTAGTTGGTTAAAAGGAAAGTTTCCTGGCGTTCAAATCCGTTTTTATGTGCAAAAAGATGGCCCCCCAGTGGGTGCGGCAATGGCGATCCGAATTCAAGGAGAGGATATGAATCAACTCAATACCGTCGCCACCCGAATGCAACAGCTCCTGTCTCACTGTCCCGGCGCTTCCGATATTCAGTCCGACTATCGAGCGAACGCTCCGCAGTATCGTATTCAGATTGACCGTATAAAAGCAGGCGCTTATGGGATCACCGCACTCCAGATTTCAACGGAAGTAGCGCGTGCTTTTTTGGGGAAAGAAGTGGGAAAAATTACCTTAAACGATGAGAAAATTGAAATCCGATTACAATTGGAACAAAGCTTTCGCACCACGAAAGAATCGCTAGAGAAACTTTTTGTCCCGACCTCCACAGGAAGTCCTATTCCTATTGCTCAGGTGGCTAAAGTGGAAGAATTTTTTGGATTAGCGGCGATTAACAGAAGGGATCTAAAGCGCACCGTTACTGTCCGTTGTGAAACGGCTCACCGCTGGAGTTCAGATGACATTTTGCTTTGGTTAAAACAGGAGATGAAGACGTTTTATGTCCCTTCAAAAATCACACTTATCCTCGGAGGAGAAACAGAAGAGCGCGATAAATCCTTGAAGAGTGCTAAGCAAGTGATGGGAATTTCGGTTCTGCTCATTCTCCTCATTTTGACGGCTCAATTTAATTCGTTTGTGCAACCCTTCATTATTATTATGACCATTCCAATGAGTATTATTGGGGTGGTCTTTGGCTTGTATTTTCTGGATCAACGCTTTGGCTTTCTGCCGTTCATCGGAATTATTGCACTCTCCGGAATTGTGGTCAACGACGCCATTGTACTCGTTGATTTTACAAATTTGTTAAGAAGAGGCGGTCTCCCTTTAAAAGAAGCCATCATTCGAAGTTCTCAACTCCGACTTCGCGCCGTGATGCTCACCACGATTACGACTGTTTTTGGATTGATTCCTCTGGCGCTCAATTGGGGCGGCGGCGGACTTTTCTGGGCCCCGCTAGCCTGGACCATTATTTGTGGAATTTCTGTCGCCACTTTGTTGACACTCGTTGTCATCCCGGTAATGTATTTTCTCTTTTCGGCAAAAAGTTTGGTTCCTTCCAAGTCTACACCCACGATTAATTTTGAGGAAGCGCTTAAACGGAGCCAATTACAGGAATTGGGATTGCTGGAAGAATCCCATTAATATTAAAGTGAAAATTTTTTAATTTAAAAAATGATTATCGGAGGCCGGTTTGAAAAAGATTCCGCTGGACATTCTTTTTGGAAATCCTAAACGGATCGCTCCTGTCCTTTCGCCTGATGGGCAATGGATTACGTTCTTGGCTCCTTATGAAGGGGTCCTCAATCTCTGGATCTATTCACTAAAAGCTCGCCTAGAAGAGGCGAGAGCATTAACAAAAGTAAAAAACCGTCCAATAATGTCTTATTTCTGGATGGAAGATAGCCAACATCTTGTTTTCCGGCAAGATTCAGACGGCGATGAAAATTGGCACTTGTATTCCCTGTCCATTGAGAGTCAGAACCCTGAAATCAAAGACATCACTCCCTTTGAAAAGATTCAAGCGAATGTAGTGGCCACAAGTCCTAATTTCCCAAAAGAAATTTTAATCTCGATGAATCGCCGAAATCCGCAATTACATGAGGTCTATCGTTTAAATTTGCAAACGAATGAAACCACCCTTGAAGCAGAAAATCCCGGAGATGTTGCTGGATGGCTCGCCGATCCTGATTTACAAATTCGGGCCTGTATGGCGATGAGCCCTAGCACCGGAGAGGTTTTTTTACGGGTTCGTTCTACTAAAAAAGATCCAATGACCCCTTTTATAACCTGGAGTCCAGAAGATAGCTTTTCTTCCGCAATCGCGTTTACTCCGGACGGAAAAGGCTTGTATTTAAGTGATTCTCATCAGTTTAACACCTTACGCTTAATCGAGGTTTCTTTAGATGCAGGGAAAGGAGCACCAAAGATCCTCGCGGAACATCCACGTTATGATATTGGAGAGGTGCTTATTCATCCGGTTCAAAATCATGTTCAAGCCGTCAAATTTGTGCAAGATCGTATTCATTGGAAGGTCCTCGACCCTACGATTGAGAAAGACTTTGAGGTATTACAAACGCTTCATTCTGGCGATTTTATGGTGCTTTCCCGAACGTCTAAAGATACCCTCTGGCTGGTTGGATTTATCTCGGATCGGGGCCCAACCGCTTATTATCTCTATGATCGTACCCAAAAAAAAGGTCGCTTCTTGTTTTCAAATCGGCCCGAATTAGAGTCTTATACGCTGGCGCCAATGAAGCCCATCTCTTTTGTTGCGCGGGATGGATTAAAAATTGAAGGTTATTTGAGTGCGCCTCCCGGACTCGATCCCAAAACATTACCCTTAGTTCTAAACGTTCATGGTGGCCCCTGGCACCGAGATACATGGGGACTCCACCCAGAAGCGCAGTGGCTCACTTCGAATGGATATGTCTGTCTGCAAGTCAATTTTCGAGGATCTACGGGCTATGGAAAAGAGTTCGTGAATCTCGCAAATCGGCAATGGTCCAAGACAATGCACAATGATTTGTTAGACGCGCTAAAATGGGCAAAACAAGAAGGGCACTACGACGGAAAACGTCAAGCCATTTACGGAGGATCTTATGGTGGATACGCGGCACTGGTCGGAGCCACTTTTACTCCGGACGTTTTTACGTGTGCGATATCGATAGTCGGTCCTTCCAATCTCACAACACTGATCCGCTCTGTTCCAGAATATTGGAAACCCTTGCGAGCCATTTTTGACAAAAGAGTCGGAAATATTGATACGGAAGAAGATTTTTTAAAATCCTGTTCCCCGCTATTTAAAGTCGATCAGATTCGCATTCCGATCTTGATTGTCCAAGGAAAAAATGATCCTCGCGTAAAACAGCAAGAAAGCGAACAAATCGTAACCGCGATGCAAAAAGCGGGAAAAGCGGTAGAATATATTTTGTATGAGAACGAAGGACATGGATTGGCTCATCCCGAAAATCGACTTGATTTTTATGGCAAAGCCGAAAAATTTCTGGAACGCTGGTTAGGGCGTGCTTGATTTTAAAATATGTTGAAAATATTCAATCGTGGGAACAAGCCCCTGTTCAAGCGTAAAGCGCGGAGCCCAATTAAATAATTTTCGGGCCCGATTCAAATCGGGCCGTCTTTGCGTGGGATCGTCTCCGGGAAGGGGCCGAAAAACAAGCTTGGATTTGGATTTAGTCAGTTTCAAAACCTTTTCCGCGAGTTCCAGAATAGTAAATTCCTGATCATTTCCCAAATTGATAGGACCGATTTCTGAGGGTTGTTCCATCATCTTCAAAAGTCCGGGTACGAGATCTTCGACGTAGCAAAAAGAACGGGTTTGCTGTCCGTTTCCGTAAATGGTGATATCTTCTCCTTTGAGGGCTTGAACAATAAAATTACTAACAACGCGACCGTCGTTTGGATCCATATGAGGGCCATAGGTATTAAAGATACGAACCACGCGGATATCGACTTGATGAGAACGATGGTAATCAAAGCAGAGGGTTTCAGCGACCCGTTTTCCTTCATCATAACAACTTCGAATTCCGGTACAGTTGACATTTCCCCAATAGTGCTCTGATTGCGGGTTAATTTTGGGATCTCCATAGACTTCTGAAGTGGACGCCTGAAGAATGCGAGCTTTTAGACGACGCGCCATACCTAGGACATTAATCATGCCGATTGTGTTGGCTTTGATGGTACGAATGGCATTATATTGATAGGCTGGCGGAGAAGCCGGACAAGCAAGATTATAAATGCGATCGAGCCATTCCGGAAAATAAGGTTCAATAATATCGTGGTGGATAAAATGAAATTTCGGATGACTTCTAAGGGGTTCAATATTTCGTTTAGAGCCCGTTAAAAAATTATCGACACAATAAACTTCTGCTCCCTGTTCCAAAAGAGTATGACAGAGGTGAGAGCCAATAAAACCAGCGCCTCCGGTAACAAGCGTCTTTAATTCCAATGCAATTCTCCTTGATAAGCTTGAAGGGTTCTATCATTTTTGGAACACAGAGATCCAAATTGTGCCAAAATATCCATGGGTTTCAAAGGAAGAAATTTCCTGATAGGGCCGTAAAAGGGCGGGTTGTATAGGATAGGGAACCGAAACAGGATTTTCCGCTTGGATCCAAATGACTTGAGAGGTTTCTTTCAAAAGACTCGCAATCCTTATTTCGTCTTGAGAACCACGATATCCGACTAAGGTTAACGGATACGGCGGGACGCCCAGATAGCGTTGTAGCGAAAATATAAACTGAACCGGATTCACAACGACAACACTTTCGGATGTCAAGACGCTTTTAACTTGTTGAGCAACCGCTTTCCAGTTTTCTTTTTGGCTCTGAGGATGAAAATATTCTGCCAATCCTAAAATTTCGAGGCAAACTACAAACACAAGCAAGAGGCGACCCAAAACAGAAGATTGAAGTTTTGAGAGAAGAAGGAAAGCGAACGGGGTGGCAAAAAGCAAATGTTTTGGATCGAATTGATGGGGTTTAAAGGGAAGGATCAACAAGCAAAAAAAGGGCAAGAAGAGCGATATCAAAAAGAAACCCAGCCGATTTTTCCAACCCAGATAAATGAGGATTAACGCCATTCCGTATCCAAACAAAACGATGAGAAGCGTTCTGGAATAAACGGGAAATTCTGAAAAGAAAAAGCCGGAAAACAACATCGAAAAAGCGTTCGCGAACGAATGGTTTTCATAGATAAAAGAAGAGGATTGAAAATGGCCAAAGGTCTGAGTTTTTTCCAAAACGACGCCATAAAACCAAGGTAAAAACAAGACAAAAGCGAGGATCCAGCACCCGAAAATTTCTTTAAAGGTCCAAAATTGGCCTTTGCGATACGTTTTTTCTGCCATCAAAATAAAATGGCCGGGAACCACAAAAAGGAGGTAAAGGAAACAGTAAAATCCCAAAGTAAGACTGCTGAGATAGAGGAAGGCCCAGACGAAAACAGATCGTAAAGAATCGGACTTTGAACGCGTGATCAATTTTAAAAAACTCAAGTGTTGAAGAAGCGCTAAAAAAACAGACATCGAATAATGTCTCGCTTCTTGAGCATAGAAAATATGAAGCGGAGAAAGCGCAAATAACAAAAGCGCCCAGAATAATTCAGGAGCGGTAAGGTTCTCTTTGGCGATCCAATACAATAATCCGTAAGCGCCTAGTCCAAAAAGAACCGAGAGCCATCGAATCCAATAATCCTCCTGCAAAACAGTCTGAAAATTCCACAGTTGTCTCCATTTCATCACACAGAAATAATAGAGTGGAGGATGATTATCGAACTGCACTTCCCGCAAGAAATTTGGAAAAGGTTGGGGAGTCGATCTCAAAAGGGTAAAAGTTTCATCCAGCCAGAACGATTTTTGGGCCAATTCGTAATGTCGTACAAACACGACACAAAAGAGCAAAAGAATGAATCTTAGCGTATATTTTGAACAAGATTGACGAAAAACTTGAAGCATGCTCCCTTTATTTCTAAAATGAATGAAATGCTTTTGTTGAAGGACAACTTAACGGAAGCGATTTTAAGAGTCAATGTCCAGAATCGATAAAAAAGAAGATACTTTAAGGAGAAATAGCCTTGTCCGAAGCAGAACTGAGTCGGATTATTGGCGCGAGTGGAGTTTCGCTTTTTTCTACCTATTATATTATGACTTCCGTTCTGCATGGTTCTCTCCATTTTATCCCGTTCCATCAACTTGAAGAAGAATTTGAACGGATTGGGGAAAAATATGAAGCCTACCGTCCCTTACTCAATTCAATGCAACTTGCCAATCGAATCGGGCTCCATTCCTCTTTTATCCTGATTATTTGTAGCATCATCCTCTGGTGGGAGCAGACCTTAGTGCCTCTGCTTTGGTGGGATTACTCACAACTGATTGGGCTGTTCATTTTTTTAGTTTTTCTCTTTCATTTTATTCCTTTTTATTTGGGGCGTTTGCTGAGTACGAGTGTGCTTATTTTTTTCCTTCCTGCTCTAAAGATTCAATATTATTTTTTTTTTCCTTTCGTGAAAACGCTTCAGCTTGTGCATAGTTATCTTGAAGTGTTTGACCCTATTCAAGGGGATACTCATGGACGTATGGAACATGAAATCCGCGCGGTGGTGACTGGGGGAGAACAAGCGGGCCTGCTTAAAGAGCGGGATGTCGAAATGATCACTTCTATTGTCGAATTCAAAGAAGAAGAGGTGACGAAAATCATGATTCCACGTACAAAAATGGTGGCGATTGAAGAAAGTACTCCTCTAGAAGAAGCGATCCAAATCATTCAAGAAACCAGGTTTTCACGTTATCCCATTTATGAACAAAGTCGGGATAAAATTGTGGGAATTCTTTATACCAAAGATTTGTTTCAATACTGGAAAAAAGATCAAACTCCGCCGTTGAATCAAATGATGCGAAAAGCTTTTTTTGTGCCTGAATCCAAACGTATTCGGGATCTCTTGAACGATTTTATTAAACGTCGGCAATTGATTGCAGTCGTTTTAGATGAGTTTGGAGGAACGACAGGAATTGTATCCTTAAAAGATATTTTGGGACGTATTTTCGGAGAATCGGTGGGAGAAGAAGTTTCTCCCCATTCGGATATTATAGACCCCGATAGTTCTAATCCTATTTTTTAGCGAAGATTTTCTTTTGCATGAATTCTACCCTTTTTCCTCATCCCACTTTAGCGACTCCTTTACATGTCTTGAATTATCGGGAATCTTCACAAATTCTGACTTTGCTAACCCGAGAGTACGGAAAAATTTCTGTCTTGGCTCGTGGGATAAAACCTTTAAAACGAAAGACGACCCTTCAGCCTATGGAATTGTTGTCTTTCTATGAGATTCGCCTTCGACCGGGAAAGGAACTTCATTATCTTGCGGAAAATCAAATGACTGCATTTTTTTCACCCTTTCGGCACGATTTGGCGCGTTTGTATGGGGGTTATTATCTGCTGGAACTCGTGCGAACACTTCTTCAAGAGGGTGAACCTGCGACCGATTTATTTGATTTATTTTTCAAAGGATGCGAAAAATTGGCGGTAAGCGCGCAGATCAAACCCGTTTTACTAGGGTTTGAATTTCAGTTGCTAAAGCTTTTGGGATTTTTTCCTGAGCTTCAACACTGTCTGCTTTGTGGAAATAATTTTGGAGACTGGCTACTTTTTTCTTCGGCAGAAGGCGGTGGACTCTGTTTAGCTTGTGCGCGTGAACAAAAAAAAATGTTCCCGAATCAGACATTCCTAAAATTGCGACGAAAAAGTCTGGACGCTTTTCTTCAAATTGAACAAAATATTTTGCCTTTAGAAGCAGACGTTCTTCAGGAAATTCGAAAATTTCTTCAACATTATTGGAGCTATTTATTAGAACAAGAGTTGAAATTATTTTCGTATATTTCCAAAATGAAGACCCCTTAACACAAGATTGGAGCTTTTTATGCGTCTTCACGTTGGGATGATGGTTTGGCTAGGAATCGCCCTATTTTCTTGGAGTTCAGCGCAGTGGGTATGGTCTTCTGAAAGCGGTTGGACGAATCCAGAATATGCTTCTAAATCAAACACAAAAGCCTTGTTTGAATCTGGGCGAGAAAAATATCAAGCTAAAAAATATGAAGAAGCGGTAGTCATTTTTACAAGGCTCCGCGAAGAATATCCTGCTTCTAAATATTCAGAAGATATTCTTTTCTATCAAGCGGAATGTTTCTTTGCGTTAAACCGACTTTCAGAGGCTCATGAATCTTTTTATACGTATTTCTTGGACTATCCGAACAGTAAACGCTTAGAAAATATTGTCTCAAGAGAATATGATATTGGAGTGACCTTCTTAGAAAGCGAAAACACCGAACTTTTGGGAATGAAAATCATTAATGCTCGTGAAGAAGGGATTCGCGTGCTAAAGACATTGATTAAAATTTATCCTCATAGCGAATTTTCGGATCTGGCTCAATACAAAATTGCTCAGTACTATTTTCTCTTAGAAGATTATGATACTGCGGAAACAGAATATCAGGAGCTTTTGGATAAATATTTACTCTCTAAATGGCGATCCTCCGCCGTGTTCCAAATGGCGATGACCTATCTCAATCGTCATCAAGGGACTGCGTATGACGCTTCTTGGTTACAAAAAAGCGCTCAAGGGTTTCGTAAATTTTTGAAGGATTATCCTGAAGATCAGCAAGTTCCACAGGCAAAAAAATTACTTCAGGAAACGCTCGATCAACTGGCTCAAAAACTCTACGAAACGGCGGAGTATTATGAACGCGCGGGCGCTCACAAGTCAGCACTTCATTATTACAAATTAGTGACTGTCCGCTATCCAGAGAGTCATTTTTCCACGGAAGCAAGCGCCATTTTAAAGGAGAATGGACAATGAGAAAAATTGGGGTATTGTTGAGTTTCATGATGCTGATCGCCTGTGACACGTTTGGATATCGGCCAACGAACACAATGCTTCCCGAATATGTCCATTCGATTGCGATCGCAATGTTTGAGAACCAAACCCGTTATCGAGGATTTGAATTTGACCTCACACAAGCCCTTGTTCGTGAAATTCAAACAAAAACGTCCTTAAAAATTAGAGAAGAGCAAGAAGCGGATAGCATTCTGACTGGACAGATCGTAAAATTTCGTCAACCTATTTTGAGTGAAGATAGTTTTGATCGTATTAAAGAAGTCCAAATTCAAATGACAGTACAATTCCGTTGGATAGCGCGTCATACCGGAAAAACATTAGCTGAAAACACAATTACGGAATCTTCGGAATTCGCGGCCCCACGTAGAGAAAATCTTTCGACTTCTACACAAGAAGCTTTTTTGAGAGTCGCCGAACGTATTGTTCATTTGATGGAAGAAAATAATTTTTAGCCCCATTTGCTGTTTGAGTTGAGGAGATGGATCATGGACCCCGAGGAAAAAGCGAATCCGCCAACTGAAGAAAAAAAGACCAGAGACGACGACGACGACGACGACGACAACAACGACAACGACACTGTGGATTCCCCCGAATCCGAAAAAAAGACCCCAAAATCGACTTCAACTCCGAATGAATCTAAAGATCTCCAGAAAAAAATTGAACAAGAGCTAGATACCTTTAAAGAAAAGCTCCAAAAACAAGGAAAAATTTCGACTAAAGCTCCAAAAAAAGCAAGAACCTCGTCCAATATCATTTTATTTGTAATGATTTTGTTGATGTTTATTATTTTTTTTGGAAAAGAAGATTTTTCTAATCAAGACGGCGACCTTAAACCCGGAGATTTTTGGACCAAACTCGATTTAGGAGTCCTTCGAACCGCCCGTATGGAAGGAAATGAAATCCGCGGCGAACTTCAAGAGGGCGATGCTCGTGAATATCGAGTCATTTTTCCGACGACTTACTTGATTGAAGGAAAACGTTATTCAGAAGAGCTAAAGCGAGAAATTCCGGTCATGGATTATATTATTATGAAGGTCGGCAAAGAAAACTGGGTTTATGTGGAATCGGATCCGATTTTCCTTCACCTTTTGAGTATTTTTGGTCCCTGGTTTTTGATTTTTATTTTTATTTATTTCTTTTTTATCCGTGGGATGAGAAATAACGGTATGGGAGGAGGCGTTCTCAGTTTTGGTCGAAGTCGGGCTAAACTTCATATAAAAGAACGCACCGGGATCACGTTTAATGATGTTGCGGGAATTGATGAGGCTAAAAGCGAAGTTCAGGAAATTGTCGAATTTTTGAAAAATCCCGAAAAATTTCAACGGTTAGGAGGGCGTATCCCACGAGGCGTTCTATTAATTGGCTCGCCGGGTTGTGGGAAAACTCTTCTTGCGAAAGCTATCGCCGGAGAAGCCGATGTTCCCTTTTTCAGTATTTCAGGCTCCGATTTCGTCGAGATGTTCGTAGGAGTTGGGGCCTCGGTCACCGGAGATACACCCATTTTGATCAAAGACGAAAACGGGGTAAAACTTTTACCTATTTCAGAATTTGTGGATCCGTTTTATATCAATAGCACGATTGATATCGTCAAATCCGTAAAGGGAATTCAAACTTTAGGATTTAAGCCTCTTGAAACCAAATTTCGTGGAAGTAAATCCCCAGAGAAAAAATTTTTTGGTGGGAGTCAATGGACCAAAGTTTCAGGAGTTTTCCGTCACAAAGTCGATAGGATTTATGAAATTCATTATCGTGGAGGAATAATTCAAACGACTGCGGATCATAGTGTTTTTGTGAGAAACGGAAATATGATTCTGGCAAAACCAGCGAGCGAGCTACAAATCGGGGAAATCCTAGTGAATTTACCCTTCAAAGTTCGCGGTCGTTTTGTTCCGGGATTTGGAACCACTCACAAAATCAGATCTCATGAATTTCCGCAAGAAGTTGATCTCGTACTGGATTTGTTCCAGGAAAAATGGATCCAAGAAACAGAAAAATTGGAATTTGCCTTATCAAACCGCTCCATTTTAACCCAAAAAGCTATTGCACAAACCTTAAATGTGAGTCAATCCACAGTTACAAATTGGCAACTGGGCTATCATGAACCACAATTTTTTAATTCGACCGTAGTCCAACAACAAACTCCATCCTCTATCAAAGTAACTTTAGACTTGATGAAATTGCTTGGATTTTTTACAGCAGAAGGTCGCACTACTCATTATTATACGGAATTTGTGTTTGGCTTACATGAAAAAGATTTGCATCAAGAAAGTATCGATTTGATTGAAAGTATTTTTAAATTGAAACCGAAAACTACAGAAGTGCTTGAAACAAATTCTTTTCGTATCCGAATCGATTCAGTACCTATTGCCAGATTTTTTGAACAACATTGTGGAAATGGATGTCATCACAAACATATTCCAAGTTTTATTTGGGAGCTTCCAAAAGACTATTTTTTAGTTTATCTGAAAGGATACACAGAAGGAGATGGATATACAACAACTGATGGGAAGTTATCAGCTGTTTCAGTAAGTCATCAACTCATTTTAGAGCTAACATGGTTATGCAATATGCATGGTATTCAAGTCGGGGTTCGAAAAACCGTGGCTCCGGGAGGAAGAACAATTCGCGAGGGGAAACCCTTGCCAGAGAGCCATGCATGGAACTTGATCATTGGCAAAACTTCTCATCCTTTTTCAGAACCAGAAAATTCTCCAAACCAATGGAAAAAACCAATGATTACAAAGATTATCGAAAAACCCTATGATGGTTATGTCTATGATCTTTGTGGCTGTGAAAACGAGGCCTTTTTTGGAGGAGATAAGCCCACTTTACTTCATAACAGTAGAGTCCGGGATCTCTTTAAACAAGCAAAAGAGAATTCTCCATGTCTGATTTTTCTAGATGAAATTGATGCCGTGGGTCGTCGTCGTGGGGGGGGGATGGGCGGAAGTCATGATGAGCGCGAACAAACTTTAAATGCGATTTTGGTCGAAATGGATGGCTTTGAATCCGATGCGGCCATTGTATTGATTGCGGCAACCAATCGCCCTGATGTTTTGGACCCGGCGCTATTGAGACCCGGACGCTTTGATCGACAAGTAGTGATTGAATTCCCGGATGTCAAAGGACGTGAAGATATTTTGAAAGTCCATGCCAAAAAAGTGAAATTGGACCCCGAATTGGATTTAAAAGTCATTGCTCAGTCTACGCCTTCGTTCTCAGGAGCGGATTTAGCGGCAGTGATTAACGAAGCGGCGCTCTTGGCCGCTTTACGGAACAAAGACTTTATCGAGCTAGAGGATTTGGAAGAGGCTCGTGATAAAGTGAAATGGGGCCGCCAACGTGAAGGACGAGTGATGGATGAGGCCGATAAAATGGTCACCGCTTATCATGAAGCCGGACATGCCGTTGTGGCGGCGAGTCTTCATAATATGGATCCCGTTTATAAAGTGACGATTATCCCGAGAGGAATGGCGCTAGGATCGACTATGCAAATTCCGGTCAAAGACGAATACCAAATGGGCCGAAAAAAACTGGAAGGGATGTTGCGTGTGCTTTTTGGGGGTCGTTTAGCTGAAGAAATCTTTTGCCAAGATATTACTACGGGCGCGTCAAATGATATTGAGCGAGCGACAAAGCTAGCGCGTCGGATGATTACCGAGTGGGGAATGAGTGCCAAAATTGGCCCTATTAATTACGCCTCAAAAGAACAACATTTGTTCTTAGGGACCGAAGTAGAACGCTCTAAGGATCACTCTGAACATATGTCACAGGTGATTGACGAAGAAGTACAACGATTTCTTCTCGAGGCCCAAGAAGACACGCGTCAAATTTTATTAGGCAATAAACCCGGGGTCGAATTGATTGTCAAAAATTTAATGAAATATGAAGTCCTCACGGGTCTGGAAGTGACAAAATTGTTGAAAGAAGAGTCGATAGACGAAGAACGTATACAGGAAACCAAGAAAAAAGAAGAAAAAAGGAAAAAATTTCGAGAAGAGCATCCACTCGCTCCAAAAGAAACAAAGAACGAAGAAAAGCCGCTCTCGGCACCAAATTCTCTTTAAGACCGTTTTAATTATTTTTTTATGACCTATTTTAAACGACCCCAAATTACGATTGATTCAGAGGGGGCCATTTCAATTTCGGGTCCTTGTCTGATGGGAATTTTGAATGTGACTCCAGACTCTTTTTCCGATGGCGGAAAATATGGATCCATTCAAGAAGTAACAGAAATGGCTCTCCGTTTTGCGGAGGCGGGCGCTCAAATCTTAGATATTGGAGGTGAATCCTCGCGTCCGGGATCACAATCCGTTCCACTGGTGCTTGAATTGGAACGAGTCCTTCCCGTCATTGAATCCATCCGAAAATATACCTCTGTTTATCTTTCGATTGATACCACCAAAGCGGAGGTGGCTAAACAGGCGCTTCAAGCAGGAGCTAACATCATTAATGATATTAGTGCTTGTCGTCAGGATTTAAAGATGTGGCAAGTGGCCCTTCAGCACCCTTTAATTCTCATGCATATGCGAGGAGAACCGCGTACGATGCAGGAGCAGGTGTATTATGAAGAGGTCGTAAACGAAATCTACGCTTTTTTTGAAGAACGTTTAAGCCTAGCGCATACTTATGGACTTCGCTCAAAACAAATTATTTTAGATCCGGGAATCGGATTCGGGAAACATCCAGAACATAATTTGAAGATTTTAAAACATTTAGGGAAATTTTTATCGCTAGGGTGTCCTTTATTGGTGGGGGCCTCTCGAAAGTCTTTTCTGGGAAAAATTCTCGATAATGCTCCGGTTCATGAACGAATCCTTGGGAACGCGGCGGTTACTGCCTATTGCGCATTGCAAGGAGTTTCATTGATTCGGGTTCATGAAGTTCTGGAAATGCAACAGATTCTTCAAGTTCTTGGAGCGATTGAGCAGAGCGACTGGAGCCCTAAAATTTTGTAATTTTTTTAAGAAAGCCAGAAATTTCTATTTCTTTATTTTCGGGCAGAATATAATACAAAAAGAGGTTTCCCTTTTTGCATTATATTCTTTGCTGGTGTAGACAATTCAGAGAAGCACATAATACATCCCTAGAGAAGAGGCCGTGTTCATGCTTTTTTTGCGTCCTATTTTAGAAATTTTTATCTTTACCTTTTTAATTTTCTTTCTCTTACGACTTCTAGAAGGAACCAAGGGCGAAGGGATTGTAAAGGGAACGCTCATTTTCTTCGTAATGGGTTTCGTTTTTCTTTTCTTGATTACCAGTACGCTCCAACTTCCACGGGTCAAATTCTTTTTAGAAGGAATGGGCGATATCTTTTTTATTGCTACAATTATTATTTTCCAACCGGAACTACGTAATGGGCTGACTCGCTTGGGTCGATTTGGGTTGATCCATCGCTCAGATGTTAAACCCGAAATCAATGAAGAAATTATTTCTGCACTCACCCACCTCTCCCATGATCGTGTGGGCGCATTGATCGCCATTGAAAACGAGATCAGTCTTAGAATCTGGATTGAAAAAGGGGTAGTGATTGATGGAGTGGTTACCAAAGAATTGCTCTGTACCATTTTCTGGCCCGGAACCAACCTCCACGATGGTGCCGTGATTATTAATAAATATGGTATTTTATCAGCGGCTTCCTGTTTTTTTCCACCGTCAGATTCGACGGAACTGGATCGAGCCCTAGGAACCCGTCACCGCGCGGCGTTAGGACTCTCGGAAGAAACAGATGCCTTGGTTCTAGTTGTTTCAGAAGAAACTGGAATTATTTCATTCGCTCACAAAGGGAAGTTAAAACCGGTTCTCAACTTAGGCGAATTATCTGAAGAAATTGAAAAAACTTTTACGAACCATGCGATGCAACAAACAGATCCGACCCAAAAAAACAAAACGATCTTAAATCTTTCTAAAAAATGAACATTTTTAAGGGGTAACTCGTACTCGAGGTCATTAGGATAGAGCCGAAAAAAATATGAAATCGGATGAGTGTCTTTTTATTGAATTTACTTCAGGGCAAGAACAAAGCTTATTGGAATTAATCCAGCGATACGAAAAGAAACTCTATTATTTTCTTTATCGTTATGTAGGAGATTCTCATAAAGCAGAAGACTTGTTTCAAGAAACTTTTTTACAAATTTTCACAAAATATAAATCGTTTGATACCTCCAAATCTTTTCGTCCGTGGCTTTTTACTATTGCGGCCAATTTAGCGAGGGATGACTTAAGAAAACAAAAAAGACAAAAAACAAACCAAATTGGAAACCCTCGAGAAAACGGATCTGAAGAAATAGTGGGTGGGATAGAAGAAATTGTAGATGACCATTGGGAAGAACCTTCATTGGTTTTAGAAAAACTGGAAAACGGAGAACTTCTAACTTATGCCTTAAATCAACTTTCTCTAGAGCATCGGGAAGTTTTGCTTCTTTTTCATTTTGAGAATTTAAAATATCGGGAAATTTCAGACATTTTGAATATTCCTATCGGAACGATCAAATCGAGAATTTTTAACGCGACAAAACAATTAATGCTTTTTCTCCAACCCCAATCTGAACCCCAATTTTTTTCTGAATAAAAATATGGATCACTTAAAAACTGAACAAATTATTAAAATAGCACTCGATCAAATGGAAGCATCTTTCCCTTCGATAGCTCCCTCAAAAGAGAATATCGAGAATGAAAAACTGTTTCATTTGAAACTTTGCGCGAATTGTCGAGAGAAAATGGAACAATGGATACAAACCTATCAGAAAATTCCAACTCTTCCGACAATTTCAGTACCCGAAAAATTAGCGTTACGCACCTATCAATCCTTACAAAAATCCTTACAAAAACAGTCACAAATCCGCAGAAAAGTGTCTCCTTGGAAATTCTCTCATCTCAGTCGTGCGATCCTGCTATCCGCGGCTGTCGTTTTTATTTGTTTTGGATTCTTTACTCCAAAATTTAGTGAAGCGATGACGGTTGCTTCTCAAGATGCTTGTCATGCCCGCTTAAAAACCCTTTATTGTGGGGTCATGAGCTATGTAAAAACTCATGGAGAATACCCGCCCACCAATCGAGTGACTTTTCTAACGACTTTATATAAAAGTAATATTTTAAAAGATCCTCAAGATTTTCTTTGTCCGGGCTACCATTGTTTTGGGACCTCGCACCCGTGGCTAGGACCAGAAATCCATGAAAACGTGACTTATCCTGAACTCTTACAAAAAGATCTCCTTTCCGCAGTGGGCTACGAAGGCCGTTATTTCCCAATTAATCCCGATATGGATAGTCGAGCGATTCCGATTATCTGGGATAAGGCTGAAAATCACGAAAACGGACGAAATATCCTGTTTTTAGATGGCCACATCGAATTTATTACAGAAGAAAAATTTCAAAAACTTTTCTACTCCAAGTTCCACGACTATCCCCTTTACCTTTACGAGTAAAAAATCGGATCCTTTTCTCAAATACGCTTTTAAAAGTTTTCTGGGGGCGGGATAATTTGGGAAAACGACGATTTTTGTTTTTCTGAGTGGGGAATTATTCTTGAGCTTGGAAGGATTTGGGATACAGGAGACGCGGATTTTTTTGACGCTTCTTCTTCACTTTTTTGATAATACGGTTTTAACGCACCTAAAAGTTCCTCTGCCGAAACAAAGCGTTCTTCTGGCTTTTTTGCCATCATTCTCGCAATCACTCCTGCTAATCGTTTTGAAATTTGGGGTGCGTGTTTAGCGACATCGGGTATCGGCTCCCGTACATGTTTAATTAAAATATCAACGGTTGTTTCTCCACGATACGGGACATTGCCTGTAACAAGATGATATAAAGTCGCTCCTAGAGAATAAATATCGGAACGCATATCAATTTCTCTTCCTTGAGCCACCTCGGGACTATTATAAAAAGGCGTACCCACGGCACAACCCGCTTTGGTTAAAGAGAGATCATGATCCAGCATTTTCGCGAGTCCCATATCACAGAGCTTCGCTAGGGTTCGTTCCCGATTAATTAAAATGTTGGAGGGTTTGATATCTCGATGAAGAAGATTTCGTTTTTCCATATAAGCTAAGGCTCTTGAGACATGGAGCAGTACAAGTGCGGCGCGCCGTTCTGAAAAGGGGCCCCCTTGCGCCAGAAAATAGCTTGCTGGAAAACCATCAAATAGCTCCATTGCGATAAAATAGTAAGGTTCAGAAACGCCAACGTCGCATCCCTTAATAATATTTGGATGATCCATTTCACATAAAATTCGAGCTTCTTGAATAAATCGTTTGATTCGTTCCTGATGGTGTTTTTCTGGAGGTTTCATAATTTTTAAGGCGATAATATTTCCGGTTTCTTTTTGCAAGGCCCTATAGACTACCCCCATTTTTCCGGCCCCAAGCTTTTCATAAATTTCATAGCCATGAATCAACTGAGACCCAACTTCAGAAGGCATTTTTTGCAGTATTTTTTTGGTTCCTGACGTTTTTTTTAATTCGCTGGACGGAGAAAGAACGGTTTTTTCTGTCTTTTTTATGGCATCAGCGCCTAGCGTTAATTCAGGAACCATAGTTCCGATGTTCTTTAATTCGCTTTCGTCTCCCAGATTACCTTGAATAGGAAGTGTCAAAAATTGAGTTTCGAGAAAATTTTCCTTAGCCATTTTTGGCACAAAGTGGCTGGAGGAGAGCACCCCTTCTGATGTTTTGGGACGAAATTCAATGACCGTATTTCCGACTTTTAAGAGATCGCCAAAGTGAAGTTGTCGTGGTTCTGAAATTTTTTCGCCATTGACAAAGGTTCCCCAACGAGATTCCAGGTCGCGAATAAAATAGCCTTCTAATTTGCGATGAATGTCGCATTGTTTTCGAGAGATGGCCCCATCCGAAATTTGAAGGGACATTTCTTCCGCACGACCTATCGTAAAAACATCGCCCAGTTCAATTGGAAAAGTCTCGCCAACATGCGTTCCTGCCAAAATAGTGAAAATGCCTTCAGTCGCGGGATCGTATTCTAAAAAGGACAATTTGAAATCTTCCATTTTTAAAGCGGGAAGATTTTCTGGAACAGGAAGAGGAACGCGACAGCGTTTGCAATTAGGAGAAGTGTTTAATTTATACTTGGCGACTCGATAAACACTTTTACATTGGGAACATTGTAATAATATTTGGTCACGGAGATCAAAAATCTTTTGTGCTTGTTCCGGAGTGAGAAGATTTTGGTGGATCATTAAATCATTTAAACTGATAGGGGTTCCTTCAGTCAACAGATTTTTTTTTTGGTTGAGAATATCAACAGCTGTTTTAGGCGAGATCAATCCATAAGCAATAGCCAATTTGGCTAAAAGAATATCCTCATGTTCTTCGATATTGGTCATGGGAAAATTCGATACTCCAGCAGTCTCTCAGAAGTTACATTTTATTTAACCATTTTCTCCTCATTATATAGGATTTACTCTGAAGAAAACATCTTCTTTCCATTTCTCCAAACAATTTTTAATTTCTTGTACAGAATTACAATTTTTTTGAACTTTTTCACAAAAACCTTGTAAAATGAAAGAAACCCAGTATGATAATTAATTCTTAAACGGGGCATAGCTCAGCTTGGCTAGAGCGTCTGCTTTGGGAGCAGAAGGCCGGAGGTTCAAATCCTCCTGCCCCGACCACCCCCTCCAAAACCGCTCTCGCTCTTTAGCACCCTGCTTCGGTAGCTCAGTAGGATAGAGCACCGGTTTCCTAAACCGGGGGTCACAGGTTCAAATCCTGTCCGGAGCACTACCCCTATAAAAAAATTATCGTTTATTCTGAATTAAATTAACGTTTGTCTTGGCTTATGGGGGAACCTTTTAACGCAAGCGCTTTTTGAACTAACTGAACAAATTCTTGTTCCGGTTCATTTTCAGCTAACTTATTATTCTGAAGCTCTTGATAAACCGCTTCCAGTGTGGAGTTCACATGGGGACTTTCTCTTAAAATTTCAGCCATTTCCGCAACACAAGCGATAAAGCGAAATTTCTTCGAAGTTTGATTCCATTCCGACAGGAGTTGTTCTTTTTCATACGAATAGCGAACTTCTTCTCCAACTTGTCCATCCGGTTGTTTTGCCCGTACAAAAACATGACATAAACGGCCCGATTGAGGAGTGAGTTCTAGTTCATAGAGCGCTGTGACCGTATGCCCAGAACCCACTTCTCCTCCATCGACTTGATCATTACGAAAATCTTTATCTTGGACCTCTCGATTTTCATAGCCAATTAATCGATAGCTTTTTACTGTTTCTGGATTAAATTCGACTTGGACTTTCATATCTTTCGCAATCACTTGAAGCGTTCCGGTCATCTGTTCCACAAAAATTCGCTTTGCCTCAGAGAGCTTATCGACGTAGGAATAGTTTCCATTGCCTTTATCTGCCAGTTGTTCCATCATCGTATCTTGATAATTCCCCATCCCAAACCCAATAGTGCTAAGCGTAATTCCTTTATTTTTATAATCTTCAATCAATGCTAACACTTCGTTATGATTTCGAGATCCAACATTCGCATCTCCATCAGAACAAATAATCACTCGATTCACCGCTTGAGGGTTAAAATGAACATTGGCCAGACTATAGGCATTTAAAATTCCCGAAGCCATTGCGGTGGAGCCCCCTGCTTGCAAATTCATAATGGCTTGCTTAATGGTCTCTTTTTCTTGTGCTGAAGTGGGATTTAAAACGGTTCGGACCGAACCTGCATAGGTACAAAGAGAGATATAATCTTGAGGCATTAAAGAATCGGTCAGTAAACACAAACTCCGTTGAACTAATCCGATACGATTATCCCCACTCATAGAACCAGAGATATCTACTAAAAAGACCAGATTTGCGGGTTTTCGCTCTTCAGGGAAAATATCTTTCCCTTGAACCACAATTCTCATTAAGTGATATTGAGAACGAAATAGCGAAGGCGTTGAATCGATATGGACTTGAAACCACTCTTCTCTATTTTTAGGGAACTCTGGAGAAAAAAAGTTAATAAACTCTTCGATCCGAACGGCATCTTTAGGTGGGAACTGACCTGTATTGAATTTCAAACGAGCAATCGTATAAGAAGCGGTATCCACGTCAATCGCAAAAGTCGAAAGAGAATCCTGTGCGGTTTCTGTTCGTCCATTGATCCCATAATTCTGATAGGATTCAGTGCTAATTTCTTCACTCGAAGCGCTTCCCCTAACAAGATTTTTTTTACCTCCAAATTTACCTCCCAAACGACCTGGATTTCCCCCACCTCCAACTCCTATAGAATCTGTCAGGTAACTCCCATCAAAAGGCTTATCTGAAAGCGAAGATTCAGATCCTTTTGCCTGTTGAAATTCTTCGCGATTTGAAGTTTCATTATGATCGGAAGCTTCAGAATCACTCACAACCGAATCTTTTACTAAGCTCGTTTTTGTCTCGAGGGGTGGGAGTGTTTCTTTTATTGGAGATTTTTCTACAACAGCGACAGAATCCTCCTTTTCGTGTAGGTTCTGCGCAGTCAGTGAATTTTTTTTAGGAGAAGTATTTTTTAAATATTGCCACGCAATAAGACCTGCCACCCCCATCCATACCACTAAAACAATAAACTTTATTTTGGATCGTTGCATAAAACCCTCTTCATTTCAAAAGGTGAATTTAAAGCCAGTTCAGAGAAAAATAAAGACGGATAAAATGAAGAAAAGGTTCAAAGATAAGAATTATTTTTTCGATTTTACATCGCCAAAACGACGATCTCTTGAAGCGTATTCTTTGATGGCAAGGTGGAGTTCTTCTACACGAAAAGCGGGCCAATAACAGGGCGTTACATACAATTCTGTATAGCTGATGTGCCATAATAAAAAATTTGAAAACCGCATTTCGCCACTCGTTCGTATTAATAAATCGGGTTCAATCATCTCGGGTTGATACATATATTTGGAAAGCTCTTGCTCCGTCGCGGGTTCCGTGTTGCCCGATTTCAGACGCTCTTGAAGTAGTGAGTTCACAGCATCAACGATTTCTGTCTTGCCTCCATAACTCAGGGCCAAACACAAATTCAATCCTGTATTCGCAGACGTCATCGCTTGCGTTTCAGCTAACACTTTTCTTACCGAAGACGGCAGTTCTTGAATGTGTCCAATCGACGTGAGCCGAGTCCCATTTCCCATTAAGGTGTTGCGTTCTTTCGTCAAAAACTGTTGCAACATTCCCATTAAAAAATTTACTTCTGCTTCTGGACGTTTCCAATTTTCCTTCGAAAACGCATACAGAGTTAATTGCTTCAGATGTAATTTGGAACACTCCGTCGTAATCTCCCGAACCGAGTTCACACCTTCTTGATGACCAAAAATTCTTGGCTTCCGACGCTCTTCCGCCCAACGTCCATTGCCATCCATAATAATAGCAATATGCTGAGGAAACCGTCGAGAATCAATTGTATCCAATACGTGATTCATGCTTAGTTCTCAATGAGTTGATAACGCTCTGGCCCCGTGGAGACAAAACGGACAGGAATCCCTGTTTGCTTTTCTAAAAATTGGATAAAATACCGAACTGAAGCGGGAAGCTGTTCCTTACGAGAAAACGTCGTTAAGTCTTCCTCAAAACCAACAAAATCCTCATAAATCGGCTTCACTTGCTGGAGAGCCTCAATATGAGAAGGAAAAGAACGAATCGTTTTTCCTTGCAATTCATACCCCACACAAACCCGAATCGTTTTTAGCCCCCGCAACACATCCAGCTTCGTCAGTGCTAATTCTTGAACGCCATTGAGTGCTAGGGTATACCGGAGCGCGACTAAATCAAGCCAACCACAACGACGAGGACGACCTGTTGTGGTTCCATATTCATGCCCCTTTTCTCGTATAAAATGGCCCGTTTCATCAAAAAGTTCTGTCGGAAACGGCCCTTCTCCCACACGGGTACAATACGCCTTGCAAACCCCTAAAACATGCTTGATATGAAACGGAGGAATTCCCATTCCCGCGGAAATCCCCAAGGTGGTCGAATTGGAAGAAGTCACGTAAGGGTAGGTTCCGAAATCGATATCTAGTAAACTTCCTTGTGCCCCTTCCACTAAGATTGATTTTTTCTCCGCTAATGCCGTTAATAAAATTTGTGATGTGTCGGCTACATAGGGTTTTAGCTGTTCTCCATACTCCAGATATTCTTTCCACAACGCTTCGACTTCAAAGGGTTTGGATTGATATAAACAATTCAGAATTTTATTTTTCTCGTCTACAATACTTTCTAATCGTTTCCGAAGGAATTCCGGGTAAAACAGATCGATCAATCGAATCCCTAAACGCGCTATTTTATCGGAATAGCAGGGACCGATTCCTTTTTTTGTACTGCCAACACGGGTCGAACCTTCTTCGCGTAACTGATCTAATACACGATGGTACGGAAAAACTAAATGCGCACGTTCCGATAAAAATAAACGTTGCGAAAACTGAATCCCTCGCTTCTGAAGTTGGCTCATTTCTTCCAACAAGGAGCGAGGATCAAGAACCATTCCATTGCCTAAAATGCAAGAAACGCCTGAATGCAGAATTCCTGAAGGAACCAGATGAAATTTATAGGTATTTTCACCAAGAACTACCGTATGCCCTGCATTATTTCCACCTTGATAGCGAACCACATAGTGATATTGTGGGGCAAGATGGTCAATCAGCTTCGCTTTTCCTTCGTCTCCCCATTGAATTCCAATGACACATGCTACCGTCATACTTATCCTATTATCTGTTTTTGAGATTAAAATCAATATCCTGCGGACATCTGGTCTATAAAGGCTTTTATCTGATCGCGAATTTTACCTACATTTCGTGTAGAAGACTCTTTTATTTCATTCAGTAGTTGAGCGATCAAGGAGCGATGCTCTTGAGAGAGATCTTTTACTTTTTGGATCTGAACCAGAAAAAATTTCGATCTCAGAATGTTGGTTTCCGTCGGATTCTCTAATAAATAGTAGGCTTCTAACAAGAACACGACAGGAAAGCGTTCCCGATCCAGAAAGGCGAGATCTAGTACGGGTAACGCCATTGATTGCGTTTGACCGTTTTTCATGCGTTCATTCATTTCTTGATGCAACCATTCATTTGCACGGGAATATTGCTGATGAAAAAGAAGTTCTTTACAGAGCAGTATTTTTAATTCTGGACTATACGGAAGCCGTTTAAAAATAGCTTCTGTTTTTTCGATAAATAATTTTTCTTGATCGCTCTTGAGGGCTTGAATCGCTTCTTGTAATTCAATTTTCGCCTGTTGCATTTTCTGGGACTTCATCTCGCGAGCACGATTCAAATATTGCAACACAATCAAACGTAAATCTTCTGTGACTTGAGGAACCAATATTTGAAATTTTTCTAACGCGTCCTGAGCGCGATCGGGTTGCTCCAAACGCAAACAAACTAAGCCCAAATCATAAAAGACTTGTGGAGGAAGAACGATCTCTTGAGAACTCATCGCTATTTCCAAGTAATAAAGCTCTTCTTTCCATAGTTGTTGCGCGTGAGCGATACGGGAGAGCAAATAATTGGATTCAGGATGTTTCGGATTCATCTTAAGCGCCATATTCAAGTGGTTTCTCGCGTCCTCCAATTTTTTTTTCGCGTCCTCTTTTTGTGAGGATTTCAATAGTTCTCTGGCACGACTGCACTCCTCGCCCACTTTTTCTTCCATCTGTTGTTGCAAGGAACTAATAAAATAGTCATCAATATAGCGGCCTCCGATATCTTCGGATTTTGCTTGTTTTTGGTATTCTTTAAAATAATAAATGGCTTGAAGATATTCTTGACGCAACATATAGGTACGCCCCAATTGTCTTAGAACAAGATACTCCTGAGGCGAGAACCGTTGAATCTGGTGAAGAAAATGTAAGGCCCGTTCAGTATCTTCCAAACCTAAGGCGCACTCCGCTTTCCCATAATAGGCCTCTATCGAATCCGTTTTAATTTTCAAAACAGACGAAAATAAGGAACCTGCTTCCTCCCAGAGCAATCGACTTTTTTCTGAAAGCACCCCTTCCTCTTGTTTTAAACGCTCAGCCTCAGCCCTCTTGGAGTTCGCTAGAATCGAATAATATTGCAACATCTCTTCTTGAGCGGTCGGATCCGTAGTCACCCTTTTTTGAAAAAAATCAACGTGTGGCTTCATGGAGTTCCACAGAGAAGCGTCCACCTTTACTTTCTGGAGATACAGTCTTAGCAAAAATCGGTGTGCATCACGAAAATCTGGATCTAGTTCTAATACTTTTCGTAGTTGGTGTTCAAATCGTTTGAGATCCGTAGGTTGTACCGCCATCGCTAGTTGAAAATTGGCTTCGAGATGATCAGGCTGTAGTTCAAGAACTCGTTCAAATAACTTTTTGGCTTTTTGATCTCGCCTTGCCGCTTGTGACGGATCTTCAAGCGGTTCCGACATTAAAAGGATGCCTTTCGTATGGACCGCTGAAACAAAAACAGGATCGATCTCTAGAGCCCGATCTAATTCTTGATACGCTTCCGACAAGCGATCGGTTTTACTCAAAATAACGGCGAGAGTGACATAGGGTTGAGCTTGCAACGGAAATTCCTGAATCGCTTGACGGTAGCATTTTGCGGCTTGAGTTAAATCTCCGGACTGAATACAGATATCCCCCTTGCTACAATAAATATTCGCTTGAATCTGTTTCAGTTCATTTTGTTGAGAGCGAGAAAGGGGCCTCTCTTTCAACAGCCCTATTTCTTTTTCGGCGCTTTCAAAATAACGATAGGCAAGTTCAACCTCTTGTTGGGCACACGCCATGACTCCAAGATTAAAAAAAGCTCGTAATCGGTTTCCGGGTTCAGTGGATTGTTTCACAATTTGCTGGAACAACGGAGTCGCTTTTTTCCACCACTCAGAACGATTTTCTTCTCGATCTGGAATCGCTTTCTGTAGATAGGCCGCGCCTAAACTGGCGAGAATTTTTTCTGATTGTGGATATCGCTGAAGTGCTTGTTCCCATAAATGAGCGCTACTTTGCCACAGAAAAGAATGTTGATAGCTCCAGATTCCCCATAAAATGGCTATTCCGGGCAAGAGCATCAGAGCACGAGAGTGACGCAAAAGAAACACAATACCTAAAAATAAACCCATCGAAGAAAAATACAGATAGCGGTTCGCCAAAAGAACCGAAATCGGAAGAATATTGGAGTAAGGGAGCATCATCATCAAAAAACAGCCCACAAAAAAACAAGCGGGATGTCGTTTTTTCCAGCTCCATAAAAAGAAAGCGACTGAAAGAAGAAACGCGACTGCACCGAGTGCTACTTTCCAATGAAGCTGGGTATAGATTTGAGGTTCATAATAATGAGAAAGCGAAGCGGGCCAAAAAAAAAGTTGAGCATAATCTAAATAAATGGCGCTCATGGTATAAAACGTCGCAACCGCGTTTCCTCCATGATACTCCACAATGGCTTGATTCTTATTCGCCAGAAAATAAAATAAAATAAAAAACGGGAGCGTCACGCCCCAAGCCAATCCAAGCGTTTTTTTGGGGAACTGCGGATAAAGGCGAAGATAAAGATGTCCGAGAAGAGGCAAAAAGACCATATTCGGTTTCGATCCGAGCGCCAAAATAAAAAAACAAAGCGCCAGCAGTTGCCATTGTTTCTCAAATCGGAGCCAGCAGAGAAAACTTCCCAACCCAAAGAATCCGGCTAAGAGATCTTTTCGTCCCGCAATCCAGACAATCGACTCCACATGGGTTGGATGCACGGCAAAAAGTAAAGTCGCCACCCCGGCAAGTAAGAAGCGGTTCAAAAGTTTTTTAGCCAAGACAAAAAATAGCAACACATTCAGTACATAAAGCAACAGATTGGTGATCCGAAATCCTTCTGGATGTTTTGCGCCCCAAAAAAAATAATCGAACATAAAGGAAAGATCCTGAATGGGTTGATACGCAATTTCTTCAAACCCCCATAAAATACGCTGGATATTGGACCCAGAAGGTTGATGAATTTTCCGATTTTCGAGAATCAGTAAATCATCATCATAATTCGTAAATGGAAACGGAATCGTCTGAAAAAATAGTGTAAACACGATTCCAGTAAAAACTACGGACAAGAGCAAGAAGGAAAGAGGGCGCATATTCAGATCCGACGAGGAGGGGGTTTAGGTCTGTTTTGATTTTGGCCAACCACTTGGGTTTGCAAATAACCGCCTTTAAGCTTCATTAAGTGCAACAAGATCGTATATACATCAGGAAATCGACGATCTGGAAGTTTTTCAAGCATTCTCTGCACAATGGGAATAATATCTTTCGGGAGGTTTGGATTGAAATGAGACATATCCATCGGTCGTTCTTTGAGGTGTTTTTCAAGGGTCTGATTTTGATTTTGGCCGGTAAAGGGAGGCGTTTTACACATGAGTTCATAAATCAGAACCCCAAAACTGTAAATATCGGTTCGTGGATCGAGTTTTTCTTTCATGATTTGTTCTGGAGCCATATAAATAGGGGTTCCTTGAATTTTTCGTGGCACCGTACTTGAGAAAAAACTCAATTTTTGGCTGAGCGTAAAATCAATCAGACGAACTTCGGCTTCGTTGTTAATTAAAACATTTTCAGGTTTTAAATCTTTATGAATTATTTTGGCTTTGTGCATATAATCAAGCGCTTGGCCAATTTGCAGAATAATTTTGTGCCAATGTGTTTTGACGAGTTCTCGATCGTTTACCATACGATATTTTAAATTAGTGCTATTCGGGAAATATTCCATCACCGTAATGGGCCGCGGTTTTTCAAGCAATTCGTAAACCCGGATAATTTTAGTCGGATTGGCTTTTATTTTTTCACTGGTTTTAGAACTATTGAGTTCCAAGAGAAGTTTGGCTTCATTGATAAACCCTTTGAGCATCTCCGGATCTTTGTTGGCTTCATCTGTAATCACTTTTAAAACGACTTCTAAATTGTCTGTTTGACGAAGCGCTTTATAAACAATCGCAGAACCTCCTCGGTTAATTTGTTCCAGGTTTTTATAATTCGGAACCACAATATTCATCACCCTTGCTCCTCTTCAGTACAAGTCTTTTTACTTCTTGAATTCCTGAATTTGTTTTTGAAGTTCTCTCTGAAATTCTTCTTCAGGAACAAATTCAACGGTCCGATTGCTCAACAGAACAAAACGTCCTCCATTATAGAATGGTTTTTTATCATATAATACATAATACTTCAAAGAAGAAGAATCCCAGCGATTAGAGACTGGAAAAGAACTTTCTATTTGTTCCGGAAAATATTCATAGGAACAATACTCTACTGTTTCACTGGTCGCCTCTGGATCAAAAGGAGATATCCACGGACGGAGTCGCTTCTCCTGAAACACAGTACTTAAGCTTTTGATCCATTGAGCGGGTTCTGTTTCAGAAGCGGGCGAGATCAATAAATAACAATGCCCTTCTAGCTGCCGACTGATTTCTTGCTCCAGTTTCGAGACTTGTTCATAAAGCTCGAAAAAAATATCACACTCTAGTAATCCAAGATATCCTAACGCAAACACACTAGGAAAAAAGCCATCTCCAACAGAAGCAGTTTGGATAGAATCGGAGCGGTAGTCGATAAACGTCGTCGAGGTATCCAAATGTTGAGCAATGGTTTCAGTATCGGGAAGAAGAAGAGGATGAAAGGGTAACTCTTGTATCGGAAGCACTGAAACCAATTGCGAAAAGATCTCGTAGCAGACAGTAAAAATTTGTTTTGTATTGATATAACACAACGCTTGATGAGGTTGAGATCGCTTTTGAAGCGCATTTTTCCAAGATTCTGAAGCCATTAACGATTCTTCTTCGGATTGTTTCCTTTTCAAAAGAGCTTTCAGCGAGATCACGTTATAAGAAATTACAAAATGATTTTGCAGATAAGTAAACGCCGGATTCCACCGTGGAAAAAAATCATATTCTTGCGTAAGATAATAAATACGATGATTCAAATAATCTAAGCTATTCAGAGAATAACTAGATTGGTTGGCAAATAGTTTTTCAATTAATTTAAAAAATGGCTCTGGTTGACTTACAGGAACCATTATTCCTGCGTGGGGAAGAAAACCATAATGAGGAAGCGAGATAAATACAGAAACTTCTTCCCCCAAAAATCCTAGAAAATCTTCAAGCAGAGAAAACTGAATTTGTTGCTTAAATTGGTTTAAAGATTGCTCAACCTGTTCCTCATTCCTCTGTTCTCGAAATCCTTGAATTAAAGAAGAAGGACGTACTTTAAATGAGGCAAAAAAAACGGTGTTCGCAGGACAAATAGCCGAAGAGGCCCAGGAATTTTCTGGGTCCGATTTCAAGAGTGCGCTCCAGTGCGTTGAATCTTTAAATCGAAGTACCGTTTGATCTTCAAATTGATTGGAATTTATTCGAAAAATAGTCACAAGGGCTTTGATCTTTTCTAACCCTAAAAGGAGAGAAAGAAAGCTCCATTGCGGTGGATTTGGAGCGGAAAGCGCCATCTTTTCCAAATCAAGATAGGCCCAAAAAATTTCTTTTCCCTCTTTTGGAATCGCCTTACTCGCGTCTAAAAAAGAGGGGTCTTGGCTTAAAGCGGACGTTTTGGAAGAAGCGCGATTTTTTAATCGTTCCAGAGTGCTTAAAACTAAATCCCGTTTTTGCCCAAAAACCAAAGTATTTTCATACGTTCCATAAAAATAAAAATTTCGAGGAAGAAGCAGTTCGGTCCAATAAATTTCATTTTGATTCCGACGTTTTAAAATCGTTTTATACGAGGAATTTCCTACGCGAAAGAGGAGACGATCTTCCATTAACGTCACAAATCGTTGCAATTTTTCAGATTGCGACGATTGAAAAATAAGCAGTTTCTGTATCTTCGCCTTGTTCTGATTTTCAGTCTCCCAAATTTCAGCAAAATAAATTCCTTGATCGAGCCAAGAGGGAATTTCTTTGAGGTGTTGAAAAGATTCTCCAATATCTGAAAAAGGCTCCGCAATGGATTTTTCCAAAATCGACTGTATCCATTCTTGCACTTCTATTTCAGACCAGATTTGTCCCAAATTAGAAGCGGATAGGTTTTTGAGAATCTCCGCCGGACGCGGAACCCCGGCTAAAAAAAAAGTTTCTGCAGGTAATATTTCTGCCACTGAAACAACAGGATCAGAAGCTTGCGCCCAAGAAATAGTGAGGAACGATCCCACCAGTACGAACACCACCCACACCCCAATTTTTTTCATTTTTTATCCTTTTCGGAAACAGGAAACGCTATTGTTCAGCTTCCAGTTGGCTCCAACAAAATCCATCATAAGCAAGGGCCGGAATCGTACTTGAAGGAAAAGTCCCTTCAAGATTTCTAGCCTTTTTATTGTCTAGCGATGTTTTTCCCAGCATAAAACACGCCTCCGGAGAAGGAATAAAGTGCCACCCTTGATAGGGACTGTCTTCGGAAACAAAAAAATCTCCATTCTGGTTGACCGCGAAACAACGCTTTCCTGTTTTTCCCGGCGCGAATGGCCATGCGTAAGCAATCCAGCACAATTCCTGAAGATCTGCGTCCTGACTTGAATTGACTGAATTTGGGGACCATTCAAAAAATTCTGGTTCATGCAAAGCGGGTCCAGATATTGAAGGAAGATACATCTTAAAACAATAGCCAGAGGAGAGAATCGTTCCCTGCTGTTGTTGAGCCTGAAACCCTATCCAAGGCGGAAGAAACGGATTTTTTGTGGGGAGTGAAGAATTTCTTAAGGGAACCCTGCCCGAAAGCTCTTGGAGCCAGCCATATTCTCCAACACCATCCTGATCCGCATCCAGTTCATTGGCATATTGAAATTGTTTTTGACTTTCCACTAGATTTTTTAACAAAGCGAGGATCGTTTTTTCGTTTGTTGCAGGGGTGGGCAAGTTTTTATAGAGAGAGGAGGCCCACGCCCAAGATGCCATTTCCCAAATCACAAAATACCAGCCTTGAGACGAATGAATATCTCCGTAAGAAGAGGCCGAAAGTTGAGTTCCGTGATCCTCTAATAATAGTGCGGAAAAATCCAAATAGTTGGCAAGTTTATCGGTGTCTGGCAATAAATAGGAATCAAACGGAACCGGCGTCGGAAAAACGCTTAGAACTTGCTCTAGTGTTTCGTATCCTTGCCTAAAAAGCTGTTGAGAATGGACCCAAAACAGGCCCTGGTGAGATTCACTTTGCACTATTTTGTCCAAGCCCCGCTTCCAGAGGGGAGAACACGCTAAAGACGCCTGCTCGGAATGAGCTGATTTTAAAACTTTTTTTAGCGTGGATAAACTATAAGAAAAAACCAAATGTTGGCGTGTCCAGGTCCACGCCCAAATCCATCCAGAATGGTTTTTTGGAGAGAGAATATAAATAGGGGCATCCAGATAGGTTTCTTGAAAGAGGGTGAACGTTTCCTGTTTTTGGAGAAGTTCTGTCAATTGCTTAAAGAAAAAATTCGACTCCTTTACCTTTAGCGGAGCAATGAACGCAATATCTGGCAAAAAACCATGTTGAGGAATCGCTAGAAACGCCGACAGTTCATTTCCCAAACTTCCTAAAGATTGCTCTAAAGTGGAAAAGATGAACGCTTTTTGGATCTGATCCCAAGCACTTAATTCTTCTTGTCGATAGAATCGATCTAACCCTTCCAGAATCAAGCGAACTACACGAGCCGGAGAGCATTTGAGCGATAAAAAAAAAAGAGTATCTTCGGGACAGAGCGTGAGAGAAGAGAAGGAATTAGACCCTTCCCTTAAAATTGAGGGAAGTCCCCAAACGCGATCTTTCAGTTGTAATTGCCATTGATCGTGCCATTCCTCTCGCTCCCAAAATAAAGAAATCGAAAGGTTTTGAAGGGAATAGGCTCCAGAAAATTTCAAAAGATCCCGAGTTTTAGAACTGGGAAAGGGAAAAAAATATTGCCATAATCGTTGAAAATCTAAATATCCAAAAAGATCAGGAGTTTGAGACGAACTCTGAACCACCTTTTGAAAGGAAGCGTCATGAAATAGTGCTGTTTCCGGTAGATGTTGGCTATTTTTTGCGAGTTGTCGTACACCCTCTAGCGAAAAACTGCCAATAAAGTACGGCTCTAGACACACAAAAAAGAAGGGCCCTCGTTGAAGCGCAATTTCATACAACGGGAATTCTGTTTCAGGATAGACCCGAAACGAAGACGTAATTTCTTCTTCCCACCCCGGATGAGGGTGGCTCATAAAATACTGGAGATCCTTCATTCGAGACGTTTTTCCAATCAACACATTCACCCATTTTTGATCAGGCGTTTGTGGCGAAAAAAGAATTCCAGCCAGACTCAGATCTTGATCAAAAAAATCCCGAAATAACAAGAATTGATCCAGAAAATGAAGGGCAGAAAAAGGAGAATCCTCGCGGGTTGAGGCGAATCGGGAAAACCACGAATGAAGAAGCGCTTTAAAATCTTGATCACGAAGACATTTTCCCAAATCGGTTTGAAAAAATTGGCGCTCTAATTTCAAAGGGTGCGAAATCGAGAACAAAAAACACGTCTGAGGCGGTAGCATACGAGAAAGTGTTTCTAACGAAGACGCTTGAGATTGAGCCAAAAGCTTCGTCGTTAGGAAGAAAAAAATAAATAGAACCCCCAAAAAATGGGGGCCTTTTCTTTTAACGATCCTCATCACACACCCTAAAATGATTTTTTTATTTTTTGTTTCGAATATCGACTGCCGTATAAAGTCCTTCAGGAATGAAGCGCAGGCTAATGCTCACCCGCGAGGTTTTAGAAAAAGGAGAGGAATTATTTAGAGTAACTGAAGGCTGTTGTGGCGAGAAACGATAGTGATGAACGGAACAGGAAGCAAAGCCTTCGGGAGTACTCTGATATAGACCTCCAGCAGGACAATAATACCGCATATTTTCCAGACTTTCCGCAAAACTACCTAAATTCGTATTTTCACCTGTCCTGAATAAATCTGCGTACATTTGAAGCGAATCTGTATTTTTAAGACAGGCTTCTCGAGAAGATTCTCCCCATGCTTGCTCAAATTCTTCCGAAACGTATTGATAATTTTCAGGGAGCATCACCACTTTTAAATTAGCCAATGCTTCTGATCCTTCATTTTTCAGAGGAGGCGCAGTCAATAAGGATTCCAAAATTTTAGGCTGGCTGGCCAAATACAAGACATTGTGTGCAATTCCATAGTAGAGACGAAGCGTTAGAGTATTCATCAAGCGAATACGCCATACACCACACCGAGTTCCACTGGGCATCGTCATCGTATAAGGATCGACTTTGATGAAGGACCCCCCAGAAGCGAGGGCCATTTTTTCTAAGTGCTTTTCAGTAAAATGATTAAGGGATTCCTCAAAAAAAGCGGAATCTTTGAGTGGAATCGATGCAAAAATCGGCAAATTGAAGGACGCGATCAGTGGCGCCAATAGCATCCAATCCGTGTTCCAATTACCGCCTCGTCGTAACGATTGAGCAATTTCTCCAGAAATATTAAAGCCAAAAATCATTTCGTGATCGACGAGTCCGAGGGTGAGACTCTCCCCTAAAGAATTGAGGAACTTATTTTGAAGCTCCTCAGAATCAAGCCCCAGTTGTTGAAATAAATTCTGTAATTTAGGAGTATGTTTTTGTTGTTTAAGAAACGGCATCCATTTAAAACGAGTTAAAAAGATCGTTTTAGGATCGATGTTCCCCGATTCTAAAATAAGCGGATCTCCACCGATCCAACCCTGGAGATTGTTATATAGACTATTATTGATGAGCGGTAAAATGACCGTCTCGACTTTGATTCCCTCTTTGAGATAAACTCGAATTCCAATCGGATCAAAAAATTCACGCCAATAGTTTTGGTAGTCGTTCAGAAATTGATTATATTCTTTTTGTTCACGGGCACTGACTGTTTCCCAGTCTAGTTCTAAAATCGGAGTCATAAATTCAGAACTTCCAAGCACGGACGAATTCGCCGTCAACGTGTCCGACGATAAAGAATATTGACCCTGAAAAGGGCAGGCCAGATAATTTCCTTGGAGATATCCTTCTTGAACCAACCCAGAAAGACTTTCGGAGCGTCCTCCTCTTTCGAGAAGATGAAGAAGCGAGGCGTTCTGAATCATTTTCATGGTATTCATCGTACGCACCCGTCTTTGCTCCAGAATTTTTGATTTGGGGCCGACTAGGTTACGAATAAAGGGGTCCGATAAATATAAGAAAACAGATTCGGTTTCTTTACTTGCGGGAAAAATCGAACGAATATATTTGAATTCGGAGGTTTCATAGAGTGCTTGTTTTTTTCCAGCTTTGGTATCAAGAACGATTTGCAAGGCTTTCCAAGAATTCGACAAAATCGCCACATTATAGGCGGGATAAACCAGATACGACGAAAGCGTTCGATCCGGAGTCGTTAATTGATCGATCGATTGATTTTCGTGTTGAAGCGTCGTGCGTGTATGTTGGGGATATTGACGTTGAAAGGAGGTTCGATACTCTTCCATTTGTTTCTGAAAAGCGTCGGGTTGTTTGAGTTGAAAAATCAGAGTGACATCACTGCCTTCGTCTAAATAAAGATCAGAGCCGACAATAGCCATATCCTCAATCACCATCGAGTAAAAGGGGCGCATAAAAGGATTCAACTTCAGCGCCAATTGTTTTTGATAGCGTTCTTTTAAAAGATTATCTCGCCCCGAAGTGAGATAATGACGCAAAAAATGGGTTCCCCAAATTTTTCCTTCGTCGAGTACCTGAAGCCAAGAAGCCACTGAAACCGCGTGGATATAGTAAAAATCATGGGGAGCGTATTGCGCGAGAGAAAATCGTTGAAAGGTTCGACCTTTGAGCATTTCATCAAACGGATGCGCGGAAATTGTAGGGCCAGTCAATTCCTTTGCAGAAACCGTATAGCTTTCGGGTTTGTGATTGATCTGACGCATCAAATCGAGCTGAAGTGTTTCCTGAATAGCCGCGGCTCCGGTAAAAACGGAATACAAATCAGGAGTGGTCCGAAAAGGGTTATTGAAAATGTTAGCGCTCCGATCGAGCCGCTGGAGTTCTTTGTCCAATTGATATCGTCGAGCCGTCGTCATCGCGGCATATTGATAAAAGGAAGAATTATAGCGATCCGCTTTATGGATATATTCGGCCAACAAAGCACGTGCCCATTCTTTTTCAAGAGATTGAGGATCGTTTGATTCGGACGCAATCGTCAGGGGGGTGACTATTTTATGGATTTGGCCATTTTTGAGACGAATATAGAGTCCAATTTCTTCGGTGGGATGGAACCGCCCAATATAGTCCATTTCCGGGGAATACGGATCAGCAAAAACCGCAAAAACTTGTTCTTGTGAACCCCGGATTTCGAGAATATCTTCGGAGGAAAATTTTTCTGAAGGCAGGGTCCATCGGAAGACTCCGCTTTTCGCGCTGGATTCGCGAACAATTTCCAGAGTCGATTGAGCGAAAAGGAGATAAAAATTCGAAAAACAGGTAAGACAAAAAAGCCCCAAGAAGAGATATCGCTGTTTCATAGCCCAGTCCTTTTGATAGAGATCGGGGAAATGCCTAGAGACAAAAAAGACTCGTTCACTTTAATGAGTGAAAACGAGTCGAATGTGCACTGTTACGAGTGGCTTGATCCAATAAATTTACCATCGATTTCCGCGGGTTACGGAAAAAAATGAACAAAAATATTAACGTTTAGGAGTTAAACAATGTTTTCCTTTTTTTCGTTTTCGGGAAAGAATTTTTTGTCCGTCACGAGTTTTCATACGAGTACGAAAACCCACCAATTTGGCACGTTTACTTTTACTATTGCGAATGTTTAGCTTCATAAAAAAATCTCGTCTCTTATAATTTTGATGGACCCCTAAGGTTAAATTCCAGGGGACATATCATAGCGTTTCAAGAGAAAAAAATCAAACCTGAGATTAACGGATAGAAATCATTGATCCTTGAGCCCCTTTTTCAACCCAAATTTGAACCGGGAAATGTTCTCGAAGATCTTCCATATGAGTGATGACTAGAATACAAGCAAATTCATCCTGAATCACATGAATCGCTTCAATGATGTTCTGAACTCCTTGAGGATCTTGGCTTCCGAATCCTTCGTCAACAACCAACATTTGTAGCTCGGCTCCAGCGCGTCTAGCCAGCATCTTTGAAAGTGCCAGCCGAATCGCAAAATTGATACGAAATTGTTCTCCGCCAGAGAAATTTTCATACGGACGCTCTCCCGAAGTATCCACGATCTCAATTTCTAGAGTTTCGACTTGTTCTTCCCGATTTTTCAAGGTTTTTTGGGTCTTAAAGAGAATCTGCATTTCACCTTGAGTTAAACGGGTCAGGATCTGGTTTGCGTCATTTTCTATTTCTGGGATGGCTTGTTCTATGAGTAGCGCTTGGACTCCCTTTCGGCTACAAGCGGTTTCAAGACATTCCAAGCGAGTCAAGAGAAGACGTTGAGTCGACAAAGTTTTTATACTTTCGGCGAGTGCTCCTTGTAACTGTTCGAGATCGACAATCTTTTGTTTAACGCCTCCTAGTTTTTCTTGTAGACTACGCTCGTTCGTTTTCCTTGAGGAAACGTCCGCTTTTTTGTCTTCTAAATTCTTGCGATTAAAGGGATGTTGGGTTTTCCATTCCTCTTGTTGTTCTCGCAATTTTTGGAGTAACCGTTCTTTTTCTTGAAATTCTTCTTGAACTTCTTGAAGTTGTTCTGCTCGGTGCTGATACATACTTTGTGCCTGCTGAAGCTTTAAATATAAGGATTTTACCGAAGCAAGGGATTCAATTTTTTTCTGAAGTGCAGTCCGTTTTTCTAGAGAATAGCCAATCTTCGCTTCTTGGGCTTCAAACTCTTTTAAAACGCGCGCTAATTCGGGATCAATCGTGTGAGATTCCTGTCTTTTTTTAGACTGATCCCATATTTCTTTTTGAGTATTTTCCCATTCTGTGATGGCTTCCAAGAGCGTTTTTTTCTTTTCATCGAGGGAAAGCACTTGCTGGAGCCCTTTTTTTTGTTGCTCTTCCAGAAGATAAAGTTTTTGTTGCTGACCTTTTAGTTTTTCCTCAATTATTTTTAATGCGGACGGGAGAGAAAATTCCGTGAAGGAGTGTTTTTGAGTGAGGCTCCAAATCTCAGATTTAAGACTTTGAAGCTGTTGTTGCTCTTGTTTCTGTTCCGTTAAAAGTTGTTCAAGAACGCGGTTTCGGTATTCTTCCGAAAGAGTTTGTTCACACAGCGGACATTGCCCTTGAGAGGAACTTTTGAGAGGAGCGATCCTTTGTTGCAATTTTTCTTGAGTGACAACAAGGTGTTGTTGTTGTGTTTCTATTCCTTTGAGTTTGACTTGAGTTTCTTGTAATGAAATTATTTCCTGTTTTAGCGCGTCTTGTTGCATTTTTAAGGGTTGGAGCTTGCTTTCGAGTGAGGCTTGCTGGGAGTCTAATTTCAAAGAGTCTTCTTGTTTTTTTAGAATTTTTTTTTCTTCTAACGCCAGCGTTTGATATTGCGTTAAAAGTTGCTGTTTCTTCTGTTCCCAAGCCATTTCATGCGGACGCTTCGCTTCTCGCACCTGATGGAGTTGATCGGCTTTCTTTCTCATCTCCTCGAGAGCTTCTTCCTCTTTTTGAAGTTCGAGGTAACTGTTTTGGATCTGAGCCGAATCGTTCAGCAGTTTCTGACATTCTTCATATTCTTGAACTCCTTTATCTTTTTTCTGGGAGAGCTGTTTGAGTTCTTTGCGGAAGTGTTGCGTTTGTTGTTCAAACTCTTCTAGTTTTTGTGTCACGAGTTGTGCTTCTCGTAGAATCGCTTCGAGTTCCTTTTCCTTCTCTTCCAGTTCTGTCACCACGAGGCTCAGAGCCTGTTGAATTTGTTCTCGTTCGTTTCGAAGCGCAGGAAGTTCTTCAAGACGAGGACCTTCTTGATCCACCCGCGCAGAAAGAGCGATAATAGAAAATTCGGTTTTTTTGACACGTTTGGAGACAACCGATTTGTAACTATCCCACTGATGGAGTCCTAAAAGCTCCGCGAGAATTTCTTTTCGCTTATCGGGTGTTTTGATCGCGAATTCATCTGCCTTTCCTTGCAGAAAAAAATTTGTGCTAATAAACGAATCATAATTCAGATGAAGTACCGTTTCGATGGCCTGTTGCGTTTGCCGAATTTTACTTTCTGTGAGTACTTTCCAGGGTTGTCCGGCTACGGCCATGTGAAATTCTAAGAGGGTTGTCTTTTGGAGCGGTTTTCGTCGAATCACTTGATAAACGTTGGGGCCAATCTGAAACTCAAAGCAAACTTCGGCTTCCGCTTTTTTTTTGTGTTGTCTTGCCTGACGGTTAATAATATCATCACTGTCTTTTCCACGACTTTGTCCAAAAAGGGCCCAGGTAATCGCGTCGAGAATGCTAGACTTTCCCGCGCCATTGAGCCCCGAGATACAAGCAAGATGAATCTCTGAAAAATTAAGGGTTACCCGTTCATTGTAGGATAAAAATCCAGAGAGCGTAAGTTGGCGTGGAATCATAAAATGGGATCGATTCAAATGAGGAAAAATGTTAGAGGCGAACTGTATAAATTTTAAACAAGTGTTTAGTTTTTATACAGTTTTCCACTGGTAAGGGTCATTCACGAATGACCCTTTTACGAAAAACGCGTGATTTTCACGAGGCGATTCGTGAATCGCCACTACAGGGGAACAGGAATTGCCATCGATATTCCTACGAACTTGGACTTCTGAACAGTTACAATTTTAATTTCGGTTCGACGTTTGCGTTTCAAAAAAATAAGGTTGAGGTACAATGTTTCTAAATAAGGAGATTTTTATGAAAAGTAATCAAAAAGTGTTTTTTTTTTATGCTTTTTTCAGTTTGTTTTTCGCTCTTTTCGCGCAAGAGACGCAAGTCGAAATTGTTTTTAAAGACGGAACTTCCATTAAGGGAGTTCTGCTTAATTATGGAGAGAGAAGCTATCAAATTCAGATTAATGGGCAAACTCAAACGTTTTCGGAAAAAGATATTCAAGCGGTGCGTTTTGAAGACAAAAACAACAAAAAAGAAACTCCAACGCCTGAAAAAGAACCCGCTAAAAAGAGTGATTTGGAAAGCATTTTAAGGGAAACAAAAATAACTTTAGATTTTCAAGCGACTCCACTAGAAGAGGTCTTAAATTTTATTCAAGTGGTCACAGACTTAAATATGGTCATTTCACCCGAAATTGATTTAAAGGCACCGATTAGCCTTACCGTTTCTGATGTTCAACTTAAAACGGTATTTTCTCTGTTAAAGTTTTTGACTCCGATTGAGTATGAAACAAGAGGAAAGGTTTTAACTTTTGTAAGTGCGTCTAAGGACCTAAAAAAAGAGACGGAATTGTCTTCTACTTCGAGGAGTTCGCTTGAAACCATTTCGAAAGATCATCCAGAGATTTTTGAAAAATTTCGTAAATTTAAATTAACATTACAATTTAAGGATACCGCAGTCGATGAAATTATTCATTTTTTGCAAGACTTGACGGGCCAAAATATCCTTATTCATCCTCTTATTTTAAAACAACATTCCGAAAAAAAATTATTACTCAGTATTACGGTTCAAGACCTTGATTTTTACAGTATTTTGGAAATGATAGAAGGAGTCTTAAAATTAAAATTTGTCTTAGTGAACCAGGAAGTGTTGTTGCTAACCCTTCCTGTCGCGTCCTCTCCTAAAAAAGATTAGTTCGGTACGGCTTCGCTTCGAGATTGAACTCGTTGGAGAATACCGTCCCATAAATCAATACGTTTCTGAATGGCTTCACGCGCGATGGGGAGAAGAGAATCGACGGTTCGCTCCTTCTCTTCTTTTAGCAGAATCATTAACATTTTTTCGGCTAAGGGTCCATGAGACTCTCCATCCACTTGAATATGTCGCTTTAAATAATAAATAAACTGTGGAGCCTGTTGCTCTTTCGGCCAATGATCCAAAATTCTTTGAAACATCATTGGAATCGGATCTTCACGTCCAAGCAAAAAAAAGGTCGCGACATCTAAGGTCGAACCGTGTTGGACAACGTGCATCGTCGCGCGTACGAACTGTTTCACAAAATCAGGAATTTCAGCGACTTCTAAAGAATAGGGCACATTTCCGTTTTGACGGATTCGATCCAAGAAACTGTTAAATTGAAGTGTATTCGCGCCGACTTCTTTCATAGCGTTAACATAAAGTTCCAGATGACTAAGCACTTCGCCGTTAGGAGTAATATCGGTTTCTTCCCCTAAATTGATTTCATTGATAAATCGCGCCAAAATAGGGTTACGAACCGGAAGCCACGGCGTTTGAACGCAAGATAAATCTTTTTGAAGTCGTTTCAAGAGATTCATAAAATCCCAAACCGCGAAAACATGGCTTTCCATGAAGGTCTGAAGATCTTCTTGAGAAACGATTTGTTGATAAATAGGATGTTGAAATAACGTCGTTCGAACGGACACTAACTTTTCTCTGAGATATTTGATCATAGCCACCACGCCCTTAAGTAATTTGAATTTAAGGTATTTACATTCCAGCGAGACTGAGAGAAAATAATATAAGTTAAAACAAAAAATTCAGAGATAGAGTTACAAGAGGATAAAATTTTACAAGAAAACAAAATAAAGGCCAAGAGGGAACTTTTTTTCAGGAAAATGTTATGAGTGGAAGCGGATATGAAAATCCTTTAGTGGAACGGTACGCATCCCCAGAGATGTGCCTCCTTTTTTCTGCGGAAACCAAATTTCGGACTTGGCGGAAGCTATGGATTGCTTTGGCTGAAGCTCAAAAGGAACTTAGTTTCCAGCAAATTCCGATTACAGAAGAACAATTAGAGGAATTGCGTCAATTTCAAGATCGCCTGAACTTAGAAGTGGCTCAAGAATACGAAAGCAAATTTAAACATGATGTGATGGCGCACATCCACGCTTATGGAGATCAATGTCCGAAGGCGAGATCGATTCTCCATTTGGGGGCCACTTCGGCTTATGTCAGTGACAATACGGATTTAATTTTGATTCGTGAAGGAGTGAAGCTTATTCAGCGTCGCTTGCGGAGCCTGATGAAAACATTGGCTGATTTTGCGAGAACGTATCATCAAACCCCAACGCTCGCCTATACTCATTTTCAACCCGCTCAACTGACTACGGTAGGAAAACGAGCTTGCCTCTGGTTACAAGATCTGAAAATGGATTGGGAATCCCTTTCGCATTTTTTAGGAACCTTAAAATTTCTTGGAGTGAAGGGAACCACAGGAACCCAAGCCAGTTTTCTCTATTTATTTGCTGGAGACGAAGAAAAAGTAATCCAACTCGATCAAAAAGTGGCCCAAAAAATGGGATTTGCAACTCCCTTTATGATTTCGGGGCAAACTTATCCACGAAAGGTCGATGTTTATGTTCTGCAACTTCTTGCGGGATTGGGGCAATCCGCGCATAAATTTGCGGAAGATTTACGGTTACTCTCGCATTTACAAGAGATCGAAGAGCCTATGGAAGCGGAGCAAGTGGGATCGTCTGCGATGGCGTTTAAACAAAATCCGATTCGGAGTGAGCGCATTTGTGCTCTGGCGCGTTTTGTGATGATCTTGGTTCAAAATGGTTTTTTTACGGCGGCGACTCAGTGGTTTGAGCGAACACTAGATGATTCAGCAAACCGTAGACTGACGATTCCACAGGCGTTTCTCGCGGTGGATGCCATTTTGCTTTTGTATCATTATATTTTAAAAGGGATACGAGTGCATGAAGAAAAAATTCAACAGCATGTACAGCAAGAACTTCCATTTATGGCGACCGAATTGATTTTAATGGAAGCTTGCAAGCAAGGGGGAGATCGACAAATTTTGCATGAACGTATTCGGCAGGCTTCGTTTTTGGTAAGAGCTGAGGTTCAAAAAGGATATCCAAACCAATTATTATCACGATTACAAAACGATCCGCTTTTTCAGGGAGTGCCACTCGAAACTTTGATGAATCCGAAGGCTATTTATGGAAGGGCTCCGGAACAAGTATTAGCCTTTTTAAAACAGGAGATTGAGCCTCTGTTTTCGGACGAAATGCCCCCAGAAGAAATTTCGCTTCGCGTTTGACAAAACAAGCCTCTTTTGGAAAGGACAGGAATTTATGAAACTTTTTCGTGCAAGTGGAATTCTATTGCATCCAACGTCATTACCCGGGCCGTTTGGAATTGGAGATTTTGGAAAAGAATGCTTCACCTTTCTTGAGTTTTTGCTTTTAACGGAACAAAAAATTTGGCAAATCAATCCGCTAACTCCTACGGGTTTTGGTGATTCTCCGTATCAATGTTTTTCATCCTTTGCGGGAAACCCCCTGCTTATTAATTTAGCAAAACTTGAAGAATGGGGTTGGTTGGAAGCGGAAGATTTGACAGGAGGTTCTTTTTCGGAAGAGAAAGTCAATTTTGAAGCCGTTCAGAAGTTTAAGAAAAAAGCGTTTCAGAAGGCGTATGCGTATTTTTTAGAAAAAGCGAGTGCCCTCGATCAGAAAAAATTCTTAAATTTTTGTCATCGCCAAGAAAGCTGGTTAAACGATTTTACACTTTTTATGGCACTTAAAGATCAATTTCAAGGAAAGGCTTGGAATACTTGGGACAACGATCTGGTACTTCGAAACAAGGAAACGTTAGAGCGTTGGCGATTGAAGCTAGATCGAGAGATCGGATACTACCAATTTTTACAATTTGTTTTCTTTCAGCAATGGCAAGAAATTCGGGCTTATTGTCAAACTAATGGGATTAAGATCATCGGAGATTTACCTTTATATCCCGCTTACGATAGTGCCGATGTCTGGACACACCCGGATTTATTTACTCTGGATAAACAACGCCAGATGACTTTTGTAGCCGGGGTTCCCCCCGATTATTTTAGCAAGAAGGGCCAATTTTGGGGAAATCCGCTCTATCGTTGGGAAGTGATGAAAGAGGAGCACTATCGATGGTGGAAACAGAGGATTCGGTATTCGTTAGAGATGGTCGATCTTTTGAGGCTCGATCATTTTCGTGGATTTGAATCGTACTGGGAGATTCCCGCGGGTAGTGAAGATGCGCGCTCTGGACGTTGGGTCCCGGGGCCAGCAGATCATTTTTTTACGGCGATGGAAGAAGAATTTGGTCGACTTCCCTTTATCGCAGAAGACTTAGGAATCATTCCTCCAGAAGTGGATCGTCTTCGAGAGATGTTTGGACTTCCAGGAATGAAAATTTTGCAATTTGCGTTTGACGGGAAATCTGCGACTCACCCGTATCTTCCTCACCAATACGACAAAAATTGCGTGGTTTATACCGGGACGCACGATAATGAACCGATGCTGAGTTGGTGGGAACAAGTGGATGTGGGGATAAAGGAACAAGTGTTGCGTTATTTAGGAAAACAATCCGTTCAAATTCATCGAGAAATGATTCGTCTGGCGCTGGCTTCCGCGGCAAATTTTGCGATTTTTCCTTTGCAAGATATTTTGGGACTGGGAAAAGAATCCCGTATGAATACTCCTTCCCTTGCGGAAGGGAATTGGACTTGGCGTATGAAACCAGAACAAATCACGAAAGAAATGATGGAGATGCTGGGAAACTGGACACGAACGTTTGGCCGTTAGGGGGCTCGGGTGAAAAGGCAATCCGTTTCAAAAGTGTGGGGTTGGAATATCGAGGTTCCAGCGATAAAAGAAAATCGTAGCGGCTTGGGCGACATTCAGGGATTCTAAACCCGGAAGCGTGATTGAGAGCCAATTTGAAACTAGAGTTGTCAACTGACTTCCGTGGGCTTCATTCGAAAGAAGAAGAGCCGTTTTGGGAAGGAAATGGAACGATTCAAGCGCTTTAGGGGCATGCGGGGAGGTTCCCAGAAGGTGGAACTCTTGATCCGTTAAAAGTGGAAAAAGCTGAGTATAATCTTGTTGTGTATAGAAAGGGACTTTGAACAAACCGCCCATACTCGCGCGTAAACATTTAGGATGAAAAGGATCGGTGCAGTGGGATCCTAGAAAAATCGCCTCGATTCCAAAAGCGGCGGCACTTCGAAAAATAGTCCCAAGATTTCCGGGATCTGAAATATTTTCTAGTAAGACAATTTTTTTCCACTGGGACCACTGTGGAGGTGAGGGAACATCGAACTCTGCAATTCCGATAAGTGCTTGAGGTGAAGGAACTTCAGAAAGCAGAGAAACGCCTCCTTTTTTTAGTAAAGTGGTAGACCAGGGAAAGTTTTTTGCGAGATTTTCTTCATTTTTTTCATAGAGTAAAGTTTGAACGGGCCACTTCGTCTGTTGCATTTCTTGAAGAAGTCGGTATCCTTCTACGAGAAAAAGGCGATAGTGATCCCGATATTTTTTCTGTTTGAGACTGCGATAGAGTTTAAAATCATCTTGTGAGAGTTCTAGGGAATGCGATATCGGAGTTTCTTTTTTCGTCATAAATTACTGAGAACCCAAGAAAAAATAAAAAAAACTAAACTTTTGGAAGCGTATGCTATTTCATTTGGAGCCTAGAGAGAAGAGGAACGCAACGAATTTTAAAAAAATTAAAAATTATTGGAAGAAGATATTGCATTTCAGAGGAAAAGTTTTATACTTTTTGGTCTTAAAATCTTTATTTTCTTTCAAGATGTGCTAGTGTAGCTCAATGGTAGAGCTTCTGATTTGTAATCAGAGGGTTGCGGGTTCGATTCCCTCCACTAGCTCCAGAAAAAGAGTGAAGAAGAACGAAGGGTAGATGCCTGAGCGGTCAAAAGGACCAGACTGTAAATCTGGCGGCATTAGCCTACGCAGGTTCAAATCCTGCTCTACCCACCATATTTTACTTGCGGGTGTAGCTTAGTGGTAAAGTTCCAGCCTTCCAAGCTGGCCATGTGAGTTCGATTCTCATCACCCGCTCCAGACCCCGATGTTTTGCCTGGGCTTCTGTAGCTCAGGGGTAGAGTACCTCCTTGGTAAGGAGGTGGTCATGGGTTCAAATCCCATCAGAAGCTCCAATATTGGAGGGAGATCTTATTTCCCTCCTTCTTTTTACATCCTATCAAAAAAATCCGAAGGATTCGCTGATAAGAGTTAAGAAGAGTCCTCTGTATTCAGAATTTTGTTTTTCGTCATATCCCATCGCACTAAGCTAACGTCAGGGTCGATTTTTTTTCTTTACAGCATTCGCTGCCAGATATTTTTCCTTTGAAAGGAGCAAACGAGCAATGGCTAAAGATAAGTATGATAGCACTAAACCCCACTGTAATGTGGGAACCATCGGGCACGTAGATCATGGAAAGACAACACTAACCGCAGCGATCACCGCGGTTCTTTCAAAGATGAACTTAGCAAAATTCCGTGGATATGATTCGATTGATAATGCGCCGGAAGAAAAAGAACGCGGTATTACTATCAATACGGCCCATGTGGAATATGAAACACTAAATCGTCATTATGCTCACGTGGATTGTCCCGGTCACGCGGACTATATTAAAAACATGATTACCGGAGCGGCCCAAATGGATGGGGCGATTTTAGTGGTAAGCGCGGTCGATGGCCCTATGCCACAAACCCGTGAACATATTCTTTTAGCTCGTCAGGTCGGGGTTCCCTCCATTGTGGTTTTCTTGAACAAATGTGATGCCGTAGATGATCCGGAACTTTTGGATCTAGTAGAACTGGAAGTTCGAGAACTTTTGACCAAATACAAGTTCCCGGGAAATGATTGTCCTGTAGTTCGTGGATCGGCTTTAAAAGCGTTAACTGCGGAAGATGCGAAGGGTGCTGATGCCAAGTGTATTCTTGACTTGATGAAAGCGGTGGATACCTGGATTCCTCAACCCAAGCGCGATACCGATAAACCTTTCTTAATGCCCGTTGAAGATGTGTTCTCGATTAAAGGACGCGGAACGGTGGCCACTGGACGTATTGAACGTGGAACGATTAAAATTCAAGATAAACTCCAGATTATCGGACTCGCCGACACGAGAGAAACCGTCTGTACGGGAATCGAAATGTTTAATAAAACGGTGGATGAAGGAATTGCCGGCTACAACTGCGGAATTCTGCTTCGTGGTATTGACCACAAGGATATTTTCCGAGGTCAAGTTTTGGCGAAACCGGGAACGGTTTCACCTCATAAGAAATTTGAAGCGGAAATATACATTTTGACGAAAGAAGAAGGGGGCCGTCATACTCCATTTTTTAATGGATATCGTCCACAATTCTACTTCCGAACCACCGATGTGACTGGAACGGCTACACTAACCGGGACAACGGAAATGGTGATGCCTGGAGATAACGTTCGCGTGGTGATAGAACTACTGGCTCCGATCGCGATGGAAGAAAATCTTCGTTTTGCGATTCGAGAAGGTGGTAAGACTGTTGGAGCCGGAGTGGTTGCCAAAATTTTGGAATAAAAAAGTGAGGACTGCATGCGAGAATATGTTAGTTTAGAATGTCCAGAGTGTTCCAACCGAAATTATCGTACTCAAAAAGAGACTCGTGGGGGGGAAAAATTATCGATTAAAAAGTTTTGCTCCCACTGTCGGAAGCATACGGTCCACAAAGAGAAGAAAAAATAATTTGGGTTAGGTTAAACTGGTTTCTTAAAGCACTCAAAGACAAAAAGGCTTTGAGTGCTTGCTTATTTTATTTAAGAAGAAGAGAATATTCGCAAAATCGCTCTTGCTTCAAAACGAACTCTAAGGATAGCGTCTCTTCCCTAAAACAAAAACAGGGAATTTTCGACGCAAGGAGATTTGATGAGTTTGACTATGTATAAAAAAGGACAAGGGTTTTATACTCGATGTATCTGTTTTGCCTTGGCAAATTTCATGGGGTTTTATGCGGCTTATCGGTTATTCTATTTTGGCTCGCAACCCTTTGGCCATACAGTCTTTTTTTGGGAAAATGAAAAGAATCCAGAGGGGATAGCGCCCTGGCCCTTGTGGTCAGATTTGACAGAATGGCTTCCCGTTATTGGAGAAATGTTGACTCCGGGATTCTTTTTTAGCATTTTGTTTTTTCTGATTTTGTCTGGTTTCTTTTATTGGTCCTGTTTTTGTTATATAAGAGGGTCCGATTTTTTAATTGAAACAGAAGCCGAATTACGCAAAGTATCTTGGCCCAATCGTGATGAATTAATTGGCTCTTCTACAGTGGTGGTGATTACAGTGATTGTACTCTCTACTTACTTGGGGCTGGTGGATATGGTTTTGGGAAAAGTTTTTTCTTATCTTTTATAGGCTTTTTGTTCTTTCTTATCGCATTTTTGTTCTTCTTTTTTCTAAGTTTTTCTTTAGGAGGATGCATTTCCCCTCCAATAAAATGTAGTCTTACATTCGTTGGAACTTGGGTGCTTTTTTCTTATGGACTGGTATGTATTAAGAGTAGCGAGTAATAAAGAAGAACGGATTCGTAAAAATTTGCTCGGCCGTATCGCTGAGGAAGGGATGGAAGAAAAAATTCCGTCCGTGTTAGTTCCTGTACAATCTATCCCTGAAGTTCATCAAGGAAAGCGACGCTTTTTGAAAAAAAAGATGTATCCTGGATATCTTATGGTCAAAATGGAAATGGACGAAGATTTATTAGGATTACTCGAAACCATTCCAGGGATTGGAGATTTTCTTGGAACCCGTGGGAAACCGATTCCAATGGATCCTGTAGAAGTCGAACGGGTATTGGTATTAATGAATACGGAATCGGAAAGTACTATTGTTCCCAAAATACAACTCGAAGTCGGAGACAAGGTTCGAATCAAGGAAGGCCCGTTTAAGGATTATCATGGAGAAATTCGAGAAATCCTTCCTTCTAAAGGAAAGATAAAAGTTTTAGTGAGTAATGTGTTTAATTATGCAAGTGTGGAAATGGAGATGGACTACTGGCACGTCGAAGCCTATAGCGAAGAAGGGAAGGATTCAAAAGAAGCTTCCCCCAGAGAAAAATAGAATTTTTGAAAAAGGGAGTTGACAATTGGAAATTCTTCATTAAACTATTTCCTTCCTAAAAAGTTTGGTAGTTCCCAAAACATAACCAACTCCTCATTCATCCCCACTCCACAGTTTATCTCGATTAAACTAGCCGTTTTTTTTGTAAAAAACGATTAGTATTTCGAATTGAAGCATTTCAACAGAAAAGGAGTCGCTTGTGGCCAAGAAAGAAGTCAAAGCCATTATTAAATTGGAATGTGATGGAGGAAAAGCAACTCCAGCCCCTCCCGTCGGTCCAGCATTAGGTCAACATGGAGTCAATATCGGTGAATTTGTCAAAAAATTCAACGAGGCCACAAAAGACGCTGTGGGATTGCGAATTCCGGTGGTAATTACAGTTTATACGGATCGTTCTTTTACCTTCATTACCAAATCTCCACCCGCCGCTATTTTAATAAAAAAAGCGGTAGGATTGGCTTCTGGTGCTAAAGAACCGGGGCATGAAACAGTAGGAACAATCACCAAAGCACAAATTCAGGAAATAGCAAAAACAAAATTAGTCGATTTAAATGCCAATTCCCTCGAAGCGGCGATGCGAATTATTGAAGGATCAGCACGAAGTATGGGAGTAAAAGTGGTTTAAGGTAAATTTATGGAAAATAAAAAAGCTAAAAAAAAGTGGAGTAATAAACATAGCCGTCGTTATTGGGAATCCAAAGAAAAAGTAGATTCTAAAAAAAGCTATTCTCTCCCAGAGGCTATTGGGGTGCTCAAACAATTTAAAAAAGCTAAATTTGATGAAACGGTCGAATTATCGGCACATTTAGGGATCGATCCCAAAAAAGCCGATCAACTCGTACGCGGTTCGATTAGCTTACCAAAAGGAATTGGAAAATCGCTTCGCGTCATTGCGTTTTGCGATGGCGATATAGCGAAACAGGCGAGAGAAGCGGGTGCAATTGAAGTCGGGGCAGAAGATCTTGCAAAAAAAATTCAAGAAGGCTGGCTCGATTTTGATGTAGCGGTTGCTCATCCTGGAATGATGCGTTTTGTTGGACGATTAGGAAAAGTTTTAGGCCCCGCCGGAAAAATGCCTTCTCCGAAAAGTGGTACCGTGACGGAAGCGGTTGCAGATGCTGTACGAGAGTTTTCTGCTGGAAAGATTGAATTTCGTACCGATGCAGGCGGAAATATACAAATTTCTGTAGGAAAACTTTCCTTTAAAAATGAAGATTTGTTAACCAATATTCATTTCTTTTTAGAGCATTTGCGAATGTTAAAACCCCCCTCTTCTAAAGGGGATTATTTCTTAAATCTTGTCCTCTCGAGTACTATGAGTCCCGGAGTTCGGCTTGAAAAGGCCAGTTAGGTATAGGTGAGCCATGTCTAAGGCGTTACAACAAAAAATTGCACAAGAGTACCAAAAGGAATTTGAATCCGTTCCCGGCGCTTGTTTTGTGGATTATACGGGAATTTCTTCAGAGTTATTTCGGACCTTCCGCGCTCGTTGTAAAAAGCAAGGAATTAAATGCAAAGTCATCCAAAATAGCTTGTTTCAACGCGAAGTGTCTAATCCCACTCGAGATTTATCTAAATTAGTCGTTGGACCCATTTGTGTCCTCTACGGAAAGTCAGAAGATAAGTTTTTTTCTGGGATCAAGCTTCTGAAAGAATGGAAAGTTGAAAATAAAATCCTTCTCTTAAAAGGAGGTTATTTATACGGGGAAGTTTATTCTCCGGATCAACTCGATCAGCTTCTTAAAATTGGTTCCAAAGAACAAGTTTTGTCCAAATTACTCTCTTGCCTCAAAGCCCCTGTCTCCAATTTGGCTCGTACGCTCAATGCCGCGCCACAAAAATTGGCAGGAGTTTTGGCTTCGTATGAAAAGAAAATCAAAGAATCTCCTTAATTTGTAATATTAAGATCTTTTTTCTCTGGTCACGACCCTTTTTGCTTTATATTTTGGATTGGAAAGTAGGTATCCATGTCAAAAGTGAATGAAATTGTCGATAAAATCAGCGTTTTAACGCTTTTAGAAGTCAGCGAACTCGTTAAAGCCATAGAAACTAAATTTGGTGTCACTGCTGCTACGCAAATGGCTTTAATGCCTGCTTCTGGAGGCACTGGGGGCGATGCTGGCGCTAAAAAAGCAGAGGAACCCACCGAATTTAATCTTATTTTGACCGGTTCCGGCGATAAGAAAATTCAGGTTATTAAAGTCGTTCGCGTACTCACCGGCCTTGGACTCAAAGAAGCGAAAGATCTTGTGGATAGCGCTCCAAAGGCTATCAAAGAAAAAATAACGAAAGAAGAAGCCGAAAAAATGAAACTAGAACTGGAAAAAGAAGGGGCAACCATCGAAATCAAACCCGCTTGATTGCGCTTCTCTCCCTTTTATTTGATGCAACCGGACCACTCCGTCTCCGGTTGCTTTCATTTATTCTTTCGCGTATGTTGCTCTCCCTCCCTACTCTTCAGAGGAGTTCTGTGGATGAAAACCAGATTTTATGGTCGTGTGGAAGAATTAATCGAAGTTCCCAATTTAGTTGAACTCCAGACCCGTTGCTATCGGGATTTTTTACAAAAAGAATCTTCTCCTCAAGAACGTGAAAATAAAGGTCTAGAAGCCATTATTCGCGAAGTTTTTCCGATTCAATCTTACAATAAAAATATTACCCTGTGTTATCATGGATACGAACTCGGACGTCCTCGATATACTCCCGATGAATGCCGAAAACTTCGTCTCACTTACGGATCTCCCTTCAAAATTCGTGTGGAAATGAGCCGCGGAAACGAATCTCAAATCGAAGATGTCTATCTCGGAGAAGTGCCCATTATGATTGGCGGAGGGGAATTTATTATCAATGGCGCGGAACGCGTTATTGTTTCTCAGCTCCATCGTTCTCCGGGTGTTGATTTTAGCGAAGATGAAAGTGTCACTGATAAAAAATTACACTATTGCTGGATTATTCCGGAACGGGGCTCTTGGATTGAAATTATGGTCACCAAGCGCGATGTGCTTTCCGTACGTATTGACCAATCCGGAAAACTTTCGGCAACCTGTATGCTCAGAGCCATGGATCCCAATTATTCCACCGATGAATCCCTTATTCGCCTTTTTCACGAAACTGAAAAAATTAAAATTACCAGCGAAAAAAGTTTAAAAAAGATCATCAAAAAATATATCGTTCAAGATATCTATCGCCCTGATTCTAGGAATAAAGAAGGTAGCGAAAAAGAAAAACTCATTGAAGGCGGCGAACAAATCAGCGAAAAAACCGCACGTATTTTCCTAGAAGAAGGAATCTCCGAAATCGAAGTGATTAAAGATCTCAAAGATCATTTGATTTTAAACTCCTTACAAGAAGATCCGACCGATAGCCATGAAAGCGCTTTATTAAAAATTTATTCCAGATTGCGCCCCGGAAATCCTTCACAACTGGCCAAAGCTCAAGATTTGTTCCGAGAGAAATTTTTTGAACCCGCTCGTTATCGTTTAGGACGCGTTGGACGATTTCGCTTGAACCGTAAATTTAAACAGGAAACCTCTGAAGCGGAAATGACCCTCACCTCCTCTGATTTTGTCAACGCCATTAAATATCTGCTCCGCTTACGCGCGGCAGACCCCACTGCGGCACTCGATGATATTGATCACTTAGGAAACCGACGCGTTCGCACCATTGATTCTTTGGCGGGTGACGAATTCCGAAAAGGTTTTTTAAAACTGAAACGGAATATTCAGGAACGGTTGAGTCTCGATACCCATCAGGAAACCGTTTCGCCTCGCAGTATTATCAATTCTAAAACGATCTCTAGCGCCATTGATTATTTCTTTGGCCGTGGCGAATTGTCTCAGGTCGTGGATCAAACAAATCCGCTCTCTCAGTTGACCCATGAACGCCGCTTGTCCGCTTTAGGTCCCGGAGGATTAAATCGAAAGCGCGCTGGATTTGAAGTCCGCGATGTCCACATTTCTCACTATGGACGTATTTGTCCGATTGAAACTCCAGAAGGAACCAATATTGGACTCATTGCCTCGCTCGCCATCTACGCTAAAGTGGATGAATACGGCTTTTTAACCACTCCGTATCGAGCCGTGAAAAATGGAAAACT
>CAZHAR010000020.1:0-23757 GCA_964530615.1 uncultured Planctomycetota bacterium | reverse complement strand
ACTGACCGGAGAAATTCGCTATTTACGCGCAGATGATGAAAATAACGCTGTTTTAGCGCCGGCAGATACCCCCTTGAAAAACGGAGCTTTCACCACGAAAACTGTTTTGGTACGCCATCAGGGAGAATTTATGCACACCAACGCAATGGATGTGCAATATATGGATATTTCTCCAAAACAACTCGTTGGCGTCAGTGCTTCCTTGATTCCGTTCCTTGAACATAATGACGCAAACCGCGCTTTGATGGGCTCCAATATGCAACGTCAGGCGGTTCCTCTCTTAAGAACAGAACTCCCAGTCGTTGGAACTGGAATGGAAAAAGAAGTGGCTCGCAACTCGGGAATGGTTCTGGTCGCCGAAGAAGACGGAGTTGTTCAACGCGTAACCGCCACCGAAATTCAGATTGATGAACGTCTCTATAAACTGAGAAAATTTACCGGGCTTAATGAACGAACCTGTCTGAATCAAAAACCCATTGTTCGCCTTGGCGATTCCGTGAAAAAAGGACAGGTTATTACCGATGGCGCCGCAACTCATCAAGGTGAGCTGGCTCTAGGGCGTAACGTTTTAGTCGCTTTTATGACATGGGATGGCTATAACTTTGAAGACGCGGTACTGGTCAGCGAAAAACTCGTTAAAAACGATGTCTATACCTCCATTCATATCGATGAGTTTGAAATTGAAATTCGAGAAACCAAATTGGGGCGAGAAGAATTTACACGCGATATCCCAAATGTTTCTGAAAGAGCTTTGAAAAACCTCGATGAAGAAGGTATTGTGTGCGTAGGAACGAAAGTGACCGCCGGAGATATTTTGGTGGGGAAAGTCGCGCCTAAAAGCAAATCCGAATTGTCTCCTGAAGAAAAGCTCTTACACGCCATTTTCGGACGCGCAGGGGAAGACGTCAAAAATGACTCACTCGAAGTTCCCTCTGGAGTCGAAGGGATTGTCATTGAAGCCAAAAAATTCACTCGAAAAGTCAATCTCAGCGAAGAACAACGCTCTCAAAATCGTATTGAAATCAAAGCATCCGAAGAAAACTTTGGAAAAGCTTTTTTCCTCTTGATGGAAAAAATGATTCATCTGTTGGAAAAAGAACTCGGGGGCGAAATTCTCGAAAAAAACTCCAAAGAACGCATTACGCTCATTCCGGAAACCGACGAATCTGTCAACAAATTACGAGAGTTGAAAGAACGATTGAAAATTGAAAATATTGCGTATGAACGCAAACAAAAAGAAGCTATCGTAAAAATACTAAAAGACTATACCGATAAAATCGAAGAAGCCGAAGAAGAAAAGAACCGCACCGTCAATCGTCTCACTCGTGGAGCCGAGTTGCCCACCGGCGTTTTAGAAATGGTTAAAGTCTATGTCGCCACCAAAAGAGCCCTCTCCGTTGGCGATAAGGTGGCCGGACGTCACGGAAATAAAGGAATTATTTCTAAAATTCTTCCAGAAGAAGATATGCCTTTCCTCGAAGATGGAGTCCCTGTGGAAATGTTATTAAACCCACTCGGTGTCCCTTCTCGTATGAATGTAGGGCAAATTCTGGAAACCCATTTGGGCTGGGCCGCCCGAAAATTAGGGTTCCGCGCCCTTACCCCCGTTTTTGACGGATGTAAGGAAAATGAAATCGAAGAAACCCTAAGAGAAGCAGGCCTTCCAATCGATGGGAAAATGCATTTAATCGATGGACGAACTGGAGAGATGTTTGACCAAAGAGTCACGGTCGGATATCTCTATATGCTGAAATTACATCATCTTGTTGATGATAAAGTCCATGCCCGTGCTACGGGACCCTATTCACTCATTACCCAACAACCGCTTGGCGGAAAGGCCAGATTCGGCGGACAACGTTTCGGAGAGATGGAAGTGTGGGCGCTGGAAGCATACGGAGCCGCTTGCATCTTACAAGAATTGTTAACAGTCAAAAGCGATGATGTGGATGGTCGTACAAAAATCTATGAAGCGATGGTCAAGGGAGAAAATACCTTGAATGCAGGAACTCCTGTTTCTTTTGATGTATTAACCAGCGAAATCAAAGGATTAGGACTAGATATGCGTCTCCATAAAAGAAATACATAATTTTCTAGTGAAAATTTCTCCACCAACTCCCTTAAAACTCTTCACTCCTTCAACTTTTATTCTTTATACGCGTTTTCTTAACTCTTAAAATAGGAAAACGCTATAGGAGGTCAGAATGAATTCAGAAACTTCCTCTGCCCTTTCTTCCACTTCGCGTGAATCGGCCAGTGATGCGCTCAATGACACTTATAATCGGGTCAATGATTATGTGGCTGTAAGTATTAAACTCGCTTCTCCAGACGATATCCGCTCTTGGTCTTACGGAGAAGTTAAAAAACCGGAAACGATTAACTATCGTACCTATCGTTCCGAAAAAGACGGATTATTTTGTGAACGAATTTTTGGACCCGAGCGAGATTGGGAATGTTTTTGCGGTAAATATAAAGGAATTAAACATAAAGGAATGGTCTGCGATCGTTGCGGAGTCAAAATTACTCACTCCCGCGTTCGCCGAAAACGAATGGGCCATATTGAATTGGTCGCCCCAGTGACCCATATTTGGTTCTTCAAAGCCATGCCTTCTCGCATTGGAATTTTGCTTGGAATGAAAACGACTCATTTGGAACGCGTTATTTATTTCCAAGATTATGTCGTAGTCGATCCCGGAGATACTTCGTTAAAACGACATCAATTGCTCACGGAAGAAGAATATCGCCAATGTCGCGCTAAATTCGGAGATGCCTTTGAATCCGGAATGGGCAGTGAAGCGATTGAAAAATGTCTTCTCAACCTTGATTTGGAAAGAACCAAAGAAGAGTTACGAAAAGAATTAAAAGAATCTAATTCTAAACAAAAAACAAAAGATATTATCAAACGCCTTAAAACCGTTGAAATGATCTTGTCTTCTAAAAACGATCCGACCTGGATGGTCTTAAAAGTAATTCCTGTGATCCCCCCGGATCTCCGTCCATTGGTGCTTTTGGAAAGTGGAAATTTCGCGACCTCTGATCTCAATGACCTCTATCGACGATTGATTAATCGGAACAACCGATTACGAAAATTGTTAGAATTGAACGCGCCTGAAGTGATTATCCGAAACGAAAAACGGATGCTTCAACAATCCGTAGATGCTTTGTTTGATAATAGCCGTTGTCGTCGAGCCGTTCTGGGAAGTTCGAACCGTCCACTCAAATCCTTGACCGATATGATCAAGGGAAAACAAGGACGTTTTCGTGAAAACCTCTTGGGAAAACGCGTCGACTATTCCGCTCGCTCCGTTATTGTCGTAGGGCCAGATCTGTTCCTCCATCAATGCGGTTTACCCAAAAAAATCGCGCTGGAACTCTATCAACCCTTTATCATCCATCGCCTAAAAGAGATGGGCTATGCGGATACCATCAAAAGCGCAAAAAAAATGCTGGAACGCAAAGATGAAGAAGTGTGGGATATTCTGGAAGACGTTATTAAAAATCACCCCGTATTGTTGAATCGGGCACCAACCCTTCATCGCATGGGAATCCAAGCCTTTCTTCCAGTGCTTGTCGAAGGGAACGCGATTAAACTTCATCCGCTCGTCTGTACCGGATTTAATGCGGATTTCGATGGCGATCAAATGGCCGTGCATCTTCCATTGTCTATTGAGGCCCAAGCCGAAGCGACAACCTTGATGCTCTCGACCAACAACATTTTCTCGCCAGCGAATGGAAACCCGATTATTGCTCCTTCTCAAGATATTGTTCTCGGGTGTTATTATCTAACCGTCCACCGCGAAGGCGAGCGAGGCGAAGGAAAAATATTCTCTTGTGAAGAAGAAGTTTTTCTTGCTTATTCTTTGGGCAAAGTCACGCTCCATGCGAAAATTTTCATGAGAATTAAACAATCGACGACGATTATTACTAAACCCAAAGGGGAAAAAATTCTTCGTGAATCCGTCGAAAATGAACGTCTGGAAACCACTCCCGGACGAGTGATTTTCAACGATATTCTTGAAAAAGGAATGCCTTATTATAATTTCGAATTGAATAAAAAAGCGCTGAATGAAGTCATTAGCGATTGTTATAAAATTCTCGGACGTCGCCCGACTTTACGCCTCCTCGATCGCGTCAAGTCCGTGGGATTTCAATTCTCTACAAAGGCCGGATTATCCTTCTCCAAGAGTGATTTGACTATTCCTAAAGGAAAACAAAAAATTCTGGAAGAAACCCAAAAAGAAGCCGATAAAACCCTCAACCACTATCGTAATGGAATTATTACCGATGATGAACGCTACAACAAAATCATCGACGCCTGGACCCATGCCCGCGAACAAATCGGAAAAGAAATGATGGAAACCCTCAAGAGTGATACTCGAGATGGAAAACCGTATCTGAATCCGATCTATTTGATGGCAGTTTCCGGCGCACGAGGGAGCGTGGAACAAATCCGACAACTGGCGGGAATGCGCGGATTGATGGCCAAACCCTCTGGAAAAATTATCGAAACGCCCATTAAAGCAAATTTCCGAGAAGGTTTAACCGTACTCGAATATTTCTCTTCGACTCACGGCGCACGAAAGGGATTAGCTGATACTGCCTTGAAAACCGCGGACTCCGGTTATTTGACACGAAAACTCACCGATGTCGCGCAAAATGTCGTGGTCAACGAATCTGATTGCGGAACCTTGAATGGAATCACTAAAGAAGCGATTCACAAAGATTCGGAAACCATTGAAGTCTCTCTTGCGGACCGAATTACCGGACGAACTTCTCGCCAAACCATTGTAGACGTCGTTACCGATCAAGTCATCGTACGAGAAAATGAATTGATTACGGAAGAAATCGCTAAAAAAATCGAAAAGCTAGATTTCAAAAAAGTCCGTGTTCGCTCGCCGCTCACCTGCGAAACCCCCATCGGAATTTGTTCGAAATGTTATGGAATGGATCGCTCTCGCTCCGCACTCGTCGAACTCGGATTAGCCGTCGGGATTATTGGGGCTCAATCCATTGGAGAACCCGGAACCCAACTCACGATGCGAACCTTTCATATCGGTGGAACCGTTTCTTGGAAACAAGAAGAACCCAAAGTGTCTGCAAAACGGGGTGGAAAAATTAATTTTGCCAATATGCAATCCGTGAAAAACGCGGATGGAAAAATCGTCGTCTTGAACCGAAGCTCTGAAATCGTGGTTTTGGACGATAAAAAACGAGAACTGGAACGCTACGCCGTTCCTCTTGGAGCCATCCTGGAAGTCGATGAGAACGAAGAAGTCAAAGCCCGACAAGTTTTGGCGAAATGGGAACAACACTTTATCCCCATTTTGGCTGAAAAATCGGGACGCGTGAAATTCGATGATCTCGTCGAAGGAAAAACGATAAAACGCGAAAAAGATCGAGCCGGAATCGAACGTATGGTCGTTATTGAACACAAAGGGGACCTCCATCCACAAATCGGAATTACCGATACTTCTAATGATTACCTTGTTTTTTATGGTTTACCCGACCGCGCTCACGTGGTGGTCAAAGATGGAAGCCACATTAAAGCAGGAGATCTCTTGGCAAAAACTCCGCGAGAAGTCGGAAAAACTCAGGATATTACCGGAGGGTTGCCTCGTGTGACCGAAATTTTTGAAGCTCGCCGTCCGAAAAACCCCGCGATTATGAGCGAAATCGACGGAATCATTGAGTTTGGAGATAAACGACGCGGAAAACGAAGTATTGTAGTCAATTCCGAAGGCGGAATGGAAAAAGAACATCTGGTTCCTCACGGAAAAGAAACCAAGGTTCAACGCGGAGATCGCATCAAAGCGGGAGATGCACTGGTCAATGGGCCTCTGGTTCCTCAAGATATTCTCCGGATTTGCGGAGAAGAACCCCTTCAACAATATCTCTTGCAAGAGGTCCAAAATGTGTATCGTGCACAAAATGTGACGATTGACGATAAACATATTGAGATCATTATTGCACAAATGTTAAAGAAGGTTAAAATAGACTCTTCGGGTAATACCAATTTCCTTCCTGGAAGTGTTGTCGATAAATTTAAGGTGAAGAAGGAAAACGATCGCGTGATTAAAGAAGGTGGAACACCAGCCGTGTATAAACCACTTCTTCTTGGGATCACCAAAGCGTCTCTTCAATCCGATAGCTTTATTTCTGCCGCTTCTTTTCAGGAAACAACCAAAGTACTCACAGAGGCCGCACTTGCAGGAAAAATGGATCCGCTCGTTGGACTCAAGGAAAATGTCATTCTTGGACATCTTGTTCCCGCAGGAACCGGATTCCCAACTTACTTGAAAACACGAGTCAAAATAAAAGTAGATTCAGACTCTGCTGAAGATTCTGAAATGGATTTAGAAGATATCGACGAGGAAGAATAATTCAGTTTTTACTAATCCGATAACACTCCGGTATTTTCACCGGAGTGCCTAAATAAAAGGAGTATATGGAATGCCAACCATTAACCAGTTGGTTCGAAAAGGTCGCAGAAAAGTTCATTATAAATCAAAATCCCCTGTATTTGAAAGCAGCCCTTTCAAACGCGGAGTTTGTTTGGTTGTGCGCACAATGACGCCTAAAAAACCAAACTCGGCTCTACGAAAAATCGCGAGAGTACGATTGTCAAATCAAAAAGAAATTACGGCCTACATTCCGGGAGAAACCCATAACTTACAAAGTCACTCCATTGTGCTTGTACGCGGTGGACGCGTTCGCGATCTTCCCGGAGTTCGATATCACATCGTTCGCGGAAAATATGATACCGTCGGAGTCGATGATCGTCGTAAATCACGTTCTAAATATGGAGCTAAACGCCCCAAGGAAGCTAAAAATTAATTTTTTATTATTAGAAAAAACTAAAGGAATTTAGGAGTATGCCTCGAAAATTTAAATCTACTCGCGTTTTTTTAAGACCTGATCCTCGCTTTCATAGTAAATTAGCCCAACAATTTATTAATTATATTATGTTAGATGGTAAAAAAAACACAGCCACCAGCATTTTTTATAACGCGATGGAAGAAATTCAAAAACGATTAAGCGACAAAAATCCTTATGAAGTTTTTGAACAATGCGTCAATAACGTCAAACCCCAAATCGAAGTTCGCTCTAAACGTGTCGGAGGCGCAACCTATCAGGTGCCCACAGAAATTAAAGAAAAACGACAAGTGACCTTGGCGCTTCGTTGGCTTTTAATCTTTTCTCGAAAACGCAAAGGAAAACCAATGTATCTTCGTTTGGCCGATGAGTTGACGGCGGCTTATAAAAAAGAAGGCGAAGCGATGAGTAAACGTGATAATGTTCACAAAATGGCAGAAGCAAACAAAGCCTTCGCTCATTTCGCATATCACAAATAAATCGCGCGACTATTCCCCTCATCCCAACCTTCGCCCACAAATAGGAGAAGGGGAATTCGCGGAACTCTTTCCTAAACAAAGCAAGAGTTCTTTTCATGAGGTTCATTCATGCCTGTGTTACAGGTCATTGAAGGGCAAAACCGAGGATGCGTTTACTTTTTAGAACCCACAATAAATCTCCTCGGCCGGGACCCCAAATGCCATATCGTTCTTTATGATACCTTCGCTTCCAGACAACATACCCGCATTTTGTACCAAGACGGAAATTATTACCTGGAAGATTTAGGAAGTAAAAACGGAACCAAATTAAATGGACTCCTAGTACAACAAAATCATTCTCTGCTCGAAGACGAAGATCGCATCTTGATTGGAGATACAGAACTCCTTTTTATGCAACAGCTTCCTTCGTCCGATTTTCAAACCGAAACCCAATCCTCCTTGGAACACTATCCTGCCTCTCCATTCACTCCATTTTTTTCTGGAACCCAAGAATTTATGGTTCTTGGAGAATCTGAAAAGATGAGAGAGATTGTCTCTCAAGTATTTAAAGCGGCTCCTCAGGAAATCCCTGTGCTCATCACCGGAGAAAGCGGAACCGGGAAAGAGTTGATCGCACGCGCGATCCACAGAAACTCCCGAAGACGGCGCTCTCTTTTTCACGCGATCAATTGCGCGACCCTAGAATCTTTGGCAGAAAGTGAATTATTTGGCCACGAAAAAGGCGCGTTTACCGGAGCCGTCGCTAGGCGACAAGGAATTTTCGAGTTGGCGAATGGAGGAACTCTATTTCTCGATGAAATAGGCGATACCCCATTCCCCGTTCAAGCCAAATTGTTGCGTGTCTTGGAAACAGGAACTTTCTTTCGGATCGGCGGTTCCTCAGAAATGAACACCAATATTCGTTTGATTGCGGCTACCAATCAAGATTTAAAGCAAAAAATTAAAGACAAAACCTTTCGAGAAGATTTGTTTTATCGATTACAAGGAATTGAATTAAATCTTCCTCCGCTTCGAGAACGCTCTGGAGATATCAAGCTTCTCTCTGAATATTTTTTAAAGCAATTTTTCCCCAACAAAAAAACTCCGCCGTCCTTGTCTCCAGAAGCTCTAAAACAGTTGGAGCAGTATTCTTTTCCCGGAAATATTCGCGAATTAAAAAATTTACTGGAACGAATTTTAATTTTAAAATCTTCTCAAAAACAAGTCGCCATCACCGAAAAAGAACTGCTTCCTTACTTATCAAAAGAGCTGATTCGTTCTCCTTCCATAGAAAATGAAGCCAAATCCGCTTCTTTGGAAGACACCGAAAAACGGCACATTCAACAGATTTTTGAAAAAACAGGAAAAAATAAATCGGAAACCGCTCGGATTCTTGGAATTAACAGGGTCACCTTGTACAGTAAATTAAAAAAATACGACATTTTTTAGGACCACTGTTATGTCTAATCGAGTCCTTCCTTCTCCAAGAAATTTTGGAAGTTATCAGGTGGTCGCGACTCTAGGGCAAGGGGGGATGGGGCGAGTGCATCTGGTTCGAGACGCAAATGAAAATTACTATGCGGCAAAAGAACTGCTCTCGTCTCCTGAAGAGTGGTCTGCAACGCAACTCAAACGTTTTGAATTGGAATGTGATATTTTAGCGCGTCTGGATAGCCCGCATATTGTAAAACCTGTTGGAGGCATCCAAAAATGGAACCGCATTTATTTTTATTTGATGGAATATGTTCCCGGTAAAAATTTGCAACAGATCCTTAAAACCTCTGGACGTTTTTCTCCTAAAATAGCCACCCATTATATGATTCAATTGCTAACGGCTTTAGAAACAGCTCACGCCAAACAGATTGTCCACCGAGATATTAAACCCTCCAATCTCATTATTAACCCCGAAGGCGTTTTAAAAGTCACCGATTTTGGAATCGCTTTTGATTTAAACGCGACTCACTTTACTCAAACCGGCTGTTTTTTGGGAACCCCTTATACCATTTCTCCGGAGCAGGCGCGTGGAGAAGAGTCTGTGCCCGCCAGTGATCTTTATTCTTTAGGAATTGTCTTTTATGAACTCCTGACGGGTTCCCCGCCTTTTCAAGCAAAAAATACGCTCGCGTTGTTGTACCAACATCAAGAAAAACAGCCTCCTTCCCTGAAAGAATGGATTCCCGAAATTCCTTCGGCCCTAGAAGAATTTTTGGCGTGTTGTTTAAGAAAACTTCCTCAAGATCGTTTTGAGTCCGCGCAAGAAGCGAAAAAACAGTTAGAACAAATTTTTTGCGAATTTTCAAACTCTCCGGAGGAAATAATTCAAACGACCCAAGCTCTCGGCGCTCAATCCGCTCTTGTTCTTGAGATTTCAGAAATTGAATTTCCAGATCCTGCTTCTCGAAGCAAGCGTCGTTTTCCGAAAAAATGGAAGACCGCAGGGTTTGTCTTCCTTTGGATCAGTCTCTTTTGTTTTCTAGGATGGGCCTTCTTTTCGGGTTCGCCTCCAATCCAACATCAAGACCCCTTACAAATCAATATTCAGATACGATTAAAGGATCAAACACTTCTGGCAGGAGAATGGGTTAGAATTCAGAAACGACAAGTTCTGTACCGCAAAGACTCAAAATCCGCTTCGACTTCGGTTCCTTTAGAAAATATTGCGGAAATCCAAGCGCTGAAAAATATTTTTCCAGAAGTGGAGATTTTTTTCCATGAAAACGAAACCGCAAACTGTCGAGTCCAACTATTAGGGATAGAACAAGGGGATCTCTATGGAATTGATTCGCAACACCAGATTCAAGTTTTTTCACTAGCGTCCATTCGAGAATATGAATATCGAGTTCCCTAACGCTTGGCTATTCATACCATTTCCGATTTGAATTTTCGTAGTAAGGGCACGGCGCGCCGTGCCCTTACAGAGGAAAATGCTTTATTTTAAACAAGAAGGTTACTATAAGAGAGTTTAACGAAAAAATAAACGCTTGATTCAAACACTTGTAAGGAAAAAATATATGACTGAAGACAAAAGTTCTCAAATAAAATTTCTAGTGGAACAGATAAATTTACGTTGTAGAAACAATGAATATCTTCGAAACATAGTTTTAAAAAAACCAAACAACCTTGACATTCAGCATCTAGAAACAATCGAAAAAATCAAGAAGCTAAAAGAGTTTTTTGAGAATCTGAGTGATCTAATAGAAGTTAAAGACATAACGGTACTTCCTTCTATCCCACTAGAAATCCTCAATAATATTGAAAAAATAACAGAAAATACAAAAAAATATTTAGAAAATTGGTCAGAACGCTAAGACCACCGCGTTCGTCTTCCTTTGGATCAGTCTCTTTTGTTTTCTAGTATGGGCCTTCTTTTCGGGGTCGTCTCCTATCCAACATCAAGAGTATTAGTGTCAACTTAAGCCGTAACTCTTTATCTCTATTGTCATTGCGAACGCTAGTGAAGCAATCTCCTGAAAGCGATACCGTTGCGGAGATTGCTTCTTCGGCTTGAGCCTCATCGCAATGACAGAAAAAACACTTTTGGAAGGAGAATGGGTTGGAATTCAGAAACGACAAGTTCTGTTGACATTTTGTCTTTTCGTTTCTTCTCAAAAAAGCCAAAGTGACAGAGAACCTCTTATTTTTGCTCTAGTTGAGGACCTTTTCCTTCTGGATCAAAAATTGCTGTTTAAAAAACCTTTATGACTCTCACAATATAAATTTTGCAACAGGAGGCTCTTTTGCGACATTTTTTATTTTCTTATTCCCTTTTTTACTTGCTTTTAGTAAGTTCTTTTCTTCAAGGGCAATCGAAGCTTCAAGATGCAGAATCAAGTTCTCATACCGATACTTCCGCGAGTCTACAAGTCTTGACTCAAGAAAATCAAGGAAATGATTTCATTTTTCGACAATATCAGTTAGGAGTTCTTTCTCATTATTCCTATTTAATCGGGAGCCAAGGAATCGCGTTGATTGTGGATCCTTCCAGAGATATTCAAACCTATCTTCAAGAAGCTCAAACCCTCAATCTAAAAATAAAATATGTGTACCTGACTCATTCTCATGCCGATTTTGTGGCAGGGCATTTAGAATTGGCTCAAGCGACAGGCGCGACTATTCTGATGCATCCCCTCTCTCAACCGCTTTTCCCGTATCAATCCGTTGACGATGGAGCACTCTTTGAATTTGGAGACGTTCGTGCGGTGGTTAAATTAACTCCGGGACACACTCCGGATGGAACTTGCCTCTATCTCCATTTTCCAAAATCCGCTCCTCAGCCCCAATGGGTGCTGACAGGAGATACGCTATTTGTAGGAAGTGTGGGACGACCGGATCTACTAGGAGATGCTCTGTCCGCGTCAGAGTTGGCGGCCCGAATGTATTATTCCTGGAACAACGTGTTGTCGAAGCTTCCGGATGAAACCCGCATTTTCCCCGCTCATGGCGCTGGCTCTCTTTGTGGTGCTCATATTAGCAATAAACCGTTTAGTACGATTCAAGAGGAAAAACACACAAACCTTTATTTGCAACAGAAAAATTTGATGGATTTTATTGCGGTAATTCTTGAAGGAATCCCTGAATCGCCTCAATATTTCAAATATAACGCTCAATTGAACCGAACAGGCCCCAAATTAATTGATTGGAAGCGAGAAATTCCGGCTTTGTCGCCAACAGAGGTTCAAGAAAAAGCACAAAACGGAACGTGGCTCATCGATATTCGAGATCCCCAAGAATTTGCGGAAAACCACGTTTCAGGCTCGATTCATATTGGATTGCGCGGACGCTTTGAAAATTGGGTGGGAACAATCCTTCCTTGGGGAACCCCGTTTATTTTGATTGGGTCCGATTCTGAAATCAAAGAGGCTGTGTTGCGTTTAACGCGCGTGGGTTATGATGATCCTTCGGGTTTTTTAAAGGGAAGCGTTGACGCGTGGAAGCAAGCGAATCTTCCATTACAAAAATTAGCGCTTGTGGCTCCGCGAGATTTATATCAGCAAATCCAAACCGGGAAAGCACCTCTTTTGGTCGATGTGCGCCTTCCTAAAGAATGGCAAGCGCTGAGGATTCATTCGTACTTGGTAAATCTTCCCCTTCACCGTTTATTGGAAGAAAGTATCCGATTAAACCCAGAAATACCGGTGCTCACGGTTTGCAATTCTGCCTATCGCTCCTCGATGGCGGCTTCCCTATTACAAAAAAAAGGATTCAAAGAGGTCTATAATTTGGTGGGCGGGAGTGAGTCTTGGATTGAGGCAGGACTTCCGTCTTATGGAGCAGAATCGGTCAGTACTTCCGCTTTGCTCCCTGTTCTTGCGGAGGGAATTGACGATATCTATAAAAATATGCCAGAACGAATCACTCCTGAGATTTTGGCTCAACGCTTGATGGAGCTTCCTGAAAGTCTTGATATCATTGATATTCGGCCCGCTTGGCAATTCGCGGAATATCATATCGCGCAAGCCAAAAACAGTTCAATAGACGCTTTATTAAAAAATAAGAGCCTTCTGGAAGGATCTCGTCCGCTTGTCTTGGTTTGTCTTGATGGTTCTTTATCAGCGGTAATAAGCGGGATGGTCAGTCAAAAAAGCAGAAGACCCTTAAAATTTCTGTCTGGCGGAATGTTGCGTTATTTCCATGAAATTAGTCTTCCTCAGGAAATGGGGGCCACTCCAAAAGAATCTTCAGCAATCCAAAAAAGTCCGGATGCTCAAACGCCACAGACTTCTCCAGCAAAATCTCCGACTCAAAAAAAGAAAACGGCAGGATGTTAAAACAAAAAAAATGGATCCTCAAGGAGTATTTTAAATGAATGTAAAAGAATCTGAAAAAAAAGCAGAATTCTCTCAAAAAAGTCATCCAGAACTGCCCCTAACGACAAATTGGTCGCCCTATGTAGCTGGAATCGGGCTCGGCATTACTCTTCTTTTTTCGTATCTCATTCTTGGGACAGGATTAGGCGCTTCTGGTGGACTCGCTCGGGTTTCCGCGTGGATCGAATATAAATTCGCTCCTGAGCGAGTACTGGCTTCAGAATATTTTGGGGCCTGGTTTAAAGAAGATTCAGGGCCCGTGTTGCGTTATTATTTAGTCTTTATGAGTTTGGGCGTTTTCCTTGGAGGCTTTATGTCTGCTTTCGGACATGGCCGAATTCATTCAAAGGTGGAGCGGGGTTCAAAGATCAGTGTCGAAGGACGGCTCTTTTTAGCCTTTATAGGCGGAATTTTGGTCGGTTTTTCGAGTCGCTTGGCGCGAGGATGTACTTCAGGACAAGCGCTCTCCGGTTCTTCAATGCTCTTTACAGGAAGTTTCGTATTTCTTGGATGTATGTTTCTTGGAGCGTATTTGTTTGCTCCTGTGGTACGGAGGGCATGGAAATGATGGACACTCTTTATTCGATGAATTTGCTCAATAGTTTTCACGGATTGGCAATAGCGACACTAATTGGCTTTCTCTTTGGTTTATTCCTTGAAATCTCTGGCTTTGGAAGCAGTCGAAAACTAACCGACATCTTTTATTTTCGAGATATGTCTGTTTTAAAAGTGATGTTTTCAGCCGTACTTGTTGCGTTAATTGGATATCAATATTTATCCATTTGGGGTATTGCCGATCCGCATCAAATTTATTGTTTAGAAACCTACCTTGGCGCACAAGCGATTGGTGGACTCTTGTTCGGCGTTGGATTCGTGGTAGGAGGTTGGTGTCCAGGAACAGCGCTCGTTGGACTTGCTTCCCTCAAATGGGATGCGCTTGTTTTCCTTCTCGGCGGAGTGGTTGGAAGTATTATATTTAATGAAACCTATGATTCCGTGCGTCCGTTGTATGAGAGTGGTTATCAAGGAGTCTCGATTCTTCCTGAAACGCTCTCTCTCAGCACCCCCCTTTTCATTATCCTGATGAGTATTGGCGCACTGATTCTGTTTGCATTTAGTACCTGGATTGAAGAAAAAAGGAAGTTTCTTCCACTATTAAGTTTGAAAGCAAAAAAAAAGAATCAATGGCTTGGACTTCTCTTAATTCTTGTCTCAGCGATTCTATTCGTTCTTCCTGAAGCGCCAAAACCGCAAGCGAGTGAAGAGAACACAGAGTCAGAAAATACTAAAACTCTTTCTAACGCAGTTTCCGTTGAGCTTTTTCAGGAAATTGTTGAAGAAAAAGATCATCTTGATTCTCTGATTGTCGCGGATTTGTTAATGGAGGGGAAATCGGATCTTCGTCTCATCGATATCCGTCCAGAACCGGAATATCAAGAGTTTCATCTCCGTGGCGCGATTCATATGCCTCTGGAAGAAATGGCCAGTAGAGCCAATGTAGAACTGCCTAAAGAAAGCCGGATTATTCTCTATTCCAATGGGACCACTCATGCCGCGCAAGCCTGGGTGCTTTTGAGACAAATGGGGTACTCCAAAGTAGTCGTCCTTCTCGATGGGATTACTGGATTTATTCAAGAGTGTTTGACCCCACCTTCTTTAAGCGGATTTATGGAGGAGACGGCCGCGAAGGCTCACTATGCAAAATATCAGAAGCGACATGATTATTTTTTCAATACACCCGCGACTGCCTTAATCGAAAAAAAGAGCGAAGAGATCCTTGCTTCTTTTGTTCCGGGCGGATTAGATTCAAAATTAGTCTCCGTGGATTGGTTGGCTTCTCAACTAAACAACCCGGATTTGCGTATTCTCGATGTTCGAGATAAAAGTACGGAATACACTACGAGCCATATTCCGAATGCGATCTATCTGAATACCGAAAATATTCGTTCAACGATAGGCGGAATTCCAAGCCAATTATTACCTGCACAAGAACTCGCGACTCTTTTTGGACGCGCGGGTATTTCTGAAAAGAATCCCCTCATCCTTTATGATCAAAATCTTAGAAACGCCACCCTCTTTGCGGTTGCGCTGGATCGGCTTGGACATTCTCAGTATGCGATTTTACAGGGAGGGTTTGAAGAATGGCTCAAGAAAAAACTTCCTGTCAATAGCCAATTTCCTACCTTTGAAGCTCAAATTTATCCCGTAAAACCCTTCAACGAACTATTTAGCATTAGTATTGAAGGAGTACAAAAAACGTTAACCGATCCCAAAACGCTTCTGATTGATGTGCGTCCAGAAGAATATTATCGCGGAGAGAAAAGTGAGGAAAGCCGTCCGGGTCATATTCCCGGAGCCATCAATCGCACGTTTAGCCTTGATATCGTTTCAGGGAAGGCTCTTTTTAAGACGGAGGCGTTTTTAAAACAGGAATATGAAAAATTGGGTTTAAAAGATAAATCAACGATCATTGTTTCTTGTCGTACTGGACACCAAGCGAGCCAAACGTACTTTGTATTAAAATATTTATTAAAATATCCTAATGTTCGTTGGTTTGGAGCTTCCTGGTCTGGATGGGCGGCACAACCAGAACTGCCTGCGGAAATGAGTCCTAAAAAATGAGTCCTTGACTCCACCTTTACGCAAAATTGGGTGGAGCCACTCATTTTGAGACTTTTTTATTTAAAAGTTCCACCAATTTTGTCACATTCGCGGTTCCTTCAGGGGTTGCGGTAGCGGATTCTTCATGCAACGGATCATCCATTTCTTCAAAGAAATTTTTAAATCGTTCCATGGCGATCGTAGCTTCTTCCTCCGAATAAAATGGAGAGGCACTCGAGAGCACATCGGCTACGGTCATTTGGGACGGCAAATTAAGAAATCGCGCCAAATTTTTAATGAGCTCGGTTTCTATTTCTAAGGCGGAACAAAAAGCATCTTCATTATCCCCCACATATTCTTTGGTGAGCGCGAATTGTTTTTTGGTTTCAACCGCCACTCGCAAATAGATAATAATCCCAATGGGTCCGCTCCGTTCCATTTTTTCAAGCGAATTCAGCCCTTCGTAGGATTTCAAATATTCGTAAACAATCTTCATTCTATCCATATTAACGAGGTTTCCTCCACAAATTTTTTCCCACCCTTTCTTGAGTTCTTTCGGGAATTCAAAATAGGTTTGTGCAAGTTTTTGATAAATGGATTGAATTTTTTGTTCTTCGCTCATCTCAATATCCCCTTCTTTAGAAGCGATCTCTTCTCAAAATTTTTCTCTAGGTACTCTCTATAGTATCTTAAAAAAAATGTTGATACAATCTCTTTTAAATCAAAGGGGAGCCACAAAACGATTGCCACAAAATTTTGGATAAAGGGTATGACTTCTTCTCCACCTCTCCAGTTAAATCTTTCAACTTGGGTTTCTTCTACCTCCTCTGAAGGCCCAGGAAAACGCTTTGCACTTTGGGTTCAAGGCTGTACGATTCGTTGTCCGGGCTGTTGCAACCCAGATATGTTTTCGGCTCAATCTAAGCAACTCCACTCCGTCGAAGAGGTCTTTTCCTGGATTGAAAAAGCTCAAGAACGCCATTCGATTGAAGGCGTCACTTTTCTAGGAGGAGAGCCCTTTGAACAAGCGGAAGCCTTAGCCGATCTCGCCGAAAAAATAAAAACACGCGCCCTTTCTTTGATGGTTTTTTCAGGATATCTTTTGGAACACATTCAGCAATCCACTCATCTCGTTGGGTGGCAACAATTATTGCAGAGGTGTGATATTCTCGTGGACGGCCCTTATCTAGAACAGCAGAGAACCAGTACAAGACGATGGATTGGCTCAGAAAACCAAAGGATTCATTTCTTCTCTTCTCGATATTCTCCGCAAGATCCCTGTTGGCAAGAACCCAATACCTTTGAACTATTCTTTGACGGAAAAGAACTCCAAATCAGCGGTTTTCCTGAAGGACACTGGGTTCAAGAAATACAAAAGCTAAAAAAAGAATTTCTTCTAAAAAAACCTTAATAGGAGTCCGTGATGTTGCGAAAGATGTTTTTGATTCTCTCGCTGGCGTTCAGTCCCTTTTGGATTTATTCCCAAAATCTGGAGTCCTCTCTTCCCCAAGAAACACTCCTTTATCTCTCAATCCCAACCGGTAAAGAATGGAGCCAACAATATCGCCATTCTGCTTTTGGACAATTTCTCCAAGAAAATGAAATCCAGCAGTTAGGAGAAAAAATAGTTCAACATCTTGATTTTGCCTTTCAAGAAATGAATCAACAGCTGACGCGTTTTTGCGGGAACGATCTGTCGCAACTTTGGGCACTTTTGGACGGAGAAATTGGATTTGCTTTGATTCAAATGGACTCCGATATTCCCGAAATGATCGCAACTATCGGATTTTCCTCTGTGCAAGAAGGAAAAAATGTATTGCAAACTTGTTGTCGCACTCTGGGGACCCCAGAAATTCGTGCCAATGCACAAGGTTCCTGGGAAGTGATTGCTATCCGGGGAACCCCTCTCTATTTCGGATGGCGAGGACAAACCGTATTTTTTACTCTTCAGGAAAATCGCTTAAAAGAAGCTCTTTTTGGACCGCCACTCTCGGCCCCCTTAACTCAGTTGCCAGCCTATCAAGAATTTTCTAAGGTTTTCGGAGAAAAGAAGCCCTTTCGTCTCTGGATCAACACACAAGAAATATTGAAAAAAGCCCTCGTTCAACAAGCTCTCCCTTTAGAATCTCAAGAAATAATGAAACTTTTAGGAGTAGATCAATGGACCTCTTTTAGTTTTGCTCTCTGTTTTGATCAACTCGATCTAAAATGGGCCTATCAAATTGGCACCGACGGAAGTCCGCCGCGGGGTTTAAATTTGTTTCTCAACCCACGCCCCCTTTCACCTCATATTCTGAAACGTCTTCCACAATCACTCTCCGCAATTTCCGTTTTCCAGTTTGATTCTAAAGCTTTTTATCAGCAAGTGCGAAACCTTATTCTTTATACGAATCCGGACTCTTGGAACACCCTTCAAGGCTATCTTGACGCGTTAGAGCAAACGATGCAAATACCTATTGAAGACGCGCTTTCCTTTTGGGGAACAACGTTTAGTAGCATTTCCTTTGAAGATACTCTTGGAGAGCAAACGGTTTACTGTTTTTATCCAGAAAATCCAATGCTTTGGAGCCAAAAAATACTAAAAATGTTCCAAAACCAATTGGATTTGGTTAAAAAAGAATATCGCGGAAAAGAAATTTATCAACTGCGTATCCCGTTGGGCCAGATTGAGCAAGGATTGAGCAATATCCTTCCCACTAATATTATTCAAGCCATTAAAGAGGTTTTTGCCTTTCCAACCGCATTTTATGTGGATGAAGATCGTATTGTGTCTGCTCATTTGCCTCAAATTTTAATGGATTTTATTGATGCTACAGAAACGACAGGGTCACTCCCTCCTCAAATTTCTCAGATTCTTTCTGACGATCTCGCCTCAATCTCTTGGACCTCTGTTGGGAAAAGAAGCTTAGCGTCCTGCTTGGCCTTACTCGATGTTTTAAACCTATTTCTTCCCGCTATTCGAGTTTGGGCCCATATTGATATTTCTTCTTTTGATTTTCCTCGTGCGGAAACCCTTGTAAAATATGCTCATCCTAGTTTTTCGTATTCTCGTACTGGACGAAATAGGCTCTCTATTTCTCATGTGAATATGGTTCCCACACGCTTGTTTGAATTTGGACCCAATGCGCTCATTGTAGGGACTGGGGTCGCCGCGGCGATTGCCATTCCCGGATTATTTCGCGCGCGTATCTCCGCAAATGAAGCTTCTGCAGTGGCTTCACTGAGAACGATTGCCACTTCTCAAATGATGTTTCAGAGTACAAATAATGTGGATCTCGATGAAGATGGAACCGGAGAATTCGGCTGGCTCCAAGAACTCTCTGGCACCATTCCTTCTCGTGGGAAAAAAGAAATTTCCTCTGCGTTTTTAGATCCTAGATTTGGAGAAAGCGCTCTGAAAAATGGCGGGATTTCTGAAAAAGCTGGTTATTATTTTATAGTATATTTGCCTAGGGCTCAAGGAAACGCCGCACGTGAGACCTCCGAAATTGCCAACCACAAAGAAGATGCAAACCGTCAAGAACTCCGATGGATTTGTTACGCATGGCCTATCAATTTTGGAAATTCCGGAAATCGTACCTTTATGGTGAACCAAACGGGTGAAATTTATTGTAGTTTGAATTCTTCTTATTCCGGCCTTTATATCGTTCCTGCGCCAAACGCGGCATTAGAAACCGGCGAAGGCTCAGAAAATTTGGAAACAAATTGTTCGGGTCTTGGTGTGGACGGAAATTATTGGTCCCTTCCCTATTGATGGCTTTTACGATTTATGAAACAAATCCAGAATTATATCCAAGGAGAATGGCTTCCCCCCATCAGCCAACACTATCTCGAAAATTTTGAACCCGCGACTGGAAAACGATATTCCCAAATTCCAGATTCGGACGAGCGAGATATCGCTCTTGCAATCACCGCTGCAGAAAATGCTTTCCCCAAATGGTCGAATACTCCAGCCGAGGAACGCGCGAAAATTCTTTTTCGGATCGCTCAACTTTTGGAAGAGAAACTAGAGATCTTGGCTCAAGCAGAATCGGTCGATACTGGAAAACCAATTACTTTAGCCAGAACGGTCGATATCCCGCGCGCCGCTAGTAATTTTCGTTTTTTCGCGTCCGCCGCAACCCAATTTTCCAGCGAATCCCACGCCATGGAAAAAACAGCGATTAATTACACCTTACGACAAGCGCTAGGGGTTGTCGCCTGTATTTCTCCCTGGAATCTCCCGCTCTATCTTTTTTCCTGGAAAATCGCGCCTGCGCTCGCTAGTGGAAATTGCGTTGTTGGAAAACCCTCTGAAATTACCCCCATGACCGCTTTTTTACTCTCAGAGATTTGTCAGGAGGCTAATCTCCCGCCGGGAGTACTCAATATCGTTCATGGATTGGGCCCCAAAGTCGGTTCGACTCTCTCCTCTCATCCCAAAATTTCCGCGATTTCTTTTACCGGTGGAACCAAGACCGGCGCAGAAATCGCTCGTATCGCCGCTCCCCTCTTTAAAAAGCTTTCCTTGGAGCTTGGCGGGAAAAATCCAACGCTCATTTTTGCGGACGCCCCCTATGAAGAAATGCTCCAAACGACCTTACGATCGTCCTTTTCTAATCAGGGACAAATCTGTTTATGCGGTTCGCGCATTTTTATTGAGCGCCCTCTCTATGAAAAATTTAAAACGGATTTTGTGGCTCGAACAAAGGCTCTAAAAATAGGAGATCCTCTCCACGAAGAAACTCAACAAGGTGCTGTCGCTTCTAAACCCCATTTGGAAAAAATTCTTTCCTACTTTGATTTGGCCCAACAAGAAGGAGGCACCCTCTTATGCGGAGGGAAACGAGCCCTTCTCTCAGGACGCTGTGAACAAGGCTGGTTCGTTGAACCTACCATTATCGAAGGACTTTCGTACTCTTGCCGTACGAATCAAGAAGAAATTTTTGGCCCAGTCGTCACGCTCCTTCCTTTCGATACGGCACAGGAAGTTCTTGAACAAGCCAATAGCACCCCTTATGGTTTGGCCGCAACTCTCTGGACCCGTGATCTCCAAAGAGCCCACTCTTTGAGTCAGGAATTGAAATTTGGAATTGTTTGGATCAATTGCTGGATGCTCAGAGATTTACGAACCCCTTTTGGTGGAATGAAACATTCTGGAGTTGGAAGAGAAGGGGGCCTTGAAGCACTCCGTTTTTTCACAGAACCCAAAAATGTATGCGTGAAATTCTGATTTTCAACTCGGTTTCAAATCTCCACAATGTTACCTTTCGTAACACCAGTTTTCAGAGTTAAATTTTTCCTAATTCATTAAGCTAATAATGTTTAAGATATTATTTGTTTAAGGCTTAAAATTTGCGTAGGCCCCAGTATTAAGAAATTTTATGGAGAGGACACATATGCGAATGAAACGAAGTCAAGGAATGACAGAAGCGATTACTTTAATCGCGTTGATGGCAATTGCCTTAATTCTGATTATGGCAGTATTCGGTTCCAACCAAAAGGCACTGAATCAAGCTACTAATTATACCTTCAAAGATGGACGTGATTTCCAAGAATTGGGGGAATCGACCTCCCATGATGATACTGCAGATGGCGGTCGTCATCGCACCGGACTCCTAAAGGGAGAACCCGGTTCTGCCGCGAGTACTCAAGCCGCAATGAACTGGAAAGGTTCTCAAGATGGAAAGAAACTTTCCGCGGCCACCAGTATTGCAAATAACGGAGTTGATAGTCCGCAAACACAACAAGCCTTAAAAAATTATTATGGCTCCTTCGACAGCCCTTCCGGAGTCAGTGATAAAAAAGCGTACGATAGCTGGTATGCTTCTGGTGGAAGCACGAGCCCTGCTTATGCAGCCTCTGAAACCGCTTTCGAATCCGCTCTGAGCGATGCAACTGGTGGAACTGGAACTTCATCGGGAAGTAGCACGGGTGGAAGTTCTGGTGGGTCTTCAACGGCTGGAGGTTCTGGTGGGTCTTCAACGGCTGGAGGTTCTGGTGGGTCCTCAACGGCTGGAGGTTCCGGTGGGTCCTCAACGGCTGGAGGTTCTGGCGGATTTGCTGGATTTCTGCGCTCGACCTTAGGCGGAAGTAAATCGAGTGGACTTGGTCTAATCGGCAGTTTTCTTCCTACTGAAGGTAAAGGCGGAGGGTCGCTTCTCCTCGCAGGGATTGGCTCCTTAGCCTCCACAATTTTACCTGATCTTGCAAGCAAAGGGATTGATTCTTTAAAAGATAAAGCCATTGGTTTTGTGACAGGAATCTTCGACAAAGGGAAAGGGTTCCTTGATAAAGGTCGCGAATTCCTAACAGGCTCAGTTGATAAAGGTCGCGGTATTGTCGATGGAGTTATTGGGGATGTCCGTGGCAAAATTGATGGCGTTATCGGCGATGTTAAAGGCAAAATCGATGACGCAATTTCGGGTGTCCGTGGCAAAATCGATGGAGTCATTGGCGGTGTCAAAGGCAAAATTGATGGCATCATTGGCGAAATTCGTGGCAAAATCACAGAAGTTCGCGGCAAAATTGATGGCGTTGTCTCGGGTGTCCGTGGCAAAATTGATGGCGTTATCGGCGATGTTAAAGGCAAAATCGATGGGGTCATTAGCGATGTCCGTGGCAAAATTGATGGCGCGATTTCGGGTGTTCGTGGCAAAATCGATAAAGTCATTAGCGATGTCAAAGGTAAAATCGATGGATTCATCGATACCGGCAGAGCCGCTGTGGATGGAGTCGTCAAAAAAGTTCGTGGAACTTTAGACGGACTTCTCGATAAAGGAGAAGGTTTTGTTGGTGGATTACTAGATAAAGCCGAAGGATTCCTTGGAAAAATTATCGGTAAAACAGCAGCTGGTTTTTTACGAGGAATTGCCGATGGTTTTGTGACGAAAATCCGTGGCAAAATTGATGGGATTCTCGATAAATATGAAGGGAAAGTCAAAGATTTTCTTGATACCGTAGAAGCCAAAATCCGTGAACCTATTGATAAAGCGGAAGCCTTAATTAAGGGCAAACTCGATGAAATCGAAGGCAAAATCAAATCCAAACTCGATGAAATCGAAGCCAAAATCCACGAACCTATTGATAAAGCGGAAGCCGCAATTAAAGGGGTTCTTGATGGTATCGAAGGTAAAATCAAATCGGCTTTGGATACCCTCGAAGGCAAAATCACTGAACCTCTCGATAAAGTAGAAAAAGTGCTCTCTGATGTCGAAGGCAAAATCAAAGAGGCTCTTGACACCGTAGAATCTAAAATTCGTGAACCCATTGACAAAGCGGAAGCCGCTATCAAAGGGACCCTCGATAAAATCGAAGGCAGTATTGCCGGAATCCTTGATGGTATTGAAAGCAAAATCAAATCCACTATCGCTATTCCCTTCGATAAAGCAGACAGTTTCTTAAGCAAAATCTTGAAAGTGGTTACTTCAAAAATTGAAGGAGTCGCAGGAAAAGCAGACGAAAAAGCCCGCGATTTAATTGGGAAACTTCTGAAAAAATAATCTTTGTTTCTTTAAAAATAAATTGAGAAAACCCGTGCACCCCACGGGTTTTTTTGTTTTTACACCTATTTCATTTTTCCACGCTTGTTACTTTAGGTAACCTTTTATAAAAATATGAATTTTTTTTAATACGATTTAATTCAACGAATTATATTCATTTAAAATATAGGCCTTACATTTGCTTAAAACCTTTTATGAAGTCAATCACTCCAGCTAATCGCTAACGCGATAGAGCTAGAGCTTGAGGAATCAAGTTCTACGGTTGACCAGATTAGTTTAGAAAGGAGTAATTCTAATAAACTACGTTATAGGTAAAGTTCAAGAACCCACCTACAGATGCGTGCCAGTTTGTAGCTCTGGAACCGAGAGGTTAAACAGGATTTTGGAGTAAAAGCCAGTGCTTTTCGGATAGGCGGACCTATAACCTTGTCGAGGCAAACATTACCTACGTTAAGTAGAGGTTTGAAAAAACTATGTCTTACGTTTTTCTAGTCGATACGTTTAAACAACCCTTGGACCCCATTCGTCCTGGATGGGCAA
>CAZHAR010000019.1:0-90579 GCA_964530615.1 uncultured Planctomycetota bacterium | reverse complement strand
AGCAAGCGCTTTTGCTGTAGCCTCATCGAGCTGTTGCACTCCGTCTAAGGAAAGCTGATTTCCCTTAAATTGAGCAAGCGCTTTTGCTGTAGCCTCATCGAGCTGTTGCACTCCGTTTAAGGAAAGGGAATTGCACTGAACTTGAGCAAGCGCTTTTGCTGTAGCCTCATCGAGCTGTTGCACTCCGTCTAAGGAAAGCGTCTTGCCCTGAAATTGGACAAGCGCTTTTGCTGTAGCCTCATCGAGTTGTTGTACTCCGTTTAAATAAAGCCATTTTCCTTTAAATTGAGCAAGGGTCGTTGCTTGTGTTATAGATAATTGTGAAAGAGGATTTAAAAATAAATAGCTGTTTGGATTTTTTTTTATATCTTCAGAACAGATTGCTAGCACTTCTTTATCTGTAACGGGATCAAGACCCATCCATTCAGATAACAAATACTTTTTCAAATTGTCTTGAGATATTTTCAAAAAATCATCAAGTGTTTCTTCTTGAGCCACTAGAAAACATCCATTCAAAAAGATCAGAGCCAAGAATAGTTTTTTCATCGTATGCCCTTTCAATTTTTTGGGTCTAGCCTTTATGTTACAACATTTATGATCTTCCTTTTAAAAGACGGAAAAAAAATCTTTTGTGACCATTTTTCTTAAAACAGGATTGATTTTCAAAAAAAAAGATTTATGTGTCTCAGGGCGAGGGTATAGTATTGGAAATATGTTTTTTCATTCTTCAAGATTGAGGTGTGTTTTATGGGGAAAGTATTAATTATTGCGGAAAAACCTTCTGTAGCGCGAGATATCGCTAAAGCGGTTCTGACCAATCCCCAATATAAAGAGGGATATATTCAATCCGAAAAAGCTATTGTTACTTGGGCCGTGGGTCATTTGGCAGAACTGAAAATGCCCCATGAAATTCATCCCGGTTGGAAAAAATGGCATTTGAATCAATTACCTATTTTACCGGAACAACTCGATCTGAAAGTGTGCGAACGAACGCAAGATCAATTCAAAACCGTTCAAAACCTTATTCAAAATTCTGAAGTCGACCGCTTGATTAACGCTTGTGATGCCGGACGAGAAGGCGAACGAATTTTTCGCAATATTATTCAACTTGTCGGCGGAAACAAGCCTATTCAGCGTCTATGGATTTCTTCGATGACCGCCGAAGCGATCCGAACAGGGTTTCGTAATCTATTACCATCTCAAGATTTTGATAGTTTATCGGATAGCGCCCGTTGTCGTGATGAAGCCGACTGGTTAACCGGGCTCAATTTAAGTCGCGTTTTTACACTCATTCAAAATTGTGGCGAAGTTTTTAGTGTGGGGCGCGTTCAAACTCCAACATTAGCCATGATTGTTCAGCGTGATCGTGAAATCGAAAACTTCAAACCAGAACCGTACTGGCAGGTAAAAGCGACCTTCGGAGATTGTTATTCCGGATACCGCATTATTCCTGAAACAGAAGAGACTCATATCAAAAAAGAAGAGGACGCGATCCAAATTTTGGAAAAAATCCTGAATAAACCCGGGATCATTCGAAAGATTGAAAACACGAAAAAATCGCTGACTCCGTATCCTTTACATGATTTAACAGAATTACAAAGAGAAGCCAACCGTATTTTTAACTATTCTGCGGCCAAGACTCTAGAGATCGCACAAAAACTTTACGAAACACGCAAAGTAATTACCTATCCCAGAACGGACAGTCGCTATCTGACCCAAGATATTGTTAAAACGATTCCAGCGATCCTTCAAAAATTATCGGGAATTTCCAGTTATACGAAATTGGTTCAACAGATTCCACAAAATACACCCCCCAAACGATATATCAGCAATGTGAAAGTCAAAGATCATCATGCGATTATTCCAACCACCGGAAACTTACAAGTCACGCTCTCGCCCGAAGAAAAAAATATTTTTGATTTGATTGTGAGACGCTTCCTTTCTGTTTTTTATCCTCCACATCTTTACTCTATCACCAAAATTTGGACCCATTGCGAAGGAGAACAATTTCTTACTCAAGGAAAGGTGGTTTCCGATATCGGTTGGAAAATTTGCTATCCACAAACAACCCACTCCGAAGACGAAGAAACGCCCTTGCCCACTCTCAAAGAAGGAGAATCTCGACTCGTTACCGAAGCGACTAAACTAGATAAGAAAACACAACCGCCTAAACGCTATACGGAAGGCACACTCCTAACGGCGATGGAAACCGCAGGACGAAGTATTGAAGATGAAGCGCTACGGGAAGCGATGCGGGATCGGGGCTTAGGCACTCCGGCTACACGCGCGATGGTTTTAGAAAATCTGAAAAAGAAAAACTATATCGAAATTGCAAAAAAAAGTATTTACTCGACCTCAAAAGCGAAAGCACTCATTAAAATTTTGCCCCATCAAATCATCTCTCCAGAACTCACCGGAGAATGGGAATCTCGCCTACACGCTATTGAAGATAATAAAGAGAGCGCTTCTCAATTTATGGAGGATATCAAAAAACTGGTTCGTGATTTAGTCGAAATCGGCAAAAAAACTCAAAAAGAAACGTTTGAACCGTCCTCCCCAAAACCAGAACCGCTTCCCAAAACAGAACAAAACAAAAGCGTTGAGCTCTCTAATCCCGAAGAACCTGATGAAGAATCCGAGAAACAAGTAGGAAAAAAAACACGTAAGAAAAAAGAAGGCGAGTCCTCGTTCCCAAAAGAAAAAGAAATTGGAATTTGCCCTAAATGCGGAGAAGGAAACATTCGTGAATATCCTAAATCCTATTCCTGTAATCGCTATGAACAAGGATGCCGATTCACGATTTGGAAACAATACGCTAGACGGCCGATTAAAACGACAGAGGTTCGAGCGCTCTTGAAAAGAAAAGAAACCAAACTACTTAAAAACTTTAAAAGTAAAACAGGCTCTCCCTTTTCCGCCTATCTCTTCTTCGACGCGAATTTAGAAGTGAAATTGGGTTTTGAAAACAGCAAAGTAAGCGTCTCTTAAATTTTTTTGTTTTCTTTATTCTTAATATTTTCTAACGCTTTAGTCGCATATTTGCGAATGTGCAGATTTTCTTCGGTTAGCGCTTTTTGAAGAAGTGAAACCATTTCAAGGTCGATCTCACTTCCGATTTGAGTGAGAGCAAAGGCCGCACCCATTTGAACAGAAATATTTTCATCTTTAAGTAGTTCACGAAGAAAAAGAATGGCGTCTTTTGCTTTAGGGCCAATTTCAGCTAAGGCAAAAGTAGATACTAACCGATTATGTGCATTTTTATCCTTAAGCGACTCGATCAAGAGCGGAATCGTATAGAAATTGACTTCAGGATGTTGATACAAACTCCAAGCCGCCATTTTACAAACATACTTATTAGGATCTTTTAATTTTTCGAGAATATCAGGAAAAACAGATTGAGCCGATTCTCCAAGTTTTCCTAAAACCCACGTTGCGGATAGCCGATTTTTAAAATCTTTTTCTTGAAGCGATTCTTTCAATAGTGGGAGAATTTGTTCGGGCTGAGAACACATTCTCCCAAGAGTCCAGGCCGCATCTTGACGAATATACATATTCGGATCATTTAACGATTGAAGTAGATAGAGCACCAAATGATGAGCAGTAGAATCAAATTCTTTGATATCCAACAAAAAATTTAGATAGTCCCGAAGCGAAACATGAAGATTTTTTTGATAGATTTCTAAATCTAAAACTAACTCTTTAACCGTTTGATACCGATCCTGAGGCTTTTCTTTTGTTGCCTTTTCAAAAATGATTCTTATTCCCAAAGGAATGGCGGCTTCCATATTTTTCTCAAAATCTGAAATCGTTGGGATCCCCTGTTTTAATCTGTTTTTGCCTTCTTCTAGCTTCATTAAATATTCTTCATAATAAGAGAGTCCAATAAAACACTCTCTTAAAATTTTGCCTAACGCATAAATATCTGCCTGTAGCGTAACTTGGGAAGCATCTTCTTGTTGCTCCGGAGCCATATATCCAATGGTCCCGATTCCGCCTACGGTTTTAAGTTTTTTTTCGAAACTCGTTTCAGTCTTCACTTTTGGTTCGGGTATATTTTTTTTTTCGAGGGTAGTTGGAACGGGCATCTCCTCTTTTTCAGGGAATGCTTCCATCCATTTTCCAATCCCCCAATCCATCACATACACTTCCCCAAAATTTCCGAGCATAATGTTTTCCGGCTTTAAATCTCGATGAATCACACCCTTGGAATGCGCATAACTTACGGCATCACAAATTTTAAAAAAAATAGAGAGGATCTTATTTTCGTCAACATCTTCTTTCTTTTTTTTCAAAAACGCTCCAAGCGTTTCGCCTTGTATTTCTCTCATCGTAAATTGAATTTTTCCACCTTTTTCGAACTGAATATCATAAAGCGGAACAATATTGGGATGCTCCAGCATCGCCATAAATTCCGCTTCCCTTTTTAAGCGCCAATACATCGTTCGCTCTTTGGTTGAAAATTTTTGAATCTTTTGGGTCTGACCGAGTTTAACACTTTTCCGAGCGACTTTTCTTCCGAGAAAGGTATCTTGAACTCGCTCCACAATTCCCATTCCCCCTTCCCCTAAAACTTCAACGACTTGATATCGATCCTTTCCAATATTCTGAATTTTAAGAGTGGTCGATTCTGAAAGATCAGTCCTAAGGGAAAGATCTTCCACCATTTTCGTTTTAGCGACATCTTCTTGATCAAACACAGAGGCAGGTTTTTCCAAAATCACAGTTTGCGCGGATTGTACCTCAAATTTCAAAACTTGTTCCGCAGAAAGATATCCTTGATTAATAATTTCTTCTAATACTTTTTCTTGCGGAAGGCTTTCGATAAGTGAACTAATTTTTTGAAAATGATCCACAGAAATCAAACGCTGTTGATACGCATACAAGAGGATCTTCGCTAGATCCATTTTTTTATCTCCCTTAACGTTTACTGAGAATCGAAAATTGATCAAAAAATTTATGGAAGGATTGGAAAATAAAGCTCAGGTTTCTTACGTTCGACCCATTGCTCAGAAAGGTGTGCTAAACGCAACAGGAGATGTTCTTCCCAAGGACGTCCCATCGCTTGAAATCCAATAGGAAGACCGTTCAAATCATATCCGGCAGGAAATGAAATGGACGGTAAGCCTGTAAGATTCCCAGCCGGTGCGAAGCGCATAATTTCTGTTAATACCGCCAAATCCGACTCTCCATTGGGAAGCGCTTGAGGACGAATCGGAGGAGCAGTACAGCCCGTCGATGGAGTTACGATCAGATCGACGGATTGCAAAACACGCTGAAAATCATCCATCGCGCGACGGCGAATACGCTGAGCCTGAACATAATCACTAGCCTTTAAAGCACGCGCAATTCCCAAATTGGTGCGAACATCCAATCCAAACTCTTTTCGACGTTTCGGATAATAAGGGCCCATTGCGGTAACCATCTCTGAAGCAATACTCACCACATGCGCTAAACGAATCGATTCTAAATGAGGAATGTAAATTTCTTGAATTCTTGCCCCATGCTCTTCAAGCTTTTTTAATAATTGCTCACAACTCTCTACCATTGCCGGAGTCGCATGCTGAAACCAGTCCCGATAAATGCCGATGGTAATTCCCTTCAGATCGCTCTGATCAAAATCTTTCCAGATCGGTGACGGTTGAAAGAGTGAATTCGAATCTTTTGAATCTGGGCCCGCCATAACGGAATACAAGATCGCCGCATCATACGCGGTCACTGCTATGGGCCCTAGATGCGCGACGCTCCAAGCCAGTGGAGCCGCTCCAAATTCGCTAACTCGCCCAAAAGTAGCCTTAAGCCCGACCATTCCGCAAAAAGCGGCCGGAATACGAATAGAACCTCCCCCATCCGCGGAAATTGCCGCTGGACAAAAACCCGCCGCCGTAGCCGCAGCCGAACCACTAGAACTTCCTCCGGTATGATGTCCAAGATGATAAGGGTTTCTGGCGACACCATAATGAGGATTCAGACCCGTAACACCGATTCCAATCTCGTGCATATTTGTTTTGCCAATCAAGAGCGCCCCAGTCGCTCGCACCTTGGCAACTACTGTAGAATCTTGCAATGCGGGAGTCTTCCCAAAAATTCGGGTCCCCACCGTAGTTCCATAGGGAACTTGATCCACTTCGTCTTTCACGCCTATCGGAACCCCCTCTAAAATACCTAGAGGACAATTCTCTCGAAATCGGCGAGTAGACGCTTCCGCTTGTTTTAAGAGATCTTCGCGTTGACAAGCAATAAAAGCCTTAAGCGGAGGGAGGTGTCGATCACTTTCTTCCATAGCGGCAATAATTTTCTGAGCAACCTCTTGAGGAGTAATCTTTCCAGAGCGATAGGCTTTCGCGTAATCTCCGATGGTTGGAAAAGCAAAACCTTTGGCTGGAATTCGAGGATAACGCAACAGCTCTTGCAAAGGATCGGAAACAGAAACTTCAAAAATCTTAGGATCTTTCGCTTGAGGATATAAGGGATAATATTCTGGAGCCTCTTCCACTTGAATTTTCCGGATCTGAATAATTCCCGTATCTTTTAAAAGACGCTGTATCAGAAGTGACTGTGTAAGACGATTTTCAACCAAACGAACGAAAAGAGCCAACATTTTTCCAGCTAAACGAGGCACACGTATCGACTTTAAATCGTAACGAGGCGTCTCTTCCATAAGCAGTCTCCTTTTTTACGCAGATAAAAAAATAAAATTATTTTAATTGTTTTTTATTCATTAATTTTTTCAAATTGGTTAAAAGGTTCCAAAGTTCTTGCGTCAGATAAAATGAGGCTCCTTCTGTTTTGATTTGTTCCAATAAAGGAAATGTTCCCGTGGGATGTCCAGAGGTCCATTCTCCAGTCGCTTGCAGACGTTTTGTTTTTTCTCGTCCCCGCGCGATGCGATTAGAGACGAGAGCACCCTGCGTATTTAATTTTGTGAAAAGGTGTTGCAAACCCTCTAATAACGGTTCTGCTGGAAGCGACTGATCTCGTAGAAGGCTCCATTGAGTAACACACGTCAATCCTCGCAAAATATCATATTCGTAAAATCGCGGGAATCCCGGGGAGAGCCACAGCGGATCAATAATCTCAAATTTTTTGCAGAGGGATCGACAGAAATGTCTCTTCAAAAGGTAGGAAATTCCTTGATCTAAAACTTTTAGTTCCGCTTCAGATTTCTGCGGAAAGGTTTCAAGAATCGCTTCTAACAGAGGAACTGTTGAAACAATCGAACTTCTTGAAGGGTTCCTCAAATACGCCGACTCGTCACAATTAAAGCCACCATCGGGAAGCCCATAACGAAGAATCCACGGCCTTACCCAAGAAAAAGGAAGCGGTCGATGACACGCATCAAACATTTTAAGCATCGAGGCGAGTGCGCAATGGCACAAAATATGACGATCCGTTTTTCCTGCGGGCAATTCCGATTCCACTAAAGGAAAAATAGAGAGATAATGATGTTCCAAGCGCTCTTTCATCTTCTGAAGAATAGAGAGCGGGATCTTCTCACTGGCTCCAATTTCATACAAAAGCAACATTCGCCACCAAGGAGAGTCCCATTTCGGCCAGTAGGGGTCACGATCGAGACTCTCTACCGCTTCTGGAGAATTGAGGGCTTGAATGTTTTCCTCTAAAAGGTCCTTGTTCGGAGAAAAGAGTGGAACCTCTATTTTTTCTAAAAATTGATCGAGCAAGGAATCAAGTATTTCTAGGGTGGAGGAAGGTATCATTTTTTTGATTTTCTGTTTTAAGATCTATCGATATTTTCAATAATAATCCTTTTCGTCTGGAACCGTCTTTCTTCTGCTATAGTATCTTTAGCGCAAAAGGAATCAACAAAAGAATCGGAAATGATGTTGCTTATGAAAAAATTTTATTTAAGAACCTCCTCTATTCTCTTATTTTTTTTGTTTCAATTGGCACTGGCTCAGTCCCGTACTCTGGAAGATTTTGAACGACTTTCTTTACAGAACAGGCACCAGTTCTCGCTCATAGAACTGTTGGAAGTCGACAAAAACTCGCAGCAAGGCTATTATCAAGCACTGCGTCGAGAGTATGAAGACGCACCCGAAAATTTTCTTTTTCTTCGAGGCGTCACCGAACTGACGAGAGAAGAAGCCGAACAATTATCGTCTTGGAAAGGGTTTCGTCTCTATCTTCGAGATTTATCTTTAATAAAAACGGAAGTAGCAAATGTTCTAGTTCAATGGCCCGGAGATTGGCTTTATCTCAATGGGTTTACGCATCTTTCAGAAGAACTGGCAGAGAGCCTTTCTCAATGGCGCGGCCGCTTTCTCACATTAAATGGCCTACTTGAAATAAAACCGTCCGTTTTGGCTCGTCTTGTGCATTGGCAAGGAACTGGGTTGGTTCTGAACGGACTCACAAAAATGACTCCAGAGTTAGCTCAAAGTCTGATTTTATGGAACGGATGCTTCATGTTTTTGGAAGGAATTACTCAAATTACCCCAGAAACGGCTCACGTACTCTCTCAATGGCAGGGACGAGGATTAGGGCTTCATGGGCTTCTTGAGTTAGATACTCCTTCTGCGGAAGCCTTATCGGCTTGGCAAGGGACGGGAATGGGACTGAACAGTTTGTCCCAAATTGACGCAGAAGCGTTTTCCCGATTCAGTGAATGGAAAGGAACTTGGTTCTATCTGCGTGGAATTCCTGAACTTTCTTTACCGATAGCGCAATCGCTTTCCAAATGGAAAGGATACCAGATTTTTCTGGATCGCCTCCAAACGCTGGACCCAGAATGTCTAAACGCTCTTCTTTTATGGAAAGGAAAAGGACTCAGTCTTAAAGGACTTGCCTCGCTTTCTGTTCCATTGGCAGAACAATTTAAACAATGGCCCGAAGAATTGTTGGTGCTTGACGGGTTGATTTCTCTTGAAACTCCCGTGGCTAAAAAATTAGCGCAATGGCAAGGAAAAACGCTTTATCTGGAGGGTCTGCAAGTTCTAGAATCCGATACTGCAGAAGCGCTCTCCTTCTGGCCCGGAAAGAAACTCTCCTTGAACGGCTTGAATACGCTTTCAAAAGCAACCGCAGAAAAACTTTCCCAATGGCCCGGAGAGACTCTTCTATTAAATTCTCTTCCTTGCTTATTACCCGATTCTGCTGAGGCTTTCGCTCAATGGAAAGGACAAGAACTTTCTTTGGGAATGTTGTCTGAATTAGAGAGTGAAACCGCAAATCAGATGGCCCGATGGCAAGGAAAACGTTTGTTTTTAACGGGGCTTACCACTTTAGATAATTCTTCTTTAAAAGCACTCGCCTCTTGGCCCGGAGAAATATTAACGCTGAGCAATATCGATTGGACTCCTGAAAAATTAACCTTATTAAGTCAATGGCCCGGAAAACAACTTCAACTCACGGGATTAAAACGTTTGGATGAAACGATGGCAAACGCATTAATTCAATGGAAGGGCCAACTGTTAAATTTAAGTTCTCTCCGAGAATGCTCTCCGGGAGTCGCTAAAATACTAGCTCAATGGGCCGGGGAAACTCTAATTTTGAATGGCACTAGAGATCTTTCTTCCGAAACGCTACCGTTTCTTCGTTTTTGGCCCGGAAAAACGCTTTCAATTAAAGGGCTTCGCGTGCTCACCTCCGAACAAGCCGAATTTCTCGCTCTCTGGAAGGGTCAAAAATTACAACTCAACGGGGTGGTTTATTTCTCGCCGGGAAGCGCTGAAAAGCTGGCTCAATGGAAGGGCGATTCTCTTGAACTCAACAATCTAACTGTTTTAGAGCCGCATGAAGCGAAGGCTTTATCGAACTGGAAAGGGAAAAACCTTCAATGCAACGCGCTGAATTTTCTAGAAGTGGAGGCTCTTGCTGAGTTAAAGTGTTGGAAAGGAGATATCCTCAGTTTGAACAATTTAACAGTTTTATCGCCAGAACACGCGACAATGTTGGCTCAATGGACAGGGAAAGAAATAAATCTCAAGGGTCTTAGTCTATTAAAAGAAAGGAGTGCTGAAAAGTTGGCAGGCTGGGACGGAGAAAAAATCGTATTCACGCGCCTTCGTGAAGTTACGCCAGAATTAATGCAACAATTTTCTCAATGGAAAAGTCAACAAATTGTTTTATCGGAACAGCACCAACCCTTACAAGGACTCCAATTTTCTTCCCCTCAAATCCTTTTTGAAAAAACGTCAGAATGATCTTACGCGTTTTGTGGAAAATATTGTCCCAAATGCTATCCTACGATTGCATTGTAGGGGCGACCGGCCGGCATTCGTGTCAACTTAAGCCGTAACTCTTTATCTCTATTGTCATTGCGAACGCTAGTGAAGCAATCTCCTGAAAGCGATACCGTTGCGGAGATTGCTTCTTCGGCTTGAGCCTCATCGCAATGACAGAAAAAAAAGCTTCATTCCTTTTTATAACTTATTGTGATTTTAAGGTTTATCCTTAAGTTGACACGAATGCCGGCCGGTCGCCCCTACGAAAGAGGAGGTATTGTTTTTTGCACCAAACGCCTTACGCAGTCCATAAAAGTTCGAGGATCATGGCGATTAGGACAATATTCAGAACTGTTTTGATGGTGGATTCTCCTTTTTTGATAGAGACTTCCGACCCAACGAATCCGCCCAGAGAATACCCTATCGACAAATAAAAGCCGGTCGTCCAGAGAATTTGATTTTTCCAGCCAAAAATGGCGATTGCCACACAGGTGTAGAATCCGACAATAAAGAGCTTGTGCATATTCACATACACCAAATCAAGCCGAAGCACCTTCTTCAGAATCACCATCAATAGAAGTCCGACACCCACCTGAATAAAACCGCCATAAAGGCCAATAAACAGCATCGAAAAATGCGCCCAAAAAAGACGTTTGGATGAAATTTCCGGAGGGGGGAGATCCGATTTTTCTGGGGGATCGTCTGAATTTCGAGACATTACGATCATCAAAACAAACATCAGAAGTGCTAGAACCCGATTGAACCAGGCTCCTTGAAGTTTTGTTCCATAGTAGGCTCCGATAATGACTCCGGGAAGAGTACAAATCGCAAGAGAAAGGCTTCGTTTAAATTCAAAATAGCCTTTTTTTAAAAACGTGAGTACGGACGTAACACTTTGTGCGAGAATCGCGACTCGGTTGGTTCCGTTTGCGACAGAACCTTCGAGCCCCAAAAAAATTAAGACCGGGAGCGTCAATAAAGAACCGCCACCGGCCATTACATTTAAAAAGCCCGCAAAAAAACTAACGACAATTAAAAGGAAAATTTTCCAAAGTTCCACTCAATTAGGCCTTACCTCTTACGGAAACTGAAGTTGAAGCGAAAATTCTTCCCATTTTTTTTGGAAAGCATCCATATCGTCGACCGCCAGAATTTTTTTCAAAGTTTCGTAGCCAGAGGGATCTTCTTTTTGATGGGCCACAAACTCTTGATAATATTTTTTTAATAACCCTTGTTCTTGAAGATAATAACAGAGATATCTTCCCTGACTATAATTGGTTCCCGGGTCCTTATTATAAAATTCTTGCTGGGTAGTGCTACATAAGATTTTAAAGGACGGCACACTTTTGGATTTAATCGCTTTTTGTAAACCCTCTAGTCGCCAATTGGTGAGACCGTTAATCTCGCCTTCTTTTTCCTGGCACTGTTCGTAGAGGGAAGCCAACGCTTCATTGAACCAGGACGGACACTCTGGAAAATTTCCGGCCATAAATACATGAACCATTTCGTGGACCAGAGTTCCCCCTCCGGTGCCAATGTTCATGATGAGAGATCGTTCCGATTCCGAATAAAAGCCAAACGGAGTATGGGGTTTATATCCAAAAAGTTGAAGGGTATGTTTTTCGTAACTGATTTTATCTTTAAAGAGCCAAATGTCATTGATAAGGCTTGGATCTTTCGCAAAATACGAGGCTTTTAATTTCTGGGTGGCCCATCGGATCGTTTGAATGGCTCGCGATTGTACTTTTTGCGGAGATTCATCCCCAATAACCATAAATGGCTTTTCCTGAATGATCGTAAAGCCGGAATGGGGCAGTTTCTTTTTTAATTGGCTCAAATGTTCTGTGTACTCTTCATCCGTAATCACGGTAGCAGTTTCTGGAGTTTTTTCTTGAGAAAACTCGCATCCGATAAAAAAAATCCAGAGCCCTAAAAATAAGTTCCATTGCATAAAAACCTCCTCATTTTTTGAGAAGAAAGAAGATGAGATCCTTAACCCTGAATAACAAATAATTTTTCAAAAAACCAAGCAACACCTTTATATAAATAGCCTAAAGGACCATAAATACGACTTCGTGTCAATTTCACATCGAGAATCGAAAGTTGTACTTCGCTTTGAATGCGTTTCAGTTGTCCTTCTAAGGAATCTAGCTCAATTTGAAGGCGGTTCAGTTCCGCTTCAATCGCCAAAATATCTTTGACATCTTTTGCTTGTTCTAAAAGCTTTCGAAGGCGATCCCGCAGGGCGCGATCATTGGTCAATTTCGCTTCCAAATCGATGACCTGCTCGGTGACATCCGTTGCGCTAGTGTTTCGATATTGTTCTTCTCCTAAAGAAGCCAATTTATTCATCGTTGATTCAAGCTGATTGGCAGGGATACGAACTTGCATCCAGGCCGTTTTTTCTTCAGACGTATTTGAGGAGTTTACATAACCTCCAAGTTCTTGAGCCCATTGAGTAATGGTTTGAGAACTTTGTTCAATATCTTCCACGATCAAATCTATTGAGGCGCGTTTGATGAGCATTCTCGTGCTGATAGTCGTACCCAAGGCACTAGAGTCGCCACCGCTGGCTCCGCGAAAGCGAGAATCCGCGAAACCGCCTTGCGGAGACATTTCAGAAGCGACCCCATTAGAACTTGAAGCACACCCACAAAGAACTTTAATTAAAAATAGCCCTAAAACGACCCAATTTAGGAGACAGCATTTCATGAAAAACTCCCACTTCAGTGGAACTCTGATTGAACCAGAAAGATTAACGCGCCAGTATCGTAATTGAATTTAAATTTTTTAGACAAGCATGGACTCCAACGGAAAACAAGAGTAGTTTTTTACCAAAAATAAGCAAGAAGATGAATTGCGCCGAAACAAAATTTTTTAATTATTTTAGAAAATCTTCAAAATGTGTCTCTAGCGTGCGTATAATAATTTCAAATAAAAAACAAACCCCACTTCCGCCTGATGGTTTGGGTGCGTTTTCAATGTTTAAGTCTCGAAAAAAGGAACCGGACGCTCCAAAATGAACCAAGTTGAACGCCATCTGATTTCAAGAAAACATCCGCTTTACAAAAAAGTGGATCGTCTCTGCTTTCTCGCGAAGAATCTCTATAATGCGACAAACTACGTCATTCGCCAATCGTTTTTTGAAGACTGCAAAGCGGACCGACGAATTAAAGTCTTGTCTTATGAAAACTTAGACAAACAATTTCAGAGCCAAGTCGATTATCAAGCCCTTCCCGCAAAAGTGAGCCAACAAGTGATTCAACACGTTTGTCACGATTGGAAAGCGTATCGAGAAGCTACTTTTGAATATCGAAGGAATCCAAATAACTTTCTAGGAGAACCCAAAATTCCTAGATACAAGGACAAACAAAAGGGTCGTTCTCTACTCACTTATACAGCTCAAGCGATTAGTAAAACCGGTCTCAAAAAAGGAATCGTTAAGCCTTCAATGGCGGACCTAGAAGTCAAAACGAAACAAAAAAAGATCCAGCAAGTGCGACTCGTTCCAAAATCTCAACAAAATTCCTATGTGGTGGAGATTGTATATCAACAAATCGGACAAACGTTAAATCTGTTTGCAGATCGGGTAGCGGGAATCGACATTGGATTGAACAATTTAGCGGCTGTAACTTCAAACCTCGTGGAAATGAAGCCACATTTGGTTAACGGCAGACCGCTAAAAGCAATCAATCAACTCTATCATAAGGAAAAAGCGTTCCTCCAAGCACAGCTCAAACCCGAACAGAAAACCTCAAGAGCTATTCGAGACTTAGCGAAAAAGCGACAGTGGCGTATTGATAGTTATCTGCATAAAGCGAGTCGAGGGATTATTCATCTGCTTGAGTTCTATAAGATAGATACGCTGGTGATTGGGAAGAATATCAATTGGAAGCAAAAAATAGAACTAGGGAAGAAGACCAATCAGAATTTCGTGAGCATTCCTTTAGCTCGATTCATCGAGATGTTAAAATATAAGGCGAAACTTTCAAGCATTCGAGTAATTCTCACTGAAGAATCATACACGTCCAAATGTTCTTTTCTGGATCGAGAAGATCTCAAGCATCAAGAAAATTATCTTGGGAAACGAGTCCATCGTGGACTTTTTAAAAGCGCAACAGGACTCGTCCTCAATGCGGATGTGAATGGCTCGCTTAATATCATTCGAAAAGTAATCCCTGATGCCTTTGACGGGTTAAAGGGGATAGAGGGTGTTGTAGTTCATCCCTTACGGGTCACTCCGTCTGAACTTCTTTTACTTGGCAAATTTAGAACTCGTTAGTGTCTATACTTGTCCCTAAAGAAGGTTACTATATTATGGAAATGAAGTCGATGAAGGGATTTTTTGTTCAGAAATTTATTTTTTGAATTCTGAAAATAAAAGCGATAAAATGTGTCCACAATCCTTAATAGGAAATTACCGTTTTCATCGAAAAAATCATGACTCACAGGAGACCGTTATGTTTCAACTTCAAAAAATTCTGGTTCCAACCGATTTTTCGGAAGGCTCACGCGCGGCAATGAATTATGCGTGTATGCTCTCCAAAAAGATGAAAGCGGAAATCATCTTACTCTATGTTTTAGAAAGTCCCTATCATTTAACAACGGAACTCCTTGTTGCTGGACCCGAAAATAAGAACGTGTCTATTCTGGAATATATTCGCAAAGGGGCGGATTCTCAATTCAAGAAATTTGTGGCTCCGTTTATCAGTGATTACGCTTCAATTCAAATCAAAACACGCATTGAAAATGGAACCCACTATGAACAAATCCTCAAACTGGCGAATGAGTGGGGAGCGGATCTGATCGTGATGGGAACGCATGGACGAACAGGAATCGCTCACGCAGTCATGGGAAGCGTGGCCGAAAAAATCGTTCGCCACGCTTCTTGTCCTGTATTGACCATTAAAAGCACTTCCGGTTGAGACTTTTTTTAAGTTCGGAGCTTCCAGCCTTTTTGTTCAATGCCTTGAATCAGCTTTTTTATTTCTTTTTCCACCTGCGCACCGGTGAGAGAATTACTATCACTACGATATTCTAACGTAAACGCCAAACTCTTTTGATTCGGATATTTTTCTGCGTTTCGGTAAATATCAAACAGTTCCACTTTTCGCAACCAACCTTTCGAATTTCCTTGTACCATCTCGTTTTGAACCTCCGCAATCGGGGTGATTTCGGGAACCAGAAGCGCGAGATCCAGAATAGTGGGTGGATACTCTGGAAGTTTCTGAAACCGTTTGGGAGGATGTTGACTTTGGGCCTCCAGTATCTTTGGAATTTCGAGATCGAAGGCGACAAGAGATCCCGTAATTTCAAAGTTCAACAAGAGCTTTGGCTTTAATTGAAATAGATGTCCGACCCCAATTTTTCCAATTTGAATTTGAGCACTCCGACGAGTATGGTAATAAGGGAACGGAGTTTTTGTCACCGGGACCACTGAAACTTGGGTGAATCCCGCATGTTTTAATGCAACAATCAAATCTCCTTTAACACGAAAAAACAACCGTTCGTCTTTGGCTTTTACGGCTTTTATTCCGGTGATATGTCGAATTTCGGTTACTAATCCTTCTGGGTCCGGTTCGGGATGATAGGTTCTTCCGACTTCATATAAAAAAACAGAAGAGTCTCGATTAAAATTAGCTAAAACATTTTTAAAGAGTGAGGGAAGCAAATCGATCCGAAGACGATCATTTTCTTGTCCCAACGGATTTTTAAGGCGAACGAATTTCTGATCGTCTTCCCACTGTTTAAATATCGCAGACCCCACCAGTTTCTGAGACATTTCTAGATCGCAGAACGAGTAATTACTGACCTCATGATATCCCAGACTCAATGAAAGGGATTCCTGAAGATTTCTGCAGAGAGGTCGCCACGATTCGGCTTGATAATTTTTACTCTGAATGGGAGGTAATTGTTCTGGAATCTGAGTGAATCCATGAATGCGCCCAATTTCTTCTACGATATCTTCTGGAATCGAAATATCTTTAGTCGCGCGAAAAGAGGGAACTGTAAGCGTATACTTTCCTTTCGAACCCTCCAAATGAAATTCGAGTCCCGTGAGCATTCGTGTAATTTCAGATTCGGCTAATTGTGTGCCTAAACGACGATTGATAAAATCATACTGAATCGGGATCGTGATCTTTTTGGGAGTATAGCCTGAATCCACTAATCCAGTCAAAGGTTTTAGTCCCTCCTTTTGGAAGTAGCGATACGCCAACAAAACGCCAGGCGTTGTATTTTCAGGATCAAGACTCTTTTCAAAACGCATCGAGGATTCGGTCCGGAGCGCGAGTTTACTAGAAGTTTTTCGAACATTAATCGGATCGAAGTTGGCGGATTCTAGGATCACTTCTCTGGTTTTCTCCGAAATTTCCGAACTTTGGCCCCCCATGACTCCGGCAAGCGCGATTCCGCTTCGTGAATCCGCGATCAATAACATCGTCTCGTCCAAATCGCGTTCTTTTTGATCGAGCGTGACAAATTTTTCTCCGGGTTTCGCTTTACGAACCCAAATTTCATCATTTTTGACCCATTTTCGATCAAAGGCGTGAAGTGGTTGGCCGATATCGAGCATGATATAGTTCGTGATATCCACAATATTATTAATGGGACGCATTCCAACGGCACGCAAACGATTTTGGATGTTTCGAGACGACGGCTTAATCTCACAATCCGAAAAGACCATCGCACTGTATCTAGGGCAGAGGGTTCGTTCCTGAATCTGAATTTTTAGCGGGATTTGGGAGGGAAGTTTTTGAATTTCTTCCCATTCTTTTTTCGTATAAAGGGGCTTTAATTTACGTTGATAAATACAAGCGAGTTCGCGTGCGAAGCCGTAGTGTCCCCATAAATCAGGGCGATGGGTAATCGTTTTATTTTCGATTTCAAAAAGAGTATCTCGAATTCCCATCACTTTGGGGAGCGATTCGCCCGCGGTGAGAGGCATTTTTAAAGTCGCCTCCAGATCCATAATTCCATCACTATTTTCGCCTAATCCCAATTCGACTTCGGAACAAATCATCCCATAACTGTCTATTTTTTTAAGTTTGACATGTTTAATGGGTTCGGAAGCCCCCGGAAGCAAGGTTCCAATTTGAGCGACCGCGATTTTCATGCCTTGCCGAACATTAGTGGCACCACAGACAATTTGAAGGGGTTCTCCACTGCCAATCGCTACACGCGTCAAATGAAGCTTAGAATCCGGAACTTTTTCTACTGACAAGACCTCCCCGACCACCACGGATTCCAGTTCTTTTCCAATCGGAATAACGGCTTCGACTTCAGCAATAGAGAGGGTGATCGCTTGAGCAATTTCTTGCGGAGATACATCGCGGAGATCGACGTAATCATTGAGCCAATCCAGAGATAATTTCATATGCTACCAAAAGCGTTCTGCGAGGCGGCAAAACGCTTTTCCTTTCTAGAAATTCAAATGATATCAGGTTGTCTAGGACAAAATCGGGGCGGTTAGAATTGGGAAACAAAGCGGATATCCCCAGAGAGGAAGTGGCGAATATCATCAATTTTGTAGCGCATCATAATCAAGCGATTTAAGCCAATTCCAAAAGCAAATCCGGAATAGTGAGCGGTGTCTACTTTTCCTTCTCGCAAGACATTTGGATGAACCATCCCACACCCTAACATTTCGACCCAACCGGTATGTTTACAAACGCGGCACCCTTTGCTTTCACAATGAACACAATCCATATCGAGTTCAAAACCGGGTTCAACGAACGGGAAGTATCCCGGACGCAGACGAATTTTGACTTCCCGTTTCATAATGCCTCTGAGCATCGTTTTCATCACCCCGATGAGATGACCCACGTGAATATCGCGATCGACCATCAATCCTTCGAGTTGGTAAAAAGTATTTTCATGGGACGGATCAATCGCTTCATTTCGGAAGACGCGTCCATAGGAAACCGCTCTTAACGGAACGCCTTTATTCTTCATCGTTTTGACTTGGAAATTAGAGGTATGTGTTCTTAAAACGGAATGTGGAGGCGCGCTCAGAAAGAAAGTATCCTGCATATCACGGGCTGGGTGGTGTGCTGGAATATTAAGGGCCTCAAAATTATTGTATTCTGATTCTACTTCGCGGCCATCAATCACCTCAAACCCCATTGAGATAAAAATTTGCTCTAACTCCCAACAGGTTTGTGTCATTGGGTGAAGCGAACCAACTGCAGGAAAAATTGCAGGTTCAGTGATATCAAAAATATCCTGATCTTCTTCAGCGCTGGCGGTTTGGTTCAAAATCGCCATTTTACGGTCGTTCCAGAGTTGTTCGAGTTCCTGATCAATACGGTTGGATTCCTGTCCTATTTGTTTACGTTGCTCCGGAGGAAGGGCGCCAATCGTTTTCAAAATGGATTTAATCGGACTCTTTTTTCCCAACAATTGGGTGTGAACGTTTTCAATATCTTGTAAGGTTTTACAAGCAAGAATTTCCGTTTTTCCTTGTTGCTGAATTTCCTGAAGTTGGCTCAGTGCAGACGTTTCCATAATTTCCTTTTTCTGAAAAAGAGTGAATCTTAAAAGGGATTCCCCTTGACTTATTCGTTCCAAGTATAAGGGAGTCCGCGAATTTTTGATTTTTCTAATTCTCGGTCAACCAACTGGTTTTTTTTCACTTCGTCAAGTGGAGTTTGCTTCAATTTTTCAATGAGTTCACTTTTCTTTTCATCAAAATAAAATTGCTCCTGTTTCAGCATTTGGATAATATGGAATCCGAGATTGGTAGTCACCACTTCGCTTATTTCTCCCGTTTTTAGTTTAGCCACTTGTTGCTGATATATATTTCCATATTTTCGTCTGTTGTAAATAAAGCTCTCCTCGGAAGTTCCGGCGACATCCGAATATTTTTGAGAGACTTCTTCAAACGATTTTCCGGCTTTGAGTTCCGCGAGTGCCTGAGCAATTTTTTCCTGAGCAATTTGAGAAATTTTTCCCATTAATTGACTTTCCTTATACGCTACAAAGTCGGTTTTAAAAAAGATATGTGCGGCTTGTCCCGCAGAATCTATCTTCTCAACCATAATTAAGTGAAGGCCATACGGAGTTTCCACAGGCCCAACAAGTTCATAAGGGTTAGCCGTCGTACAAGCCTCCGTGAAGGGTTTGACGAGACGAGACATCGGAGATTGAATCAAACCTTCTTTTTGGGCGCTCGCAAAATCTTGAGAGTGGATTTTGGCCATTTCACCAAAACGTTTATACCATTCGGGGCCAATTTGTTCTGGGTGATCCTTAAATTGTTCTTTCAACTGTTCATGAATTTTTTCTAATTCTTCCTTAATTCGTACAATTTCTTGTTTTTGTTTTTCCACAATATTTTCGCGATCATTACTCCGCATTTTCTTTAAAATATGTTTACATTCGATGTTTTGATTTAAATCGAGAAGTCGTTTGTAAAGATGAATGCCCTTTGAGGAATGAAAAAGTCCAGTTTGGTTGGGAGCGGTTTGTTTGAGAATATCGGAAAATTCTTTTCCATAGAATTCAAAATTAGGAAGCTTTCCGCCTAAATGTTTAGTGGTCCCATCTTCAGAATATTGGCGAACAAATGTTTCAAATTTTTCTGGAGATTTGAGGAGTTCCTGAAAAAGAGATTCCGCTTCTGTTTGTTTTTTCTTTTCAAACGCGAGACGAGTGGGTTCATCGAACTGCTCGGGTAAAATTTCTCTGGAGAGTGGGATTTGGGTGTATTTCACGAGTTGTCGAATTTGATATTGAACGGCCCTAAGGCGATTTTGTTCATCTTTTTGAGGCTGTCCATACTCGCGTTCAAAAATTTGCTGAAGCTCTTCATCGGTCAATTGTTGTTTTAAGGCAAGGGAGGATTTCAGTTGCTCCCGTTCTACTTGAAGTCGTTGATACGTAAAAAATTCTTCGGGTTGTAAAAAATATTTTTTGCAATACTCCTGAAATTTTTGGGGATCGCCCTCAAAGTTTTTTTGGATCCAGCTTGTTTTAAATGTGTCTATTTCTTTTTGTATGGCTTCGTCTGAAACGGGATTACTGGTGGTTAATTTTTTCAAAGCTTCCAGTTCCAAAAATTCCACAACGAGATCAAAAAAGTGTTGATGAAATAAAAATTCGTAATACCGATCCAAAGAAATCGGCTGATCCTTCAAGAAAAACGAGCCCCCTTCTTTCCGTTCCGCAGGGTAATTTGTTTCAAGATATTTCACAACTTCTTGACGAGTACGAGGATCTTTTTTGGCACGTTCCCAGATCACAGATCTTTGTTCTTCGAACTTGGCGACTTTGACTTCAACTAGTTCCACATACGAGAGGCCATAATTATGTTTTAAAATTTTGCGTTCCCCGACGTTCAGTTTAGCAATTTCTTCAATAAATGAATCTCCGTATTGACGAGCGCGTACACTTCGATAGAGGCCTTTTTCTTCATTTGGAAGTGCAGGGGCTTCAGAATAGGTTTTAAACAATTCATCCCAAGCTTTTCCTTCTTGAAGTTGGCGCAATATTTCTTGCATTTTTTTGTCGGCTTCTTCGTCAAAATGTTTTGATAACCAACGTTGTTTTTCAGCGGAATAGTTCATGGTGTATAGAATATGAGCCAGATCTAAATTAGGTTCTGTTCCTTTTCCCTGAATAGCCCAATATCCTTCTGTATCTTGGACAACAGCCCATTCTGAAAGGGCAAGCGTAAGGGCTTTCGGATAAACTTGCGGATATTGAACCTGGAGTATCCATCCGCTATCCCCTTCTTTAGCAAGGGTTGTTTTATCTCCAGAGAACTTCAACGTTTCCTGAAAAAACTTTTCCTTTTCTTCGGGAGAAAGGATTTGAGCGATTTGGGAAACAAACTGATTCGCTTTTTCTTCAGAAATTTTTAGAACAGACGGATCCCGAGAATCGCTTTTAAAATAAATTCCACGAAAACGAACTTTTGGGTTATTTAAAACGGAAAGGACCTTCAAGAGATGCCAGCCTTCTTCGGTACGAGCTGGGCCATAGAAATCTCCGGGATTTAGTTTCAAAACCGCCTGATAGGTTTCGGATCCAAATTTTTCTTCGTTGAACATCGGTCCCAAGCGCCCAGAGTTTCGACTTTTCCGGGGATCATCACTTTCTTTGAGGAGAATTTCATCCCATTTTTCAGGATGTTGTTTCAATTCTTCGAGCGTTTTTTGGGCTGTTTCTTTTAGGTTGAATTCGAGTTGGGAGCGTTCTTCTTCAAACTGACTTTCTGGAAAAAAGCGACTTTGTTGTGTACGATTGACAAACATAATCTGTCGGATATCATAACTTTTCCCAGATTTCCCAAAGTTATTTTCAAATCGCTCACGAAGAGAGGAATCTGAAACGGCAGGAGCCTCAAACAATTTATCTATCAATACTTCTGGAAACACTTTGGAGCGATACCAAGTTTCAAAATTGTCTGGAGAAAGATTTAACTTGTTTAATCTTTCTTGAATTTTTGAGTTGCTAATAAGGCCAGGAAGTTTTTCCGTTGCAAATTGTTGTGCTTCTTCCGCAGAAACTTGAATTCCTAATTCTTTTGCCGCGGTCTGAATTCGGAGATAAAACAGATAATTAGAGATATTCGTCAATCCGATATATTTTTTGAGGAACTCTTTAAATTCTGCTTTGGATTTCGCTTCCCCAAAAACTTCTCCGACCACTCGATATTTTTCTTGTGGATCTAGCTCATCGAGCGTTTGTCGATAGTGGAGTGTCGCAAAAGCAGATTTAGGTTTTTGCTCTTCTAGCGTTTCTTTTTTTTCTTTTTTTTCAGAGGGGAGAGTGTTTTGGGGAGCCTCTTTCGTTTTATTGGCGGAGGATTGCTGAAATCCTCCTTGATTCATTAAAAATGCAAAACTAGAAAGTCCAAGGAGAATTAAGAGAAAACCACCTGCGTACGCAGGAAAAGAAAAAGACGGGTCCTTTATAGAAGGTGTTGTTGTTTTCGCTTCCATCATAGTCCTCATTCAATACTTAAAAATAAAAAAACATTCGTATTTGAGGCATTGCTTATATCAAAAACTTCCGCATTTTTAAAGAGAGAGGTTGATGAAAATTCGCGATTTTGTTCAACAATTTTTTAATTTTTATGGCGCCGAAATTCAAGCGGATGAGGATTTTTTACATATTCAATTGAAGCCAGAAAATCCTTCCTATGTGCCTCTACGAGAAGCGTTAAGACAAGAAGAATTTCATCTGGTCTTTGATCTCCAAAAATTTCTCCCGGACACCGAATTAATGATGCTCGGCCATCCGTTATTAGATCGGATGGATCAATTTTTAAAAAAGCAAGGAAGCAAAACAGCCGTATTACTCCCGAAGCGTTTTAGAACCTCAAAAAAGGAGGCTCGTCAGCATTTTTCAGGACTCAAGAAACAATCCCTAAAAGTCCATCAACGGGACCTTCTTCGGGACGAAATTTTCTTTCATTTCAAGATTCACTATACTTCTGCTCTTCACCATCAAGAAGAAATCTTGTCGGAAGGAATCCATTTTTCGTCTGGAACTCCAATCCCTCTAAAGCATCTAGAGCTTTTAAACGAAGGCGAACCGATCCCTTCTTGGAAACCACCCGAGGCGTTCAATACTCTTTATGAACAAGCTTTGACGCGGATGATCGAAAAGGTTCGAATTCGGGCCATTCATCTGGAAAAACAACTCTGGGAAGAATTAAAACACTCTGGTATTCGTTTAGAAGAATATTATCGTCATCAAATTCAAGATATCCCGAACAAGGATTTTTTGGTGCAAGATCGTAAAATTGCGGAGTTAGAAAGCGAATGTCAACGGCAAATGAATTTGTTGGTCGAAAAACATCAGTTGAAAGTTTCAATTCAGTTACTCGGATACCTCGTGCTTCGCGTCCCTCATCAACAGTTCCAGTTCCAGTTTGCGCAAGGGGCATTTCACTTTCATTACAATCGATTTAGTGGCGAATGGGACCCCATTTTTTGCCAAAAATGTCGTCAAAGCAGAGAGACGAAGTATTTTTTCTCGGAAAAAGGAGAGCTTTTTTGCCCGAATTGCGGAATCGCGTGCCCCGTTTGTAAATCATTGACAAGTACTTTGCCGATTTGTAGCATTTGTGCGAATCCCTCCTGTGAGCGCTGTCTCACTCCTTGTTTTCAGTGTCGCCAAAATCTATGTATCTCGGATCAAAAAGAATGTGTTTTTTGCGAACATAAAATTTGCCCCAAATGCTCTTTTCAGTGTATGCTATGCTTATCCTCAGGCTGTAAAATTCATTCCTTTGAGTTTGATTCACACCTGTATTGTGAAAAATGTCTTTTTGTTTGTAAACAATGTCTGCGAAATGTTCCGAAATCCAATAAAAAAAATTGTCCTGTTTGTGGCCAGCACTTTTGCGAATTTTGTTTTCAGAAATGCAGTCGGTGCGCCAATGAATATTGTGGTATTCATTCAGAATGTAACTCGTGCGGAGAAAAAAAATGAGTCGACAAGTCACTATTCAAACGAAACTTCAGGAAGAATCATTGGTCACCCAAATTTTGAAAGAACAATTTCAGGTTCCGTTTTATTTCCGAGAATTTTCAGGAACCCGAAAACTGGTCATTGAATCGCCAGAAGGCTCGCTGGAACTGGTCCAAGATCCTTTAGGATTCAAAATATCTGAAGAACAGGAAAAACTCGAGCGGGTTCGTCCTTTTTTAAACAAATTACAACAAACCTATTCCTTAGAACGATTGAAAAAGATTGCCAGTCAAGCCGGCTATATTTTAAGCAAGATTCAACAAGGACCAAACCAAGAATGGGTAGTGGAGGTGTCAAAATGCTAAAAGAGTCTCCAGAAAAAATTCGCTTTGTGATTGATCAAGAAGGAACCATTGAAATGGATATTTTAGGAACTCAAGGAAGCACTTGCGACCAGATAGTCAAGCTCTTTGAAAGTTTAGGACAACTCAAAAAAAACAAACCGAAAAAGGAGTATTATGAACAAGTCCAATCTCCTGCCCCCCAAATCCGACAACATCATCGGTAAGATTCGGACCCTAGAATTGATTATTCTGGACAACGGAGATATCCGAATTCCTTGGGTTCCACTGGAATTTGAAAATTTAGTAAAAACGATTCTTCCCCAAGAAGAACAAGAAAATTTTTTATTCGGGCCAATGCTTTGTGGATAATAACTCTTGAAAAAAAACTATTTTTCCTTAAAATGTGCTCTTTAAAAGAAACTATTGATGTAGATGAATGAAAAAGTAAGTTCAGAAGTAAGTAAATGTTAGAAATTTTTATTGAAGATGAAACTCTATGATGACGAAGGAACGTAAAACAGAAATTGTTGGTGAATTTCGTACCCACGAAAAAGATTCAGGTTCTAGTCAAATTCAAGTCGCAATTTTATCCGATAGAATCCACTCCTTAACCAAACATCTCTCAGTTCATAAAAAAGATTTTGCGACACGCCGTGGTCTTTTGATGCTAGTTGGTCACCGTAAAAGACTGCTTAATTACTTGCGAAAAAATAATTATGCGGCTTATATCGATATTACGACTCGTCTCGGCATTCGTCGCCAAGCGGAAAGTCCGCATCGATAATCGGTAGCGCCTGTTTTCTCTCTGAAAAAATATTCTTTGGGAAAAAAGGCCTCTCTCTTTGAGGCTCTTTAATTTTTCAATTCTTTCATTCTTGGGAAAATCCCTATTGCAATAGAAGTCCAAGGATATTTTCTCAGCCGATCAGACTCCATTTGAATGAACGAGAAACAGGTGGTGACCTCCGTTAAAAAAAAAGAAGGATGAACCTTCATCCTTCAACGAATACTTATTATTGGAGGAAAATTTGATATTTCAGGATGAAGTTGTTATTGGGGGAAAATCGCTCCGGATTCAATCAGGAAAATTAGCAAAGCAGGCTCATGGAGCCGTTTTAGTGGAAATGGGAGAAACAACCGTATTTGTTTCCGTCTGTCGAGCCAAAGGCCCAGAGGGAATCGATTTTTTCCCTTTATCTGTAGAATACCGCGAACGAACAAATGCCTCAGGCCGATTTCCTGGGGGTTTTATTAAACGAGAAGGACGTCCCTCTGAAAAAGAAATTTTAACTTCTCGCCTTGTGGATCGTCCTATACGACCCTTGTTCCCAGAAAATTACCACGAAGAAGTCCAGATTATTGTTCAAGTATTTTCTGCGGATCATGAACAGGATCCCGATATTCTGGCTATGATTGGAGCCTCCGCAGCTCTTAGTATTTCGCCTGTGCCCTTCGAGGGCCCCATTGGCTCAGTCCGAATGGGACTTTTAAAAGATCGACTCGTCGTTAACCCCACCTATGAAGAACGCGAACAAAGTCAACTCGATTTGATCGTGGCGGCAGATAAAGATGGGGTCGTAATGGTCGAAGCCGGCGCCAAAGAGGTCACGGAAGACGTGATGATGGAAGCCATTAAAATGGCGTGTCAAGAAATCAAAAAAATTATTGCGCTTCAAGAAAAAATGGTTTCTCTGCTGAAACCCGTCAAAATCCAAGTCCCTGCTCTTGATTTGACTTTTTATCAATCCGTAAAAGCCGAAGTCTATCGAGAAGTCTCTCAACGACTACGCCGACAAAAAAAAGAAGACCGATTGACAGCCGTTTCAGAATACCACGATCAATTAAAGGCAAAATATTGTTCAAAAGTGGCTCCAGTCACCACAGAACTGATCCTCAATGACGTGATCGATCGAGTCAAAAAACAAGTCTTACAAGATCTCGCCTTTAAAGAAAAAATACGAGTCGATGGCCGACACTTTGATGAACTCCGAGATATTTCTTGCGAAATCGGTTTATTCAAACGGCCTCATGGATCTGCGGTATTTACCCGAGGCGAAACTCAAGCCTTAGTGTTAACCACGCTAGGAACGAGCCGTGATGAACAAAAAATAGAGAGCATCGCTTCCGATCTGAGTAAACGTTTTATGTTGCATTATAACTTCCCGCCCTTTAGTGTCGGAGAAGTTCGTCCTCTTCGAGGTGTCGGCCGTCGAGAAATCGGTCATGGTGCTTTGGCCGAACGTGCCCTTTTCGCCGTACTCCCCTCGATTGCTAAGTTTCCTTATACCATTGGAATTACTTCGGATATCATGGAATCTAATGGATCCTCTTCGATGGCGACCGTTTGTGGAGCCACCTTGTCTTTAATGGATGCTGGCGTTCCCCTCAGACAACCTGTCGCAGGGATTGCATTAGGATTGATTTCCGAGGGAGACCGTTTTCAGGTGGTTTCCGATATTAACGACATGGAAGATCATTTCGGTGGGATGGATTTTAAAGTCGCGGGTTCCCAAATCGGAATCACCGCCGTTCAAATGGATATTAAAGTCAAACGGATTCCTTTCAAAGTTCTTGCCGACGCCTTTGAACAGGGCCGACAAGGACGATTGAAAATCCTGAAAAAAATTCTGGAAACGATTAATCGTCCACGCGAAGAAATTTCAATCTACGCACCACGAATCTTTAGTGTAAAAATTGATCCTAAAGATATCGGTAGTTTGATTGGACCCGGAGGCAAAGTCATCAAAGGGATCCAAGAAGAAACGGGCTCAGAAATCGAAATTCAGGAAGATGGAACGGTACTCGTCTTCTGCAAATACGCAGACGGTGCGAAAAAAGCAAAAGCGATGATCGAAAGAATTACTGAAAAAGTCGTCATTGGAAAAAATTACGTCGGACGCGTCACCGCAACTAAAAATTTTGGGGCGTTCGTTGAAATTATTCCCGGACAAGAAGGACTCATCCACGTTTCCGAACTTGATGTGGGTTATGTAGAAAATGTCACGGATATTGTACGTGTCGGCGATAAAGTCGAAGTCCGCATTTTGGGAATCGATGAACAAAACCGCATTAAACTCAGCCGAAAAGCGTGCATCGAAGAATCTCAAAATAATGGAAAAACCGAAGCCTAATTACAAATTGATTTTTTAGAGGAACTCCCGAAATTGTATCGGGATTCCTCTTTCTTTTTCTTTCCACTTTTTTTATACCATTCAAGCCAAGACCGGAGGTGAGTTATTGCGGTTTTATCTCGAAAATCCGATCATGAAGTGATTGCCTATGAACTCGATATAGCGAACACAACCGGCAAAAAAACGAAAGGACTCCTCGGTCGAAAATCCTTTCCTCCAGGAGAGGGGCTTCTTTTGGAACGCTGTAATTCTATTCATATGTTTTTTATGAAATTTCCGATTGATGTTCTCTTCGTTGATGAGAATTATAAAGTCGTTAAAATAGTGAAAGACTTAAAAATTTGGATGATGAGTATGTCCGGGCAAGCCGCCCATACGATTGAACTTCCGGTAGGAACGCTTGCTTTACATAGGATTCGAGTAGGGGACGAATTAGTGATTGAAGCTTGAGAGGAGATTTTATGCAAAAATGGATAGGCTGGGGATTCAGTTTTTTTCTTATTGTCTGGGCGCAAGAAGAAACCGCCAAAAGTTGCGGAAAATGTCACCTCAGTATTTATGAAGAATGGTCCAAATCCACTCATGCGCGCGCCAGCACCTCCCCTGATTTTATTAAAATGCTTGGAGATTTGAAAAACATTAAATTGCAACAAGAGAACGAAAAAAACTGTTTCCCCTGTCATCTCCCGAATCCCATTCTTCCAAAACTTACCCTCCCAACACTTCGCAAATCAATCAAAGAAGAAGGAATTACCTGCATCACCTGTCATCAAAAAGGAAAAACCGAGATCCTGTGCGGGCCGTTTGAAACTCCAGATGCCCCGCATGAATGGGAAAAACATAAAGCCTTTGAAAGCGCCCAACTTTGTCTGAATTGCCATACCAATGGCTCCGGAGACGCCGTTTATTTCCTTCAAGATTCCTATTTGTCCTGGAAAAAAAGCAAGGGGAAAGACGCGAAGACCTGTCAAGAATGCCATATGCCAGAAATCGAACGCGCTCTGGCCCAAAAAGGAGATGTCCAAAGCAAGCGCCTCGGACGAAAGCATACGTTTGAAGGTCGATGGCTTGGAACGGCAAAAGCCTCCGCTTCCGAATTCAACGAAATCCTCTTGAAAAAGGCGTTAACTCTAGAAATTCAAAAAGACTCGTGGGGAGTTGCGGTTCAAGCCACAAATTCTGGTTGTGGTCATTCTTTTCCAGGAATGGGCTATGTTACCGCCGAACTAGAATTAGTCGCTTTTAACAACGGAAAAGAAGTGTTTCGTAAAAGCCAAGTGCTTGCCGAATGGCTCAAGGGGAAACCCGATCAACGACTCCTGCCCGATCAAAAGAAAAAGCTCGATTACAAAACGATCGAAACTCTTACCAAAGTGGAGATCTATCTTTCAATGCGCTTTCAAAATCAGGGATTTAGCTTTCTCTACGCCACAAAAGAATTCAAATAAAATAAAGCATTTTCAAAGCAAGGAAAATTTATGGCTCGTTTTTTGGCTCACCTCTGTTTCTTCTTTAGCGGATTTGCCGCTTTGTTGTATCAAGTGGGTTGGGTGAAACAACTTTCGGTCCTGATGGGAACGACCAGTTATACACTCACGACCATTTTATTATCGTTTATGACCGGGTTGGCGATGGGCAGTTTTTTTGTTCGATTCACAAAAGCGTCTCAATTTCTAGCACTGCCCGCCTATATTTTGATCGAAATTTTAATAGGGTGCTATGGAATTAGTTTCCTGTATTTATTTCAAAAAATTCAAGGTTTTTATCAAATTCTTTTCCTGGACCAACAGTTTACTTTTGCGACAGAAATCATCACTCAGTTTCTTCTCTGCGGACTATTAATTTTTTTTCCGACCTTCTTGATGGGCGCAACACTCCCACTTTTATCTGAATTCTTATATCGCAAAGACTCCAGTTTCACTGAAGATTTTGGACGACTCTACGCGGTCAATAGCTATGGCGCTTTTTTTGGAACCATTGTTTGTGGATATTTCCTGCTTCCCAGTTTCGGATATCAAACTACCGCTATCCTAGCGGCCTCGATTAATTTTTTTGTTGCGTTTCTCGCTTGGATTTTAAAGCGCCTCCCGACGAAAGAACCGACGATAGTTGTTTCTCAAGAAACCTCCTCCGAAGAAGAAGACGACGACGCTGTTCAGCTTCCATTTCTCATGGTTTGTGTCCTTCTTTTTGTTTCCGGTTTTATGAGTATGAGTTTGCAAATCGCCTGGAACCGGCTTTTAGGAATTACGCTGGGCGCTTCGACTTATACTTTTACGATGATCACCGCGTGTATTATTTTAGGAATCGCACTCGGAAGCCACTTGATTACTTATATTGCCGCCCGGCATCCCCTGTCCGAAAATCATACCATTCTTCTTGTTCTGCTGGCCTCCATTACTTCTTTTTTTGTCAGTTATCTCATGACTTATTTTCCGATTATGATTGGTACGTTAAATGAAGTCTTGAACGTCTATTTTAAACCTGCGGAAATTACAACTCAAGGCGTTTTTTGGAAGTTTGTTTTAAGCGAAATCGGAAAATTTATAGCGATTCTAATCACTCTGTTACCTGCAACTTGTTTGCTCGGCGGAATTTTTCCTTTAGCAACCGCGCTTTATAATACGAAAAAAGAAACGGTTCGGCAGAAAGTCGGGTTTGCTTATTTTATCAATATGCTCGGAGTTATTTTAGGATCGGCCCTCACCGGGTATCTCTGGCTCTCAACAAGCGGTTTTGAAAGAACCCTCCAATATAATTTAATTGTTGCGTTTATCGCCGCCTATATTTTGATTCATCTTTCGCCCGGAATTCCGTCCCTCTTACAAAAATGGCTCTATTCTTTAGGGTTATTGTATGGATTATTTTTGATTCTCTGGTGTATTCCTTTATATAACTATCACCTCATCACCAGTTCTTATTTTTATAATCGCACAGGACTACCCTCCAAAAAAGAACTTCTCTTTCGAGGAGATTCGGGCTATGGCGATTATTTAAAACAAAAACATAAAATGATTTTTTTGGAAGAAGACGCCGTTGGCCTCATTACCGTTCATGAGGCCACAGATACGCATGCTCGTTGGTTTAAAGTCAACGGGAAAGTCGACGGATCTACAAGCAACGCGTCCAAGGGAGGCGACATAGCAGACTGCGAAATTATTGCGACCGCCGGTTTTCTCTTTGAACCCGACTCTCGAAAAGTGCTTACTATTGGCTTGGGCTTAGGAATTACGCATGGAACTGTACTTCGTTTTCCGATGGTAGAAGCCACGGTCATCGAGATTTCAGAAGCGGTGACCCATTTATCCAAAGAGTTTTTTGAAGAATTTAATCATCGTTACTGGGAAAAACCAAACTCTAAAGTCCATGTACAAGACGGTCGTCAGTTTCTAAAATTAAATAGCAAGCTATGGGATATTATTATCTGTGAACCTTCAAACCCTTGGATGTCTGGCGTCTCTAGTCTATTTACCGTCGAATTTTATCAATTGGTTCGACAGCGCTTAAAACCAGAAGGAGTCGCAATTCTGTGGTTCCATACGTATGGGCTCGAAGACAATTGTGTCCGTAGTGTTTTGAAAAGTATGTATACGGTCTTCCCGAATTGTCTCATGCTTCAGGGGCCCGGAGATTCTGACATTTATATGATTGTTCGTAATGGAGAAAAATCATTAAAGGTTTCTGAAGCTCCGCTGAAAACGTTTTATCCGGATCAATATAAAGAAATTTTAAAAATTTATCACGCCGAAGATATGCGAGATTTACTCTCGAAGTTTGTCTTTATGGATCAAATTCAAGTTGGAAAATTTACAGAAAACGCAACACCGCATACCGACGATAATATGCTATTAGAATTTGTTTCTGGCCGTTATTTTAACGCACGAATGAAACCCCCGGAGTTAGGAAATCGTTATAAATCATCTCAAAATTATGAAGAATTTTTAAAATAAGCGCCTAATTTAGCACTAAATTCGGTAAGTGAAGACGAGCCTAAAGCCAAATCCATTAAGCGTTCAACTTCTTCTAAAGAAGAGAATTCTAAGAGGCGTTTTTCCAGATTGTGGGGAACCGCGCTAAATCGCTTCTCTAAGATCTTTTTTAAGGCACAAATTTCCCCTTCGAGTTTTCCTTCGAGTTTTCCTTCGAGTTTTCCTTCGAGTTTTCCTTCGAGTTTGAACGCTTCGACCGCTTTGGGAAAGAACTCTTGAGCGATATCCTTCTTATCTGTAAAGATCATAGTCCCAAACTCCTTCTTATAAAATTCTGGTTGTAGCTTACTTAAACATAACAGAAAAAACTTATATTCCGGTTTAGCCTCTACCTGCAACACTATCTCTTGAATCTGCGCCCTCGCCTTTTCTATTGCTTTCAACGGCAAAAACGGCAAAAACTCATAATACCTTTCTTCGGGAGGAAGCCTTTCCATCGTAAAAAGGTACGCTGGAAAGCTAGCTTTAATCTGATCGATCCAGGGAATTTCGGTTCGTTCTCTTGGATGATAGCTCTCCTTAAATACACTTTCAGGCACTTCTTCGGCACTCACAATTGTTAAGGCTATGCTTTGCTTCTTCACTAAATCGTTCGTACTTGCCTTCACATAGAGTTCTCCTAGATATTGGAGAACATCTAACGGCGTTAAGTGATCATTTACCGCCTTGATATGCACTAAATTGGCTTCCTTGAGATAAGGGAACGGACTCTCAGAGGCATAAGTCAGCTTCTCTTTCGGAATTTCAAAAAACAAATCGATCTGGACTTCCGGGAGAATCGATTCTGCCGCTTTCGTCAGATCGATTCTCTCGCTGAAATACGTTTCTATCTGGTTCCTTACAAACTGTCTATAGTAATTCTGTCGTTCCATTCGTAATCCTAAGATAGTGGATTTTTGTATTGATTATCTCTTTTTTCGAGTTCTTGGCAAATGTCTTTTTCGGATCTGTTTTTCTGACATCAATGACGATATTCATTTTTCCTGAATGACGACGGTATTGCATGCTAAATCGTGAAGGGTTTGTTTCTGCGCATTTAATAAGGTTGAATAAAGTCCTAAAGTCGTGAAAATCGAAGGAATTCCAACCAGTGTGCGAGATAATCCGGTTTGTCTGTTAATCGGTTCTAGCGAAGGATGAACTACACGCAAGGAAAAAAGCCAATTTCCGGGAGTTCGCCCATGAGTTCCATGAAAATAAGAAAAGTAAATCAAATAGGCTAACGCAGGAAAAATAACGTAGGCGAGCCGTCGAGTGATGAAAAGTCGTACTCCGGGAAGTAAAAAGAGAAGCGCAATAAAGCAACAATCTAGCACAAACGCGCTGACTCTTGCGAGCAAACTTCCATAGCAAATCTCTCCTTGAAGTGATTTTTTAAGAATTACAAGCTGTTGCAAAAAATCGTCAATCGTCGCAAAACGTTTTTCTTCTCGGGTATAACAACGCGCGAAAAACAAATCGACCCCTGTTGTGAGATCAGGAATTTGTTGCGTTAATGTTTCAAGCCCTTGAGGTAAACTTCCCGTAAGCATTTCAAATAAAAGAATTCCTAAGCAATATAAATCTGATTGCAATGTTGCTTTCCCTTGAAGCGCTTCCGGTGCCATATAGGTAAGGGTTCCAGCCACATGAAGATTTTTGGTGACGGAGGACTGGAGACTTCCAGAATACGCCACCGAAAAACGGGGATCTTTTTTCGTTAATCCAAAATCGGTTAACTTCCAAACCCCGTCTTCGGATCGCAAAATATTTTCAGGTTTGATATCACCATGAAGTAAACCCAATTGATGAGCCTCTTTTAGGCCCTTTCCAATGTGTTCCAGAATTGTCAACGCCTCTAACAGGGGCAGGGTCTTTTTTGTTTGAAGGGTTTCGCGAAGAGAACCACCCGCAACATATTCCATCACAATAAACGGAGGATCACTTTCTTTGAAAACATCCAGAATCTTTACGATATGCGGAGATTGCAAAGAATGATGAATGACTCCTTCACTCATTAAACTCTGAATATATTCTGGATGTGTGGGGACTTTGATCGCCACTTGTGTTCCAAGAGATTGATGACGAGCCAGAAAAACCTGGCCAAATCCCCCTTTTCCCAATTCTTTTTCAATTTGATAATTTCCAAGTATTTGATTGATTTTTATCATAGCATGCTATTCTTTTTTCCAAAGACAAAGATCTTGTATTGCAGGATACAGATAAATTTTATCATAAATCTGTTTGGGTTGCCCGACTTCCCAAATATATAAATGATACCCTTCGGTGTCCACTCCAACCAAAAAATCTTCATTTCCTTCAATCCATCGTATCGCTTGTTCTCCCTGATAAAAAGTTTGCTTCAAAGAAGAAAGCGATACGAGAATCGGGCCATACTGTTTATGACCCAGAAGAAGATGGGGTTCTTGTTGAATGAGGAGCGTTTTCATCATATATAACGTTTCTTTGAACCGCACCAATAACTCTCCTGATTCCGGTTGTTTTAAATCAAAAAGGTATAACTCGCCTTCTTGAGTTCCAACATAAAGCTTCCCCTCGAAAATCCGAAAACAAGTCACCGCGTGAGGAAGCGCATATTCTTTAGTGATTTGTTGCGTGGTGTCAATGCAACAAATGGTCCGATCTGCCGCAAAATAAAGCTTATCTTCCCACGCCATCACTCCCCGTACATGCTTACAGGATTTCAGGCGATCGGTCAATAAGGATTCTGGTGGAGTATATTGCTTATAGTGCCAGCGCCACAGATGTTGTTCCGAATGCGTTGCGTAAAAATGATCTTGAAGAAATGCAACACTATTACAACCATTACGACTATTCGTTTTATGGGGAAACAAAAATCGCTCTGGGGCACTTTTTGAATGTATTTTTTTCTGGCAGACCCCTTGGACCGCTCCGGCCAAAACCGAAAGTTCACCCTCAATCGATTGTAAAGAAACCGACCGAATCCAACCCATTTCTTCAGGAAAAGTTTCTTCCCAAACAGGTGCTTTTTTTGGATTTCTCGGATCCATTCCCACCACCCGATTTCCCACCGCTAATAAAATACAATGCGTCGTCGAGGACGGGGAACTCGATTTTTTCTTCTCTCCGGACGTTTTTAAAAGCAACGATTCTAATTGTGCCACTTTTTGAGTGAGTTCCGCAACATTCGCGGGAAGTCTTGCTTCTAATTGCTCTGGAGTCATATCCTTCTCAATCAGCATTTTAAGCAGAGAATAGCGCTCTTGAGGATCGTCCATTTGAGCAATTAACGCTTCTACACGAACGCCTTGAAATTCTTCTAACGCTTTTTTCTTCCGATGTAAACGTACTTCAAATTCTTTTTGCTCTTGCGCGGAACGATGGGCCTGATCTTGTTCCGAAAGCTCCTTGAGCCACTGTTGCCGTTTAAACGCTCGCTCTTTTTCTTTTTCTTCCTCCAGTAACAAAATTTGTTTTTCCGCCTTCAAACGCGCTTCTTCCGTTTTGGTATGCTCCTCTTGAAGCAGGCGACTTTTTTTTTCGTCTTGTAATCGCTTGAAATCTTCAGACTCAATAGCAAGATTCATCATCTGTAATAAAGAAAGCCCGAGCTGTTGGAGCGGACGCTTTAATAACTCTTTTACTTCCGAAAAAAGCTTTTCTTGCAAGGATCCTTGAAGAAGCGCTCCCGATTCATAGTGAAATAAAAAACGCTTGAGTAAGGTTTGAATCTCTGGTTCCAAGAGAGAGAGCAGATCTTTTTTTTGGCAGAATGGACGAGATTTTAATACATTTTCGGCAAAATCGATCAACGCATTTTTAGAACTCGTCTCAAGATAAAGTTGAAGCACAAACGCAACAGAATGCTGTAATCCTTCTTTTGAAAGGAGCTCTGAACAACGGATTAAAAGAGAAATTTCCTTATTTTTAAAAAGAACCGCTTCGCCTTCTAGCTTACTTCCAAGCGTCTGCAGCGCTAAAAGAATTTTCTGGGTCCCGTCATTCAACAACAAAAGACAGACGGTTTGCTCGGGTACCGATTTTAAGGATTTCAGGTCCTCTTTACTAAACCGCCTTGCTAACTGTTCTGGATCATTCAACCAAAGCTCAAGCTTCATGCGCGTTCCTCCCGGAGGACAAGATCATCCCCATCTTCTCTAAATATTGTTGAAACCGATGAATTTGTTCTGCCGTCACTGAAGGCGGTGTTTGTTTAAGGACCTCTTGAAAATCACTCTGAAGTAATGGCCGATCCTCCTCTTTTTGTAAACTTTCCAAAAAGACTTTTTGAGCCGTTTTCTGACAAATCAAACGAATATCCGCACCACTATACCCTTCCGTCGATTTTGCCAAAACGTTCAGATCCAGCTCCAGAGCAATTGGACACGACTTGAGATGAAGGCGAAATAGTGCGATTCGCGCCGAAAGCGCGGGAAGTCCAACATAAATTTTCTCATCAAAACGTCCGGGACGCAACACCGCAGGATCAAGGGCCCAAGGCTCATTCGTCGCTCCTAAAAATAACATAGACCCTATCTGCGTTTTGGCTCCATCCAACTCTGAAAGAATCTGAGGAACCAATCGTTGCATTACGGGAGATTGATTTTCGGCAGAGCGTTGAGGAAGAAGCGCTTCTACTTCATCAATAAACAGAACAGATCCCTCTTGTTCTCTCGCTTTCCGAAAAATCTCCGCGCAATTTTTTTCCGCTTCGCCCACATATTTAGAAAGAAGCTCGGAGGGATAGACCGCAAAAAAGGGACGCTTTAGTTCCCCCGCAATCGCCTTGGCGATCAATGTTTTTCCAGTTCCCGGGGGACCAAACAATAAAACTCCACCGCCCAATTTTAATCCATAGTGTGTGGCTTTTTCTGGATATTGTACCGGATAAATCAATTTGAGACGGATCGCCTCCTTAACTTCTTCTAATCCGGCAATATCTTCAAAACAAACAGAGCTTGAAGTGGGTAAAACAAGAGCCTCCGAAGAAATCTCCTGAATCTCCGTAAGCGATTGTTCGATTTGTTTAGCGAGTCTTAATAGTTTTTGAGCTTTTTTTTTACGAGATTCCCGAAAAGGAGATTCGGATTGCTCTGCCACTTTAAACATTAGCTCTGCGGCACGAAGCAAATTTTTGCGAGCGTCTCCAGCGCGATTCTGCCGAAGCAGTTCGAGTCCTTTTTTTTGATGCTCCTCCGCAGTTTCCAACAGAAGACGGGCACTCATGGAGAATCCTTTCCGAGTTCCCGCTCGATCTCTTCCAGTCCTTTTGAAATTTCTTCATCCGTCCCAGAAGATTCGGATTCTTCTGCACCGATCAGAGCCTCAATATCCGCGTCAGAAATTAATTCTTCACGAGGTTCCTTATTCAGTAAGGACTCCGAGCTAATATCCAAAAACATTTCCATCCGTTCTTCCATCGTTTCCGCTTTAGCCATCGCCTGTTCAAATTCTTTTTGCGTTTTTGTAAAATCGGTGGAGCCAAACGATTCTGAAATCGATTTGGATAACGCGTTCATCGCTTCGGCGAATTGCGCATGAGCAGACGCTTGATTTTTAATCTGTAGTGCTGTTTCAATATTTAAAAGCTGGCGATCCATTAATTGTCGCTGAGTCGCGGTGCGCTTCAAAGTGTTTTTCAAAAAATCATATTGCTGTTTTGAGCCCATCGCTTTCGCGCGACGTGCTTTTTTAAGGTATTCGCGTTCATTTTTTTCCAGATCTTTGATATTCTTCTTGATCGAAGCCACTCCTTTTCGAATTTCGAGATCGCGTTCAATACGACGCTCTTGTTTCGATTTGAATAATCCCATCGATCACTCCTTTATCCTTCTACAGATTTGGCCCAAGTTAAATAACGCTGAGTTTCTTCCGGACGTGTTTCAGGGTGAACGCCACGAAAGGCTCTTAAAAAATCCCCTTCATTCAAGGGTCTTACCTTAATTTGATATTGTTTTAAAGGCTCAAGTCCTTGATCAAAGAGGTGAATCAGCGAATGATTTTCTTCCGCAATCATTCCAGAGGTCGATTCTTTCACAAGACGCTCCAGTTCTCGCCCAGAAAAACCTTCGGTTCGAGAAACCAGATCCATCAAATCCACGTCCGAAGTGAATCCACGATTGATCAACAAAATCTCTAAAATTTTCTTTCGAGTGACTGCGTCGGGAAGCGGAATCAAAATTTTCTTGTCGAATCGAGATAAAACCGCCGGATCTAAATCCCACGGACGATTTGTCGCCGCAATAGTCATCACATAAAGATCGGGTCTTCCCTTTTCAGCCAAGCCATCGAGCTCTGCAAGGATCGTCGATAAAATACGTCGTTCTGTGCCTGATTCTTCCGTATCCCGCGCCGCGCAAAGCGATTCGAATTCGTCCAAAAAAATCACAGAAGGGGAGGTATCCCGAGCCATTCCATACAATTCAGAAATAATCTTCGTCGACTCGCCAAAATACTTCGACATCACGGAAGAGACTTTAACGTTAAAAAAAACAGAACTTCTTGAATCTCCGAAAGAAAGGGCGTTTGAAGTCGCTGCGGCTAACAATGTTTTTCCTGTACCCGGAGGCCCATAAAACAAAATGTTGCGAAAATTTTGAAGTTGAACGGAAGGAGGAGGTTGAGCCAGAGACATCGCCAGCGCCAACTTGATCTGATTTTTGGTTTCTTCAAGCCCGCCAATTTGGTTCCAAGCAACCATCGAAGTCACAATCAGTTGAGAAACCGCTTTGCGGATTGGATCTTCCGAAGCATTCTCTGTTTCCTTCGCGGACGGTGTTTCTTCTTTTGGAGAAGGATTTTGTTTTAAGCGTTGAGCGATTTCCCGATAGTGGATCGCTTTTTTTTTACGGGAAAGCTCTAACTGGCGATCCGAAGCATATTCAGCAAGTCGAAACATCAGACGCGAAGCCGCTTGATAGGCTTCAGACGCTTTTGCAAAGTCTTTCCGTTGATAGGCTACTTCAGCACGATCCAGAGCTTCATTTAATGATTTTTGTAAAGAAGCACTCAAATCAATGTTCAAGGAAAGTTCCTTTCTGCCCTGTCTACTCTTCGAGATCTTCTTCCAGAGTGGATTTTAAGAGATTTTCTTTTTCAAAAGCTTTGTCGTAGTGACCTTGTTCTTCTGCACTATTAATTTCATCAATTTCTTTCAGAAAATTTGCTTTTGCAGGATCGTCCTCTTCCGCCTCTGTTGCCTCGATTTCAAGACCAATTTCTTCCATAGTTAGATTGAGTTCATCCAGATATTCTTTTTCGTTAATTTCTTGTTGCGCGAGTTTGGTGTCAAGATCGCTAGATCGTACCCGCTCTAAAAGTTTTCCGACTCGTTCGCGATCATTATTCTTTTCGAGGCGCTCCAGACCACGGCAATAACGTTTAAGGGCGATCCCTTCTAGGTTGAGCACTTTCATTTCTCTCTGGAGATACGACGTATCCATTTTAAGTTGTTGCAATTCTTCCCAGAGGTAATCGACTTCGAGATGGTTCCCATTTTTTCGGGATTGTTTAATATTTTCGACCAAGAGATTTTTTTTATTTTCCAGTTTACGAATTTCCTGATATTTACGTTTTCGATGTCGTTCTAGTTTTAGCAATTCTACTTTCAAATCTTTGGACGTGACATTTTTTTTGCCTAACAACTCTCGAAAGAAACCCATAGCGTTTTCCTTTATTCTTCAAGGAGTTCTCGTTCTTTTTGCTTTAGCGGTGGATGTTCCTTGGTACTTTTTATTTCCCCCAAAATTTCTTTTTCTAACGCAGAGAGTTCCCGTTCTTGTTCGGTCACAAAAGCCTGAGAAGCCGTACTCTGAGCCAAGCTTTCGACATCAGTATCCAGATAATGTTCCAGACGGGTTTCAAAATCTAACAAAATATCTTCAATTGTTTTTTCGTCAACCCCCTTGAGTTCCATGGCTTCCAGATCCAGAATCTTTCCGATCAAGGTTAAGTGGAGCATAATGTTTTGGTCATAGATGGCCATACGACGCTCCAGATTTTCCATTTGTTTGCGATACCGTTGAATGGTTTGTAAGGCAAATTTTTTGCGGCGACCCTCTGAGCCTTCCTTAATTTGACGAATTAACTGTTCCTCTTCTTCCTCCAAAAGCAGAATTTCTTCTTTTAAGCGATTAAATTCAATTTCATTTTCGGTTTTAAGGCGATCCATTCCTTGAACCAAATCCGGGAGATTTTTGTTTTTTTCATAAAGGGTTCGAGTATGTTCAGGAATTTCCCGACGCTGAAAAATTTTGGCTAAACGCGAGTACATAATTATCGCAAACTCCGTTTTAAAATAGAGGTATCACGAACCTCTTCCAATTGAAACCCTACGAGGTGGGGAAGAATTTCTTGAAGATAGGCGCGGAGCTGAAATTGAGGAATACCCCATTCTTGTTCTAATTCTTTGAGCGGGACATAGCCTCCACGCACGGCCAATTTTTTATGTTTTTCGATATTGCGTTGGAGTCGTTGGATTTTTTCGTCCGGTTCTTCGGGATCAAAGAGATTCCGAAGTCCTGAAGATTTACCAGAAACCCAAAACGCCTGAGCGGTATCCGAAATGAGATAGAGTTGATAAGGAATGCCTTCTTGACTTCCTTCTTGATGTTCCAAGAGATCAGGAGCAAACCCGGAAGAAGAGTAGATTACGATGAGTTGTAACCCTTTTGAAAAAATCAAAGTGGACAGTAATTGGGTCTCAAACTCTTTTCGAGAAAGGAGCGGAAAAGAAGGAGGCGTTTGTAAACAGGAGGCCCACGGGAGATAGGCGAGAATATGAATACAACCCAATGATTTCGAATGAAAAAGTGTTTTTTGAGAATAACTTGCGGAAAATCCGGGGTTCACAGGAAAAGCGTCTAAATATTCGTAAAGTTGATGTTGCTTTAAAAAATAACGCAACGCGTTTCCTTGGTCATAATGTTTAAAGAGGGGGGTTTGCCAAGAAATGCCTTCAATAATGAGGCTTTTTTCACGGATCCGGCGCGCCAGAGATTGAAGAATACGCTCTTGCCGACTCTTTAATTCTTTGAGTTTTTCTGGGGATAGAGTATGAGATTCCAATTAAGCCTCGCCTCTGTATCCAGGATTTATTTGTCTGGGTTATTTTTGAATTGCACCAAAAGACTTGTTTTCCTTAAGAAATTTAATATAGCGTATTTTTAGGGAACGATCAAACGAGACTCCATTATTGCAGGAAAAAAACCGTAAGGATACAATAGTAGGAGTTACGACACACCTGTCCCTAGAAAACATAGCCGAATTTTTAAACGAGAGGACGTATTTTGTGAGATTCCCTCCGTTTTGTTATCGTCAAACTCCTTTCTTTTTATTCTATCCCCTGAGTCTGATTGTTCTTTCGAGTATTGCGCTTCTGCAGGGGTCCGGTCTTACCCGATTATTGTTGATGTTCAGAAATGAACCAGTTTTTCAGTGGATCGCAATATCAACGCCTTGGGTTTTGCTAGGAATTGGCACTTGTTGGCTCTTTTCTATGTTGGTAGGCAAAGAATTTACTTTTCAAAAAATCGAAAGTGATGGAAAAACCATTTCGTTTAAAACAAACCGCTATCAAGGGAAAATTGCAGTGGAGGAACTCGAAAAATTCTGGATATCCGATCAGCGAGACTGGATCGTTCTTTATTTTTTGTTTCGGAACCCACAAATTGCGGAACGTCTTCATTTAAAACCACACGAAGTGACTCAGAATTTACAAGATTTTTTTGCTCATCATATTGTAGGCTTTCCCAGACGAGCGTTCCCAAAAGAGTTTCAACGTTCTCAATACCCGAATCCGGAAGATATTGTATCGACTCAGGAAGAGGGAATCCAAAACTGGATGACCCTTTTTCGAATCGTGCTGGCGGGTTTTATCGCACTGTATTTATTGGCACTCCCTTGGAAACCAGCAGAACTCCCTTATCTTCCGGCGGTGGCACTAGGACTCTTTTGGTTCGCCTTGCGTTATTATCCGCTGGTTCGGGTCAAAAAATGGGGCTTTTTTAAGAAAGAGGCAGAACGATTGATTTTTTTTCAGACAATGCCACTGTTCTCGGTTTCTCGGCAGACCCCGTATGAAAAAGAGGTTTCAAGAGAAGGAAAGATACAGACGCAATTTGAACCTGATACGGTAAAATGGCTCCAACCCTCTCTGGAAAAAGCCTCGATCACTCGCCACTATGAAGTGACTTGTTGCGCTTGGCAACCCGAAGAATTTTCTCGCTTTCAGGAGTGGTTTCCAGAATCCGATCCAGCCTCTTCTATAGAAAAGGAAACACACTCAGAAGAAATTTAAAGATTTTCTCTTTGACAATATACACCCGAAATTTTATCCTTTCGGAATCTTGGATAATTTTCTTAAAATTTTTTTGTGCTAGAAACCGCTAAATTTTATGACGCTTCCTAATTACGAAAATTTGCGACTCGAAGACCTAAACTATGCTTCTTATTTAAAAATTCCTGAACTTTTGTCTTTACAACAAAGAATTTCAGATCCGCCCCATCATGACGAAATGTTTTTTATTATTATTCATCAAGCGATGGAACTCTGGTTCAAGGAAATCCTTTTTGAAACGGAAATCTTGGTGGATGCCTTTCAAAGAGGAATTGTTTCACGTGCGTTGAAAGTACTTCGTCGTACGACTGCAATTATGGATTTATTGATCCGACAGATCAATTTACTCACAACCCTCACGCCAGTAGAATTTTCTGGATTCCGAGACAATTTAAGACCCGCAAGCGGATTTCAATCCATTCAGTTCCGAAAGATGGAATTTATCTATGGGATTCGAGAACCTTTTTTTTTGAAATTTTTTCAGGCTTTACCGGAAGTTTTAAAAGAATTGGAATCGATTCAATCCCAACCCTCCGTCTATGATCATTTTTTAAAGTGTCTCGATCAAGCAGGATATTTGCTTCCACCGGAAGTGTTGAAAAGAGATTTTTGTGCCCCGCGAACCCCTTCTTCAGAAGTGATTCAAGTCCTAAAAAGAATTTATGAAGATCCAAAAGATCAATATCATTGGGTCCTTCTTTTCGAAGTCCTGTTGGATTTTGATGAAAAATTTGTACTCTGGAAAAATACCCATATTTTAATGGTGGAACGCGCAATTGGACACAAAAAAGGAACCGGCGGGAGCGAAGGATATAATTTTTTAAAAAGTCGATTAGAACTAAAATTCTTTCCAGAACTGTGGGAAGTTCGTAATTATATAGGAGGGAAATATTAATTTACAATTGCAAGGAAAAACAGCGCTTGTTTGCGGAGGATCGCAAGGAATTGGTGAAGCCATTTGTATGGAACTGGCTCAATTAGGATGTAACGTTCTAGCGCTGGCTCGTTCTGAACAAAAATTGATTCAAGTGATTAAGAAACTCTCCACACAATTAGGCAATAAACATTTCTATATCGCTATGGATATCTCTAATCGCAGTGCTCTCCAAAAAGCCATCGAATCTTTCATTCAAACCCATTCCCCTATCCATATTTTGGTGAATAATACCGGAGGGCCCAAAGGAGGGCCCATCCTTAAAGCCACGGAAGAAGAGTTTTTATCTGCGTTTCAAAATCATGTGCTTGTCAGCGCTTTACTGACGCGATTAGTCCTTCCGGGAATGAAACAAGAGGCTTATGGTCGAATTATTAATATCATCTCCACTTCAGTTAAAGTACCGATTGCGAATCTAGGCGTCTCTAACACCATTCGCGCCTCTATGGCAAACTGGGCCAAAACAATATCTATGGAAGTAGGCCCGTTTGGAGTGACCGTCAATAATATTTTACCGGGCTTTACAGAAACTTCTCGTTTGCGTAGTTTAATTGAATCCTCGGCTCAATCGAGTCATAAGAGCGTTCAAGAAGTGGAACAAACCTGGAAAGCGGTCATCCCTTTGGGTCGATTCGGAACGCCCGAAGAAATTGCCACAGTCGCCGCTTTTTTAGCATCCCCGGCCGCTTCTTATATCAATGGAACCAATATTACCGTAGATGGAGGACGTACCGGATGTTTATAGTTTTATAAACCTCTCAACAGTATGGAGTACACACCCCTGCCCCTCTCAACAGTATGGAGTACACACCCCTGCCCCTCTCAACAGTATGGAGTACACACCCCTCACCCCTCTCAAGAGGGGAACAAGAGGCCGAATTTTAATGCACCTAGTAAGCGACTTTTTAAGTCTCCGCTTCAGAATTTGACAAAATCTAAAAATTTAGTGCAGTTCTTTAAGTCTCCTCTCGAGAGGAGATTTAGAGGTGTGTAAGAGAGCAGAGAGGAGATTTAGAGGTGTGGTTTTATAAACCTAAAGGAGACTGCTATGAAAAATGTTTATGAATCAAAAGAGATTCGTACGATTGGATTGGTGGGACATAATACAACAGGAAAAACAACCCTCGCAGAGAGTCTACTGTTTACAATGGCGGAACTGACTCGTATGGGGAAAATTATCGATGGAAACACCGCTTCCGATTATCATGAAAACGAAATTCATCGACACTGTTCTATTTACTCGTCCTTGTTAATCGGAGAATTTAAAGAGAAAAAAATCAATATTCTGGATATTCCCGGCTTTTCCGATTTTGTAGGAGCCATCAAAAACGCCCTTCGTGTTTCAGATATCGCCGTAAATGTCATGAACGCGCTTCACGGAATCGATTTTGGGAATGAAACGCTGTTAGAATACGCAGAACAATACACGATTCCCACGCTCTTTGTTTTTAATATGATGGATCGAGAAAATATCAATTTCGATAAAATTCTCGCCGAAATCATCGACACGGTGGGAACGAAAGTCGTCCCGCTTCAAATTCCTGTAAAACCCGGCCTAGGATTCAATGCCATTATTGATCTCATTAAAAATAAGCTTTTGCGTTTCTCAACCGATGGAAAAGGCGAATATAAAGAAGAAGCGATTCCCGCAGATCTGGAAGATCAGACCGCAAAACTCCGTCAAAGTTTTATTGAAAAAATCGCGGAATCGGATGATGCACTCCTTGAAAAATTCTTTGAAGATAAAATGACCGAAGACGACCTTATTCACGGCTTAACGAAAGCAATTACTCAGCGTCAGATTTATCCGCTCTTTTGTACCGCCGCCGACACGAATGTGGGGCCACGTCGCCTGTTAGAATTTATTGTGACCTATATTCCTCCTGCGATCGAATCTGGGCAGAAACTCCCTGCCAAAACGGAAAAAGGAGACGCTTGTGAACTTTCCTTTTCAACAACAGACCCGGTAGTTCTGTCTGTTTTTAAAACAAGTATGGAACAAGCAGGAGAAATGTCCTATTTCAAAGTAATTAGTGGAACCTTGAAAGCGGGAGAAGATCTTGTCAATAGCGACAACGGAAACACAGAACGATTCAGCCAACTCTATCTAATGAATGGGAAAAACCGCCTCAAAACGGGAGAATTACACGCCGGTGATCTGGGAGCCGTTCCACACTTAAAATATACACGTACCGGACAAACTTTGTGTCATCCAAAACGAAAGCTCGCGTTGAAACCCCTTGAATATCCGTTTCCAAGCTATGAAATTGCACTTGTGCCTAAAAATCGCGGAGACGAAGAAAAAATGTCCCTCGCGTTATCGACTCTTCATCTTCAAGATCCCTCCATAATCTACGAACAAAATGCCGAACTAAAACAAGTGTGCCTCTCGGGGCAAGGAGAACTCCATATTCGAACCTCTATTGAACGAATGAAACACCAGTTCAAAGTGGAAATCGATATGGTTAAACCTCGCGTGACTTATCGGGAAACGATTCGTAACAAAGCAGAGTCCAAATATCGCCACAAGAAACAGTCTGGTGGGGCCGGCCAATTTGCGGAAGTCTGGCTAAGAATTTCTCCCAAGGAACATGGACAAGGCGTAGAGTTTATCCAATCGTTAGTCGGGCAAAATGTGAATCGAAGTTTTGTACCCTCTGTTGAAAAAGGATGTTTCCTTGCGATTGAAAGTGGGGTCATTTCAGGACATCGTATTGTGGACATATTAATTGATTTTTACGATGGAAAAGAACATCCGGTAGACTCCAAAGATATTGCCTTCCAAACCGCAGGAAAAAACGCGTTTATTGACGCTTTTAAACAAGCAAAACCTTATTTACTAGAACCCATTTATCATCTGGAACTGAAGATTCCCGATCAATATGTAGGCGATGTGATGGGAGATCTTTCCACCCGTCGAGGCCGTATTTCTGGAGTCGAGGCGATTGGGAAATACGAAATTGTGAGCGCGATTATGCCCAAAGCGGAACTCTATCAATATTCAACCCAATTGTTATCGATCACTCAGGGTCGTGGGTCCGTAAAATATGGATTCTCTCATTATGACGAAGTTCCCGCAGAGGTAGCCAAGGGAATTATTGAGCATTACGAAAAACATCGTCAACACGCCGAAGAGTGAATTTAAGAACCGTTTTGTCATCGCGAGCCTCAAGGCGACGTGGCGATCTCCGCTAAATTTAAGCATACAGGAGATTGCTTCTTCGGCTACGCCTCATCGCAATGACAAGAAGGGTTTTTTAAAATTCGGATTTGATTCTTTGCAGGACTTTTTCTAATGTTAAACGCAATTCAGGGGATTCCGCGTTGTCCATCATTTTCTGAAGCTCTTCTGGACATTTTCCTTTTTTCTTTTTCAGTACGGTCAGCGCTCCAATCAGGAGTTCTTGATCTTGCTCGGGGGTAAGTTCTTGATAACTTTCCACTTTGAGGGATTTGAGTGCAGATTCCAGAGCGTTTTCAAGGGTTTCTTCAGCTTCAGCACTAAGTCCGGTCTGGATTTTTACTTTCGGACGCATCAAAGGAAAAGCAATCACATCTTGAATGGAGCGGGCGTCGGTGAAGAGCATTACAATGCGATCAAGTCCTACGCCAAAACCACCTGTCGGAGGCATCCCGACATCTAGTGCGAACGCAAAGTCTTCATCCATCGGGCTTCCCTGTTCCAAACCTTCTCCGAGCATACGAACCTGACGCTCTAGAAGTTCTCGTTGATGAACGGGGTCATTTAATTCAGAATAGGCGTTACAGATTTCCCATCCATTGATATATCCCTCAAATCGTTCGATCAGACCTTCGACTGCGCGATGTTTTTTACAGAGGGGTGAGGTTTCTTCTGGGAAATCCATCACAAAGGAAGGTTCCAGTAACTCTTCTTTAAAAAGATTTTCAAATAATTCGACAATCAAGTATCCTTTGGCCAACTTCGGATCGACAACAATTTGTCTTTCTTTCATCAGTTGAAAAAGTTCTTCTTTGCTCATTTCCATAGGATTTCGACCCAGTTTTTGTGTCAGGGCGGGAACCATTCGAATTCGCTTCCAAGGCGTTGAGACATCCAAGGGTTTTCCATCGTAAGTAAATCGAGGGGAGCCGTGAACCCGAATACAGAGTTCTTCAATGAGGGTTTCGACGAGGTTCATCACGTCTTCATAGTCCATTAGTGCGGCGTAGCCTTCAAAACAGGAGAATTCTGGGTGATGAGTACGGTCGATTCCTTCATTACGAAAATTTTTCCCGATATGAAAGACTCGATCAAACATTCCCACGATATAACGTTTGAGAAACAATTCAGGAGCAATAGACAAATAAACATCGATATCTAGAGCATTCACATGGGTGCGAAAGGGGGTTGCTTCGCCTCCACCGTAAACGGTTTGAAGCGTTGGGACATCTACTTCTTGAAAGCCTTTTGACCAGAGGATTTCACGTACACCCTGAAAGATTTTGCTCCGGATTAAAAATCGGCGTCTCGCTTCCGAATTCGTCACCATATGAATTTCGCGGTGTCGTTGTTGTTGTTCTTCGTCTTTGATTCCACCATGTTTATCGGGTAAATTTTGTATTCCTTTGCAGAGAATGGTTATTTCTTGGACTTGCAGGGTTAATTCTCCGGTTTTGCTGGCAAACAAAATTCCCTTCACCCCGATCCAATCTCCGATATCGATATTTTTACGGAACAGAAGATATTTTTCTTCTCCGAGTGCTTCTTTATTCAAATAGATTTGAAAGCGAGCTTCTTTTCCATTTTTTTTCCAAGAATGATCGAGAATCGTCCCGAAAGTTGTGCCTCCTTGGGGTCTCCAGAGCATGACTCTTCCAATCGTTGCGACGACTTGCTGATTTTTCTGGAGATCATGAAAATGATGAATGAGATCGCTCAAAGTATGAGTTCGAGGAAAACTATACGGATAGGGTTGAATGCTGGCTTCTTTCAATCGTTGTAATTTATCGAGGCGAGCCTGCCTTAAATTGTTGGCCATAGTAAGAAAACCTCCTTTATCGTTTCTAAAAACAATTTTTTAACTAAATCAAGCGTTTTTGGTTCACGGAATTCTCTTTATATTTCCTGAAGCTATCCACCAATTGCCGAAATGAGGTGGGTTTGTATTTTTCAAAGCTCTCTTCGTCTACGTAAACAAAATCATAGGTCTTCATAGTCTGCGCGAAGTACCCAATCACACTACGATAATCAGCAATACCCCCCGTGTCGAGGAGGGTGGTATGCGTCACCTCTCCGGTAGTGATGTCCTTGAAGACAATCTCTCGCTGTTGCGCTTCGCTAAACTGTAGATACGGGTCGAGGATGGCGTAGGGCGATTCGGGAAAATCTTTATGCAGTGCCATTAGAATACCTCCGCTGATTTTGTCTCCCACTCAGCCTGATTATCCACACTTTTGTTGTCATAGTTGCCTATCCATTTGTCATCTCGATTTCCTACCCATTTGTCATCTCGACCGGAGGGAGAGATCTGATAAACCATTTTAAAAATCCTGCTCTCTGTCATTTCGAGGAGGCTTTCTGCCGAAGAGAAATCTTAGTTATTCTAGAAACCTTAAGATTTCTCGCTGTCGCTTCGAAATGACAAAATTTAAAATGGTTTCTCAAACCACCCATCACTCAAATCTTTCCATTCTGGATTGACAGCAATTGCCAACGCATCCTTTTTTTCCCTACGCCATTTTTTGATTTCCTTCTCTCTCGAAATAGCGCTTGCAATGTCGTTGGTTTCTTCAAAATAAACCAACTTGCTTACATTATATTTTTCCGTGAACCCCTTAACTGTCTTATTTTTGTGCTCATATATTCGCCGTTCAAGGTTGTTAGTAACGCCTACATACATCACTTTGTTATTCCAATTGGTTAGTAGGTAGACAAAGTATTGGTGTTCTTTGGACACAAGATTTCTCCCTTCGGTCGAAATGACAACACCCGTTAGTTATTAACTTTGATCTTCGCCACTATTTCTTCTTTCCCACATTCACTTCGACAATCGTCATTGTATCGTTCCCAAAAATGTCCACCACCTTGATCGCTAGTTTGCGCCGACCCGGAGCGCATTCGTGAAAAACGCTGGTCAATTCCAGTGAACGGTCTTTCTTGGTGCGGAAGGATTGCCACTCGTTTTCAAAGATGTAATCCCCCGTCCATCGTTCTTCCCATTCGCCACTCTGCACTGAGTTTGTCGAAGGGTCGTTCTTCACGCGGACGATCTCGCGCTTGCTCTCAAAGTTGAAATCCACCGCCCAGTAATCGATCCAGTCCGTCCATTTTTTTGTTAGCACCTCACGAGTGACGATGCCGTGCACATCCTTGCTCACTTTCACGATTTGCCCCTGCTCCACCACGATCTTGCTGGCTTTATCTTTGAGCGTCGCCTCCGCGTTGGCAATTGAGTCTTGCGAGTAAAAGACCGAGAAATCGGTCAACTCCACCGCTACACTGTTCTTCTTGACGTGTGGCTTGACTTCAATAAACGAAACATCGTGAAAGACCACTTGGTTCTTTTCTACGGCCCGCTTGTCGAACACCTCAGCAGGGATGTACTTGGGAACGATATCAATCCCTTTGGCACTAGCTTCGTCCAGCACGTTGGGGAACAAGCCCATCTCGAACTCAAAGGCCAGAATATCTACGCGGGTAATATGCTTCTTGCGACATTCCAGAATCACCTCTTCCACAAATAAGCGCGTCACTGGTAGATTAACAGGTCCCACCGCCACCAACCGTCCGGCCTTTTTACCGTGGAACGTAGCGAACCCGTCAGTTTTTTCGGCGCGGTAGGCGCGCAGGATCAGGTCAACGAAAGCAACTTCCTTTTCCGCCAGTTGCTTTTGCTGTTCAGCCTCGCGCAGGTTAGAGTTGACGCCGATGTAGTGCTGGCGCTCGTACTTGCCCAGGTTGAGGATTTCAAAAGCGCGGTAGTCCTTGCCTTCGGTCTTGAGTTGACGCTGAACACCGATCAACCGTTTGCGCGTGGTGTGGATGGCGAACTTGCCCAAGTCGCTGACGATCCACTTACGGCCCAGCTTTTCCGCCACCGCAGCCAGTGTCCCAGAGCCACAAAAAAAATCAGCGACGAGATCCCCTTCGTTACTGGAGGCTTTGATGATGCGTTCGAGAAGGGCCTCGGGTTTTTGGGTAGGGTAGTTGAGTTGCTCGTCTGATTGGTTATGAATCTTGTTAAGATCAGTCCAGATATCTTGCAGGGCAGTGCCTTCGTATTCGCTCTCATAGCGCTTCAGTCGTGGTTTCCCATCGCTGGACTTGGGATAGTGAATCCTGCCCTGCCGGTCAAACTCCTCCATCTGCTCCTTGAGGTTAGCCCACGTGCGACCGGGCGCCGGCCATACTCCTTTCCACGCGTAAAGGAGATTTCCTCCATCGCCGTGTCGAGGCGCATCCAACGGCAATCGGTTATAGCGTTCTTTGCGAATCGGATCGAACTGATCAAAAAACTGCTCAACATAATCGGAGCTGGGTTTCTGGAAGATCTTGTTCCAAACACGTCGTTCGGATTTCGAATAGTAGTAGATTAGGTCGTGAATGTTTCCGCAGCGTGTTGGATCATTATGTGCAAATGCCCGGCGCCAAATTATTTCATTCATGAAGTAGTCGCGCCCGAAAACCTCGTCGCAACAAGTGCGGATGTACGCGCTAACCCTTGGGTCGCAATGCACATAAATACTGCCATCTTCCGCCAGCAAATCGTGCATCAACACGAACCGTTCGTAGATCATAGCGATAAAGGAATCGGCGCCTTTGCCCCAAGTGTCGCGGTAGGCGATCTCTTCGAGGATATTGGGTTTCTTGGTGAAGGTGTCGCTACCGATTTCGATGTCCATTGAAAAGTCGGCACCTACGTCAAAAGGCGGGTCGATGTAAATCAGTTTGAGGCCACCCTGTTTTTCAATTTCCTCGCGCAGGGGGCCGTTCTTCAGGGAGGACAGGATCAGCTTGTTATCACCCCAGATGAGTTTGTTCGTCCAACCCTTGAGTTGGCGGCCTCGTTCGTCAAAAAGGAAGCTTTGTGGTGAAGTGTCCTCTGGTCTTTCGGCGCGGGGTTCGTCTACTTGCTCGATGACCTGAAAGGGCAAGACAATATTGCTAACTTCGTTGGTCTTACCGTTCCAAACCAGTTCGACTTCTCGCTTGTCCTCGAAGAGCAGAAAGCGGTACTTCTCCGGCAGAGGCTTATCGGCTTCGATATAGCGAAGGATCTCTTGTCGTTCTTGTTCAGTCAGTCGTGGCATCAGAATACAACTTCTGAAGAAATTTTACAGCTTCTTCAAAGCTCTCTTTTGGGAACCGGTCGCAATTTGCGACCAGTTCAAATTCTTCAAGGGTCAGATAAAAGCAAATACAGCAATCATAGGTGTACGGGGTTATCCAAACAAGCCCAAGAGGGCTGGCACAGGAGCCATTAGTGTCAACTTAAGCTATAACCCTTTATCTCTATTGTCATTGCGAACGCTAGTGAAGCAATCTCCTGAAAGTGATACCGTTGCGGAGATTGCTTCTTCGGCTTGCGCCTCATCGCAATGACAGAAAAAAAAGCTTCATTCCTTTTTTTTCCTTCCATCACTGCTTCTCTCGGATTCTCCAAATCCTGTTGAATTTCGGCCATTCTGAAGTATTCCCTAACCATTTGTTTATAAATCTGTTCCTTCATCAAACCAATCTAAATTATTGTTGACAAGTTCATTAATTCGTTTTACTTCATAATCGTGAATTTCGGCAACCTGTTTTGCTAAAATAGAAGGTTGGTTATTCCCAAAACCCCCATAAATTTTGGGAATGGACTTGCCATTCACTAGAACCTTTTCATTGCTTAAAGTCAGATTCATATCTACCTTCCCAAACGAGGGCACAAAGTATGACCTCGTTCAAAGTCCTTACTTCTTCAATAGTTCGGGAGTTCTCTCTGCTTTTATTCGGGTGCTTTTAATTTTTCTAAAATTTCGCCCAAGGTTTCGGGGAGGTCCCGTCGGCGAATGGATTCGATATAATCTTTTTTAATATCGACTTTTCCGGTATTGGGTGAAAAAAGAGAAATGGACTCTGTATTTTCCCTAAGCAAGATGCCTGTAATCGTAGAACCACTGTCTAAAGTAATTTCTATTCCGATAGCGGTCTCTGAGGATTTTAGGGTTCTAATTTGAAATCGATAGGATTTGAAAAATTTTTCCCCTCGGTCTTCAATGACTTTGCGAAGATTGTTAATAGCGGTCTGAAATTGCTCCTCACTCATTTTGATTTTCCAAGCGGTATCTTCTTGATTTCGTTTCAGAGAAGAATCTGGAACTTTCACTTCAATTCCATCTTGAGGAGAGATTCCGGGTTCTTGAAAGCTCCACATAAATTCTCCTTGCGCATTGAACACAAACAAATGGAGAGAGCTCCGAATGAGAACCTGTCCTTCCTGAGAAACGACCCCTTCTTTGTAATAAAGATAAGCGTAAAGGCCGGAAGTTACAGGAGAAGAGAGTTTTTTCCATTCCGGAGCATTCACCAAGAGATTCAGCGTAATTTGGTTTTTGAAGTTTTTGGAAAGGGATTCCAAGTCGTTAGAAGAGAGTGGCATTTCTACAAACTTAGGCAAGAGGCCTAGATTTGTAATGGATTTGAGGAACATTTTTTCGATAAATTCTTTTTTAGGACTATGGTTACCCCCTAAAGGATAATTGGGTAAACGATGGTGTGTCCAGATTAAGATTTCTGTTCCCGGTTCTAACTGGAACTCACGACTCACTTCCAATCGAACAGGAGTTTTAGAAACAAGGTGAATAGAATGTGGAGGAACTTGTTTTGGCGGTTGAATGTCTTCTTGAGAAAAACAGACAACAAAGCTCAAAAATCCTACCCATAAAAAACAATATGACTGCATAAATGTCCCTATCGATTAAAAGCGGAATCTGATTTGGCGCGACGTTTCAATATTAGACTATTCTAAGGCCAAAAATTGTGAAGTACACTTTGAAAAAATTGAATTCTTTTAAATTTTTACTTTTTTTCTGAAGATTTTTCTTCAAAGTAATTTTCAAGAAAAGTGAGCCAGAAAAAATTCGCTTCATTTTCTGGGACTAAAGAAAAAACCGCTGATAATTTTTTTCCTTTTAAGGTCAGCTTTTCAGAGCACCGATCCCAAGAATATTCGCCTGAATCCCAAATTTCGACAACTCCTCGATTTCCAGAAATTGGGCCTTCATACGTTAAATACTGAAGCCGATGGGGATGGATTTTTTGAATACGAATTTGATTAAAAGATTGAAAAGGAGTAAAAGATTGAAAATCGGGTTCTTGAAAAATGGAATACGTTTCCAAAAAACCTTCTTTTTCTAACATCAAATCATAATGTAACGGTTGAGTATAGTGCTTTTGAATCACATACCGATTAAGAGTATTGTTGATTTCCAACGTGTTTTTCCTCAAAAAAGGAAGTACAATAATAAGAAATTGATTTGTCGAAAAGAAAGGAACTCTATGAAGAAAGCTTACAAGAAATCGTTCAAGGAATTTTGGAGGGGGCTGATTCTTTCTTTTTTCCTTCTTTCTTGTAGCACTGATTCGTCTGTTCTTGACGATCGAAAAACTTCAGAAGTTCCCTTTTTTGAAGGACTTCCAACTTTTCCAAAAGAATCCTTACCTTCGACAGGGACTCTACTTTCATCCAACGATTCAATCCAACTTTTTTACGATTTTGGGGTCCTTAAACCAAACCAAGAAGAATTTCAATTCTGTTTAAAGGGAGGATCCGCACTTCCCCATCCTCGACTTCCTATGGATTTACTTTTTTTAGTGGATATTAGCGGATCAATGGCGTCAGAAAATAAGCTAACACGTGTCAAAGAAGCCCTTTTTTCGTTATTGGATTACCTTCATCCTCAAGATCGGATTGCGATTGTTTTATTTGATGAAGTTCCAGAAATCTGGCTCTTATTTACGCCCATTTCTGAAAAAGAAAATATCCGCGAATATTTTCACCCCATCTATCCGCGTGGGGGTTCAAACGTGACACTCGCTCTAGAAAAATGTTATCGTATTTTTGAAACTCAGCAGCAACAGCAACACCAACAACATTTGATTTTGATCACCGATGGACCCGATACTCCAGATCGTCTGCTTTTAAAAATGATTGAAGAAAATTTCAATAAAAAGCATATTATGTTATCTGTTTTAGGGCTTGGAGAAAATGCCTCTACAACCTTTTTAATTGAAATGGCGAAACAAGGGAGAGGATTTTTTTTTAGCGTTTCAGAGTCCGCGCATCTTCTTTCTTGTATAAAAGAGCTATTGACCCATTTTTCAAACATTATCGCATCGCATATTGAAATCGATATTTTTTTTGAAGATCTTCCCAGCAAGACTCAGATTCTTGAAGTGTCCTCCTCCTATCCTTTATTCTTAGAATATCCGGAATATCATTTACGGCCCAGAGATCTGAGTGTACAAGATATTCTGTCGGTCTCCTTTTCATTCAAAAGGCTTTTGGTGTCGACGCCACAAAATTTCTGTCGTATCACTTTAAAATATCAGGATGGGATTCAACAAAAAAAAATACAGCAAATTTATACAGTCCCGTCTGTGGCGCTCTCTCCAAAATAAAACAGATCAGAAACCTCTTTAATTTTTCAATAGAGAATATTCTTGAATCGCTTGCGTCCCGTCTTCTTCGGTTGCAATAACAATAATCGTGTTTGTACCCGCCTCTAGAGAAACCTCTTTTTTAAACTTAAGTTCTGGCAAATTTTTGGCCCACAGAAAAGAAAGTTTCCGAGTTTCATAAAAAGGGTTCTGGAGATCGGTGCGAAATCGATGAAAAATACTCACCGATTTCAGAGATTCTCCTGAAACATTTCCCAAGATCTCAATAGACGAACGAGAACTTAAATGAGGGGTTTCCAGAGAAGAGAATTGGTATTGAATTTCTGGGTTTTTCCAAATTCGGGAATTATTCCAAGGAGGATTTTCTTTCACTGGAACCGGAAAAGAGCGAAATAAATAGGCTTCTGAAAGTAAATCATAAAGTGTTATTTTGAATTTTTTTTGTGAGGACGGTAACTCTTTCACTTGAAACTGGAAAGTGATTTCTTGGGTGGCCCCAGGAGCTAAGGGATCAAGCTCCACTCGCCCTTTTTCCAGAAAAATAGACGCTCCACAATCATGGTTAAAGGAAGCGACTCCTTTAGCCGATATCGTTTTTCCAATGTTTTTGATTTGAGCTTTAATCACAACGGTTTGACCCATTTTTAATTCGGTAATGGGCTGATCTGCGACTCGTAATTCTGTTTGAAACGCAAATACTGGAAGCGAAACTTCTGGAAAAGAAATCATTTGTTCCAGTATTTTGTAAGAGCAAACTTCATCTGAAACGTCTATTCGTAAATTTTGCTGACTTCCTTCTGTAAATTTTGAGAACGGAAGCTTGAGGATCCGAGTTAATGTTTCGCCGGGCGCTATTTTTCCGAATAAAAATTCTCCTTCTTTCAACTGGAGAAATTCAGAAGAGGTTAAGGCTTTTATCCGATAGAGGGGTTGTTCGCCTAGATTTTTGAGAGAGAGCGAAAGTACGAGTTCTTGATACTCAATCTCTTTTTCAACTTTCGGCAAAAGTTCCCAAGAAAAACTCGTTTCGAGCTTGGAATTTTCTGGGGATTGCCCTTCTGACCAATCCACTCCAATTTCTTTCATTTTCTCTAAGATTAAGTTTTCATGGGCATGAGTCAGTTGACGAATGAGCGGAGCGCAATTCTGAAGGAACGTCATTCGCTCAAACGGAGTTTCCGCGCCTAACAAAAGTTGCTCTGCAAGGAGTACTTCTTCTTCTTTGGAAAAATTGAATTTTCCAACATAAAACGATTCTCGTCGTTCTTGAAGTTCTTCGGGGGTGAAGTCTTGAAGCAAATACGCAATCTTAAAGTTAGTATTTTCTTTCACATTAAATTTGGAAATCAGGCGAGTCCGGAACTCTTTTTCGGTAATCATCGGTTCGTCCGCAACCAGATCGGGTCGCTCTGGTTTTAAGGAAACACTCTGCGTCAGGACATCTGGAATCAAACCAACTCCTTGAATAGAAATATCCTGAGGAATTAAATACTCGCCAACGGTAATCTTCACAAAAGCGATCGAATAGTCGAAAATATCTTTATTCTTTTTTTCATTTTCTGCAAGCGTTCCCAGAGGATAAGGTCTCTGCATAGAGCCTTTTCCAAAGGTTCGAGAACCCAGCAAAAGGGCTCGATTATTTTTTTGCAAAGCGCCCGCCAAGACTTCCGACCCTGAAGCCGAATTTTCATTGACCAGTACACAAATAGGATACTCGGGTTCCTGACGGGTCCACTCTGCGAGATAGCGTTGATAAATTTCTTTGCCATCATACAAACTGGTTAAGGTTCCTTCTTTGACAAAATAATCAGCGATTAAAACAGCTTGATCTAGCAGTCCGCCCTCATTATGGCGTAAATCGATCATCAAGCCTTTAATTTTGTCCGCAGAGCCAAAACTTTCTAATTTTTTGGCAAACTCTTCAAACGTATTCTCTGCAAAAGTCGAAATTTTTAGATAAGCGATTTGAGAAGGAAGCATTGTTCCTTCGACGCTTTTAATCTGGATTCGATCGCGAATAATGGAAAAAACACGAGGTTGCATTTCTCCTTCACGACGAATGGTTAACGTGACCGGAGTTCCTTTTGTTCCGCGGACTCTAGAGACGGCTTCTTCGTCGGTCATATTAATAGTACTCTCTTCGTTAATCTGAAGGATCTCGTCGCCATGGTGGATTCCTGCGGTATAAGCGGGCCCACCGGGAACGGGATTTGAGCCATACAAACGATCTGCTTTGGTTTGCAAATACATCCCGACCCCGAAAATTTCTCCACCCATCTGGGTCGCAAAATCTTTCCATTCTTTTTCCGTAAATGCTCTGGAATGGGGATCAAGTGTTTCCAGCATTCCGTTTACGCAAGCGATTTTGAGTTCTTCAATGGATTTATTTCCTTGATAATATTTCTCAATCACATCAAAAACCGATTCTAAATTAAGAACCAATAATAAAAGATGTTTTGGAGAAGAGGTCAGCGGAAATTTTATGGATTCCGAATGATCTTCAATAGTCACGACATAATTTCCGTCTTTTAGGGTGAAGAAGAAATTCTCCGCTTCCAACTCAAGTTTACGGAGTCCGGCTTCGAACATCGCTTTGGGATCAATTTTGCTTTCGTCAATAAACTCGCCGAGAATCACCGAGAAATAGCGAAAAATCTCTTGATGTTTTGCTTCTGCAAAAATAGGCAACCCTACGAGAGAAAAACTAATAACAATCTTCAGGAGCTTCAACCAAAAACGATGCATAAACTTACCTCTCTCTCAAATGACCTCAAAAATCTTTTGCAGATGCTATTTCTGCTTTATCAAATCGCTTTAGAGGTATGGTATCATGCTTGGCCTCTTTATCAACAGTTTCAAGTATTATCGCTATCTCCCAAAACGTTTACGGGAGATTGACAAATGCTTCATTAATGCGGAATTGGAAGCGTAAAATAAAAAGTGCTTCCTTGTCCAATTTCGCTCTCGACCCAAATTTTTCCGCCCTGTGCTTGAACAAACTCTTTAGAAATCGCTAACCCTAGCCCCCATCCCTGCTTGGATTTTTGTCCCACTTGAACAAAGCGCTGGAATAATCTTCCCTGTTCTTCTTTAGCAATACCGGGCCCATGATCTTGAATAAAAAATTGGACAAAAGGGAGATCTCGTTTAACACCAAGTTTAATCGTTCCTTTTTTTGAAGAATACCGAATGGCATTATTGATCAAGTTAATCATAACCCAAACCGTTTTTTCAAAATCGGCCTGTACCAAAGGAAGCGGATCTTCTATATCCGTTTCCAAATGAATATCTTTTTCAGAAATCAACAAAATCAATGAAGAAACAGCTAAATCAATGATATCGTCGGGTTTAACAAATGTAAATTTTAATTGAATATTTCCCGATTCGATTTGAGAAAATTCTAATAATTCATGGATCACTTTAGAGAGCCGCTGACTTTGATGTCGCAAAGAGCGAACCATATTTTGTTGTTCTGTATTCAACTCACCCAAGCGAACATCTTCTAACAATTTGAGACTTAAATTAATAGAAGAAAGAGGCGTTTTGAGTTCGTGAGACAAGGTGGTAATCAAATTGGTTTTAGCCACATCTCGTTCTTGATATTGGGTCACATTTTTCAATAAAATCAAATACCCAATAAATTTCTCTTGCGTACGTGCAGAAGCTCCTTCGAGAGACGTTTTAATATGAATGATCTCGACTTTAAAAAATTGTTGCTTATTTTCTTTAATAATACGAATAGGATGTATGGATTCATTACTGGTAGAAGGATCTTCGTTTAAATGTTGAATCATTTCTTGAATGAGATCATTCTTGGGTGCTAAATCGGGAAGATAACACGAAAGGAGAACCTCTTGAGATAAACCCGTTAACTCTAAAACAATTCGATTCACCAGAACGACTTGTTTGGTTTCATCTAAAACCAAGATTCCATCTTGAAGACTCTGGACCAAGGCATCCATACGTTTTTTTTCAAATAAAAGTTGATCAATATGTTTTTCTTCATATTCTTTTAAACGAACCGCCATTGTATTAAATGCTTTTGCTAAAGTTCCAATTTCATCTGAAGATTCTAAAGAAATCTGCTGATTATAGTCTTTTTCACTAATCGCTATAATTTTTTCTGTAAGTGTTTGAATGGGTTTGATCACCTGTGATGGAAATGTTAGAATGAATGTTATTGTTAAAATAATACTAATAGCTACTACCAAGCACATATAAAAAATTGCATTTTTTGCGATCTGCTCGGCGTTCCTCGTTTTGCCAAAAATAGCATTCATATTTAATTGATAAATTTCAATGATTGTTTTTCGGAGCTGTAAATGTTTTTGATCAATAACCTTTAGCTGTTGTAGATCAAAAGGGTCATTTCTTTTTTCAGATGGATTTAAAAATTGAATATATTCTTGATAATAAATGTGTACTTGTTGTACTAATTCTTTTTCTCCAAATTCTGTAATATTATCGGTTTCCAGTTGAAGATTTTTCTCGAAATCGATTTGAGCGGAAGCATTTTGAAATTGGGTCTGTTGTGCCGGATGATTCTGGAGATGAATATCTTCGAGGTACTGAAGCATATTTGTCGTATAATCAATCGTTCTATAATTCTCGACAAGAGTGCCTTTAAATTGTTTGGAAATTTGATGAATAAAGGTAATTCCCAGAATACTAAGAATCAGAATTAACACGAAAAGGAAAACGATTCCTGCTAAAATTTTACTTCGAATACTTTTCATAAGTGGATACCATTAATATATCGATTTTTTGCTTGGAACTTGCCAGAGCGAGTTCTCGGAAAACATTTTTTGGGCGAAACCATTGGAATAAGTTAAAATTTGGCTTTCCAATAACCAGTAGTTCGGCTTCCTTCTTTTTTACAAATTCAATTAAAGTTTGTGCCACTTGATTACTGGATAAGGTTTCGACTTGAGCGCCCAGTTCCGTGGCTAATTTAAAATTATTAATAAGATGTCTCTGATCTTTCGGATTCACTCGCATCGTGGATTCTTTATCTGTTTGAATATAAACCACATACCATCGAGAATTATAGAGCGAGGCTAATCGGAAAGATCTTCGAATTAACTTTTGCCCTGATTCATAATTCGTACTAATCGCGGTAATAATCGCATTTAATTTCTCTCGTTCTGGCGAAGGGATCTCATCCGCAATTTTTCTTTCGAGTTGCCATGCGACCTCCTTGAGTGCAAGATCGCGGAGTTGCATTAATTTGTCTTCTTGAAAAAAATGGTCTAACGCAATCGGAACTTTATTCAGATCATACACTTTTCCGCTTCTTAATCGCTGAATCAATTCGTCAATAGTGAGATCCACATTAACGACTTCATCCGCCATTTCTAAAAAACTATCTGGAACTCGCTCTTGAACTTTAACTCCGACAATTTTTTCTACTTTTTCATTGATCGTTTCAATGTGTTGGATATTGACCGTTGTAATCACATTGATTCCGGCTTCAATTAATTCTTTGATATCTTGCCAACGTTTTTCATGACGAGAACCGGGAATATTGCTATGCGCTAATTCATCGACTAAAACCACAGCCGGTTTTTGAGTCAGAATCGCATCAATATCCATTTCTTCTAATTGCTTTCCTTTATAAAAAACCTTTTTTCTAGGAATTAAAGGAATGCCTTCGGTGAGCGCTAGTGTTTCTGCTCGTTGATGTGTTTCTATATATCCAATATAAACGTCAATTCCGCTTTTAACCAACTCTTTCGCTTCAACGAGCATTCGATAGGTTTTTCCGACTCCGGGCGCCATTCCGATGTAGATTTTCAGTTTCCCGCGCTTGGAGACTCGGATCATCTCTAAAAATCGTTGCACCGAAGGATTTAAAGGAACTTCTGGCGATTCCATAAAAAATCATTCCTATTCAAATTAATCGCTAGAAGACAACTTCCATTTGTCGAGGGCCAAATTTAATCGAAGTACATTGATTCGTTCTATTCCAAATATCCCTAACCAAGGCGTTTCCTTCATGCTATCGACAAGGGCTTCCAGTTTTTTGGCATCCATTCCTCTGCAACGAGCAATGCGTTCAATCTGAATTTTCGTCGCTTTTAAAGAAATATGCGGGTCAATCCCACTTCCAGAAGCCGTCACGAGATCCGAAGGAATTTCAGATCGCAGAACTGTAGGATTTTTTTGGAGAAAATCCTTAATTCTTTGTTCGACAACCGCCAAATACTCTGGATTGTTTGGCCCTTTATTTGAACCGCCTGTCGCTGAAGCATTGTAATCCACGGCGGAAGGTCGTCCTTGAAAATAAGTGTCCAGAGTAAAATTTTGGCCGATATTTTCAAATCCAATACACCGATTGTTTTCAAGAATCGGAAGTCCTGACGCTTGGCGTGGCAAAAAACGTCCCATTCCCCACACGAGGAAAGGATATAAAATTCCAAATAAAAGAACCATCAATAGATGAAGAACCAGATCGGTTCGAAGGAATACTTTCATATTCGTCTCCTCAAATTAAAGGAATAAAGCCAATCCCATATCAATCAATTTAATTCCAAGAAATGGAGTCAACAGTCCGCCTAAACCGTAAATCAAAAGATTATAGGTTAATAAGGCATTTGCTCCCATAGGACGGTACTTCACTCCTTTTAACGCGAGTGGAAGCAACGCAGGAATAATCAAGGCATTAAAAATCACTGCGGATAGAATGGCCGATTCTGAACTATGTAAATTCATAATATCTAGAATCTTTAACTTCGGAATGGAAGCCGCAAATAAAGCCGGCACAATCGCAAAATATTTAGCGACATCATTCACAATAGAAAAAGTTGTGACATTCCCTCGCGTAATTAAAAGTTGCTTTCCAATTTCAATTATTTCAAGAAGTTTCGTCGGATCGCTATCTAAATCCACCATATTTCCCGCTTCTTTTGCCGCTTGGGTTCCAGAATTCATTGCAACGCCAACATCTGCTTGAGCTAGCGCTGGAGCATCATTGGTTCCATCGCCCATCATCGCGACTAATTTTCCTTCCTGTTGTTCCTTGAGAATATACTTTAATTTGTCTTCCGGTTTCGCTTCCGCAATATAATCATCGACTCCAGCTTGATTCGCAATATATTGGGCCGTTAAAGGATTGTCTCCGGTCACCATTACCGTTTTGACACCCATCTGACGCAAACGCTTAAATCGTTCCTTAATTCCGATCTTGATAATATCTTCCAACTGAATGACACCTAAAGCTTTATAGTTGACCGCGACCACCATAGGAGTTCCTCCATTGGAAGCAATTTGATCCACTTGGGTTTGGATATCTCGGTGTTTTTCTGTTTGCTCTAGCAGTTGTTGAATTCCTTGTTGTTCCGTTGAAGTCTTGTTCACCCATCGTTTAATTGCATCCCAAGCTCCTTTCCGAATCAAAGTTCCCTCCGATAGATCAATTCCACTCATCCGGGTTTCTGCCGAGAAAGCAATAAAGGCACCTGCTTTAGAACTTTCCGATTTGGTGAGGGACGGATCATTTTTGAGGGCTAACTCAACAATCGATTTGCCTTCAGGAGTTTGATCTGCAAGCGAACTCAGCAGACAATATTTTGCAAACGTAGTTGCGGGAACCTCTTGAATCGGAAAAAAATGAGTTGCTTTGCGATTTCCCAAAGTAATTGTGCCTGTTTTGTCCAACATAACTACATCAATATCTCCAGCATTTTCAACCGCTTTTCCAGATTTTGCAATCACATTGGCTTTCAACGCGCGATCCATTCCAGCGATCCCAATGGTTGAAAGTAAGGCTCCAATCGTGGTAGGAATCAAACAGACAAAGAGAGAAATCAAGCCCGCAATCGTGACCGAAGTTTGAGTATAGTCGCTAAACATTTTGAGCGTGACAATGACAAGCAGAAAAACAATAGTAAATCCTGCCAGAAGAATAGAGAGTGCAATTTCGTTCGGCGTTTTCTGTCGATTCGCACCCTCTACTAAAGCAATCATTTTATCGAGGAAGGTTTCTCCGGGATTGGCCATCACTTGAACTTTAATCTGATCCGATAATACTCGCGTCCCTCCAATAACGCCAGAATGATCGCTCCCTGCTTCCCGAATCACCGGAGCCGATTCTCCGGTAATGGTGGATTCATCTATTGAAGCTAAACCCTCAATAATTTCGCCATCTGCGGGAAGAACATCTCCGGCTTCAGCCAGATAAATATCGCCCTTCAGCAGTTCTGAAGATCGAACCGTTTCTGTTGTTCCATCCGATTTTACTCGCTTTGCCGAGGTGTCTTCCCGCGTTTTTCGCAACGAAGACGCTTGCGCTTTTCCATGAGCTTCGGCGATTGCTTCTGAAAAATTTCCAAATAAAACAGTCAATAAAAGTAATAAGGTCAACGCCAGATTATAGAAAAATACACCCGGAGAAGACACCGAAAAGAGCGTGATAACGATCATCACCCCAGTCCCGATTTCCACTGTAAACATCACCGGATTCTTCAGAAGAGTTTGAGGATTGAGTTTGATCCAGGACTGTTTCAGCGCTAAATGAATGATCTCCGGTTGGAGAAATCGAATTTCTTGTTTCATCACTATTCATCCTTAAACGTTGTTGCGGGTATTCTCATTTAAAAGAAACATATTCCGCAATCGGCCCTAAAGTTAAGGCTGGGAAAAAAGACAAAGCGGAAATAATCAACAGCACTCCGAATAAGACAATTCCAAACGCAAGCGTATCTATTTTTAAGGTTCCTTCCGAAGGAGGAGTTTTTTTCTTACTCGCGAGCGATCCTGCGATCGCAATGGGTCCGATAATTGGAAGAAATCGTCCTAAAAACATCACAAATCCGGTAAGAATATTCCAAAAAGGCGTATTATCTCCAAGACCTTCAAAGCCAGATCCGTTATTAGACGAAGCTGAAGTAAATTCATAGAGCATCTCTGAAAATCCATGAAAACCGGGATTATTGAGCCAACCGATTTGAGGATCGTTTGTCGCAACAAACGCTGAAAGAGCGGTTCCCACAAGAATCAAAAAAGGATGAAGTAATACGACTAACACGGCAATTTTCACTTCTCTTGCTTCGATCTTCTTTCCTAATAGTTCTGGAGTGCGTCCAACCATTAAGCCACTGATAAACACTGTCAGTAATACAAAGAGGAAAAAATTAATAAAACCAACGCCCACTCCACCGTAAATTGCATTAATCATCATATCTAAAAGATAAATACCTCCGGATAGAGGCATTTGGCTGTCATGCATTGAATTTACAGAACCATTTGAAGTGGAGGTCGTTGAAACGCCCCATAACGCGGAAGCCGCGGCTCCAAAACGTACTTCTTTTCCTTCCATATTTCCCATGAATTGCGAAATGCCTAATCGATCCAATTGAGGATTTCCAGCCATTTCAAAATAGACGCAACATCCAACAAACGTGAAAAAGAACGCCGACATTACTGCTAAAAATACCCAAGCGACTTTGGGTTGTTGAATATAAAATCCAAAAGCAAAAATAAACGCAATCGGTAAAATCAAGATGGCGATATTTTCGATCACATTGCTCCAATAATTCGGATTTTCAAAAGGATGTGTCGAATTCGGCCCAAAATACCCGCCCCCATTAGTTCCAAGTTGTTTAATTGCCACTACAGGAGCCACAGGCCCGGTAGCCACCGTCATCGATGCTCCTTCTAACGTAGAAATGGTTTGAGGCCCTTCCCAGGTAACCGGAATCCCAGTCAACAGTAAAAGAAACGCAACACCAAACGCCAATGGTAAAAGAATTCGGGTACCACTTTTTACAAATAAATGATAGAAGTTTCCTAAATCTGAATCTCGATGTTGTACAAGTCCTTTAAATAAAAGGGCAAGTACCGCTATTCCTGTGGCCGCGCTCACAAATTGAAGAAAACAAATAACTAATAGTTGTGAAATATAGGAGAGTCCTACTTCTCCAGAGTAATGCTGTAAATTGGTATTGGTCACAAAACTGATCGCCGTATTAAAAGCTAAGGTTGGTTCCATCGAAGTAATAAGAGCCGGATTTCCGGGAAGACTTCCCTGCGTCAGTAAAATCAACATCGCCCACAGAAAAAAAATGCCATTGAGCCGGAGCATCGCTTTCATGTTTTCTTTCCAATCCATCGCTTGTTGTATATCAATTCCAGAGAGGCGAAAGATTGCTGTTTCCAATGGATTCAAGAAATCGCTCCACACTTTTTTCCCTTGATAAACACGGCAAATGTACTGACCCAGCGGATAAGCCAGTATAAAAGATAGGACTAGAATCAATCCCACAGTAAAAAGTTCGGTATTCATAGCCGTTTCCTAAAATTTTTCTGGATGAATTAAGACATAAAGCAAGTAAAAAAATACAAGAATGGATAACAACAGCAGAAGCATATTTCATCCTTTCGGTTACAAATTTTTGTTTATTCTAGAAGGGTTAAGCGAATCGTATGCCGTCTATTAAAAGAATTTATAAATATTTTAATAGACGCCATTTTAAAATTCATAGGAGTCATGGCGAGCCCCTAACCGCCTCAGGGCGGACGATGTCAAAAGAAACAGATCTTATTGTCATCGCGAGGAGCCTCAAGGCGACGTGGCGATCTCCAAAAGATTTAAGCATACAGGAGATTGCTTCGCTCCGCTCGCAATGACAATGGTTTTTTTTGCTTAAAAATCGAGAATTTTTTCTGCCTCCAAAAGCGCTTTCTAACAAGAGTTTCTTAGAAGCGAAGCGTGGCCATCTCCGGTAAGCGTGATTTTAAACCGTGATTTTTTGTAACAGTTACGATTTTTTTCAAAATGGAAGGGTATTTTTCAAAACGGGAGGAAGAGTGAATTATTCTTTAATGCCATAGTGCTGAAGTTTTCGATATAAAGTCGTTAATCCAATTCCCAAGATTTCTGCCGTTTTTGTTTTGTTATTTTTGGCGTGTTGCATTACGTCAAGAATATGATGTCTTTCGACTTCTTCTAAACTCATAGAAGGATTTTGGGCAGGTTGTGTAAGGGCCGAAAAAAATTCTTTCGGAAGAACCTTTTCTTCCAACGTTTTTCCCTCCGTCAGAATAATCGCTCGTTCGATCACATTTTTGAGTTCACGAATATTTCCAGGAAAAGAATAGTCTTTTAATTTCTGAAGAAAATGAGGAGAACTTTGAAGAATGGAGCGATTCATTTTAAGGGAATAGATCTGGATAAAATAGTCTGAAAGTAATGGAATATCTTCGGAGCGTTGACGTAAGGGCGGCAATTCGATTTTCATCACACTAATGCGGTAAAATAAATCACTTCGAAAATGGCCCTGTTGTATTTCTGTTTCGAGATTGCGATTGGTGGCCGCAATAATACGCACATCCACTTGAGTGGTTTTGGTATCGCCCTGTTTAATGAAGCTATTCGTTTCTAGTACTCGTAAAAACTTGGCCTGAAGCGAGGAGTCCAATTCTCCGATTTCATCGAGAAAGAGAGTGCCGTTGTGGGCTTCTTCAAATAAGCCCTTTTTATTTTTGGTCGCGCCTGTAAACGCACCTGCTTTGTAACCAAAGATTTCGGATTCCAGCAACTCTTTCGCAAAAGCGCTACAATTAATCGCTATAAAAGGGAAGTCTTTTCGAGGACTAGCATAATGAATGGCCTGTGCAAACACTTCTTTTCCGGTTCCGGTTTCGCCCAATAAAAGAACAGAAACTTCGGTTTGAGAGACTTTTTTAGCGATGTCTACGGCTTGTCGAAACACTTCGGAGGTTCCAATCATTTGATCAAACTTGTATTTCCCGCCGATTTTTTGTTCTAGATGTTCAATGCGTCGTCGCATTTTAACTTTTTCGAGTGCTTTTCGAACGGCGGGAACAATCTTGTTATCTTCATCTCCCTTCGTAATATAATCAAAAGCGCCTTCTTTGATTGCGCGAACGCCATCTTCAATGGTTCCATAGGCAGTTAAAACAATGATCTCTACTTGAAGGGTGATTTCCCGAATCCGATGAGCCAAATCTAAACCGAGAATATCGGGTAACCGAACATCCGTAATCACGACATCAGGCTCTTCTTTTTCTAAAAGAGATAAGCCTTCTTGGCCTGTGGACGCTTGAAGGATTCGATACCCTTCCAATCCCAAGAGTTGTGACAACAGGTTTCGGAGATCGGTTTCGTCATCAATAATCAGAAGGGTTTCTTTCATAAAGCGAGAACGCTTTCCATTTTCAAGTTTCAATGATAAACCGATGCGAGTACTAAAGCAGAAAGGATCAGGACTGTCAAAATCGCACTCAAAGCAATCGCCTTGCCTCTTTTAGAAGGTTCCCAAGCAAACGCTTTACACCACCCCCCTAAAATCATAGGAACAAACATCAAAGCAAGAGTCGGAATTCCTTCCACAAAACGGATTTGGTATTGAATTAAAAGAAAAATCATTACGGGGCCCCCTACAACTATTCCTATGATATAAAAGACGGTTCCTAGAGTTGAGAGGAACTGACGTTTTTTCTCATTTGGAAAATTTTCCATTTTCGCTCCTTCTACTGCGGTTTTTAAATAAACAAAGCTTACATGAAAAGAGGCCCTGAAATGTTGATTATTCAGGGCCTCCATTTTTTTTGAGGGTTCTTAAAAAAATGTCTGGTAATGGATGGATTATTTGGAAGGAGAATTTGAATTTTTAGGAGGAAGGGTCTTAGAAAGATATTCAAGGAAGCGTTCAAAATCATAGGGTTTAGAATTATCGACGATGATTTCTGTGGCTCTTGGATCAATCTGTTCGTTACGTAAAAGGTAAAAGACTCGCGTTTGTTGCTCTTCAAATTTGAAGTAACAATAGAGAACCGAATACGGCTTGGAATAATCTTCTGAACTCCAATAATCTCCGGATTTTACCAACACCAGTTTCCAGAGTTGATCTTCTTCGTAGGCCCAACTTTGACCATAATCCCAATTCTCTCCAGAACCATCGCGAGCGTTCCATTTCTTTTCCGTGAGTTTCCAGCCCTCTAGAGAAATCGGCAACTCTTTGAGTTCTTGAGAAATGTCAATCCAATCAAAGTTCCAGCGATTTTTGCCAAAATCTTGATAAAATTGAAAACGAGAATATGGACCAAAAACGAGTTCTTTTTTGGCTTGTTTAGGCATTTCAATTTTAGGATATTCATCGCTCCAGAGAGAGACAAAACGGGCAGGCGGAAATTCCTTTCGAGGGTGTGCAATAATGATTCCGTCTGCGGTAATCGATCCGTTAGAATCGGCTCCTCTCAACTTTAATTCTTCTTCTGTGTAGGCTTTTTTAGCAATGACTCGATGATTATCTTCTTCAGGAACATACTGTTCTTCGCTCACCCCTTTTGTTTTTTTAAAGGAATCCGACGATTTTTTTTCTTTTTTTTCTGTGTCTACAACAATAACCTCTTTTTCTTTTTCTGTTTTAGATTCTTTTTTCGGAGGTTCTTTTTTAACTTCGGCTGTTGCGTCGTTTTCAATATCTTCTATCTTGTTATATTTTTTGGATGATTTTTCAATGATTGGACGCTTTGTTTGGCGATGAGTATCCTCGCTGGAGTTCGTGCGAGTAAACCCGCCTGATCCGCCTTTACGCGCGATTTCTTCGCGCCGATAATCCTCACGGACCTCCTTTTCAATATCATGAGTATCCATCCCGTCTGTGCGATAATCTCCCGTTTCACAACCCATTAACAAAAGATAAAAACCAATCCAAACCAGATTTAAGCAACAACATTTCATAATGACCTTTTTTTTCTCTAAGGAATTGAGGGTATCTTTTTATTCTCTTGATTTGCTACAGAGGGTTTCCCATTGTATTATAGTCTTTCTTCAGATTGCAACTTTTCCGTTTTTTTTTCCCAAAATTCTTATTTTTTTACTGACATATGATAGACTGGGCCTTTCTTTCTTCTTCCCTTTCTCAACAACTTCCTCCTCACTGGATGGAACTCTTTCAGCAAACCGAGGAACCTTCCTTTCGGGGCCAACAAATTCTGGATTGGTTTTATAAAAAATATATCTCCGATCCAACACAAATGACAAATCTTCCGAAAACAATTCGAGAACATCTAGGACAAACCTTGATTTTTTCTCGAATTGTGGAAAATCTCAAAGCGAAAGACGGAACTGAAAAACTTTTGATTGCGTTTCCCGACGGCTCTGCGGTGGAATGTGTTTTAATTCGTCAAGGAGATCGAAAAACGGCCTGTATTTCTACGCAGGTCGGGTGTCCGGTGGGTTGTGTTTTTTGTGCCAGTGGAATCGGAGGAGTCAAACGCAATCTCACCACCGGAGAAATCGTTGAACAAATTTTCCATTTGAGCCATCTTGGGGGCCAACTGGACAATATTGTAGTGATGGGGATGGGAGAACCTTTTCTCAATTATACGAATCTGATTCAGGCGCTTCGAATTTTCAATCACCCTCAAGGATTTAATTTAGGAGCGCGACGAATTACGGTGTCGACTTCGGGTATTCTTGAAGGAATTCGACGTTTTAAAAAGGAACCCGAACAATTTAATTTAGCGATTTCGCTTCATTCGGCGGATCCGGATCTACGAAAAAAACTCATTCCTCATTCTCGTGTTTCTATCGAAGAATTGTTGTTGGAAGGAGCGCTTTTCCAAAAAGAAACGGGACGTCGATTGACGTTAGAATACGTTTTACTTGCGGGGGTCAATGACTCGGAAGTATTGGCTCACCTTCTGGCGCAAAAGATTCGCGGAAGGAAGTTTTTAGTTAATTTAATTCCGATGAACCCGGTTCCAGAACTTCCGTATCAGGCTTCTTCCCAAGAGACGACACTGAAGTTCCAAGCCATTTTAAAACGTTCCGGAATTCAGACTCAGCTTCGAATACAGCGAGGAGATCCCATTGCGGCGGCTTGTGGGCAACTGCTTCGAAGCGCGCTTCCTGTTCAGTCTATATAAGATGTTTAATAGCTCCAGGGCCAACCCAAACCTTCGGATCTTGAGGGTTCGTATCCTTCATCATCCCAGTTTTTATGCGTAAGAGGTTCATCTAGCCCTCCGGGGAGATGTCTAGGAGTGTACACATATCGATCTTCATCTTTAGGACACATAAAACACCCGCTGAAAAGGGTCGTCAAAAACAAGCAGAGCAGAAAAAATTTTATCGATTTCATGAAATCTCTCTCTCAATAATCCTATGAATAGTGGTGACCTCTTGTCTAAAAATAATAAAAAATCGTTAAGAAATCAACAAATTTATCGAAAACTCTAACGATTCAATCCTCTAAATAGTGTTTTTCCAATTGAGTTAACAAATAATCGGTCGTGATCCCTTCGGCTTCTCCTTGAAAGTTCAAGATCAAGCGATGTCGTAGGGTTGGATGAAGAACTTCTCGAATATCGTCAAGGCTGACCGAAACGCGTCCCTTTTTTAAAGCGGACACTTTAGCGCTCAAAGCGATGGCGAGGGCGCCTCGGGGTCCGCATCCAAATTTGACATATTTTTTAACGGATTCTGGACTTTTCGGAGTATAAGGGTGGGTAGCCAGAATCAAATTTCCAATTTTTTCTTTCAAAAAGGGAGCAATCAATATCTTTCGAGAAATCTGTATCAATTTAGGAAATTGTTCTCCGGAAAGGATTTTATGAATTATTTTTTTCTGAACCCCTGTATTTAAATCAATAATCGCGCAAATATCTTCGACTTTTCCAATCTGGACCTCAATTTTAAATAAAAATCGATCGAGTTGAGCTTCTGGCAAAGGATAAGTGCCTTCCATATCGATTGGGTTTTGGGTCGCAATGACAAAAAAAGGGTCTGGAAGAAAATAGGTTTCTCGTGCAAGAGAGACTGTTTTTTCTTCCATCGCCTCCAGCAATGCGGATTGTGTTTTTGGAGTGGCTCGGTTAATTTCATCGGCCAAGACACAATTTCCAAAAATAGGGCCCTTACGAAATTGAAATTCTTTTCCGTGTTCTTGGTCGATGAGGATATGGGTTCCCAAAATATCCGCGGGCATTAAATCAGGGGTGAACTGAATCCTTCTAAATTCGAGTTCTAAGCAATCACAGAGGGTTCGAACCATCAAAGTTTTTCCGAGTCCGGGACAACCTTCTAATAAGATATGTCCCCCTGCGAATAATCCGGTTAATAATTGATCGAGAACGGCAGACATTCCAATCACTCGTTCTTCGAGAGCCTTTTTCAATTTAGAATAAACTTCTCGAAACAGAATAAATTCTTCTTCCATAATTTTTAGTTCCTAGGCAAACGAAATAAATTCATGGCATTTTCTGTAACGGCTTGATGAAAGGATTTTATCGGTATCTTTAACTCTGAAGCCGCTTGTTCCGCGATAAAAGTAACATATGCAGGTTCGTTTCGGAGTCCGCGTTTCGATTGAGGGGCAAGGTAGGGGCAATCGGTTTCAACCAGAATCCGATCGAGCGGGGTTACTTTTAAGGCTTCTCTCAAGACATTATTTTTTTTATAAGTTAATGGTCCTGCGAAACTTAAATAAAATCCATAGTCTAGATAGCGTTTCGCTTCTTCTGGCCCTCCTGAAAAGCAATGAATCACGCCTTTCAGTTTTCCCCATTGACGGGAATACGTTTCACAATAGTCTAAAAGGGCGTTATGTGCGTCTCTACAATGTAATATTACGGGTAAATCCGCTTGTCTGGCAAGTTGCATTTGTTTTTCTAAAGCGAGATATTGTTGTTTATGGGGGCAGTACTCGCGATAAAAATCGAGGCCCGTTTCTCCAACAGCCACAATTTTAGGATGTTTTACCACTTCTTGAAAGGCTTCTTCTAATTCTTGGGACCAGAGATTTCCGCTATTGGGGTGAAGGCCACAAGAGGCATAAATAAAAGAATTTTTCTCGGCCAATTCAAGATTTTTATAAGTTGTTTCTAAATCGACAGCGATACTGAGAACATAAATTAAACCGGCCTGTTGAGCGCGAGAAATGACTTCTTGACGATCACTCTCGAATTGTTCCGCATCCAGATGAGTATGCGTATCAATTAAGGGCATGAAAAACCTCCTTAAAAGTTATCCACAAAGTTATCCACAGGTTTTCAACAATGTGGATAACTTTATAATTTATTTTTTAGTATATAGTTATAACAATTTTTTTTTAGTTGTACACATTTTACTAAAGATACTTTTCAACAAAAAAAGGGGATTTTGTGGATCAAAAAATTTTTCTCAAGATCCCGATTTAAAAAAACCCGATATAAAATTATAGGTTTTTTAGACTTCTTCAAAGTTATCCACAATTTTTCAACAAAAAAATAATGTTATAACTATATAAAATTAAATATTTTATAAACATTTATATAAAGTTATCCACTTTTTGCTAGAGGCGTTTTCCGTCGGTTTTGACCCTTTGATTTTTTTTGTGGATAACTTTGTGGATAACCTGTGGATAACCTGTGGATAAAGTACCGAGTTATCCACCGCCAAAATGGCAGGGTGATCCTTTGTGGATAACTTGCCAAGTTATCCACAAGTTATCCACAGGTTATCCACCGACTTTCCACATTTTTTTTTTTTTATAAAATATTCATATACAATATTTTATAAAAATTGATCCCCAAGTTATCCACAAATGATCACTCTAGATGAATATGATGATGATCTAAGAAAGAGAAATTTTTAAAGATCAAAAACAGGGCAATTTTTGTGGATAACTCCAAAAATACCTCTTTTGGTTCCTTTTGTCCAAAGCACTGTATAAAAAAACAGAGGCTTCCTAGAAAACGATATTTCATGAATCCCATTTCACAAAAACTTTTAAAGTTTAAAGAGGGTAGCATTTGTTTCTAAAAACTCCAAATTTTGATTTTTAAGGCACTCAAAAACAATTTTAGGGTAAAGAGACTCCCCTTCCAAAAAACAGGTTTAAACGCATTTTTAGAGAGATTTTAAATCTTCTTTTTTTAAAAAATCATTTAAAAATTTATAACTTATTTTATAAAAACCAGTTATAAACAAAATTTTCGCTGAAAGAGATATTGTCTTGCAGAAAATTTATTGCTACAATAACACTCTTCTTAAAATTGCCTTCAATTCTCGAAATACTCTTGCAATTCAATCATTCGATTTAGTATTTTATTGGCTATATTTAAAAAAAATTTGAAGTTTATATATTTATGAAAATAGAATGTGATCGTCGTATATTCCTTGAAGCGATTCAACTTGTAGGGGGAATGGTTTCTACCAAAGAATCCGATTCTTTTCTTCAACACGTTAAAATCAAAACCGTAGGACAAGATTCGCTAGAGCTAATAGGAACCGATTTGGAAGCGGGGATTAAATATATCTTGTCTCCGGTTCAAGTAGAAAACGCAGGAGAAATCCTTTTACCTCCTCAAAAAATTTCCGGAATTCTTCGTGAAGTGGGGGATGAACGATTTAAGCTTGAAAAGACAGAAAGCGGTTGTACCCTTCATTGCGAGGGAAGCACTTTTAAAATAGTGAACTACCCTTCTGAAGATTTTCCTCCAATGCCAGAAGTTTCGTCCAAATTTCAGATTGAAATGGATTCTTTAAAATTAAAAGAAATGATTCGCAGGGTCGTTTTCTCAACCGCCAAAGAATCCAGTCGCTATACCTTGAATGGGATTCTGTTTTCTTTCAAGCCCGATCTTCTAACGCTTGTCGCCACGGATGGAAAACGATTGGCCCTTGCCAAAGAACCTTTAAAAAAAGGCCCACCAGAAGAAGTCAAAATTATCATTCCAGCGAAGGGCCTAAATCATTTGGAAAAAATAATTGCCAAAGAAGAAAAAATTTCTCTCTTTTTTGACAACAATCATATCGTCTTTTTATCCAAAAACTCAACCTTGTTCTTTAAACTTCTGGAAGGACGCTTCCCAAAATTTGAAGATGTCATTCCAAAAAATTGCGATAAAATGTTAACGTGCCCTAAAGACTTAATTCTTTCCAAGGTTCGTCAAGCTTCTTTGATGACCAATGAAAAATCTCGTGTGATTCGTTTCAGTGTTTCAAAAGGACTCTTAAATATTTCTGCTCATGCCTCCAATTTGGGAGAAGCTCTTCTTGAAATGAAAATCGACTATCAGGGCGATCCCATCGAATTAGGCTTTAATCCAGATTACCTGATTGATATCTTGAAAATTTGGTGGAGCGATTCTTTTTCTTTAAAATTTCGAGATGAAGAAACGGCCGGCCTCGTCGAAGTTTCCGATGAATTTTTATATTTAATCATGCCGGTTTCCTTAAAAGGATAGTCTGGTGGATGAATCCTATTCTCGTGAGCACAACACTTCCCGCATTAAAGACATTCTCTCTGATTTATTTGAAGTCGGAGAATTGGCTCATATTTATCGAAATCGAGATACCTATTTTATCTGGGGTCAGATCTGTCCTGAAAAATTTATCGATCTCACTCGGGTCAAAGGGGTTTATCGAAAAACAGTAACCATTGAAGTTTCTTCCAGCGCCACTTTACAAGAGATTTCAACATTTTATCGCACAGAGATTTTGGAAAAACTAAAACAAATCAAAGGAAATAAAATCGATCAGATCCTTTTTAAATTAGGTTCTTTCGGACCTCCCGCTCCCCCTCCTTCTTAAAATTATCATTTGAACTCTGCTTATTCCTACAGGAAAATTTTTATGCCAGAAACGACGTTTTGTTTTGATCATCCGAAATCAGTCAGTACCGGAGTTTGTGCTGTTTGTCAGAAAAACTATTGTAATGCTTGTCGCCGATCTCGCGATGACGTATTCATTTGTGGCAGTTGCGGATACGACCGAATTGAAGTTCTTGAAGATATGGAAGCCGTCCGAAAACGACCCGGAATGTACATCGGAGACACCGGAGAACCCGGCTTACATCACCTCGTTTGGGAAATTTTGGATAATTCCGTGGATGAGTATCTCGCTAATTATTGCAAAAATATTCATATTACCCTTTACTCGGATGGCTCCGTTTCGTGTCTCGATGATGGCCGTGGAATCCCCGTAGGGATGGACGAAAAAAATAAAAAATCAGCCCTCGAACTCGCTTTAACCGTCCTTCACGCCGGTGGGAAATTTGACGGAGAATCCTATTCTTTTTCGGGCGGTCTACATGGGGTTGGCCTTTCTGTCGTGAATGCGCTCTCCATAGAACTTCAAGTCGATGTCTTTCAAAAAGGAAAACACTGGCGCCAAAAATATTCTTGTGGAATTCCTCAGACCAAACTCCTTGAAATCGGCCCTAGCGACCAACGTGGAAGCTTGGTTCATTTTAAACCCGATCCGACCATTTTAACTGTAACAGAATTTAAATATGCAACACTTCGAAGACGCCTCCGAGAAATCGCTTTCCTGAATTGCGGATTGACCATCGTTTTAGAAGATAAGCGAACTGGCCAAAAAGAAACGTTTTTAAATGAAGTGGGCTTGCAAGCCTATGTCGAAGAACTCTCCAAAGGATTAAATCCTCTCTATAAAGAGGTCGTTTACATCCTCAAAGAAGAAAAAACACATCCCGAACTCCCTAAGATTGAAATTGCGTTTCAACATACCACCGAAAATTTCGGAGAAACGATTTACTCCTTTGCCAATAATATCAACACGTCTCAAGGGGGAACCCACTTATCCGGTTTTAAAACAGCACTGACTCGTTCTCTGAATAACTATGCCCGCAAAGAAAAAAAATTAAGGGATGAAAAAAATCCACCCATTGGAGAAGATTACCGAGAAGGGATCGTGGCGATTATTAACGCTCATGTCAAAGAACCTCAATTTGAGAGCCAGACGAAGGTGCGATTGACCAATCCGAATGTTCAAGGGCTAGTCGAATCGATTGTGGGTCAACAACTGAGTACCTTTTTGGAAGAAAATCCGAAAGTCGCGGAAATTATTCTGGCGAGAGCCGAACAAGCCAAAATGTTACGCGAACAAATGAAAAAATTTAGCCTTAATGCCCGAAAAAAAGCCTTCGGAGGCGCTTCGTTCCCCACAAAATTAGCCGATTGTAATTGCAAGGAAACCAAAGGAACAGAAGTGTATATTGTCGAAGGAGACTCGGCAGGCGGGTCTGCGAAAATGGGCCGAGATACTTATTTCCAAGCCATCCTTCCTATTAAAGGAAAAATCATTAATGTGGAAAAGGCCCGGATGGATAAAATGCTCAAAAATTCGGAAATTGAGTCGCTGTTACAAGTCATTATCCCGGACTGGCACTTGGAAGAAAACAAAGTCGTTTATACAAAAGTTCGTTATGAAAAAGTCATTATTATGACCGATGCGGATATTGATGGTTCCCATATTCGTACACTCTTGCTCACTTTTTTCTTCCGCTATATCCCTCAACTCATCGAAGAAGGATACCTTTTTATCGCTCAACCCCCTTTATTTTCGGTCAGTAAAGGAGGTCGAGATCCAAAATATTATATTTATTTTAAAGAAATGATTCGAGATTACGCGTTTCAGGGCGTTAAAGAAACTCTTTTAGTCGATAAAAATAATCGTGTTTCGTTTGGCAATCAACCTCTCAAAGAAATTCTTGAAATCGCTCACACCCTGAACGATGCCGATGAACTCTTAAATTACAGCGCGCAAATGGATTTAAACGAATGGATTAAAAGTACTCTCCAACAAGATTGGAAACGTCCAAAATACCAAATTAAATTCGCTCCAGAGATTAGATATTTTCATTCTGACGAAGAATTAGAGATTTATTTTTTACAACAGAAAAAGATCCATCCTGCCCTAGAAAAAATAAATACCGAAGAGAAAGAATTTGATTCTCTAAAACATAAAGATTATTTTCAGATTACGAATTTAACCTTGAGTCCCATCACCGATAAATTAGCAGAAATGCTCCTTCATTTGGAAAAACTGGAAAAATTAGGGCTCCCTCTGAAAAATTTCTTAAATGGGGAATTTACTCTGAAATCAGGTGATATCAAAGAATCCATTGAAATTCAAAGTTTTAAAGGGCTGATTAAAGAACTTTCAAAAATTGGACAAAAAGGTTTGGAGGTTAAACGATATAAAGGTCTTGGTGAAATGGACCCCGGAGAACTACGGAAAACCACCATGGAACCTAAAAATCGTATTTTGAAAAAAGTGACCATGATCGATAAACACGCGGTGAATCTAGCATTCGTTATGCTCATGGGAACCGAAGTTCGTGATCGGCGCATTTTTATTGAATCCAGAGCCGCTAAGATTAATTGGGATCTGCTCGATATCTAAAAAAAAGGATATCTCATGAAGGGCCATATTTATGTCGTAGACGACGAAGCAGGAATTTGTTTGGCGCTTCAAGAGTTTCTTTTAGAACTCGGATACTCTGTTTCTGTTTCGGCAACCGCAGAAGACGCGCTTTCCCGCTGTGTCTCGACACCGCCTGAGGTGATCGTAATGGATATTCACTTGCCCGGACTCAGCGGAATTGAAGCGATTCAGAAGTTTCAAGCGCTCCTGCCCAACGTTTCTATTATTCTAATGACCGCCTATGGAACGATTCAAACTGCTGTAGAGGCAATGAAATCCGGAGTCTTTGAATATCTAACCAAACCCGTTGATCTCGAAAAAATCGGACAACTGATTCAACAGTCCCTCCACACTCGACAGTTTACACTTGAATCCAAAACCTCTCCGAAAGAATCGCTTGGAAAATTAGCTCTGATTGGGCAATCCTTAGCCATGCAACAGGTTTTTAAACAAGTAGCATACGCGGTCTCTAGCGTAGCGAATGTTTTAATTCAAGGAGAAAGTGGGACGGGAAAAGAATTGATTGCGCGTGCGATTCATGAGTACGGCCCCAGACAAAGTGGCCCCTATTCGATTGTTAACTGCGCCACCTTAACCGAATCCATTTTTGAAAGCGAACTCTATGGCCACGAAATCGGATCCTATACCGGTGCCAATCGACTTAAGATCGGAAAAGTCGAAATTTCGGAAGGGGGAACCTTATTTCTCGACGAGATCGCAGAAATTCCGCTTAGCCATCAAGCCAAATTACTTCGCTTTCTTGAAACAAAAACCTTTGAACGAATTGGAAGTAATACTTCTCGAGTCGTGGATACTCGTATTATCTGTGCGACCAACCAAGATCTTCAACAAAGAGTACAACTGGGAACCTTTCGTACGGATTTGTTTTATCGTCTAAACGCACTGGTCATTCCTCTTCCACCACTTCGAGAACGACGAGACGATATCCCTTTACTCCTCCAGTATTTTTTGTCCCAGAGTCAAAAAAAAGAGACTTCGTTTGCTCTAGAGACCGTCCAATTAATGCAACAGTATTCTTGGCCGGGAAATATTCGTGAATTAAAAAATGTAGTAGAACAGGCTTCTCTGCTTTCGAGAAATCGTCTTATTTTGCCAGTGCATTTGCCGTCAGTATTTTTTTTAGAAAAAACGAAAAACACGACGACCTCTCAAGAAGAAATCGATCAAATAGTTAAAAAGATATATCAAGACCCCGAGCAAAATCCGAATACTCTTTTTGAACAAATTATTGGCCATTTTGAAGCCTCCCTTTTGCGGCAGGTTCTCGACGAATACAAACATAACCAAACGCTCGTTTCTCGAAAATTAGGGCTCCATCGTACCACTTTACGCAACAAGATTAAATTATATAAACTATAACTCTTTCTTATGCATATTTTGATAACTCTTTCCGGAGAAGGTCGGCGCTTTATTCAAGCCGGATACCGGTGTCCAAAATTCTTAATGGAAATAGACAAGCACCCCATTATTGAACATCTGGTACACTTGTTTCCCGGTGAGAAAAAAATTACCTTTATTTGTCGACCGGATCTTCTCGAAAAGACTGATCTTCGTGAACTATTACAAAAAATCGCCCCGTCCTATCAAATGCTTCCAGTTCTTCCCCACCAAAAAGGACCTGTGTATAGTATTGTTCAAAGAGTAGATTGTATTTCGGATGAAGAAGAACTGGTAATTAATTATTGCGATTTTTCAATGGGTTGGAACTATAACGATTTTCTACAAACGATTCGAAATTACGATGCTGATGGCGCGATCGTCGCCTATCGCGGATTTCACCCCCATCTTCCGGGAACTACAAATTACGCTTTTCTTCGAGCAGAACAACAAATTTTTTTAGAAGCCCGAGAAAAAGTTCCTTTTACAACGGATCCCTATCAAGAATATATCTCTACGGGAACATATTATTTCAAACGCGGAGATTCTGTAAAAAAATATTTTCCGAAATTGTTAGAACTTCCCTGGGATATTCAAGGAGAATATTATGTCAGCCTCGTGTACAATTTAATGCAACAAGAAGGATTAAAAACAATTCTTTATGAAGTTCCTTATATGTTACAATGGGGAACCCCGCGAGATGTTGAAGCCTATCGTTTTTGGTCCGACTATTTTGGCGCCCTTAAACATGCGCTCGCTCATGAAGTGGTTGTCCCTCCTTTATTGGATTGGAAAAAATACTTAAACGCAATAGATCCAGAACAACCGGTTCGTATTTCCTGGGGATCTCATGGAATTCTGTGGAACCCCCCGTTGTTTGAGTTGTTCCGAGAATCCACAAACGCTGATTTTATTCTCTGGAGTTTTCGACAACGCACTCAGACCTCGTTTCCCATTCAGGAAGAACATCTCTCTCTTAAAATAGATTCCTCCCAAACGATTGTTTCTTTTCTTTCGCCAACGCCTCTAGAGCAAATTCAATCTGGAGCCTTTGTAGATACGAAGGTCTGGTATTTTCGTCAAGCAAAAACGCTCCTCTCGATGTTTTCTCTGTTGGAAACGTTCCCCTCGGAAGATCCTCAATTCTTCTTTTCGTTGGGGAATCTGCTTCTAGAGAAGGGATTCAAAGGTAAAATATTTGAAGTCGATTTTTATTGCCCCTTGGGCACTTTTGATTTATATAGAACTTTTTGTTACTGGCAAAAATTCTTTAATCGTCGGCTTTAGGAGGGTTTCTTGGTTACAAAATCTGTAGATTTCCCACGTGGAATCGAAAGCGATTTCCAATGTTCAGAGTTTAAATGTTTGCATAAATAAACGATTTGTCCGATATGATAACCATAATGAGTGAGTTGTCGATTGATCGCTTGCAGTACGGAATGCGGTTCGGCACGAATAGTGACTGTTTTTAATAAATCCGCTTCTGTAAGTGTTGAAAGGGTGTCTAAAAAACAGGTCCATCCTTTTTCCCAGAGTTCTTTTAAAGACTCGATAGCCGGTCTGCTGTCCATAAATTCGTGGTCTCGGTTCCGAGTGATTTTTTCACCATCCGAAGTGAGAAAATCAGTCCAGCGTGAAAGCATATTTCCCGCTAAATGTTGCATTAAAATCGCTAGGCTATTCGATTCAGAATCTGGCTTCCAGTGATAATCTTCAGGCTGAATTTGAGCGAGTGCTTTATCCGCCAAAGATTTTAAATCCTTGAAATTTTGAATCGAAATTTGCAAATAATGTGTGCCTAATGAAGTCGGAGGGGTATACATAACGAAACGTCCTTATTTTTTGTTGAAATACTGATATCCACCGAGTTCGATCCAGACCATAAAGTATTCTTCAAGAAGAACCTGCTGTTTCTGAAAACTTTGTTCAAAAAATTCTTTTGCTTTGGTTTCTTGATTTTTTTGTTGCTCGATCATTCCTAAATAGAAGTAAGTTTTGGCCTGTTGCTCTGATGTCGAAGTACTCTGCCAAACTTGCTCGAGAGTCACTTGGCCCCGTAAATAAAGGATAAACTGGTTTGTCCAAACACGATCGGTCTCTGAAAGGTGTTCTAGTTCCTCCGAAAATTCTTCCGGAAGTAAATCAATGAGTTCTCTAAAAATAAGTAAAGTAGAGGGAATCGGGTCAGGACAAGAAAAAGTTCCTTCTAAAATAGCACGGACTTGTTTTAGTTCCTTTTGTTTTAAATAATAAAACGTGTTCCATAAAAAAGTTTCCGGAATTTTATCTTCCGCAACGATCCACGCTTGACGAAAATAATCCTGAGCTTGGGCCTGTTGGTTTTGAAACAACAACATTTTTCCGATTCCAAGGGCTCCTTTCTGAGCTTGGGTATTTTTTTTCAACATTGAATCAAAAATCCAGCTTGCTTTTTTATACTCTCCTAGATGAAGCAACAAAGTGGAATAGGCGCTCTGAAAAGAATTTTCAAAGGATTCTAATAGGGCTAAATGGCCCGCAAACAAGAATTTTTGCTGTTGTAATCGTCTTTGCCAAAAAAAAGAGGCAGACTCCCAAAGCGAAAGTGCTTCTTCCGGTTTTTTTTCTTCGATTTTTAAAAGTCCTTGAAAATAAAGAGTGATTTCATTTTCCGTATCCATCGTCAAGGCTTTTTCCAAAAGGATCTTCGCGTCAGAGTAACAATGTAATTGAAGGAACGCCCCGGCGAGACAGCTCCAATCTGTTGCGTCCCCACGGAGTTTTATCGTTTCTTGAAAGGCACTTCCGGCAGATAGAAAATCGTTCTGAAAATAGAATGCCAGTCCTAAAGCCATTGAATATCTAGGATCTTTTGGTTTGAGTTGAACCGCTTTTTGTAAAGCTCTTACTCCTTTTTTTTGATTTGCGGGAGATTTCCAAGTTTTTGGGGATCGATAATTCGCAAGTTGACAATCCAGAATTCCTTGAAAATAAAAGAGGGACGCACAAGGGATGTCCATCGGAACATTTTTTAGTAATTGATAAAGTTCTTCATAGTCTCTCGATTCAAAAAGGATTCCAGCTTTTACGGGAACCCTAAAAATACTTTTCGGAAAAAGAGCTTCGAGTTTTTGTAATAACGATCGAGTATTTTTCAAATCGTGAAAATGCAACAACGAAAGTTCCGCCATCTTTCCCAAGGCTATTTCTTCAAAAGGAGGAGGAATCTCTAATAACAACTTCATCGCTTTCTGCCACTCTTCTTGTTGTTCTGCCTCAATAACCTTAAGGAAGATTTTAAATTCTGGATGAGCCGGAGCATATTTTTTTAGAAAATGTTCCGCCATTTCTAGATTCGTTTCTTGAAACAATAGATAACTCCAGAACAATATTTCTTGAAGGTCTGTTTCAAGTTTTTTTTCTTCCTCTTGACGTTGTTTTTGTTGCGTATTTAGAAACAGAATATACTCTTCACATTGAGATATTTCGTCAGAAAGAGATTTATGTTGCGTTAATAATTGCTCTTGTTTCGTTAAATGATCTTGCTTCATTTTTTCGGAACGCAACAATTCTAAAGACGTTGTATGTTGCTCCAGTTTTAGAAATTCATAAAGTTGTTGGATGTCCTGATTTTTCGCTTGGAGTTCGATGGCGTGTGTCTGTTGCGTTTTATTTAAGATATCGGAATGATACTGGTGCCATTTCCAGCCATAAATCAACGTGATGAATAAAAAAAAGAAAAACCAATATTCTCGTAGGATTAAAAACCCTTGACGCTTGAGAAATAATCCTTGTTTCTTAATGGGAATATCGGAGAGATAGCGAGAAATATCTTTTCCCAGATCTCTCACGCTTGAATAACGTTCAAGCGGATCTCGTTTCAAACATTTCAAGAGGATCGATTCCACTTGCAGAGGAATCGACGGATTATAATAACGGGGAGGAATAGGGGGTTGTGAAAGAATTTGTTGAAATAAATTTAAGGAATTCTCCCCTTGATAGGGCATTTTTCCGGTTAATAATTCATACAAAGTCACTCCTAAACTATAAATATCGGTCGCAATCCCTATTTTTTCTTTTTCTCCGGCGATCACTTCCGGCGCGATATAAGCAGGCGTTCCGAGAATCTGTCCGGTTTGGGTCAATTTTTGGCTTTCAACGTCTAATTGGATATTTTTGGCAAGACCAAAATCCACCAATCGAGGATTTCCTTGAGGGGTTAATAAAATATTAGCGGGTTTAATATCACGATGAATCACTCCGTGGGTATGCGCGTAATCTAGCGCCATACAAATTTGCATTAAAATTTTTAAACAGCGTTTTAGAGGGAAAGGGCCTTCTTTTTTTAATAAAGAAGAAAGAGACTCTCCTTCGATGAGATCCATCACTAAAAAGGGAACTCCTTGATCTTCTCCATAGTCATAAATAGTGACGATTCCGGGATGTTTTAATTTAGAAATAACGCTGATTTCATTTTTAAAGCGTTGAATGGCCGTTTTTTCTTGCCAATCGGTGAGCATCTTCAAAGCAAATTCTTGAGAATTCCCGCTTTGTCGAACCTGATAAACCGCTCCCATTCCCCCTTGCGCGAGCGGTTTTAAAAGTTGATATTTTCCAAAATTACAGGGAAATTCTTGAATCAATAAAGGATTTTTTGAGGTGCTTGGAGACGTTTTTAGAGGAAATAATACGGGCGCTTCCGTTTCTTTCGGATCCGAATCAGCCGGATCGATTTCTTGAATCATAAATAGCTCTCGAATTAAGGGATATTCTTCATTTTAAGAGAAGATTTTTTTCTCTCAAGAGGAAAGGGAGGTTTTCCGATATAGAGAACCCACTAGATCAATCGCCCGATTTTCGTTGTTGGAGGTTTTCATGTATCCTATTCTACACGCTCAAGGACTCTTTTCCAAAGTTCCTGTCGCTGAAATCACTTATGACGCTTCTTTACGAGAAAAAACGACTTTTCGTATCGGAGGGAAAACCAAGGCCTTTTTTACCCCACGCTCGATTTCCTCTCTGGTGAAGGTCTATCAACGATGTCTCGAATATGAAATTCCTATTTATATTTTGGGCGGAGGCTCCAATCTTTTAATTACTCGCGATCTTGAAGGGGTCGTCCTTTCCCTCAAACACTTGCGAAAAATCGAATTGGAACAGCATCATTTTGTTCGCGCTCAATGTGGAGCCTCGCTAAACGCCTTGATTCAATTTGCCGAACAACGCAATTTGGGAGGGATGGAAAAACTCGTTGGAATCCCCGGAACCGTTGGAGGCGCTTTATCCATCAATGCGGGCGGAAAATACGCGAATATTGGAAAAAGTGTTTTTTTGGTTCACGTTCTGGAAAAAGAGGGAAGCTTACGCTGGAAAACTCAGGAAGAATGTCAGTTTGAATATAGAAATTCAGGCTTGAGAAACGAGGTGATCCTAGAAGTCATTCTCCAATTACAACCCAACGTGGAACGCGCTCAGCTTCGAGAATCTAAGATATCGGTAATGCAAGAAAAATGTCAGACCCAACCCCTGTCTGCGTACAGCGCGGGTTGTGTTTTCAAAAATCCACCCGGACATTCCGCCGGACGACTCATTGATCAAGCGGGATTTAAAGGACATATGGTCGGAGATGCAATTGTTTCGGCCTGTCACGCCAATTTTATTCTCAATCGGGGACAAGCTACCGCAGAGGATGTTTTACAATTGATGGATCAAATTCGAAATCGAGTAGAACATCAAACTCAAATTGTTCTTCAACCCGAAATATGCTTCTGGAACTGATTAATCCCAGTTCTTGATATCATCTCCTTCTCCGGACTCATCAATTCCATTCGGGCCATTGGACCAAAGATAAATTCGGAAATAATCTTCTTTACTAGAATTTACAGGCCTTGTCAGTCGATAATGATAGGGATTTCTCCAGAAATCCAAAAAGAGATTTCCTTCAAGGTCACTGGAAATAAATTCAAAATAAGCCATTTTAGGGCCGCCATTTTGGGGGTTTCCATCTAAATAAACAACAAGATTTTCATCGCCTTCCGGAGGAAATTTACCGTAATCCGATTCGTACATTCTTAGCGCCGCTTCCAACATTTTTATCTGGGCCATAAACGTCGCTTTTTCCGCCTGCTCTCGCGTCTTTAAAAAATTTGGAATCGCGATAGCACTTCCAATACCCATAACGGACACTCCTCCAAAAACGAGGGTTGTCGTATTCATTCCTAATGGCAGGGCCACTTTAAATTCAAAAATTAAACAATTATTCGCAAAATACATTTGCATCAAATTCGGTTTAATCAGCGATAATATTTCTGTTGCGCGGGGTAAGGTCCCAATATCTAAAGGAATTCCAAAGGTGCGGAAGAGGGTTTCAAATCGTTTAACAAAATGTAAAGTGTCCCGATAATTTTCCGCAGTCTCTTTAGGATGATAGGCAAGACTAAAAAATTGTTTTCCTTTGGCCTCTTGTGCAAATTGGTTGAGGGGGCCTTCTCCAGTCACCGTTTGGAGATCCAGATAATCTTGTAAGGTGTGTGGAAGCGTGGCGAGAATCAACTGATTTTTATGAATAATAAAATTAGTGGGGATTCCGTAAAAGTAAAGCCCTGTCATCAAAACCACGGCTCCGATTTCTTCGGATTGATTCGTTTCCAGATTTATTTGATAAATAGGGGTGCCCTTATATTCTCGCTTCAAAAGGGTGATATAAGGAGCCTGTTCTAATTTGGGAAAAAGGCTCAAGAGTGTTTGAGGAGAGCGAAGTTCAATGGCGTATAGCGATTCAGTCGCGCTTTCTCTTTTGAATTGCCAACTGGAAAAAGTATCTCCAAAAAGTGCGGCAAATTCTTCCAAAGTAAGTCCCAAAGACGACTTCACATCCTTGCTCATTTTCTTGTACTCTTCAATATCTTTTGGGGGAAGCGTGGTCAAAAATTGATGAAGCAAGTTAAGCCAGGCTTTAAAACTGAAAGAACACGCGGTCGCTGAAACAAGATGCCCTCTTAAATGCGTCAGAGACTCAGGTTGCAATCCTTCAGAATGACTCGGCGAAAACAATCCGATAGGAGTCTCACGAAATGAGAGCCGCGAACGGCCTACTAAATGGTCGCCTTCGTATCCATAACTAAGAGAAACCCCGTCACATCCAAAAATACCTAATGCCTCAAGAATAACACGAGATTCCTGTGGAGCCGTAGCGAAGAGCATTTCTGGATTCAGAAACATAAAAAGACGTTCGTTTCCAGTACGATGTTTTTGATAGATCGCCGTTTTTGTGAGATTATTCGGATCGCCCCTCTGCCGCTTCTGAAGAACTTGTTTCATTGTTTCCATCGAATTGCTGATCCATAATCCAGAATTTCCAGCGCAAACGATTATTTCTCGATTTCGTTCTGGATAGATCCGAAGCGTTTCTTCTCCGAAGGCTTCAATTCTGGGGTTTCCTAAATTCTTTTCCATCAAAGTCAATAAAAACGTTTGAGGGTTCCCTTTCTCTAAAAAGGCCATAAAAATCGGAGAGGGTCCCAAATTCAAGAAAGCAACAGAAATCTCGCCTTCTAACAAATTGAATATTTCCTCGAAGGTCACTCCAGAAGGTTCACGAATCCATTGATCCATAAAGGAGAGAAAGGGCTTAAATTCTCGGCTCCAGTTTCGAAAAAATTCTTGCGCTCCGGGAAGTTGACAAAATTGGCCCCATACTGTTTTTAGCTGTTTGGCTTCGAGGTCTCGCAAATCTTGAAACGTAATCAATGCAAATGTTTGTGGAGGTAACAACTTTGGGAGGGATTGAGATTTTCCTGAAAAAGAAAAAAAGGAAAGGACGACGAACAGAACAAAAAAACAGGTTCTTGTATTCATAACGCGGAACTCCGAGGATTAATCTTTAGGAAAAAACCGAATAAAAAGGGCTCCTGTTAAGCGATCTCGATAATATAACTCAAAGCGCCATTTTTGGAAATCACGCTCCGTCTTCATATAAAAAGCCTTTTCGAGACTCGCCCGAATTTCTTCACTGGAATAAGAAGATTTTGAGGGGTCCAGCGAGGGCGCATAGACTAGAGAACAGAGAATGCGATATCCTTTTTCATAAGCATAGGAAAGGAGATTTCCGTTTAACTTCCACGGTGCGGCCTCGGAATTCAACGCGAATCCTAAACCGTTTAAAGTCGGAAATTTTAAAGAATACGCGATAATGCCGTCTTCATAGGAAAGTAATTTCAAGGGATTCGGCGCGTTATTTCGTTGAGTTAATAGGCTTTTCAACGATTCCCGACGTTGAAAAAAATCGTAATAATGTTGATTGATAGTCGCGCTCCACATCTCAATCCAGAAAACATGGGTTAAGAGCAGGCTCCAAAGAAAAAAAACAGCAAGGACGTAGCGCTTTTGGGCTTTAAAAAAAGAGTCATTGAGCCAGGAAGCGAGGGTTAAAGTGATTAAAATATGGGAAGCGACCATCGATAACGGATAATACCATTGACCCTGATGCCAGAGTCCAACACAAAAGAAATGATACGCTCCCTTGAAAAGAATATAGCTACAAAGAATCGGAACAAATAAGGAGGAAGATGCTTGAGATTTTCGAGACAAAATAAAAACAGCAATCAGAACAGGAAAAAGCATTTGAACGATTCGCCAACTCGTAGAGGGCCAAAACGAAGGAGAATATTCAAAGAGATCTAGGGGTCGTGTCAGAAAGGGAAAAAAGGTTTCCACTAGAAAGTAGAGATTGGGAAGAAATCCTAACCCCTGTTTAAATTTTCCGCTAATCGGCAACATCATTCCGGTCGAAACGTAATTATAAAGGAGATACGCCCCAATCATCACAAAACCGGGGATTGCTAGAAAAATCACTCGGGAAAGACGTTGATTTTTTGAAGCAGAGAAGGAAAGCAACAAGACGGCTCCATAGAGGAAAATATCATCGAGGCGAGATAAGGTACACAATGAGAGCAGAACCCCCAAGAAAATGAGTTTTTTGCGATGATTTGTCGCGGGCCAGTTCCAATAAAGTCCCCAAAAGACAAGGCTTCCGAAAAAAAGCGAAAAAGAAGATTCCATCCCATTCGCAAACGACCAAAGCGTTCCGTGATTTTTATTTAACGCAACAGTCAGAAGATAAGAATAACCGGGAAAGAGGGTTAGAAAACTCCAAAAAAAAGAGCGGGTTTGATGATACAGGAGCGCGCCTAAAATGAAGACTGCGAGACCCGTAAAAATTAAACTGCTCAGAAAAGCCAAATAAATCTGTATTTCCTGACTCGTATTTGTCGCTCGATACAACACTCCCAAAAAATAGCCCCAAAGCGGGTGAAATCCGTTGGTCGGCAACATCAAATCAAAGGTGTAGGACGATGTTTGGGCAAAATTCTGCGCAATCGTCAAATAATAAAAGGTATCCCCAGCAAAAAATTTGAACGGCACCATAAACTTCTGAAAATAAAGTAAAGCGAGTGGGGGACCAAAAAAACAGAGCAAAAGCGCAAAGGAGCATAAAAACCAAGGTGGAATAAACGAAAGGCGAGCGCGTTCGAAGTTAAATTTAAAAGGAAACGAAAAAAAACTTCCGAACATCAGAAGAATTGCGATTCCGATGAAAAAAAATTGTACCCATTGAACACGAAAAACAGAATCGGTGGAAACAGTACCAAAGGGGCTAAAATCCCGCGATAAGCGTTCGGGCGTAAATTCCAATCCGAAGCCGAAGAAAAACAAAGCTAAAGAAAATAAAAGAAAGCGTCGTTTTTTTAGGGTAGCCAACATTCAGAATTCCTATCACACAGGAATGGATTTATTAAAATAATAATCAATTGAAAAAAAGTTAAAAAAAATTTTTTAATGATTATACTGGAACAGGTCTTCAATCATTTCAACTGAAATTCCAAACAGGTCAAGCCCATCTTTTGAAAACAAACATTAAGTGGGGGAATTTATCGATTGAATAGTATTTTTTTAGGAGTCATCAGATTTATGCGAAAAATAGCTTGTTTGTTTTTCTTGGTTTTTCTGGTCAGGGGATACGCCCAAAAACCCAACGAGGAACTCTTAATTCATCATACCCCCAACCTCAATCCAACCGCTTCTTATCGATGGCTGGAAATTACTCTGGAAGCCTCTGGACGAGATGTGGATCGCAATCGGGCTCGTCCGACGATTCTCTCGCGGACGATGGCGATTGTATTAACAGCGGCGTATGATGCATGGGCCGCCTATGATGCTCAAGCCGTAGGAACTCGTTTAGGTGGAAAATTGCGACGTCCTGCTGAAGAGCACACTCAAGCCAATAAAGAAAAAGCCATTGCTTATGCGTCCTATCGTGCGCTTCTGTTCGTTTATGCAGAAGATAAAGAATGGATTCAAAACAAAATGAAAGAAATGGGATATGATCCCAACGTGGACAGTACGGATATTACGACAGCAGAAGGGATTGGAATTGCCGCGGCACAGGCTGTTATTAACTATCGTGCTCATGATGGAGCCAATCAATTAGGCGATGAAGTGGGTTCTAACGGAAAACCGTATTCCGATTTTACTTTTTATCGCCCCAAAAATACTCCTGAGAATATTGTGGATCCGCTCAGTTGGTTTCCAATCACGTTTAATGATGGAAAAGGGGGCAAATTTACTCCCGGCTTTTTGACGGCCCAATGGTATCGAGTCAAACCCTTTGCTTTGGAACGTTCCGATCAATTTCGACCGCCCGTACCTCCTCAATACGGGACTGAACAACTGGAAAAAGAAGTTATGGAATGTATGGAGGTCAATGCCAATCTCAGCATTGAACAAAAAGCCATTGTTGAATTTATGCGAGATGGCCCCCGTTCTACAGGTCAATCGGGTCACTGGTTACGTTTTGCGCAAGATGTTTCAAGACGTGATAAAAATAATTTAGATCAAGATGTTAAATTGTTTTTTTCTATCGGAAATATCGTTTTTGATGCTTTTATTTCTTGCTGGGAAGCGAAACGTTATTATGATACGGGTCGTCCTTATTGGTGGGTTAGAATTTATCACAAAGGTAAAAAAATTCGTGGCTGGATGGGCCCCGGAAAAGGATTTGGAATGGTACCCGCAGAAGAATGGCTGCCTTATTCACCGGATACGTTTGTAACACCGCCGTTTCCGGGTTATCCTTCGGGCCATGCAACCGCGAGCGGAGCCGCCGCTAAAATTCTGGAACTTTTTACGGGGAGTGACCACTTTAATGCGGTTGCAAATCGTAACTGTTGCGAATTGACGGAAGTCGGATTTTCGCCAGAAATCGTTCAAGCTCAAGATGGAAAACCCGCGAAAGAAGTGCATACTCTTGAGGTGTGTCTCCCGCTCCCTACATTTACTGCAACAGCGGAAATGGCGGCCGTTTCTCGTCTTTGGGGCGGGTATCATATTCGAACCGATAATGATGAAGGGTTAATTTTAGGTCGAAAAATAGCGAACTATAGCTGGCCCAAATATCAAGCCTATTTCAACGGGACCGCTCCACTCCCTAAAGATTAATCTCATCCGCACCCAAAAAAAATCGTATTCCGTAGGGGTCATTTACGAATGACCCCGTTTTTACGCCGAATGAGGCGTAAATAAATTTGAACCCAATCGATCTTTATAGGTTTATCTTCTCCAGCCCTATAATTGCTAAGTGGGTATTTTTGTGAAAGATAAAAATTATGTTAGATATTCATTGGATTCGAAAGCATCCTGAACTCGTCAAAAAAGTGATTCAGGGGAAGAAACAAAAAAACGTGGATGTGGATCAAATTTTAAAACTGGATGAACTCAAACGGATCAAAATAGCTCAAGTCGAAGCGTTTAATCAGCAACGAAACCAGAAAAACAAAACGACTGATCCACAAGTTCAGCCGTTGAAAAGCGATCCGGCATCGAGCCGCACGAAAAAGAACGAACTTTCGGAACAAATTAAACACCTCAATCAGGAAATTACTGCACTCGAAAAAGAACTTCATGAACTTTTAATTTGGCTCCCAAACATTCCCGCTAGCGATGTTCCAGAAGGGGATGAAACCCAAAATCGTGTGATTCGAACTTGGGGTAAAATCCCGACATTTTCCTTTGAGGCTAAAGCGCATTGGGATTTAGGGCGCACACACAATATTCTCGATATTGAACGAGGAAGTCGAATGAGTGGGTCAGGCTTTCCCATCCTGAAAGGCAAAGGAGCCTGTCTTCAGCGAGCTTTAATCCAATTTATGCTGGATCTTCATGTTCAGGAGCATCATTATCTAGAAATCGCTCCGCCTCATCTTGTACAGCGCGCCACTTTGGAAGCAACTGGACAACTTCCGAAACTCGAAGAGGACATGTACCATCTGGAAAAGGACGATTTATTTTTAATTCCGACCGCGGAAGTTCCTCTGGTCAATTTGTATCGAGAAGAAATTTTAGAAGAAGAGTGTCTTCCGGTGAAGCTCGTTGGCGAAACGTCTTGTTTTCGTCGAGAAGCGGGCGCGCATGGAAAAGACACACGAGGGCTTTTGCGAATTCATGAATTTAAAAAAGTGGAATTGATCAAGTTGGTCATTCAAGAGAATTCTGCGGAAGAACTAGAAAAAATGCTTCAGGACGCCGAAACTGTTTTGCAACGGTTAGAGATTCCGTATCGAGTGATTTTATTGGCTACAGGTGATATGTCATTTGCTTCAACAAAAACCTATGACCTAGAGGTATGGGCCCCCGGCGTTCAGCGTTGGCTAGAAGTTTCGAGTTGTAGCAACTGCACTGATTTTCAAGCCAGACGAGCGAATATGCGTTACAAAAAAGGAAAAGGGAAACCAAAGTTTCTCCATCTTTTGAATGGTTCAGGAGTGGCGCTCCCGCGCTTGATGGTGGCAGTGCTTGAAAATGGGCAAAAAGAAGACGGACACATTCGCTTACCATCCGCTTTGCATCCGTATCTTCAACGCTATGGATTTTTGGAAATCTAATGCTTCCCTTCTCCCTTTTAAAATGAAAATTCTAGAATGGCAATTTTATGAATGATAATATTGTAGAAAATAGAACCTCAGATGAAGAAATAAGATATAAAAAAAAGAGGTAATGGATCAGTATAGGTTGAAAAGGGGTTCAGGAAGGGAGAAGTCTGAATCT
>CAZHAR010000018.1:58658-99512 GCA_964530615.1 uncultured Planctomycetota bacterium | reverse complement strand
TGGTAGGCAACATATTGTTGTAACCGAGGCTGGAGATATAGTTCAAGTAAATCATCGAGAAGAAACTGAGGCAATGCGTTCCATCGATGCTTATAGTAAATACCCGCATAGCGTCCAATTTTATCGGGTTCGACTTCGTCCCGATAGAGAATCACTTTCGAGCGAAATTCGAGATCACTCGTTATCGGATAAACGCCTAAACGAATAGGGAGTTTTTGGATCGAAGATTCTTCTTGAGCATATTTTAAAGAATAATGATAGTAGCTGGCTCGGTAGGCTTTTCCGGATTGAAGGATTGTGGAACATCCTGAAAGGACAAGAATGAGTAGAGAGAGCCAGAAAAAACGAAACATAGTCACTTTTTCTTTGAGACTTCGCGCTCAAAGTCCTGAATGATTTGTTCGCAGACATTTGTACAAGCTTTTTTCATAGCTTGAACCATATTGACAGCAACGTCAGGATTGGTTTGAAAGGGTTCGGAGGCTTGTCGAGTAAAGGGGCCAAGAATTGGACCGGATTCCTTAGGATTGAAGTAAAAGACAATTTCGACAAAGGCCTTGGAACCACTCGCCGTCCGAATTTCTTCAAAATGTTTGAGTTGACCCATGATTTCATAATCCGTAGGAAAAGGGGCCGGCGCCAGATAAACATTACTATATTTACGAATAAACTGGGACCAGATTTTTTCCGTAAGCATATAGGCAGGAAGTCCGATCCAGCGCTCATTTTCAGGATAACTCGTAATCGCGGCACTATTTTTTTCAGGGGCATAGACACGAATGAGATTGGAGGTGTACTCTGCGTCGACACCAAAAATCTTAACAGCTAAAGAACTTGGAGCCGCTGGAGGTTGTTTTTCCATAAGAGGCTCTACATCGTACTCAATAGAGTACATAATCATATCAGGAACCGTTCCTTTGAGATCATCGATGGCACCGAAACAGGAAAAGAGAAAAAAACAACAGCCGAATAAAATTAAAACTCTCATTTCTTGTTTTTTACTCCAATAATCATATTTCCTGGGTTTGCGGTCATAGAGGCGAGTCCTTCATAGAACTCGTTCATCGCTTTGTTAAACGAGAGCATAGCACTCTGGAAGTCTCTGGACCATACTTGTTCAATATTTCTGAGCAACAGACCCATTTCTTTGATTCGTTTATGAATTTCACCGCTATTAATGTTTTCACGAAGTTCTTTGAGAAGAGTCTCAATTTGGTTGAGGGTACTAAAGAGTTTTCCCCCTTCGGTGATTTGTTTATTCAAATTACTCGCGAGCGTTTTATATTCTTCTGTGGTTTGAATGAGCCAGAGATCTTTTTTCGTGGTTAATTCTATGACTTTTTTGATCATCTCATTGGTATTGGTCAAGAGTTCATACACTTTTCCGTCTTTGACCTGAGCCCGGAGTTCATTGATCATTTTTTGTCCATCTTCGAGTGTTCCATAGAAAACCCCGCCCTCGAGCCAAAGTTTTTCGGCACTATCCAGAGTTTCATTCAAATTGTTCATAAAAAGGCCCAATTCGCCTTCTTTACTGATAAATTCTTTGGCGCGTTTCACAATATCCGGGAGATGAGTTTTGACTTCAGAGGTAATTTCGGCAACATTTCCAAGAGTGCTTTCGACATTATTGATAAGGTTTTCAAAACGTTTTATATTTTTTTCGCTCATCAATTTTGAGAAGAATCCCGCTTCAGAAAGAATTTGATGTTTATCCGAAACGTCTTCTTCCGAAGTACTTCCAACAAGTTCAAGTAGATTCGTATTTCCGCCAGAGAGATCGACCCACTTGAGTCCTGTTACAAAATTTTGACCCAAAGCCGCGCGAGTCCCTTTTTCCAAAGAATCGGGTTCTTTAAAAGTCAATAGTAATTTTCCTTTACTGGAATCGACTATAAAATTTTGCTCCGTTTCGTTTTTGAACGTTAGTGTATAGGGTTCAAATTTTTTGGTGCGATTGGAAGTATTAATAATTTCTGCCATACAACGATTAAAATCTTGTTGGGTATGAACGGCTTTAGTATTGACTTGAATAAGAGAATAATTATTTTTTTTCAAATCGAGTTTCTTTTTATTTTCGTTCACAAAAACATCGTCGCCGACCTCATTAAAAGAATCGAGAATGAGATAATCAATGTTATCTGCATCTTTACAAATTTTTAAAACTTTACTTTCCGAAGTAACGCGAATTTTAACGCGATTCAGCATTCCAAAATTGGTCGGAAACGGCTCAATAGAAAGGACAAATCCGATCTGAATTCCGTTATAAAGAACAGAGGCGTTTTCTTCTAAACCTGCAACGGAGTCTTCAAAATAAATCAGATAGACTTGCCCTTCTTTTTCTGGCGATAAAATCTCGATCGTATAGAGAGACAGAGCAATCAAAAGAATCACCATAAGTCCAGCTCGGATTTTAGCCGCTAACGAAATAACTTCCATACAGAAATTCCATCGATTAAAAAAAGACGTTTAAAACACTTCGTCAAGAAAGGGAATGAGGGGTTTACAACGTATTTACATACGTAAAGATAGTATTAATCATAATAATCAAAAAAATCGAATCGACCACGGATGAGGTTGTCGCTTTACCAACGGCATCCGCGCCACTGGAGACTTCAAACCCCCGATAACAGGCCACCAGCGAAATCGTAAACGCGAAAGCGATGGATTTCTGAATTCCCAAAAGGATATAATCACCTCGGTTCAAAACTAAAATCAATCGTCGGTAAAAGTCAGAAAAGCCGACATCTAGTTTCGAGAAAGCGACTAAGGCTCCGGCTAGACATCCAAAAATATCTCCAAGAAGGGTCAAGCAGGGGAGTACCATAATCATCGCAAAAACGCGAGGAACCACAATCATTTTAATCGGGTTCAATCCCATTGCTTTCAGCGCAACCACTTCTTCGGTCACCATCATCGTTCCAATTTCAGCCGCAATTGCAGAACCAGAGCGACCTGCGACTACAATCGCCGTAATAATCGGGCTCATCTCTTGAGTAATCGCGACTCCGATAATATCCGCAAGAAAGATACTCGCGCCAAAGCGTTTTAACTGATCCGAAGAGGCAATTGCCATCGAGAATCCAATCAGGAAAATAATCAGGACGCAAATCGGAATGGCGTGGTATCCGATTTTGGACATTTGTCCCAGTGCCAGACTGAGTTTAAATCCTCGTCCCCTCAAAGGCGCAATAAAAAACCAATAAGCAAATGAGCGGATCAAATAAAGCATTCCGCCCACATAAGCCACCATATTAAGTATAATTTGGTCAATGGGCTTAATGATTTTATACAGGAAATTGAAAAAAGAATTCAAAGATTTTTCCCCAACGAAGAAAAGAATGTATGTGTAACGGAATGTAGCAAAAGCAAGATTATTTGTCAAACAGGTCCAAAGAAATCTTTTACTTTGGACGAGGGGATTCTGACGACGAAGAGGGTTTTTTTTGAAATTGAAATTCTTCGGAAATTTTTAAAAATTCGATGACCGGAGGATAATCATACCAATAACGGGACCACCAAGAGATTTCTAATCGTGTCAGAGACGCGAGCGCCATTGTTTTACGCAAAAAAATCATCGTTTCAGGGTCATGAGTGTGCTCGAGAGCATACCGTTCTGCTTGCAATTCCTGAGTTTGATTGAGCCAGCAGTCGACAGGAACCAGAATCAAAAGACTAATCATTTTAGTCGCGAGTAAAGAAAAAATAAGGTAGATCAGTACTTGTCCTTTTCCTTCAATCACTTCTGGAGTTTTTCGGTATCGAATTCGTAAATAAGCCTGAATCAGGAGTGCCACCAAGAAAAGATTCACAAAATTGCTCACTCGCCGATAAATACGACGAATTTCGGTATGTTTGTAAAAGAGATGCCCAATTTCATGAAGGGCCATATTGACTAGCATTTCATCCGGATATTTGAAGCAAGAATCGGTAAAAAATAGAAAGTGTTGGTCCGAAGGGGATAAGATCCAAGCTTGAGGAACAGTCGTTCGCTTGGATTCATCTGTATATTTAATATTAGTAATCTGAACCCCAGATTTCTGAATCTCGGCCTCAAGTTTGGTTCGCAAAGGCCCCGGTTCTAAAGATTTTCGCGTCTCAACCCCATCTATTTCCCGTTGTCCGGCTTGCGAAAAATAATTCACCACTATCCCGGAAAAGAAAAATAACAGACCAAATGCAATCCACCAGTAACGCCGTGAGATTTGATAAAATGTTAGAAATAATATGGCGATACCGATTTTATTCGCCAAAGTATACCAATATTTTACCCAGCTATTGCCATAAGCGACCCAAAAGGTTTGATTTGTAAGTCCAAAGTCTTCTTTTATTTGATGCATTAGATAAGAAATCGGTAAGCCGGTTAAGGTCCAGTAACACTCTAGCAATAGAATCCAGCAAATAACTTTAAAGAAAATCTGTGGGAGAAGACCGAAATTCAGTTTCCCAACACGAAAGGAACGGCGAAAGATAAATTCATAGAATCGATCTATTTTGCGGTCAATCCATAAATGCAGAGAACTCAAGAGAAGGATTAAAATAGAGCCATAAGTGATGATTCTGGACAAAATGTTCCAAAAATCAAAGCGTTGAAAATAGTGTTGGGAGCGCAAAATTTCGTCAGCAGTAAAATAGGATTCTAGTGTGGAAGGGTCCGCACAAACAAACGTGAATCCACAAAAAAAAAGAAACCCCATGAGATACTTCATAGAACAACCGCTTCCGTTTACACAACCCGATAAGTCCCTGATCCCCAGATCAAATGACTTAAAATAATGGAGTTTCCTTGATGATTAAATTCAACAGAGGGAACATTTTTAATGATAGAGAGTAATCCTTTTCCGATTTTTCCCATATAAAGATCGGTCTTCTCGACTTCCTGATTTAAAAAAAGTTCACATCGTTTGGGATCTTTGACAATCTCAAAACCAATCTTTAGTTTTTCTTTCCAATCAAATCCTTCTCCTTGATCCGTGATCTGGACAACAATACGCTTTTCGTCTTTAACGCAACGAAATTTCAGGAGTTTTGAAACCGAAAATTGGTTTCCATGTTCCGCCCCATTTTTAATCGCTTCAACGACCGCAGGAATAAAGAGATCCTGATCTTTTTCTTTTAAATAGGAGACGTAGATATTTCGGGAGGCAATCTCGTAAATCATTTCCATGAGAGGTTCCAGCGTAGGAATAATAAACAAGACATCCCGCGATTCAATCAAGACATCATCTTTAAAACTGGCCAGAGGTTTTTTGGTTAAATCTACGATATGGGTTGGAGGAATACTATCAATATCAAATCCATCATAAATAACTTCTTTAGTGCCAATAATTAAAATGTCTCCTGTGTTGAGTGGCATCGGTTGAATGACACGGATTCCGTTTAAAAAAGTGCCGTTCCCGCTTCCCAGATCTTGAATAAAGTGGGACTCGCCTTGCTTAAAGATACGGCAATGCTTTCGTGAAATCGAAGAATCCAGCAACACAATATCGCTGACGCTGGTTCTTCCAAGCGTATTCTCTTCTTTTAAACGAAAAATCTCGGAAATATTCTCGCTAATGGTCAGTTTAATTCGAGGCATAAGAAATTAACTTTATTTCATACAAATAAGCATGAATATAGCAACTCATGCTCTGAAAGCAAGCGAATTTAAGAACCAATTACTTTTCCATCTTTTTTTTGAATGACAACGACAGAAGGACGAGGAGGGTTTCCTTCTTGAAAATCGGGCCAAAGCGTTAATGATTTTTCAAAAGACGAATGTTCGCCTTCTCCTGGATGCTGAATGGAGCAAAAAAAACTGGTATTCTCTGGCGTGAAATACGGGCCAGTAACCTCGGCTCCACAAGGTGCCCGTAGAAAATGTTTGGTTAAAGCGCGACCTTCTCCCTCTACATCGCAGACCCAAATCCCATCTGCTAATCCGTACTCATTGGCTCCGTCTGTCGCGATCCAGAGGCGTCCTTGAGCGTCAAAGACCGCATTATCTGGAGCAATAAACCAACCCTGTTCTGAAATGTGGGGATGATATAAAGCTCCATGCAATTTTTCGTGAGGGTTTCCAGCGAGGATAAAAAAATCCCAACTAAAGATATCCTGGGTGTGATTGCCTTGGGGTGGCTTCAGTTCGAGAATATGTCCAAAAAGATTGTGATGTCGCGGATTAGCCGAGTTGAGATTGGAGTGAAGACGTTCGTCATTTTTCGTTAATATCACAAAAATATGACCCGTGATCGGGTTCACTTCAATGTCTTCGGGACGATCCATTTTTGTTGCGCCTAATAAGTCGGCGGCTTTTCGAGTATTTAAGAGCACATCCGCTTGACTATAAAAACCCTGTTGAGGATTGAGGGGGCCAAATCCATAAACGAGTGGGTGCCAAATTAATTGGTTTTCCGCAGTAAATTCGGCCACCGATAGAGTTCCTTCCGAGAGGAGATTTTTATTCTGTTCCCGATCCTGTGTTTGGTATTTATCCTGGCTCACGAATCGGTAAATATATTCAAATTTTTGATCATCACCCATATAAACCACTACGTGATTATCGGAATTAATCCAGATCCCTGCCCCTTCGTGTCTAAATCGTCCGAGCGCGGTTCTTTTTTGAGGAATTGAGGTCGGATCGTAAGGATCGATCTCAACGATCCATCCCATATGAAGCGGTTCATGCGGTTCTTTTGAGACATTCCATCGGTCATAGTGATATCCCCACCCTTGTAGCGGATTGATTCCGGTGACTCCATAACGCTTGTGATTGTTCGCTTCTGAAGTATTTGAGGGATCTCCATAAAAAAAATCTTGAAAATTTTCTTCTGCCGTCAAAAGTGTTCCCCACGGAGTCACGCCTCCGGCGCAATTCGCATAGGTACCATGAGTTTGTATGCCGTCTGGGGAAGTCGTGGTGATTAACCGAGGGTTCCCGGCCACCGGGCCGGTTATTTTCATTTCGGTATAAGGCGTAATTCGTCGATTATAAGGCGACTCTAAAATCACTTCCCATTTCCCGTGAACACGCTGAATTTCCGCGATAGAAAGCCCAAGAGAAACAATATCGACATCCATAAATTCTTTAGAGAGTTGATCGGGATTCGGAGAACCCGGATACATATCGACAGATCGAGTATATTCATGATTGACCGTCAAGATTCCATGATCCGAATTTTGAGATCCAAAGGGAAGCGGAAAAAAGCCAATAAAATCATTGTTAACACCAAACTGGCTGGCCTGAGCTTCCGCTGTTTGATGGTGAGGATCAAAATCTGGAGAGTGCGGAAAAAGTTTGTCCCCCCAACGAAGTAACACTTGAACCTCATACTCTTCTGGAACATGCAGTTGGGGATCATTTCCATGAAGTATTTCTTTGAATTTTAACGACGATCGCTTTTTTTCTAATTTTTCATCCGCAGAAGATAAAGAAAGAGGAAGTGTCGCGAAAAACGCGGAAGCTCCTGCTTTTTTTAGTAAGTTTCGGCGAGAAATTTGAGCTTTTACAATAGATTCAAAGGTGTTTGAGGTTTTTATCGGTTCAGAATTGGAGGATTTATCCAAATGTTGCATAAACGCTCTTATTAAAAAAAAGAACTACGGGTTGGGTGATAAAACTATTTTAAGGATGATTTTTTTGAGAACAAGCTTTGATTCGAAATCCTGTTACTTTTTGTAACATTTTTTTTAAGTTCGAAAAATCGGTTTCTTCTTTTAATTTTTTCTATGTTTCTTAAATGCTTTTATATAAATTAATTATAAAAAAAATGTAAAAAAAAACTTTTTGGCAAGGAAATCGCTCTAAAAATTGCTTGACTTCTTCATAAAAAACCACTAAAAACAAAAGAAACCTAGTCTATTTTTTTATCTTATAAGGAAGAAATTTATGAAATATTTTTGGACCCTGATGATTTTAGGGGCTTCTCTTTTGTATGCTAGTACCGATTATGGTCCAGCGACCTGGAGCGCGGCAGATTCTTCAAATTATACGACTTTATCCAGTCGTACCATTGATCGCGTTGTCATTCATACCATCGAAGGTTCGGCTGGGGGTGCCATTAGCTGGTTTAAAAATCCTGTTTCAAATGTTTCTGCTCATTATGTTGTTGCTTACTCAGGTGCTGTCACTCAAATGGTTCGAGAAAAAGATAAAGCATGGCATTGTGGGAGCTATAACTATCGTGCTATTGGAATTGAACATGAAGGCTTTGCTGGCCAAAATCGTTGGACAGAAACCGAATATGCAGCTTCTGCGGCATTAACTCGCAGTATCTGTATCAAATACGGAATCCCTAAAACTCGTAGTTATGTCATTGGACATATTGAAGTCCCCGGAGCGACTCATACTGATCCCGGAAGCTATTTTAACTGGGATTATTTTATGGCTCTTGTCAATGGTAGCACGGGTGGCTCAACTGGTGGTGGCTCGACTGGTGGCGGTTCTGGAACCACTAGTGCTGACGTCGTTTCGGTGGTCGCTTCTTCTTTAAATGTTCGTAGCGCTCCTTGGGGAACTATTTTAGGTCAGGTCCAATCTGGCGATAAATTTGTAGTTCGTGGAACTTCCGATGGTTTTTATAAAATTAACTGGAAGGGTCAAGATGCCTGGGTTTCTGCTAGCTATACCTCTGCAATTCATAGCGGAACAGGAATGACCGTAACCACAGGTTCTTTAAATGTTCGTACAGGACCGGGGACCACTTATTCAACTGTGGGCTCGGTCTTCTCTGGACAAAAATATGTAGTGGATAGTGTTTCTAGTGGTTGGAAAAAATTCCAATTTGATGCCGATCTCCGATGGTCCCACGGAGATTATGTTTCCACTTTCGCTATCGATTAATGATTAATTTTTACCTTTCCTTCTTATTAAGAGAGCCTCTTTCAGAAAATCTGGAAGAGGTCTTTTTTTTTACCCATTCAATTATTTATTTTTTTCGCTATTATAAGAAAAATTAACGCGAAAGAGTTAATTTTTTTTGGCCTGACTTCAATTCTTCTTTTGAGGAGACGTGCCCATTGGATAAAAAAACAGCTACTTTTTTGGGTACTCTTTATATTGCTCTTCTCTTACTTGGAGGTGGAGCTTATTTCATTTATATTTTCACCACCTCGGATGAAAATTATTTATCCTCTTCAGACCCCCTCTCCCACCCCCCCCAAAAAAAAGAAATAGAAAAAACCGATCCGAGCGGACCCACCGTTTCTATCAAGCAATATGCGCTTTCTGGAACTGTTTATCGAGATAAAGTTCCCTTGGGGCAAGCGGAAGTGCTTTTGTATATCTTGGAACCCATCAAATTGAAGCCAATTTCGTTACTTAGCAACGAGCAAGGGCAATTTCGTTTTGAAAATCTTAAGCCGGGAACCTACCAATTACGCGCTTCTTATGGACATGAATGGGCCTGTTTGTCTGATCTTCTCTCGTTAAGTAAAAATCTACAAATTCCTCTCCATTTACAAGGGACCGCACAAGTTTATGGACAGGTGGTGGATGAAAAAAATCGCCCTCTTTCAGAAGTTCAAATCTCTATTTTAGCTTCGCCTCAAACACAAGTCATTCCAGACGCTCAAGTCAAAAGTGATGTCGATGGAAAGTTTGCCTTCTCGTCGCTTCCTAAAGGGCATTATGTTCTTTATTGCCAAAAATCTGGGTTCTGTAGCCAAATCGTTCCAGATTTGGAGTCTCGTTCAAATCGCTTGATTCAGATGTTTCCTGGAGGAATACTTCGTGGAAAAATTATCCGAAAAGAGGACAAAATTTCGATTCCGATGGCTCGTATTGAAGCGTTGAACCAGAATTGGATCGAACATTTTCTCGCTGAAGAATCGGGTCTCTTCCAAATTGAAGGGGTTCCAGAAGGGACTTTTCAACTTCGGGTAGAGGCTCCCGGATTTTTACCACTGACGCTGTCGTTTCCCATTAAACAAGGTGAAACCTTAAATAAAGAAATAGAATTAGAACGCGGTTTTGAGTTAAAAGGACGCGTTTTAGATGCCAACCATCAACCAGTGCCCTTGGCAAAAGTGTCTGTTTTAAGAGAATCCATTGTCGATATTTTAACAGAACGAACCAATGAACGAGGGGAATTTATTATTCAGGGCCTTCCTGGAGCCAATCCAGTATTTCTAAAAGTCTCTAAAGAAGGCTATACCCAAAGTCTGGAAGAAATGAATCAACCCATTTTTATCAAAACAGATCACCAATCGCCCACAGAAGTCACCCTTACCTTAAAATCGTCGCCAACCCTACAAGGAACGGTCATTAACGCGCGTGGTCAGGGAGTTTCCGGAGCAAAGCTCACTTTGATTTCTCAATCTGTTTTATCTTCTGAAACATCCAAACCTGTTTGTTCGACAGAAGCTTCAGGGCAATTTGAATGGATTTCTGTAACTGCCGGAAATTATCAGGTACAAATCGAACATCCTGAATACGCCCCCTATCAATCAGAACCTTTTTCGATTTCAGGAAATGAATCTCGCCTTGAAAAAAAGTTTACACTCGAAACCGGACACCTGTTAAAAGGAGTTGTTTTCGGCCCTGAAGGAGATTGGATTTCGACTTATGATATCCAGCTTTTTTCTCTATCGCTCACAGCGGGCCTTATGACTGAACCTGCTTTGCTCCAAAAGGGAGATTCTGGACGATTTACAATAGGCCCTGTCGCCTCTTCTTCAAAATTGCTTCAAATCAACGCGAAAGGATACGCGTTCTTTCAAAAAGAAATTGCCTTAACTGAATTTTCTTCAGAAATAGAGGTTCATCTTCAAAAAGGAGAACCGATTGCGGGCATTGTCCAAGATAGTGTGGGGCAACCGATCCCGAATGTGACTCTTTATACCCTCTTTCAGCAAAAACGATTTCTGGCGCTTTCGGACGCAAAAGGACACTTTGAAATTGCCGATCTTCCTCCCGGTCACTACGTTTTATACGCCTACAAAGAAGGATTTTCGTCGTTGGAAGAAAATATAGAAACTCCTCAGGAAAATCTAGAGTTACGTTTAATTCAAGTGATGACCCTTCGAGGAGTAATTTCTAGCGGAAATCTGCCTGTAGAACGTTTTAGTATCCATTTTTGGGGCGATACGCTCGCGGAACAAAGTCATGACATTCATTCCGAAGACGGAACCTTTTTTCTCGAAAATGTTCCGAATATTCCACTCTATCTAGAAATTCGGGCCATAGGATTTTCGCCCTATTATCTTGGCCCTCTTACCCCAACGCAACTTGGAGATCTAGAAATTAAGCTCAAAGCGGGAATGCTTGTTGCGGGACGCGTAGAAACTGCAGACGGAAATCCCTTAGGCGGTGTAACGATTGTCCGTGGAAAACAAACCGATGATTTTGAGGAAAGCTCTCCGGATGGCCGATCTAAAGTGTTAGGTTGGACCGAAGAAGATGGACTTTTTTCGCTCCCTTCCTTTGGAAGTCAATCGGAAACCATTACTTTTTTACAGGCGCAATACGCACCCACTTATATTCAGATTACCCCGCCAGTCGAAAATTTAGTGGTCAAAATGTCTGGAGGTTGTACGCTCAGTATTTTTGTCCGAAACGCAAATTATCAGCCGCTTCCAGAGGTCGGTCTTGTGATTACGGGTCCGGTAACAAGGCGAACGGAAACCGGTCCGGAGGGCTCTGCCATTATTTCTCGGTTGATTTCTGGAGAATATCAAGTCGAAGTCTTGAGTTCTTCTCGATCAGAATATAAAGTAGTAGTGCAAGCAGAAGTACAAAATACATTAGAAATCATTTTGAGATAGGAAATTCATGAGCTTTTTGAGTTTGAATTTTTTAGTTTTCTTTCAACAAGCGGAAGCCTCTTCAGGCTCCCCATTTAATCATCTCCTCGTTTTAATAGCGATTTGGTTTTTTGTAATTTGGTTCATTGCAATCCGACCCCAACGAAAAGCGGAAAGCGCCCGTGTGAACAAAATGAACCAGTTAAAAAAGAATGATCATGTGGTCACTATTGGCGGAATTATCGGGATCGTGGATACCTTATCCCCGGAAGAGATTGTCTTAAAAGTAGACGAAAAAAATAACGTTAAAATACGCTTCTTGCGTACCGCTGTGAATCGTTTATTAGAAGACGAAAAGAAAGACGAGAAGAAAGACGAGAAAAAGGACGAGAAACCAGCCGAATGAAGAATTCTCGATTTGTCTTATTTATTCTTTTTTCATTGCTTCCTGCACTTTCAGGATTTCAACTGATGGACTGGAGGAAAAAAAAGGATTCTGGAAAAAATTCTGGAATGCAGAAGGTTTTTTTCTTTCTGGTGCAACCCACTCCTTCTTCTCAATGGACCCGTCCTTCGCAGGAAATAAATGGCGGGATCAAATCGTTTTTCGAAACCCCTTCATTTAGGAATCACACAAGCTTTTCTTCCGAATCTCGCAAGATATTCTCCAGACATCCCAATAAGCTTTGGCAAAATTATTTCTATTTGCAACGCGCTCCCCCCGATTTTTGCTAACGCGCCCTCATTCAATAAATTTTTTTTTAGTTTGTTACCTCCCTAATTCTTTCCTGTCAAAGAGAGTCTGTTCTCTTTCAGCGGAATAGTGGGAATACACTTTTATTATTAAACATAAAGGACTATATGCGAAAATATACCTCCCATATTATCTTTATTGTTCTTCTGACCCTCTTTTGTGTTATTTATTGCTTTCCTCCAGAAACTCGCCCCACGAGTAAAATGATGGAAGCTTTTGGCGCTAATCCTCTAGCCCAAAATACAAAAGAAGAAGAACATACCGTTATCGATAAGTTCTATCAATTTTTCAATGCGACTATCCATCCTGGATTAGATCTGATTGGGGGTGCAGAACTCCGTTATCAGATCGATCCAGAAGAAATTCAAGGGAATTCCGAAGACAAAAGAAACGAAGTGATGGAGAACGTGAAAAACGTTATCGAATCTCGTATTCGAGATTCCGAAATTGCTCAGGAACCGATTATTCGTCGCGAAGGAAAATTTAATCTGGTCGTTCAACTTCCCGGATTAACCGATCAGGAAACCGAACAAATTAAAGAAATGATCACTAAAATCGCTTCTTTGAAGTTTCGCCTTGTCGCGGAAGATTCCATTCTGGAACGAGAGCGTCAAAAGAAAGCTCGAGATGGCGACAAATATCAAATGTCTCCTGAACTCGTAGAGCATTACAAATGGTACAAGAGCAAAACAGGTCAGGAGGTTCTTCTAGAAGACTCTCTTAAACATCCAGATTATACCATTCATGGAAAAGGGGGAACCACTTACGATTTTAATGGTTCCAAAATTGATTACATTAGCAAAACTTGGGACAAATCCGGACAACCCGTTCCTCAATTCACTTTTTTTAAGCGTTATCATCAAAAATTTGGAGATTTTACTGAACAGCATATCCATCGACATATGGCCATTATTCATAACAATGAAGTCGCCTCCTATCCTGAAATTCAGAGCCGTATCGATGGCGAAGGAATTATTACCGGAATGAGTTTTGAGGAAGTCGAAACGATCATTACCTTGATGAAATCCGGTAGTTTGGAAATTATACCCAATAAAATCAGCGAAAATAAAGTGGGGCCTAGCCTTGGAGAAGATGCGATTACTCAGGCATGGAAGGCCGGTATCCTCAGTAGCGCCGTGGTCACCTTTTTTATCATTGGCTATTATCATGGCTGTGGCCTTATTTCACTTTTTTCAGTAATACTAAATATTCTTTTAGTGTTTACTTATCTCTGCCTTAGTGGATCTATTTTAACCTTGCCAGGAATTGGAGGTATCATTTTAAGTCTTGGAATGGCCGTCGATGGAAGCGTTCTCATTTTTGAACGTATTCGCGAAGAACGGGCAGCTAACAAGGGTTTAAAACAATCTATAGAAGCCGGATTTGATCGTGCTCATTGGGCAATCATGGATTCCAACGTCACTACTTTGATTACTGCTGCAATTTTGTACTACTTTGGAAGTGGTCCTATTCAAGGATTTGCGGTCACTTTGATCGCGGGTGTGATTTTCAATTTATTCACAACTTTATATATCATTCGAATCTTTTTACTTGCTTTCCTAGAAAACAATACGATTAAAGAAATCAGAATGTCGCAATGGTTTAAACAGCCCAATTTCGATTTTATGGGAAACAAAAACCGTGCGTTCGCTTTTTCAAGTATCACGATTGTTCTTGGATTAGCTCTGTTTATCGCTCGTGGCCATCGAAATTTTGGGATTGATTTTAATGGGGGAGTACTCGTTCAAATCGCATTCAAATCAGAATTCGCCAAATCCCATAAAGAGGTGGTTGATCTCGTGACAAATTATACGGATCCGACCTCCATAGACGGAAAACCTAAATATTTTGACGTTGAAATTCAATCCATTACTTCGGAGAAAAGTCCGCCTCTCGATGGAAAATTTACCCAGTTTCTGATCCGAACCAAGAATCTCAATCAAGAAGAATTGGATCGCCTTAAAGAGACAATACGAAAAAAAGAAAAAGATCTCGATTTGGCAAGAAAGGCAGAAGATCGATTTAAGGAAGAAGATCTGGAGAACGAAATTAAAAACTTACAAAAAATGCGCCAAGATCTCGAAGATATGGATTATCTGAAAACCGATTTGCTGAAAATTTTTAGAAAAGACGATCTGGTTCCAGAAGCATTTTCTTATGATGAAATTATTGGCGAAGGGGAAAAAACGAAAGTAATGCTTCATGTCAATCTGATGAGAGAAATTTCAAAATCCGAAGCCATTCGCATTTTAGAAAAGGAAGCTGAATATAGTGATCCAGAAGTCATTCTTCTTCCAATGCCTTCAGCGGGTGCTGAACTGGAAAAAAGCGAGAAATTTCAGATGACGGTCACAGGCAATTCTGCTGAAAACGTGAAAAAAGAAATAAAGGGTGCATTTGCTCGTAATAAAAATTATCCACTTTCCAGTCCTTTTATACGTACTGAGCAAATCAGTGGTGTTGTCGCAAAAAAGCAGAAGCAAGATGCGGTTGTTGCGATATTTCTATCTCTCGTCGCCCTCATTATTTATGTGGGAGCCCGATTTGAATTGAGATACGGCTTCGCGGCTGTCATCGGTCTCGCTCATAACGTTTTATTTACTTTAGGCGCGATCGCTCTTGGAAAATATACCGGATACATCAATGTAGAAATCGATCTTTCCGTGATTGCCGCTTTCTTAACCATTGTCGGTTATTCGATAAACGATACGATTGTCGTGTTTGACCGAATCCGTGAAAATTTAGCAAAACCACGAGGAACCTTTGTCGAAATTGTTAATTTAAGTCTCAATCAAACCCTTTCCAGAACCATGCTTACTGGTCTTACTACCATCTTGTCGATTATCATTTTGTTTGTCGTGAACAAAGGACATAGCGGAATGCTGGAAGGATTCTCCTATACGATGTTGATTGGAGTGGTGATCGGAACCTATAGCTCTGTCTTTATCGCAAGTTCTCTTCTGGTTCTCGGGACAGACTCTTCTCCTGAAGCGATGGCAAAATTGGCGAAAAAAGAAAAACCGCCTCTTCAGCCAATGGTTTCGCAGCATCACGATCACGAACACGATCACGAACATGAAGAAGAAATGATGGAAGAAGAGGAAGAAGAAGCTCCTGCGCCCGTAACTTCTCCTGCGCCCGTAACTTCTCCTGCGCCCGTAACTTCTCCTGCGCCTGTAATTGTTCCATCCACTACGCCGCCCTCTCCAGAAAAAAAATCGGCAGAACCTAAAGCCGAAAATAAATCTCAAGGCGATGGAAAAAAGAAAAAGAAAAAAAAGAAGAAATAGCGAACATATTTCGGTTAGAATAAAGGGCGCGAAAACGCCCTTTATTTTTTTTCCCTCAGAAAGTTTATCTTCCCTATGTTTGAAGCGCTTTATATTCATGTTCCTTTTTGTGTAACCAAATGTATTTATTGTGATTTTAACTCGATTGACTATAAACTTCGTCAAGTGGATGCCTATTTAGAAGCTCTGGAACGAGATTTAGAGCGAATCAGCCCGATTCAACCAAGAACTATTTTCGTAGGGGGTGGAACTCCGACCTCGCTTTCTGTCAAACAGATGGAGCGATTTCGAGCGAGTATTCTTCGATGGGTTGATTTTAGCCGAGCAGAAGAATTTACCGTAGAAGCAAATCCTGGAACGGTGGATGTTTACAAATTACAAATTCTCCAAGAAATGGGCGTGAACCGAATGAGTTTTGGGGCCCAAAGTTTTCATCCAGAAATTCTGAAATTTTTAGGACGTATTCATGATGCCAATCAAATCGAACAATCGATCCGCCTCGCGCATCAAGTTGGATTTTCTAATGTTTCTCTCGATTTGATCTTCGGGGTTCCCGGTCAAACGTTATCTGGATTGGACGAAGATTTAACACGCGCCCTTGCTTTAGGAACCACTCATTTATCCATTTACGATTTGATTTATGAGCGTGGCACCAAACTGAATCAACTCCGTAGTCAAAAAAAAGTCGTTCCGATTCCAGAAGAATTGGAGCTTAAAATGTTTGAGCGGATTTGGGAAACCTTATCTAGCGCCGGTTTACAACAATATGAAATCTCTAATTACGCTCGTCCTCATTATGCGTGCCAGCATAATTTGATTTATTGGAAAATGGGAACCTATCAAGCGGTGGGGCCGGGTGCTCATGGATTTGATGGAACCCGTCGATTTTCTCTTGTTCAAAATATTCAAAAATATACAGAAAAATTAATGAATCGAGAATCGCCCATCGTTTTTACAGAGCGATTGAATTCAGAACAAAAAATTCGGGAATGTTTGATGATGGGACTAAGGCTCACAGAGGGTCTTGCGGAGGCTGATTTTCAAGCCTATACCGGAGTTGATTTTTCAATTCTCTCCGAACCTCTTGAATTTTTGATCACTAAATCCTGGATGGTTCAAAATGCGAGCTCAATCGCTTTGACGCGAGAAGGACAAAAAATGGCGGATAGCGTAATTTTGTATTTAGCGGAGCATCTCGTTTTTCAGGCAGAGTGTAAGACTCCTTCATATTAGAGCGATTCATGAACCTCTCGGATCAAAAAAATGGCCCTTATCTTTTGATATCATTGCTTCTGGGAAGCCTTGCGTTTTTGCTTGCTCCTGCGTTGCAACCCGGACAAATGTTTTATTATCGTGATTTTTGGCAGTTGTATTATCCCCATTTTCAGTGGGGAGCTTCTGTCCTTCAGTCCGGAAGTTTTCCACTCTGGAACCCTTATATTGGCTCAGGATTTCCTGTTTTTGCGAGCATGGTTCACGGCTATGCGTATCCTCCATTCCTTCTAGGGATTCTACTGCCCGTAGAATGGGGAATAAAGCTTTATATTATCGGACATTTATTTTGGGCCGGGTTAGGAACGTATTGGTTGTGTCGGCAATGGAAAATGAGTGTTCAGGGGGCAACCTTTTCCGGACTGAGTTTTATGCTCAGCGGGCCCCTAGTGAGCGGGATCAATAATCTTCCGTATCTTTCCAGTCCGTCCTGGATACCTTGGGCTCTTGGATGCTATACACTAGCGCAAACCAACCCGTTCTGGATTGTACCGACTGCACTTTCGATGGCTTGTATGGCACTTGCTGGAGAAGCCCAAACTTGCTATTTCACTGGGTTTTTATTTTGTTTTTTTTCGCTAGCACATTTTCAGAGGGAAAATGGGATTTTTCGGTTTTATGTCTGGGGAAAACGAATCGCTTTAATGGTACTGATTGCGCTATTGTTGGCGGCAGTACAACTTGGGCCCGCGTTGGAATTAGGGTTGAAAAGTGAACGACTTCAGGGAATTTCGGAACAAGACGCGCTTTCGTTTTCTTTTTATTGGGAAGATATTCCTCGTTTGATGACTCCTTTTATTTATGGAAATCCAACAACCCTCTGGTATGGCCGAACCTTACAAATGCAGGCTCCCTTTGAAAGTAGCATTTATGTGGGGTTTCTTCCCTTTTTTTTCGCTTTGTGCGCGTGTTTTTCTCCCCTTCGACGATCTCAAAAAATGTTTTTGCTTGGGGGAATTTTATTCTTTTTTTTAGGGAGTTTAGGAACAGATTTTCCACTTTATCGTTTGTTACGGTCTCTTCATCTCCCCCTTTGGTGTAGTTTTCGTTACCCAGAAAAATTGTTGCTTCCGGCTGAATTTTTATTGATTCTTCTTGCGGGATTTGGCTTTGACCATTGGTTTTCAAACTCTCCATTTCCTCGTAAAATAGGGGGGATCGCATACTCTCTTTTTCTTGGAGCGGCTTTGTGTTCCATCGTTTTTTTTCTGGAGCCCTTTGAAAGTTTTCAAGAAAAATTAAATCAACAAGGCTCTGAAGCACGTCATCAGCAAATTCAAATCGCACTGTTATGGGGATTTGCTACGGTTTTACTCCTGATGATTTCTTGTAAAATTCGAGCCCAAACGTTTCTATGGATTCCTTGTCTTTTGATAGCAACTGAACTCGTTTATTATCATCGTCAGATTCTTCCTGTAACGGATCTGGCTTTTTATAACGGTTCCTGTCCAGCGCCACTAGCTCCTTTTTCAAAAGAACATTTTTATCGAGTGTCATTACTTCCACACAATATTCCTGCTTATCGTGGGTATCCGCTCGATCCGTTTGTTCAGAGTTATCGGAAATGGGGATTGGGGAACTTGTCTCTTTTATATGAGGTTTATCAAGATTGGGGAGTGATGCCGACGCCTCTAAATTTGTATGCCAATCTCCGTCAAGCAATGACGCAATCGCTTCAAGAGCAACATTCTCAATTAGAAAAGAGCCAGAATCTTTTATTAAGACGGTTGGGTGTAAAGCGGGTGATTCAAAAAATTGAGGATCCGCTGTTTGGATCTCCAGAAGATCAAATTTTGTTTGACGTTTCTCAACCCCGTCCACGGTTTTCCTTTCTTTTTCAAACCGTTTCGGCTCAAAACCAATCGGATGCCTTAAAAAAAATGGCTTCTTTTCCTCCAGAAGTGGTTATTCTTTTGGAGCAAGACGCGGTGCTTCCCTCGTTAGACGAATTTCCAATGAATCAAGCGAATCTAGAACTTTTTGCTTCTTCTCCGAACGAAATTCGTCTTCGGGTAGAGATTCCTAAAGCCTCGTATTTACTTGTGTCCGACAATTTTTATACCGGGTGGTCCGCTCAAGTGGATGGTCAATCTGTTGCATTAATGAAAGCGGATTTAAACTTTAGACTGCTTTCTGTTCCCGCAGGGACGCATCAAGTGGAAATGCACTATCGTCCGGCTTCTTTTTATGGAGGACTTTTGATTAGCCTGAGTAGTTGGATCTGGCTCGGAATATTCTTCTGGAAACGGCGAAAATTCTTTAAGATTTGACGTTCTTTTGACGTGTTTCTAGCTGTTTCATAATGGAAATTCTTTGTAGATTCGTGTACTTTTGCCAATTCATAATTTCTTCGATTGTGCGCACACACCCTTTACAATAACCGCTTTTGGTATTCATCTCACAGAGTCCGGTACAAGGCGAAATCAGTTTATCCATCCTACAGAACTTTCTGAATAATGAAGAAGTTTCGAGAGCGAGAGGCTTGATTCTTTTGAGAAAGTTTCTAGGATGCTTTCGATCATCGGGACCTTCTTTCTTTTGTTTAAAGAAACCACTGCTATTTTTTGAGGATTTTATGCCTAGTCAAGTATTTCATCAATCATTTTATTCAAATGCCTTGGGATCTCATAAAAAGTATATGATTTATCTTCCTCCGGGAGTTTCCCAGCAAAAAGGGGGTTTTCCGGTGCTGTACTTGATGTCGGGATTAATGGATTATGAACGTACTTGGTGTGATCGGGGAAATCTTCCTCAAGCCGCGGATTATCTCTTAAACCAAGGGAAGATGGGGGAAATGGTTGTGGTGATGCCCGATAAAGATAATGCGGCAACTCAGACCGATCAAGAGATGGGTTATGGATATTATTTAGCTTTTGAATTAGTGGATCATATCGAAAAAAATTATCCAGTCTCTAATCAGCCCACCGCGCGAGGAATTGAGGGGCTTTCTTTGGGATCTTTTTGGGCACTCAATTTGGCGCTTCATACTCCAGGAAAATATAAATCAGTGGGATCCTCGTCTGGAAATATTTATCCTGATTTTTATGAAGCGGTTGAACAGAATCTTGAATCCCTAAAAGCCTTAAAAACAAGGTTCCGTTTTAGTTGTGGAACTCAAGAAGAGCGAGAAATGATTGAGAGCAATGCCCACTTCAATATATTTCTACAACACAAAGGGTTCTATAGCGAATTCTATTTGGAAGCCGGTCCTCATGATTGGCCCTTATGGCAGAAAGATATTTATTCGTCATTACAATTTCACTCGTATAGTTTTTTTCATGGCTAAAAATCAGGTGGTTTCTGGATATCCTTTAACAAATTAGTTCGAACTCGATTTTTGCTCCGATTCTAAAGCGGAAACAGATTTTGAAAAAAATTGGGGATCTTTCTTGAGAAGATGGGAAGACGTTTTGACCAAAAAGCTAGCGAATACCGTATCGTTTCGGCGAACAAAATGTTTTCGAATAATTAAAATTTCCAGAAATGCTAATCCTGCCCACACTAGCAAAAATACAAGGACTCCAATCCAATAATAAATATAAAGAATGGACGTAGGACTTAGAAAAAAAAGACCCACAATAAGCATTCCTAAAATGAGGATAAAAAGAAGAATCCCCAATCCTCGAACCGCTTTATGAAAAGGGGTATAACAAACCGAAAAAAGATTCATTTAAATCTCCTTAAGAGAAATAAAAGTGAGAAATAAAAGTTTAAGAAGCTATTGAAAAAAAGATACTTTTCATAGATAATGATCAACTTTCAAATTTTTTGCAACCCTGGAGGACGTGATATGAAAACAGGTATTCATCCAGAATATGTTGTTTGTAAAGTAAAATGTAATTGTGGAGAAGAGTTTACCACTCGCTCAACTAAGGCAAAAATCGTTGTTGAAATTTGTTATAAATGCCACCCGTTTTATACGGGAAAAAATAAATTTGTGGATACAGAAGGTCGCGTAGAACGCTTCCAGAACAAATTTGCGGGTAAATACGCCGAAAGTGTCAAGGTCAAAAAACCTAAACTGGAAAAAATGCCTAAAGTGAAAAAATTTAAAGAAGAAGAAAAAAAAGAATCCACAGTGGTTCCAGCCTCTGCGCCAGTATCGACTACAGCAGAAACTCCGAAGCCATCCCCAGTTAAAAGTTAATCTAAATTCTTCAGGTTCTAATGTCCCCTGCTGGCGAGGGACATTAAGCCTCTCCTGAGGTTCAGGTTTTTTATGAAAAAACATCAAAAAAACTTAGCTTTTTATTAGATGAGAAGAATTCCTGAGGTCGAGCCTCCTTTTCGAAGTGCTATTTTTTTTGAAATGTTTTTTTTAGAATATCAGGAGATTGTATGTTAGAAAAATTACGTGCTTTGCTTGATCGTTATGACCTATTAGAAAGAGAAATTCTTGATTCTGCGGTTATTGCCCGAAGTGAATATTACACAAAATGTTTAATAGAACTTGGGAAAAACCGTCAAATTGTGGCTCTTTTTAGAGAATTCCAACACACTCAAAAACAGATTCAGGAATCTGAGGAACTTTTAAAAGAACCTGAGATGCGGGAACTTGCTCAAGAAGAACTTTACGCCCTGAAAAAAAAGTTGGAAGCGCTTCGTGAAGAAATTCAAGAAATTCTTTTAATGGAAGATGAGAACACCTCAAAAAATGTGATTATTGAAATCCGAGCCGGCGTAGGCGGTGGTGAAGCGAGCCTTTTTGTGGGCGATTTGTTTCGGATCTATTCCAAATATATCGAATCAAAAAGATGGGTGCTTGAATTACTTTCTTCCAGCGAATCCGAAGTGGGTGGCTTCAAAGAAATGACGTTTTTGGTAAAAGGGGATCACGCGTTCAAATATTTTCAATTTGAAGGGGGCGGACATAGGGTACAACGAGTCCCTGAAACAGAAGCGCAAGGTCGCATACATACCTCCTCTTGCACCGTTGCAATTTTACCTGAAGCGGAAGAAATCGAATTTGAACTTAAAGATTCCGAACTCCATATTGAAGCATTCCGATCTTCTGGGCCCGGGGGCCAAAACGTCAACAAAACGAGTTCGGCCATTCGTGTTGTCCATCTTCCGACCGGAATAGCTGTGGCTTGTCAGGAAGAGAGTTCTCAGATTAAAAACAAAGCAAAAGCGTTAAAATTGTTGCGAGCACGTATTTTAGCGACGATCAAAGAAAAAGCAGACCGAGAACGTGGAGACCTTCGCCGAAACCAAGTCGGTAGCGGAGATCGATCCGAACGAATTCGTACTTATAATTTTCCCCAAAATCGGGTGACGGATCATCGCATTAAAGAAAATTACTCGCTTGAATTAATAGCCAACGGTGCTCTTGAAAAAATAATCCAAGATCTTTTAGTAGCCGAAAAAACACGCAAATTAGCAAACGCCAATTTTGACCTCTAATTCGGCTTGCTATTCTCGAAATCCTAACGCAACCAGTAAGCAGGGCCCTTCCGCAATAACTTCCATTCCCAACTCTTTTGCGCGCTGAATGGCTTTTGGACTTTCTGCGCCGGGTTGCATCCAAATGTACTTGACTCCACAGTTTCCAGCTTCTTCCACAATTTGTTCTGTAATGGCTGGAGGGGTCACAACGGAAACCCGTTCTACTTTTTCCGGTAACGCGCTTAATCTTGGATAAGCAGAAACGCCTTCAATCGTTTTTTCTTTAGGATGGATCGGATACACTTTTTTCTTGTGTTGCAAATAACACCTCAAGATTTTGTTGCCAAATTTAGAAGGATCAGTTGAGGCGCCAACAACAGCGTAGGGTCCTTGAAGAAGAAATTGTTTCACTAATTTTGTTGATTCGGACTCCATCAAAATTCTCCCTAAAAATTTTTGAAAAATTATTTTTCTTTGGTTTCTTCAGTAATTTTTTCAGGTACTTCTGTATTTTCGTTGAGGGATGAAGTTTTTATTTTGCTAAGAACTTCTTTCGCTACTATAGAAACTTCTTCATTTTTGTGATCCAGAAGCGCTTCCAGCGCTTTTTCATTTTCAGGCACCGCTAATTCTTGAAAGCAGAGTTTTGCGGCTTCGATTTCTTTTGGATTTCGACTCCCTAATAATTTGACGAGTAACGGAAGCGTTTGTTTTGGACCCAATTTGACTAATGGGAAGAGAAGATTGAGCCGCTTTTCCACCATCACCTCTTTTTCGTAGAGAAAAAGAACTCCTTCATAGGCTCGCTTATCTCCAGACAAAGCTAAAATATAGCTGATTTCCTTATGGATTAGAAAACGAAGGTCCGAGGTGGCAAGGATCAGAAGAAAAGTGAATCCAAGGTGCGGTTTATATTTAGGAAGCAAAAAAAAGTTTCTTTTGTTTACGACTTTACTTGTATTTTTAAAATCGAGATCTTCATAACTTTTGATTTCTTTCTTGAGCCGATCAAAAAAAGCTTTTTTTTGTTGATATTCTAAGAGAACAAGAATTAATTCTTTTTGATCCAAAGTGCGTTGAACTAGGGCTGGAAGTTTATCCGCTTGAAGTAATGTCAATTGATGTTTCTCCAGAAGTTCCTTTAAAAGCGTTTCTTCTGGAGATAAATTTTTAAAATAGATCTGGAAAACAGGATTGTCTTCTAGAGGCAATTCTTCTTCGTCAAAATTCCCCTTGTTTTCCCTATTTGTAGAGCCTGAAATCAGTTCGTTTTGAGGGTCTTTATTTTTTGGGGTGTCCGCCGAATTTACTTGAGAAATCAAAGTGTTCGTTGGCGAAGGAGTATAGGTTTTTCGCTCTTTGGGAAGCATATCAATGGACCAGAAAAATAGAAAAAAAGAAGCGATCCCAATGGCAAATTTGTAAAGGACCTTTTCTGAGGCGGGGCCGGTATTTTTCATCCCGAATTCATTCCAACCTACAAAGCTGGATGGAGGAAGGGCTTCAGGGTCTCCGCCGTGTGAAGCTAAGGGTAAAGCATTTTTTTTATGTTTTTGGTGACTTAATTTTTGAGCGTCTTCTAAACTATACCAATAGTTGGCTCCGATTTCGATGTTTTCCGTTGCTTCTTTTTTAATTTCTTCGGGTTCTTCATAAAAGATTTTAATGAGTTTCTGACTTTTCTTTTTTAATCGTTCGCTCATCTTTTTGATGCGACTAGAAATTTTTTCAGGAGGGGGCTCGTTGGCTAAAATCTGAGGAGAGACTTCATCAATAGGAATATAACGGGTTTCTTTTGAATCTTCCGCTTCTTCTTCAAGGTATTCGACCATAGATTTGACGATCCGATTGGTTTTCCCTTTCAAATCTTCGGTTGCTTTTTTTAAACGTTGAGTCGCTTTCTTGAAACGAGAAGTGGATTTCTCGGTTTCTTCTTCAGTGGTTTTTAAAGGAACCGGAGAAGAAGAATTTACAACTTTGTCCTCTTCAGGAAGCTTTGCTAGAACAGCGTCAATGCTTTTTTTTGTTTCTGGAGAGGGCAGAAAAAGTTTTGATTTATTATGGATAGAAATAAAGCGTGTATCGACCGCTTCTTTTTTTTCTTCGTCGAGATGCTCATCAAACGATTTGAAAACACGCTTCAAGCGTTGGGAGGCCTTTTTTAAGCGCTGTGTTGCTTTTTTTAGCCGAGAGGTCGGCTCTTTTTCTTCAAGAAGGGTCGGGGGTGTTTTATTTTCTTGAGAAGAATCGGTTCCGAGTTGTAAATCTTGTGGCAAAACGGTCTGAATTTCTTCCTCGTCGTCGTTTTCTTCGGCGTCAATTTCACGAAATTCTTCTTGTTGTAATTCTTGTAATTGCTTTTCCAGATTGGTTAAAGAAGATTCTAGACTTCCTTCGTTCCCTTTTTCAATCGGAACCACTTCAATAATCGGATCGGAAAGGGTGTTTTTATCGCTAACCGGAGTGTTTTCTGGATCGTCTTCAAACAGTATTTTGAGTAGACGTTGTGTCTTTTTTTTAATACGCGCCGTTGATTTTTTTTGGATACGATTGGTTTTTTTTTGAGGAGAATCAAGGGTTTCCAAAGGCTCTTCTGGGGAAGGGTCTTCGTCAGTTTTTTTTTGAAGGGACGGGTTCTGAGGCTCCTGAAAAAGATTAAACGGAGCCTTTTGTGGGCTGGCTATTTTTTTCAGGGGGGCGGATAACTCTGGTTCCAGAGTTTTTTTTTCCGGAGTCTCTACCTCCCGGAGTGCCAATTTGGGTTTGGAGACACGAGATTTTTCTTCTGTAGAAGAGGCTGAAACAGGGGGTTGCTCTTCTGTTTTTGAAACTTCAGCAGGAGAAGGAAGCTCTTTCGGAGCCAGTTTTTCCGAAATCGTTTGCTCTTTTGGAACAGCAATGGGGGTAGAAGGAGATTGGGGTGGTTCTTGAATTTGGATACGTTCTCGAGTTACTACAATGAGTCTAGGCTCATTTTCTCCTTTACGTTGGAGCAGAAATTTTACTTGAGTTCCACGAGGACCCCGAATATGAGAAATGACTTCTTCTTGTGATAACGAAGCAAGAAGTTTTCCATCAATTTGGATAAGATCATCTCCATGAAGAATACCGGCCTGAGCGGCTGGACCGCTAGGGAGTGGTTTTATCGCGTAAATATGTTTTTTGCGAAAATCAAGTTGCATACCCACCCCAACCATCTCAACCTCTACAGTATTTGAGGGTGAAATATTTGTTGGGAGCGAAGAATTCTTGGAAGTATCCATAAAGGTTGAATCCGTATCAAGAATTAAAGAAAAAAACCATCCACTATAAATCATTTCTTGTGGGATAAAATTATTATTTTTGATTATACCGTAATGAAAACAGAAAAAAAACCTTCCTAAAGTTTGGGGCTACTTAATTTTTGTCCTTCTTTTTTTTCCCGGGACGCGCAAAATGCGAAATCATTAATAAAAGAAATAACAATAAGTGAAATCCAGCCACTAGAATTCCAATATCGAGAATTTGCGCTAGGAATTGTGAAGGGGGTCCTCGCTGAATTTTGAATAAATAGCAATCGATTTGATCTTCCGGCCAATAATACATCGCCACTAAAATTCCAATCGTCAGGCACAAAAGAATGAGAATACTTAAAAAAAGGCGTCCATTCAAAGTCTCTTGTTTTTTATGTCGATTTTTCCAGGAATAACAAGCTAGCATGAATAAAATATAGATCGTAAAAATTAAAAAAATGGCTCCGATAACCCACATTATTGGAATTTCGTAATTTTTTAAAGTATCAGAAATGGAGTGTAGCGGAGAAGTCAAGATCGGAAGCGATTCGTTAATTTTTTGAGCAAATTCTTTTTTCATATAAAAGGATTCTGTATAAAGATAAACCGTTAAAAAGAGAATTAAGTTTCCTAAAATCAAAAATAAGAAAACCAAATGGGTCAAACGCTTCATTATTTTTCCTTTGTGAATAAAAAAGAACAGCCCCATGCTTTTATTGTCTATTGTCCATTATAACTCGACTTCCTATTTTTTCGACTGGATTTTATTTTCCAAAAAATTCGGAGTACAATATCGACCGCTTGCAAAATATTTCCCAAAGTTCTCGCTTCTCCTCTTTAACTAAGGTTTTCATGCTGGAATATCTCTTAAAACCTGAAATTCAGGAACTGATTCAACAACATAATTGGAAAGGGGTGAAACAAACTCTTTTTGATTGGCCCAATCCCGTTTTTGCTTACCTGATTCATCATTTGTCACCCCCAGAAGATGTCGTCGTTTTTCGTTTGTTGCCTCGCCAATTAGCCACGGAAACTTTCGAGTATTTACCGCTCGAAAAACAAGAAGCCCTCATTGAAGAACTTTCGACCGAAAAGAAACAACTCGTCGAATTATTGAATGATTTAGCGCCAGATGATCGGACCGCCTTTTTGGAAGAACTCCCGAGTTCAGTAGCTCAGCGTCTGATGAATATGTTGAATCCTGAAGAACGAGAAATTACGATAAAACTCTTAGGGTATCCAGAAGACAGCGTTGGACGTTTAATGACGACCGATTATGTAGCGGTACGCCCTCGTTGGAGCATTCAAGAAACGCTTGAGCATATTCGCTATCATGGAAAAGACAGTGAAACCTTAAATGTTCTCTATGTCGTAAATGAACACGGAAAGCTTCTAGGGGACATTCGTATCCGTGAGCTTCTTCTGGCCGATCCTCAGAAAACGATGGAAGAATTGATGGATGATCATTTTATTTCGTTAAAAGCCTATGATCAAGAAGAAACAACCGTTCCCCTTTTTCAAGACTATGATCGCGTTGCATTACCCGTTACCGATACCACTGGCGTTCTTCTAGGAATTGTGACCATCGACGATGTTTTAGATGTGGCGGAAGAAGAATTTTCAGAAGATATTCAAAAAGTCGGGGGTCTTGAAGTGCTCGAAGAGCCGTATTTAAACGCTCATTTGCGGACACTGATCCAAAAACGCGCGAAATGGTTGATTCTCCTGTTTTTTGGAGAAATGTTGACCGCAACAGCGCTAGGTCATTTCCAGGCCGAAATTTCTAAAGTAGTAGTCCTCACGCTTTTTATTCCGCTTATCATTTCTAGTGGCGGAAACAGCGGATCGCAAGCGACAACGTTGATCATTCGTTCCATGGCGATCGGAGAAATCACGTTGAAGGATTGGTGGAAAGTGTTTTACAAAGAATTCATTTCTGGGCTTTCCTTAGGAGTCATTCTTGGAGCTATCGGAATTTTTAGGGTGGTGTTTGGACACCATTTCTTTGGTGGCTACGGAACGCATTGGCCCATGATCGCTTTAACGATTGGATTTTCCTTGATTGGTGTCGTGTTGCTGGGAACCGTAGCCGGATCGATGCTTCCTTTTATATTGAAACGGGTCGGAATTGACCCTGCAACCTCGTCCGCTCCTTTTGTTGCCACTATTGTTGATGTGACCGGACTCCTTTTGTATTTTTCACTGGCGTCATTCTTATTAAAAGACCTTCTTGTCACTTAAAAATACTAGAATTTTTTTATGAAACTACCTCTAATTTTCTTAGGGATAAGCCTCGCCTTCTTCAATTCTTTAGTCGCTCAAAATTTAAGACAAGAATTTGAACAACTCTGGAAATCGGAAGACATTTATCAAAAGGCCCATGCGCTTTCGAAACTCGCTCAACTGGATAGCCTAGATTCTGCTAAATTGTTCATCTCCAGTTTAGAAAAAATCGTTAAGCCTCTTAGTAAAGCCGAACAAGCACTTGAGGAAGAACAGCAGAAACTTCAATCCGCTGAAACTAATTTTTCGAAAAATTTAAGCCAGGAAAAAATTAAGATCCTTTCCGAAACGAGGGAGGCTTATCATATTTTTTTAGACAAAACGACACGCGCCGTTGCCAATTTTAAAAATCCGAGCGCCATCCAATACTTGCTTAAAAACGCGTTTGAGCCAAAAAATGATCAAATCAAAATCGCTCTTCTTCAAGGATTTGAAAAATTCAAGAAAGACGAAATCACTCCGGTCTATTTGAAAGCATTGAAAGATCCTTCTTTTAAAATTCGCCTCGCTACCGTGACCTTCTTACAAAAAAATACCTTTTCAGAGGTCTCAGACGTCCTCTTTAAACTTCTCAAAGAACCCGATCCCGCCTGGCAAGTGCGGTGTAGAATTTCTGCTATTTTAATGCAACGAAACATTCCTGAAGTCACTCCGTTATTTGTTCAAGAATTTATCGAGGTTGGAAAACAGGGTTCGAAGGAAGCCACGGCTTTTTTAATTGATTTTTTAAAAACGCCAGAGGAGGATTCTGAGATCGTCTTCTTTCCCCCTATTCGCCAAATGGCCGTTATTGCTTTACAACAGAAAGTCCCCCCGGAAGGATTCCAGCCGATTTTAGCATTACTTTCAGATCCCGTTTGGCAAGTCCGAACTTCTGTGGCAAAAACTTTGATTGCCTACGATGATCCGCTTGCGATTGAACCCTTAATCGAACAACTCGCGAAAGAAAAAGGTCGTCTCGTCGAAGATATGGAAGAGGCCCTTTATTTTTTAACGGGGGAAACGCATCATGGAAACGCCGAGGTCTGGAGAATCCGATTGAAAAGCGAACAGGAACGATGGACTCGTAAAGAAAAAAAGAATCCTCCAAAAAAACCAGATCGTCGATTGCGGGGAACCTCTCGCTATTATCCAAATAAAACCACGACTAAAGAAGAATCGATTGTTCTGACTACAAATTCAGAACGGATTCTCTATGTCGTTGATTTCTCGAATAGTATGGGGAATAAAATTTTACCCGAAACGGCTTCGGAAGAAGCTCGCCAATTAGCTCCAAGCAAAATTCGACTCTTAAAAAATAAACTGATCCAAACGCTTCCGAAACTCCGAGAAAATCAATTTTTTTCGATTCTTACGTTTCAAGATAAAGTGTGTTGCTGGAAAGAAGAGTTGGTTCCCGCGACAAAAGCAAATATTCAAGATGCCCAAGAATATCTTCGTCAAACTTCTGTCGATGGAAACACAGACACTTTTGGCGCTTTAGAAAAAGCCTTTTATCTTAACGACAGTAAAGATTTTTATAAAAATTATCAAGCCGGGGTCGATATGATTTTCCTCATTTCTGACGGACTTCCCACCGTCGGAAAATACAAAGTGGATTACGAGAATGAGAAAAACTCTCAGCTTTCGATCCTGAGGTTTTTAGATGCCGTGGAAGAAATGAATCTTCTCCGTTGCATTAAAATTAATACTATTGGAATTCCTCCAGATCCTCTTGACGATCTTTTGGGCGGATTGGCTGTAGAGAGCTCTGCCATCTATCAATATTGGGAATAAGTCGTTTATTTTTTCTTCGCGAGTTTGGATTGAATGGTTTTCATCAACAAGGCCATTTCTTCCTGTGCGAACGGCGCGTATTCTTTTTGAAGTTCTTTGAGTGCGACTTGCGCTTCTTTTAAAGAGCCTTGTTCCATTTGAACCTGAATTTTTTTTATTTTTTCTTCGTAGTAAGGTTTTAGTTCCTGAACCTTTTTCATGGAATCTTCTGCGAATGCTTGCGCGAACCCTTCACAACTGGCGATATAATAAGCTTTCAGAGCTTCTCCAAATTGTTTTTTCTCTTCATAATAATGCGCTTGCTGATAATATCGCTCCGCAGATTCACGAACAGATTGATCTAAAAAGAGGATCGCTTTTTCAACCCATTCTAGAGAAGGAAGAGTATGCTCCATTTCCGGAATTTCTATATAGAGCGTTTGTGAAAATTCGTCCTGAAGGTAAGCATCATACACTAGTTTGGTTTGAGCCTGATTAAAATCTTGACTTCCGGTTAAAAGGACAAAACGATTTTTTTTGGCGAGCGTTAATAATTCTTTTTTAGGTTTGGGCCAAAACCCGGGAAATACCTTCTTGTCCGGTGTGGGAAGATTACGGTAATAATTACAACCGATCAGATAAAGCCCGCCTCCAGTGAACACATCGGGATAACTCAATGCCAGACGACTCGAAACACGCCCTCCGCCAGAGATTCCAGAAATATAGATTCGTTTGGGTTCTAGAAGATAAAGTTTTTTCATATTTTCTACCGCGTCGATGGCTAATCCGTAACGAGTGAGTGAGTTTCGTTCGTTTCCGCTGTTGAGTGCACCTATCCAGATCAGGCGATATCGATCCAGAATCGGGTGCCATTCTAGAGGTGGATTTCCAGAATCTCCGGCATCTACCCAAACAATCAGACCATAAGGAAGTTCGCCATTATAAGGAGTCGGAACATACGCAGAAAAAGATTCTTTTGCGATGGAATAGCGGATCCCACTTTCTTGATCTTTTGAAAGTGTCCAACCATACCGTTTCCGCATCTCTTCGCCAGAACTTAAGGGGCTACGTTGCGTAAAAGAAATCAAAAAGTCTCCCACTTTTCCCGGCGGAGTCGTTGCGATAGAGACCTGTGTTTCTTGAGCAAGAGATAAAGAAATACAACCCATCATACAAAATCCGAAAAAAAATTTATTCATAAATTATTCTTTATTTTTTTATATAGGATAGATAATTTTAAAATATTTGGTAAAATGAAATTTAATGTTTTTTCATTTTTATAAAAATAATAATTCAAATTTATACAAATTCATTTTAAATTAAGGAAATTGAGAATGAAAGATAAATCAAAAATTAGAATGCCGTCTCTAAGCGTAACACGTGTAAATCGTACTTTGAGCCTTGTTGTTGTTTCGATCTTTATAATTCTAATCTGGACGATCGGGAAAACACCTCCGATGAGAAATATCATCGCTTCTTTAGGGATGGTAATGGTTCTCTCTTTTATTTGGTTTGGAGAATTTTGGGGTGGGTTGATAGGAATTTTTGCCAATAGCAGACGCATCACGGCATCCACTCCTGGATTCATGGTGACAATGATGGGCTGGTTTTTGTTGGTGGGAGTGCCTTTAATTCTTTATTCTTTATCCAAATGAAAGAAAAAAAAGAGTGTTGCGTTACAGGAGGAAAACAAGGGGGCAACACTCTTTTTAAAGATTTTTCGCTAGCGAATTTTAGAAAAAATTAATGGCTATCGCCTTCTCCGAAGAATTTAGTAGGTTTAGTGTGTTCATCCAGTTCTGGAAAATTTTCAGAACTTGGGTTTTTTGACAGAAACCACCTTACAACGAAGTAAGCGAGAGAAGCGACTCCAAATAAGAAGATGGTATCCCCGACAATTCGGAGCCAACGTAATGTTTCGATATGGGGCTGTTGCAAAAATTCTGAACTTCGAGCAAACCAGAGCCCTTGATCCACGCTCGCAAAAGCCTGAAAAAGACCTACAGGAAGGAGGCTCAATCCCACCATTAGTGCTAATCCAAGATTCATGCACCAAAAAGAGATCGCTAAGGGACGTTCGTTCCAAATCAGATTTGGTTTTAACCAACGGAGAATCAATAAAATAAGCCCTAAAGAAAGTAGTCCATACACTCCAAAAGTGGCGGTATGCGCATGAACCGCAGTAGTATTTAGCCCTTGCATATAGTAGAGGGCAATCGGAGGATTAATCAAGAAGCCAAAAAGACCCGCACCGACAAAGTTCCAGAAACAAACTCCTAGGAAAAAACGAATGGGCCATCGATAAACACTCATCCACGGAGCTAATTTTCCCAAACGAACTTGGTGCGAAGCTTCCAGACCCATTAAAATGAGAGGGATCACTTCTAAAGCACTAAAACTTGCGCCAATCGCCATAATAGAAACAGGAGTTCCTGAAAAATAGAGATGATGAAAGGTTCCGGGAATTCCACTGACCAGAAAAATAGAAGCGGAGAACAAAACGGAACGCGCGGCTGTTTTAGGATGAATGAGTCCAAGATAAGTGAAAATGAAGGCCATAGAAACGGTTGCAAACACTTCCATAAAACCTTCAACCCACAGATGAACAACCCACCATCGCCAGTATTCCATTACGGAGAGATGTGTTTTCGCTCCGATAAATAATCCAGCACCGTAAAAAATGCCAATTGCGGCGGAGGCTCCCACAAACAAAACAATTAATTCTTTATTGTCGTTAGGCCGAACGAGCGCTGGCCATAACCCTCGCAACATTAATACGAGCCAGAGGAGAAGTCCTACATAAAGACCGATTTGCCAAACTTTTCCAAGATCAATATATTCGTAGCCTTGATGACCGATCCAGAAGCTTATGTTCAGGCCCAGTTTTTGATGGATTGACAAAAATTCTCCGGTGAGCGATCCTGCGACAACGAGTATCAATGCACCGAAAAGGATATTGACACCTAATCTTTGGAACCGAGGTTCTTTCCCCCCAACAATGGGAGCCAGAAATAATCCGGCCGCGAGGAAAGAGGTCGCGATCCAGAAGAGCGCGGTTTGAAGGTGCCAAGTACGTGTCAAACTATAAGGGAGATACTTCGCTAACGGAATTCCGTAAAAATGTTGACCTTCTACTGAATAATGAGCCGTAATGGCTCCTAAAATAACCTGAACTCCAAAAAGTGCTATCACCACAGCACAATATTTAGCCACAGCTTGCATCGACGGAGTGGCTTGAACCTTCATGAACGGATCTTCTGTGGGAATCTTTTCAGGCTCGAGATCTGCTTTTCGAAAAGCGTGATAGTAAACAAGGGTTCCGACTCCGGTGAGCAAGAACAAAATACTCAAGATGGACCATAAAAAGAGACTCGACGACGGACGATTTTCAATGAGGGGTTCATGGGGCCAATTATTCGTATAAGTTACTTTGGATCCGGGGCGTTCAGTGGCGGCGGCCCAGCTTGTCCAGAAAAAAAACGCGGCCATCTTTTCCCGACGTACAGGATCGGGAAGCGGATTTTCATGGATAGCATAATCCTCTCGAATTTGTCGGAAAGCAGGATTATCGCTAAAGATTCCAAGATAATGATTCTTCGTTTCCGCGATGGCGTGAATCCGTTCCGTGGAAAGAACGACAGTGGAGGTGTTTGATTGATAGGTATTGGTTCGATACTCTCTTGGAAGACGAGCTTTAAGAGAGATTTGTTCATCTGGGGTCAATTGATCAAAAGGTTTTTGGAAGGTTTTGAGACTGGAGAAATTTAAATAATGCAACAGTTCTCGATGGAGCCAATCGGCGCTCCAGTCCGGAGCCTGATAAGCACCATGTCCCCAAATGGAGCCAATTTGTTGGCCTCCAATAGATTGCCAAATCAGTTGTCCTTCTTGAATATCGTCCTTGCTCCAGAGTAGCTCTCCGGTGGAATTGACAAATCGCTCTGGAATGGGCGGTGCTTGACGATACACTTCGTTCCCAAAAAATCCTAAGATAGAAAACGAAATCAGAAGAACCAAAAATAAAAGGATCCAATATTTGGTATTATTCATCATGTTCCCTCTCAAATTAGACATTTAACATCCTATTTAGATGTTTTGAATAAACCAAAAGAAGCAAATGCTGTGCCTCTTTAAAAATCGTTACCTCAAGGGATAAAACCAAGGGCTTAAAAAACGGATTTTAGAAATTGTTGTAAAAAAAATAACAAGTATGTTGTTTAAATAACAACATTGTGGTTAAATAAACAACAATTTTTAAACAAGAGAACCTCACCACAAAAAACCCATGAACGATTTCAAAATTTTATTAGAACTGGCGCTGGATCTGAATGAATCCCTACCCGCAGAAGATCGATATCTTCGTTTTTTGAAGATTATTCATAAAATCATTCCCTATGATGCGGCAACATTGATGCTTTTGGAAAAAGAAACGTTGATTCCTTTAGCCAGTATCGGGTTATCTTTGAACGCAATGAGTAGAACGTATCCGTTAAAAACGAATCCGCGTTTAAACGAGATCTGTAAATCAGACAAACCGACACTTTTTCCGCCGGAATCCGAATTGGAAGATCCGTTTGATGGTTATTTATTAACAGATCCCGAGGGATTAGCACATATTCACGCGTGTTTGGGATGTCCGTTGATTGTGGAAGGAAAGAAGATTGGCATTTTGACTGCGGATGCGATTCAATCGAATGCGTTTGATTCTTTGGATAATTCTTTATTAGCGACTTTGGGGGCATTAGCGGGAAATGCCTTGCGCGTGAGTTTTTTAATCGATCAACTTGAAAGGAAGGCGCAAAAAGAGCATTTAGTCGCTCAAGATTTGATGAAATCTGCGGCTCAACGCGGAGGCGATCAACTGATTGGGGATAGTTTTTTAATTCAAGAACTTCGAAAAGCAATTACTTTGGTGGCGAAGTCCGATTTTAATGTGTTAATCACCGGAGAAACCGGAGTGGGGAAGGAATTAGTGGCGAGATCCATTCACGAGCAATCCACACGAATGGAAAAGCCACTGATTTATTTAAATTGCGCGGCACTTCCCGAACCCTTGGCCGAAAGTGAATTATTTGGGCATCTTAAGGGAGCGTTTACGGGCGCGGATAGTGCTCGGGTCGGAAAATTTGAAGTCGCGGATGGAGGAACTTTATTTTTGGATGAAATCGGAGAATTATCGCTTTCGATCCAATCCAAAATTTTGCGAACGATTCAAGAAGGCGAGATTCAGAAAGTAGGTTCTTCTCATGTGACCAAGGTTGATGTCCGATTGTTAGCGGCGACCAATCGGGAACTGAAAAAAGAAGTGGCGCGAGGAACTTTTCGGGCGGATCTCTATCATCGACTGAATGTTTTTCCGATCCATGTTCCTCCTTTGCGAGAGCATTTAGAGGATTTAGAGGTATTGACTCATTTTTTTAGCCAAAAAATTGGGAGGAAACTAGGGATTGGAAAGGTCATTCTTGAATCGGAAGCAATTACGTATTTGAAAAATAAAAACTATTCTTGGCCCGGCAATGTGCGTGAATTAAAAAACAGGTTATCACGTACGATCTTGAAAGCGCAGCATCTTCAACCGAACCAAGAGATAGTGATCCTTTCGGCTCAAGATTTTTATCCAGAATCTTTTGTTTCTAATCCGGTTATTTTAGAATTTTCGGAACCTATCAACAACAAGGATAGTGACTCTCTTAGCGAACTTGTGGATCAATTTAAAAGAAAACTGATTCAACGTACTTTATCGGAATGTAATCAAAAGTGGAGCGTGGCGGCGGAAAAATTGGGAATGAATCGTTCTAATTTACATCATCTGGCAAAACGCCTAAAATTAAAAACATAAGGTTCAATTAATAATTGACAGGATTTGTTTATGGGGATCACTCGGTTCTTTTTGTCGTTGGCTCGTTTTCTGGAAGCGTTCCTTTTTTTACCGGCTCGGTTCTGCTTAAAATCTCTGCCGATAAAGGGATTATTTTTTACCTTTACTTTTTTAAATGTTCTAGGAATTTGTAGCGGGGTGGTATTTCCTGAGTTGTGGTGGCTCTTGCCATTGATGTTCTGGCTGGAACTGAGCTTCAGTTTTTTGAACCATCGGGTTCATCAACAAAAACGGGAGGTTATTGAAGGAACGTGTCCTGAAGCGAAAGCCGATTTACTTTCCTATTCTGTTGCGTTAACGAAGCCCATTTTATTTTTGACTCATTTTTTTCTGTTGGTCACCTTAATTTTACTTTTGCGTCAAGCGACCCTTCTTTGGGGAGACACTCTTTTTTCGTCTTCCAGCCTCACGCTTGAAGACTGGAGTTTATATGCACTAGATCTAGTTCTAAAAGCGGTTTTGTTTGACATTCCTGAAATTTATCATTTGGAATTCAGTGAAATCAACCACACCGGTTTTTGGGGAGGAACCCTCGTTTTTATCAGCCGTTTGATTATTTTAGTACTGATTGTCGGCTCTTTGTTACGTTTACGAGAAATTCGTCAACTTGTGTTGCAATCTGTTCATATGCTGGGTCATGCGTCTGTTATGGGCGAAAATCGATTACTCTTGACGCTTAAAATGTATCCAAGTCAAATCAAGAGACTCAGTCGATGGTGCTTGAACCAAAAAATCCCCAATCTTCCCTATGTGTCGCTTGTAGAAGTTTTAGGAAAAGTACGTCAACCGCTCATTTTGCCGATGTTAGAGAAATTATTTACGCAACATCCACTTTTGGAAATGCGGTTATCTGCCTTACGCGCGATGGAGCATTTGGGGCAAGGAAATCCAGAAATCCTAAAACCATTACTTCAAGGACAAGAAGCCAATCTTCTTCTTTTACAACAGCAAGCCTGCCGAAATTTAGGAATTTGGAAAACGCCTCAGAGTCTGCAGTTACTCAAAGAAAGCACTAATCCGGCACAATTACCGCAGATTCGTTTATCGGCTATCGAAGCTTTAGGTTTAACGCAACAGATTGAAGTGGTTCCTTTTCTTATAAAAATAATGCTTCAAGACGAACTCGGAAAAGAAGAGCGATTTGCGTCGAAAGAAGCGATCCTTAAAATTAAGCTACTTGATCAAGAAATGCACCAACAATTAGCAGAAACTTTAAAAAACTCACCTCATCCGGACAACCGTCGTTTTGCCTCAATGATTCTTGGAGGGCTTGAAAATATTGAAGATTTGAAGCTATACAAAGATTGTTTGAAGACCGAAAAAGATGTGGATACTGCGATTTACTTACTTAAAGCGATCGGATCGGTTTCCTATCTTGTGGGAAAATTGGAACAAAATATGGAGTCCTCAAACCTCTATCTTTCTTCCCTAGAATGGAAAGAGCTTTTTGAACAAATAAAAACAATGGCAATGTCTCATGAAAAAGGATTCGTCAGAGTTGCGGCGATTCAAACCCTTGTCGATTTAAGCTGGCTCTTGACGAAGAATATCCTTCGAGAGTCCGATCTCGTGCCTGATTTAGAAGCACTCGCCCAGAATAAAGACACTCAAGTTTCCGACGCGGCTTCGGATGCCTTGCTCAGACTCTCTCAGCAGTTACATAATCTGGAGCTAAATCGGCGACGAGAAAGTATTACCGCGATTGGGATGGAGGATCTTTCGTGGCGTCCCAAGACTGAGGCGGCGGTTCCGTCCTCGCTTCCACGTCCAACGGTTCCTTTTTTGCCGACACATAAGAAATCCAGCGCCATTTCAAAATTTGCGACCACAATTCAACCGGGAGCACAGCATTTACCAGAGATTTCTGAATTGCTTCCGACTTTGCCTGTTGCTTTAATTGGTCGCTATGAAATTCAAAAAGTACTTCATCATGGAAAACTTGCCATGATCCTTCAAGTTAAAGATACAAGAGATGGAAAAGAGAAAGTGTTAAAATGTACCGTTTCTTCGGAAACGAAAACACAGGAGCTCTTTTTGCGTGAGTTGGACGTCTTACGAACCTGTAAACATCCTGGAATTATCCCCCTTTTGGAAGAGCATCAATCGCCAGAAAGTGTTGCATTTACGATGCCTTGGTGGGACTGTCCCAATTTATTTCAAGCGCAGAACACTCTGAAGTCGGAAAAAAAACTCTGGAGCCTCGACGATTTTGAGGCACTGATGCGCAGTTTATGTGAAGCATTGATATATCTTCATCAGAGTGGTTGGTATCATGGCGATTTGAAACCAGAAAATATTCTTTATGTTCAGGGAAAATCCGTTCTGATTGATTTCAATAGCACTCAGAAAATAAAAGAACCCTCCGAACTTCTTGCGGGAGGAACGCCCTACTATATGGCTCCAGAACAGGTGAATCAAGGAAATTGCGATTTAAAGGTAGATATTTATAGTCTCGGAATCATTGCGTATGAACTCTTAACCGGTTCACTCCCTCTAGGATTACCGCCAATTCCTATCCATACATTACGTTTTGATGTTCCCGAATTACTGTATCCCATTTTATCGAAGGCCTCGCATTTTCACGCAAAAGAACGATTTGAATCCGTATCCGATTTTTTAGAGAGTCTTCAAAATGTGTTGCATTAATTCAAATCCATTTTTTATTTCTGAAATAATTCAAAACAATATCACCCGCAAATGAAACACTACTACGCTCCGAAGAGAAGAAATAAAGCGTATGACAGAAGCCTATTCAAAACTACTGGAGAATCTTCAAAGACGAAACATCGAACTTCGAGACTATAGTGAGTATCTGGCTCTTTCGTACAAGGGCCAATTTGAAGCGCTTTCACAGTCATTAACTCAGCGAAACATTTCACTTCCAGACTATTTGAAGTATCTGGATCAAACTTCCCAAAACTCCTCTTCTCCCAAAAACTCTACACCAGAGAACGATCCTGAAGATCTGAAGAAACTAGAAGCTGTAGGGCAAATCCTCCTTCAAGAGAAACAAATCTCGCTGAAAGAACTCAATCATTTGCTAGAATCCCTCAACATTCGAGACTTCATCACTTTTCTGCAACAACTTCTCATCCTTAGAAAAATAAAGCCAGACGAGTTCGTCAAATTTTTGTATGGGAAATTCGTGTTTCCATCGGCATCGCCGTATCAGTTAACACCCCATGAGAATTCGATGAAGTTCTCACTTGAGATCAAAAAAGGGCACGGAGAATATGGAGAGTATGTTCTGCTGGAAGAACTGGGCCGAGGAGGAATGGGAGTCGTGTATAAAGCGTATCACCCCCCATTGAATCGAATGGTCGCGTTGAAAGTGCTCTTGGCAGGAAAGGCGGCCTCCGAGAAAATGCAACAACGATTCAGACGTGAAATTGAGGTGATGGCTAAACTAGAACATGAAGGGATCGTGAAAATCTACGATTCGGGAAACGAAGGCGAAGCAATTTATTTAGCGATGGAATATGTCGAAGGCGCTTCCCTGAGCAAAGAAATGGAACAATTGAGCCTGCAAGAGAAGGTAACAATAACGCAACAAGTGCTAAAAGCGTTATATTACGCGCATGAACATGGGATCATTCATCGAGATCTGAAGCTGGACAATATTCTGATCACTCCAGAAAAAGCACCAAAAATAGCGGATTTCGGACTCGCAAAAATAATGACAGAAGAAGGGACTGAGAAGTTGACAGAAAGTGGAGTTTTGATAGGAACAGCAAAATATATGGCCCCAGAACAAGCGAGAGGGAAAGTGAGCGAGATTGAAGCGCGAAGTGATATCTATGCGATTGGAGTCTGTTTGTATCGTTTATTAACGCAACACTTTCCGTATGAAGGAAAATCACTGCATCAATTGTTACATCGAATTATTCATAAAGAAGCGACTCTGCCGTCGAAATATGTTCCAAATCTGAGACGAGATTTGGAGGCGATTGTCTTGAAAGCCTTAGAAAAAGAGAAAGAGAAACGATATCAAACCGCAGAAGCATTTGCGGACGATCTGGAACGCTTCCTGAAAGGACATCGAGTAGAAGCGCTAGAGAACGAGTTCCAAAGACAGATCAGACGATGGTTCAAGAAACATCACCTACGGGTAATACTTGCTCTCACAGGAATCGGCGTGCTGTTCTTAGGAATGTTCCTCAAAATAGGGTTGGGATATCAGGAACGAAAAAGCTTGTATGAGAAGAAATATCAAGCGTTTCTTATCGAAAGTACGAAAGAAGGATTCTATGCTAAACTGCAGAGTTGGAACTATTTAAACGAAGCGCTACAAGTAATTCCGAACGAACCCGTTGCCGAAAGGAAAAAATGGGACGTGGGAGAAGCGTTGCTCAAAGAAGTGTTACAGCAGGAAAATCGTTACGTTGGAGATTATGTAATCGAAGAAATGCAACAACTGTCAACGCTTCCAGTAACGCAACGAATCCAACGAAAAGAACGATGGGCCAACGAAAAGAACGCGTATTGGACGAAAGAAGAACAACGATTTGAATACTGGATATCGCGCTTATCTTCAGGAGAACAAGTGGGTTCCGAAGAAATGAATGACGCGCTTTTCGAAATTCTGAAGATGAGCGCGCCGATAATCAATCCACGACTTCTGGAAATACTTCAGAAAGGAAATCGCTTTTTTGAACAGGAAAACATCGCGCAAAAAGAAAAGAAAGCAAAATATTATCAATGGGCAATCGACCTCCTGAATCGAAGAAAAATGAAAGAAGCCCTTCCATTGATCTGTGAGAGTTTATCGACACTGAGTGCCAAATACCAAACGTTCAAGATACCCGACGATCTGGAAAAGATTCATAGTATGGTGAAAATGGCTAGGTATTTATTGGCAATTCAAGCGTATAGCAAAGCAGATTTTTTATTAGAGAAAAGATATGAGAGTGGACAAAATAGCTTGTTTTGGATTAGAAGCGCGTTTATTCTGAAAAAACTCTATCAATTGAACTTAGAATTAACTGAACGTTCTCAATCCGTTCCTCAAAACGCTCAAGAGTTTTATCAAAGAGGATTCGTTAAACGTTTGAGTGGAGATTTTAAGGGAGCCATTAACGATTTCAGCGAAACCATTCGTCTTAATCCTCAAGATGCTGAAGCTTATAATAGTCGAGGACTTGCGAAACAGGAGAAAAAGGACTTGGAGGGAGCGATCAACGATTATAATGAAGCGATTCGTCTCAATCCTCAAGAGGCTTTCCCTTATAATAATCGAGGACTTGC
>CAZHAR010000018.1:58494-58558 GCA_964530615.1 uncultured Planctomycetota bacterium | reverse complement strand
TTCGCCTCAATCCTCAAGATGCTTTAGCTTATAATAATCGAGGACTTGCGAAAAAGAAGAAAGA
>CAZHAR010000018.1:0-58394 GCA_964530615.1 uncultured Planctomycetota bacterium | reverse complement strand
GGACTTGGAGGGAGCAATCAATGATTATACCGAAGCGATTCGTCTTAATCCTCAATATGCTAAAGCTTATATGAATCGAGGACTTGCGAAAAAGAAGAAAGAGGACTTGGAGGGAGCAATCAATGATTATACCGAAGCGATTCGTCTTAATCCTCAAGAGGCTTTCCCTTATTATAATCGAGGACTTGCAAAACAAGTAAAACAAGATATTCAAGGAGCCATAGAAGATTTAGAAAAAGGCTTATCTATTCAAGGACATCCACAAATTCAAGAGTTATTCCTCAATTTGTTAAAGCAACAATTTCAGAGACAGTTTGCGAAAAAAGAGTGGAAAAATGCTAAACTAAATCTTCTGAAAATTAAAAAATATTTACCCGCTAATGACCCAAAATACCTACAAATTGACCAAAATCTTCAAGAAATTGAAACACGAATACTCTCGGCAGAGAAAAAATAAGCCCCTCGTTAATTCAAATCCATTTTTTATTTTTGAAATAATTCAAAAGAGCCAAAATGATCAATAAATTAATAATTAAAAAGGCCGGATACCCCCATTCCCATTGAAGTTCTGGAAGGTACTTGAAGTTCATTCCATAAATTCCGGCCAGATAAGTCAAGGGGATGAAAATGGTCGAAAACATCGTCAAGACTTTCATGATTTCGTTCAGCCTGTTGCTGATCGAAGAGAGATAAATTTCAATCAAGCTTGAGAGATTATCGCGGAAAATTTCAATCGATTCGACAATACGAAGTGTGTGATCGTAAATATCTCGGAAATAAAGAATCGTCTCTTCATGAATCATGGGAGTTTCAAGCTTCGGAATCATATTCACCAATTCTCGAAGCGGAGAGATCGCTTTTCTCAACTCGATCATCGTTCGCTTCAAGCGTTGCATCTCGATCATATGTTTCGGATGTGGATTCGTAATCAATTTTTCTTCCATTTCTTCCAAAAGATCTTCAATTTTATCGATAATGGTAAAGTAGTGATCCACCACCACATCCATAATGGCATAGGCGAGATAATCGGTTCCACATTTACGAATACGGCCCTTATGACTTTTGATTCGTTCCTTGAGCGCGTTGAGAATCGGTGTTTCTTTTTCAAAAAAACTGAAAAGAAAATCTTTACTCAGGATTAAACTAACTTGATTGTCCTCTATTTTATGATTTTCTCCATAGGTGAGTACTTTCAAAACAATATAGAGGTAAGTATCGAATTCTTCGATTTTAGGACGCTGATGCGTATTCAGAATATCTTCCAAAGTGAGCGGATGGATCCCGAAATATTCTCCAATTTTTTGGATGCTTTCGATTTGGTGCAATCCATCAATATTAATCCAAGTGACAGAGGGTTTATCTTTAAAAGGAAAGGTCTCATCGACTTTTTCGACTTGTTTTTCCTGATATTGTTTTTCATCGTAATCAATCACCGTAATTTTAATTTTTTCCTGAAGCTGTTCTCCAACATAGACCAAAGAACCGGGAACTAAACCCGCTTTGTCAGCCGTTCTTTTGAGGGTATCACCCATAAACGAATACTTTCGATGAACAAGAAATTATCTTAAAACCCCAAATAGTTTATAAGCAACTTCGAAAAAGAAAAGCACTTTAAAAATTATTCTCGTTGAACCGATTTTATTGAAAGTAAAATTGAAGCGGTTTCGGAAGTTGTCGCCAATCCATTCCTTCCAGATGCATTTGCAAATTCACAGAATTAATGGTGTTCCAGAATAAAACAGGGCCAGGTGCCGGATCGATTTTTTCTGTGGCCAGAAGACCCGCAAGCGCTTTGGCCGTATAAGTTCCTTCCAATAAGATTCCTTCTGTTTCTTGAATGGCTTTCTGGGCCTCTGTTCCAGCCGAAGTAAAAAAACCATACCCGGAACCCACTTGATTTTCGATTGTGTGAATTTCTCTTGATTTTAGAGAGATATACGGAACCGATGAATCCAGTTTTCTTAAAAAACGATTGCATTGGTTCGCATAAAAAGCAACATATTGAGGCCCGCAAAATGGCTTTGGAACAACAGAAACAGGGCGCACCTCAATTTCAGGATATCCGGCAAGATGAAAACCTAAAAGCAATCCTGTCGCGGTCCCCGCACTTCCTAAAGCACAATAAACACGTTTGGGACAAGGAATTTCGCCCGATTCGATTTGATCAATCAATTCAAACGCCGCCAAGACATACGAGAAAATACCTAAAAACGAAGTTCCTCCCATTGGAATAAAATAAGGTTTTTCTGGAGTCAGAGGCGCTTTTCCGAAAATCCGCGCTAGAGCAAAGGGTAAAAGATATTGAGAAGTGATCGGCGAAAGCGTCACCTGATTTCGAAGATTAAAAAGAAGATTTTTTTGCACATAAGGAGAGGGGGGTTGTGGAAAACAAATCGCAGAAGATTGCAATCCAAGGCGGGCGCAATAATAACCGACAGCCGCGATATGATTTGATCCGGCCGCGCCTAACGTTAAAACCCTTGAATGCTCGTGTTCAAGGGCTTGCGCGAGATAAAATTCTAGTTTTCTTACTTTGTTCCCTCCATAAAACGGAGACGACAAATCATCTCGTTTGATATAGAGATTCTGAACTCCTAACGTCTTTTCCAGTTCTTTTAAAGAGTGTACGGGTGTCGGAAAAGATCCCAAAGGGATATACGACAATTTGGAACATAAACGAGGAAATCGTTTTGTCTTCCGTTGGGGCGATTCACAAATCGCACTTGATGATTCAGCCATCGCCTTTAGAGGTTGCATTTGATTTTTCGCCTGTTTTGACTATATTTTCAAACAGATAATAAAAGATATTCTCGTCCTTTTTTCAATGGTTGGAGTTGTTATGGCTCAAGAAGTGCGTGTTCGTATTGCTCCAAGTCCCACAGGAGAACCCCATGTGGGAACAGCGTATGTGGGTTTATTTAATATGGCCTTTGCAAGAAAACACGGAGGTAAATTTCTTCTGCGTGTGGAAGATACCGATCAAACACGCTCTAGGAAACATTACGCCCAACAGATTTACGACGCAATGCACTGGCTCGGTTTAAATTATGACGAAGGGCCAGATGTGGGAGGCCCCTATGGTCCTTATGTTCAATCCGAACGCTTGGGCCTTTACAAAAAATATGTAGAAATTCTCTTGAACAAGGACGCGGCTTACTATTGTTTTTGTACCGCTGAACGCTTGGATAGCCTCCGCGAGGAACAGGAAAAAAACAAGTCTTCTCAAAAGGGCTATGACGGCCATTGCCGCGCGTTTTCAAAACAAGAAGCGTTACAACGAGTCGCCCGTGGAGAAGCCTGTGTTATCCGCTTGAAAGTCAATAAAGACGGGGAAACCGTGGTTCACGATTTGTTGCGTCCGAATCAGCAACCTTTTTTGAATCGAGAAATTGACGATCAGGTTCTATTAAAATCCGATGGGTATCCGACGTATCATCTCGCGAACGTAGTCGATGATTATTTGATGAAAATTACCCATGTGATTCGAGCCGAAGAATGGATCAGTTCGACCCCCAAACATGTTCTGCTTTATCAGGCGTTTGGCTGGGAATGTCCGAAATTTGCACATCTTAGCCTTTTGAGAAATTCAGATGGCTCCAAGATTTCCAAGCGAAAAAATCCGACCTCTTTGTTATTTTATCGAGACGAAGGCTATTTACCGGAAGCACTTTTAAATTTTTTGGCGAATCATAGTTTTACCTTTCCCGAAGTCGATCCGAAAACGGGGGAGAAGCGAGAAATTTTTTCTGTCCAAGAAATGCAGAACACGTTTGATTTTAATCATGTGAGTTTGGGTGGCCCTGTTTTCGACCTCCAAAAACTCAACTGGATGAATGGAGAATACTTGCGTCGCTTAAATCCGGAAGAATTAAAACAGAGAATTTTGGACAATGTAGACGAAAAGATTGACGCGCTCTTGCCTCATCTTCAGGTTCGGATGAAACTCTTATCGGACATTTTTCATCAAGGCGCTTTTTATTTAGGCTCCGAGATGGAAAATAGTCTAGATCGATTTCTTCCTAAGAAAAAGACTCCGCAGGAAACCTTGGAGATGCTTGAAAAATTATTGAAATCTCTTGAAGGATCTAAAAAAATTCCTGGCGTGGTCGTTTGGGAAGAAAAATGTTTAGAGAGTGTCGTTCAGGAATTTTGCGGAATAGCCGAATGGGATTGCAAGGATGTGTTTATGTGCCTCCGCGGAGTAATTACTGGAAAGCTGGCGAGTCCACCGCTTTTTACTTGCATGGAGATGGTCGGACGTAGACGCTCCATTCACCGTATTGAAGAAGCGATTCAACTTTTGAAGCAAGCCTCCCAGAGTAAAAAATCGGTGGAAAAATAAGTGCGCTTTCGATATAATACTTAGAAATACAATCGACTCAGGCACAAAGGATTTTTATGAAGAAAGAGGGTTGTATCCTCTTACGAGGACTGAACGGCTTAATGAAAGAGGAACAGTTCGTCTTGGAAAAAGGAAAAGTTTGCATTGTTGGACGAAGCCGAGAATGCGATTTTTCCCTAAGGCGATCCATGCGTTATTTGGTATTAACCCAAGAAGAGCGCCGCGAAGAAGAAAATTTCAATACCGTTTCTCGGAAACATTGTAGTATCGCGTTTCATTCGGATCATACGCTGGAAATTGAAGATTTTTCCAGACATGGAACCTTTGTCAACGATAAACGAATTCATCGGGTGTTGCTTTCAGACTTTCAACGGAAACCCTATCATATTAAAGTCGGGACTCTGGAAGAATTTCTTTTGGAATATCAAGATCCTGAAAAATAAGCTTTTTTTTAACGGATGAACCTTTTTCCCTTTCATTAGAAATTATTAAGGAATGAAAACTTTCAAACGAACCCTTGTCACTTCCGCTTTGCCTTACGCGAATGGACTCATCCATTTTGGGCATATTTCCGGGGCCTACCTTCCTGCGGATATTTATGTGCGATACAAACGACTTAAAGGAGAAGAGGTTCTTTTTATTTGCGGAACCGATGAATATGGAACCGCCATCGCGGTGAGCGCCCAGCAAGAAGGAAGAACCCCTTTAGAGCAAGCGAATCATTATCACGAATTAATCAAAAAACTTTTTGATCGCTGTTCTATTGAATTTGATAATTTCTCGCGTACTACGCGCCCAATTCACACGAAGAACGCGCAAAAATTCTTTACGGATTTGCATAACGCGGGTTATATCGAACCCAAAGAAACCGAACAATGGTATTCTCCAACCTCCAAGCAATTTCTTGCGGACCGTCAACTCGTCGGAAAATGTTATTATCCTGAATGTGGATATGAAAAGGCGCGTGGCGATGAGTGTCCGAAATGTGGACGTTATCTAGACGCGCTCCAATTAACCGATGTCCATTCGATGATTGATGGTTCCACGTTAGAAAAACGCAAGACCGTGAACTGGTTTTTATTATTAGATAAACTGCAACCCGAGCTAGAGCGCTGGATTGATACGCATCCTGAATGGAAGAAAAATGTTCTAAACAAACTGAAAGACACGTTTCGCGAAGGACTGCAAAGCCGTCCGATTACACGCGATTTGAGTTGGGGTGTTCCGATTCCGCTCGACGATGAACGAACCAAAAATAAATGTTTGTATGTTTGGTTTGACGCGCCGATTGGCTATGTCTCTTCGACTCAGGAATGGGCCGAAAAACAAGGGAAACCCGACCTTTGGAAAGAGTACTGGCTCTCTCCTGAAAGTCGCCTTTTGCATTTTATTGGAAAAGATAATATTACGTTTCACGCGCTAATTTTTCCAGCAATGCTGTTAAAGCAATCTGAGCCTTATGTGCTTCCAGACAACGTTCCCGCCAACGAATTTTTAAATCTAGAGGGAAATAAATTTAATAAATCCTCAGGATGGACCATTGATTTGGAAGACTTTTTTTCAAAATATCATCCAGATGCGTTGCGTTATTATCTTGCGAGATCGTTCCCTGAGACTGCGGATTCAGATTTTCTCTGGAAAGAGTTTCAGGCGAAAGTCGATGAATTGGCCAATATTTATGGGAACTTGATTAGTCGTGTGTTCAAATTTATTGAACAGTTCCAAGACGGCAAGGTCCCAAAACCCGGCGCTTTTGAAGTAGTGGATGAAACCATTTTAAAAGTGATCCAACAGACTCCAAAACAAATTGGAGACGAAATTGAACAGTTTTCTTTTCGACAAGCGGCCTATCTCTTTTTGGATCTCGCTCGTCAGATTAATATTTATTATGATTATCAAAAACCATGGAAAGCGAGAGAAGAAGCTCCTGAGCGTTGTCGAACGACTCTCTATGTTTGTGTGCAAGCCATTAAGACCTTGGCGATTGTCGGATACCCCTTTATTCCAGAAACGAGCCAAAAAGTTTGGACTGCTTTAAATCTCAAGCAAAAACTGACGACTCTCCGTGATCAAGTAGAACAAAAGTGGGAGGAGATTGACCCGATTCCAGCCGGCCACCCGATCTCTGCGGTAGGCATTTTGTTTAAAAAGATTGACGAGGCTCAAATTGCCCAAGAAATTGACACCCTCCATAAGCGAAAAGAAGTTTGGCTCAAGGCTCAACAACGTTATACGCCGCCCCCTTTAAAACCACAGGTCACTTGGGATGACTTCGCGAAGATGGATATTCGAGTCGGAAAAGTGTTGCAGGCCGAAATCCTTCCACAATCCAAAAACTTGCTGAAACTCAAGATTGATATTGGTCTCGAAACACGCCAAGTTCTCGCGGGAATTAAAGCGCACTACAAACCGGAAGATCTGATTGGAAAGAAAGTCATTTTCCTTGCGAATTTGGCTCCAAAGAAAATTATGGGGCTGGAAAGTCAGGGGATGGTTCTTGCAGTTGATATTGAGGGAAAAGCGATCCTCCTTCAACCCGGACAAGAAGAGGTTCCGGAAGGGGCCGCTATCAAATAAAGAGCCCTCTTTCCTCTTCTAAAATTCTCATTTTTTTTCGGACGGCCCCTTGATCGTGACTACAGGGCAGGGCGCGTGACGCAATACTTTTTCGGCCACACTGCCTAGAAGAAGGTGCGCGACTCCAGATCGTCCATGAGTGCCCATCACAATCAAATCGTAGCCTTCTTTCGCGAGATCAATAATTTTACTATAGATCATCCCATGAAGAAAGTGATTTTCTAGTATTACGTTTTTAGGGACATTGAGTGCTTCTATAAATTGTTTTAATTCTGTTTTGGCTTGTGTCTCAATATAGTTTGTAATCGTTTGAGCGGTTTGTCCCGGAGTATGTAATAATACTTGAGAATCGAAATAATAAGGTTGTTCCCAGATATGAACGATATTGATTGATGCGTCAAAATTTTTTGCGAGAAAAAGAGCATACTGGGCGGCCGCTTTGGAGGATTCTGAAAAATCGATAGGAACAAGAATACGAAGAATTTTGGACATAAATTTCTTTTCTAATGAACGAATCCTAGGGGACAGATATTCTGTCCCTGCGTAAAAAAAGATTATTTCTTCTCGGAGTGAGCACTAATAGTAACCACAGGGCAAGGAGAATTTCGTAGAACTTTCTCTGCAACGCTCCCTAGAAGTAATCGTGAAATTCCGCTACGACCATGAGTTCCCATAACGATCATATCGATATGATCTTTTGTGACCATTTCGATAATTTCTCGATCCACAATCCCCCCTTTGATATGTTCTTTAATAGTGACCCCTTCTTTGGAGAGTTTTGAAAGGAACGTGATCATCTCACTTTGAGCCTGTTGCTTAGCATATTCGATGATACTTTGAGCGGTTTGTCCGGGAACCTGTAACATCACATCTTGACCCACATAATAAGGGTATTCCCAAATATATAAGAGGTCGAGAGTCGCGTTGAATTGTTTAGCGAGGGTGATTGCATATTGAGCGGCGGCTTTGGCGCCCTCCGAGAAATCAATTGGGACAAGAATACGTTTTACAGTCGACATAAGGAGTCCTTTCAAAGTTTGATAGAGAATCGATAAACGATTACTTCAAATTATAGACCATTTCTCTAACTACAAAAGAAAAACTACAAATTTTCTTGAAAAAAAGTGGGTTTCCAGCCATAAAATTTAGTGAAGGAAATCGATTTTTCTGAAATCAAGACAAATCGTCAAAGATAATTCGACATTTTGTCATTTAAACGATTGTACCATTTTTTTGGTTATAGGAAGCGCCTGTTCGGCCCAGAGACGATACATGGTTCCAGACGGGTGCAATCCATCAAGAGCCATTAACGAAGGATCTTGTAATCCTTGACGAGTGATTGGCGTAATATCGAGATAAAAAGCGCCTATTTTTTGTGTTTCTTCACGATTCACTTGGTTAAATTGATCAATCTGTTGATAAATTTGAAGGCGATCTCGTCCTTCGGCAAAAGGAGTTTGGCCCCAATCCGGGATCGAGAGTACCAGAACTTTTTTAGGAGACTGGTCGGCAAAAGCAATCGCTTTTTGTAACAGTTGAATGAATTGTTGGCGATATTCGTCCAGAGAACGCCCACGATATTGATTATTAACGCCAATAAGAAGCGAGACCATAGAATAAGGGCCTTGCGGATTTTTTTGTTGAATTTCGGCGATGAGTTCGTCTGTGGTCCAACCTGTCCGTGCAATGATTTCTGGCTCCGACAAGGAAAATCCTTCTTTTTTAAGGAGATGGATGAGTTGGCAGGGCCATCGTTCTTGAACCGAAACACTTTCTCCGATGGTATAAGAATCTCCGAGCGCAAGGAATCGAAGTGATTGTGAGTGTGAAGAAGAAGCTTGAAGTAACGGGGTTTGAGGGGACACAGAAACTTTTCCTCGAGGAGGGGGAGTACAATTGGGAAGAAACAGGAACATCAGAAAAAAAAAGAAAGAGCATTTTTTCATGAAATTACCTCCGGAAGTCCTATTTTAAAGGAGAAGTTTTTTAAAATCAAATGAATATTGTTTGAAAAGAAGGTTGCAAATCAAGGAAAATGGATTAAAATGGATATAAATAGGAGTTATTTTATCTTATAAAGAAGAGCGTATTATGCTAACGGATACATCCATTTTTGGTATTCAAGCGTTAATTTATATTTATTTAAACAACAATGATGGAGAACCTGTTTCTCCAAAAACGATCGCGAAAGATCTCAATTTATCCCAATCGTATATGGGAAAAATTACCCGTCAATTAACAAAAGCAAATATTCTTCGATCCTATCATGGAGCCAAAGGAGGAGTTGCTTTAAATCAAGCGGCAAAAGAAATTACCCTACTCGCAATTGTAGAAGCATTTCAAGGATTTATTATCGGGAATCATTGTCAACAAACGAGTCATCATCCAAAGCCGGTGTGTTCGTTTCATGAAGCGATGTTAGAGATCCATCAATCGGTCATTCAGATTTTATCAAAATGGACGTTACATGATTTGGCACTACGTCCGGGTCCCACCTCCAATATTCTTAAAGGAGTGGGCTGTAAAATGGGCGATCTCTGCAAAGTGATTCCGAAAAAAATGCTCACTTCCTAATTTCAGCTTCAATCCTGACTCTCCCCATGAATAAATTCAGGGGGTTCTAAGAAGGAAACAAGAAAAGCTGTTTGGGACTCTCGCCATCTATCTGGGAGACAGACGCTACAACATTCCCAACTGAACTTCGCTCTATCCTCTCTTCTGCAGGCGAACCGCTCTGTCTCAGGGAAAAGGGATTCCCAAAGCTGTTCCTCACTTGAGCAACACTTGCCGTTTGATAAGTCTTCTCCCACGCCGTCTGCAAGAGCGAGTCCGCACTCGACCAACTTGAAATCGCTTGGTCCGCATGGAAGACATTTTCTGCATCGACAAACCTCGCTAAATAGGCCGAATACAAATCTCTCTGCGCCGAGACTCCACAATCACAGTGGTGTCTTCTATCGGAAAGCTTCTTTTTTTTGATTCGCCCACAATGACAGGTTTGCGACAATTTCGTTTTTCTCGTGTTCATTTCCACCACTTTAGCGCTAGCACTCTCAGCCTTGCGTTTCAAGCGGCCTATGAAATATCCGGGTGCATTTCTCGACACCGATTTCCCAAATAATCCTTTTTGCCATCCCTTATAACTTAACTCTTCAAAATGAAAGCTTCTTCCCTTTTTCAGGAGTTGATTGACTAACGTTCCATGCGAGGTTTTTCTCTGACTTGCCAATTTCCTTTCGCTTTCCGACACCTGATTTCTCGTTTTCAGATATCGCTTCGAATTCTTCCACGTCTTTTTTCCTTTTTTAATCGTGCCGTTCTTTTCGTAGTTTGTTGGGTTATTGGCTCGTCTCTGACGATCTAACTTTCTCTGAAGGGTTCGTTTTTCTAAAGCTTTCGATTTTAATTCGGGACAAAAGGGTTTTAACTCAGCACTTTCTTTAGAGACAATGGCGATACTTGAAGGTCCCAAATCCAAGCCAACAGTTCCTTTCCGTTGACATACTCCTGGTTTTCTTGGTTTTTGATAAGGCTTGCCTTGCAACACTAATTGAGCATAAAAGTGCCATTCTCCTCGAAGTTTCCTTCTCAAAAGCCTTACATATTTCACTCGTTTTTTTAGAGAATAGGCCAGTAATGGGTCGTCTTTTTTGATTTTAGCTTTCAATTTTAAGCCAAGACATACGAGTTGATTCTTCCTCCATTTCAGGCCGGATTTATTACTTTTTCCTTCAATTGAGGAGAGTTGAAACTTCCCTTTAAAGCGGACTCGTTTGGCTTTTCTGTACCAGATTTTTTCAAACGTTTCAATTTTTGAGGATAGTATAACTCTTGGGTGAGACACTTTTTTAGGAATTTACTTTTTTTTCAATTCTAGCTACGCCTTCATCCCCATAAATAAATTTAGGGGCTTTCGGCTATTACATTTAGGTAAAATAATAGTTTGGTGCAAAAAACAATACCTCATCTTTCGTAGGGGCGACCGGCCGGTCGCCCCTACAATGCTGAACAGTTACAGTTTTTTTTAAGAATCGGGTGAATCTAAAAACTTAATCCGTGGTTTTTGAGATTCTGCAGGCTTTTCGTCGGGTGAAACAATTTTAACGCGTGAAGATTGAGGGGTTGTCGCTTCCTGAATTTTGATTCTGGGAATTCCTTGAATCTCTTGTTTCGTTAATGTCGGGATGTCTCGCTTATTTAACGCGGGAACCTCTTTCTTGGCTGATGGAGCTAGAGCAACCGTTTTTCTTTGCATCATTTTCAGCAAAGCGGGAATCGTTCCTAAAAAGAATAAGATCGCGGAGAGCGTCAAAAAAATGGACAAATGATTCGCTGTTTTTTGTGAGGCTTCTTGGGTTGTTTTAGCGACTGCCGCTTTGGGGATGAGTCCACCGGATAAATAAGAAGTGTTTAAAGTATAAAGTTTCCCCTGATATTCAAAGCGTACTTCAACAGCACGCGGTTTTCCACTTTGCGATAAATCAGGAGAAGAATAACGCAACACATATTCGCCGGAAATCTGTTCCGCTTTTTGTTTAAAAATCTGGACCAGATCTTTTTCAGTTGGAGCGTATTGAAAATTGCCATTGGTCATTTCCGCAATCTTCACTAAATCGCTTCGTTCGACATCTTCTCCTAATCCAATCGTATAAATAGGAACTTTAGCGGTTGCAACACGTTCGATAATTTGCCACTTTCGCTCTAGATTTTGCCAATCGGTCGTATCACGTCCGTCCGTCAAGGTAATTAAGGATCGGCGTCCGGTATATTTTTGCATATCATTGAACGTTTTCGCGATCGCAAAAAAGTATTCTGTTTTTCCTTCCGCAGTCATTTCGTTAATATAGTTCTGCAAAAGTGCTTCGTTTTCTGTTGGCGAAACCAGAGCTTTCCAGCCTCCTGGGCCCGAAGAAAATGCATAGAGCGCGATTTTATCTTGGGGACGTTTCAATTTAATAAAGGTTTTAGCGGCTTCTTTGGCCTGAACTAATTTTGAACCTTCCATACTTCCAGAATTATCGATTAATAAAAATGAGGTTATTCCTTGAATCCCTTGAATATTCGGGTCTTCCTGAGTCATCAGTTGTTGGTTTTCATAAATCTGAAAAGACTGAATCTCGGTAATGGGCTGTTGTTTCGCGTCTAAAATAGAGAGATAGAGTGTAACTTGTGGCCAACGCTCCAGATCCAATTGAGAAATATGTGTCGTGAGTTCTTGGCCGAAAAGCAGGCTTCCAATTGCGAAAAACAAGAGAATGAGAGGACTTTTAGACATGACCGTTCCTTTTTGACAAAATTAGGAAATCGCTTTTCGTTTTTCGCGATAGAGTACAGAGGTATTTCCAACTTGGAGAATATCGCCATCTTTCAAAATGTGTTCCTGGATCGAGGCCCCACGAACAAAGGTTCCTCGTTTAGAGCCTAAATCTTTCAAAATATGGCGTTCCGCTTGCCTTGAAATACTCGCGTGATGTGCATCAATCGACGTATCGCCCAAAAGATAAATATCGGACTTCAGTTCATCACTTCCGATAATGGCTTCAGAATATTTTTGCTTGAACGAATAAACAAATTTGGTCAAATCATACACTTTTCCTTGCATTTTCCCATTTTTTACCTCAAGCCATGCACTCATTAACATAGTCGCCACGAGCACCATAAATGCTCCAATACAAGCGCCGAGAACCGTAAAACTCAAAGCGGTGGCTTGAGCCACATATTCTGATCCTTGAGACAAGGTATATTCGAGGAACAGTCCCCCTAAAATACCGCCCAAGGTTCCGCCGGTAATTCCCTTGGCTAGCGGAGAATCGCCCACTTTACTTTGAGAGATCCCTAAAAAAAGGCCAAGAATTCCATAGCCGATTACGCGGATCAGGGAACCGCCTCCCATTTTTTGGAAATAGAACTCGCCTAAAGAAAGCCCGATCATCCCACCGAGACTTCCGATCAAGGCTCCTAAAACGAAATTATGACCCGCGCGCAAAAAAGAGCGGGAAAGCAGAGGATCCGCGATGGCTGTAAATCCACCAATCCAGAACCCCAGTAAACCACCGATGAAGAGGGTACGCCATTTCCCAAAATCTAAAAATAATTCGAGTTCGGCGCTGATAAACCAAGAAAGCAATCCGCCAAAGGCTCCGAACAAAGCATAATAATATATTTTCAAAAATTTAGACAAATGAGGCTCCTTAACAGTTTTGAATTCAAATGATTGTACTCTGAAGAGGGCCCTTCCGCCAAGATTCTTCAGCAATTTTTCTTATCCGCCTCCACTCCCGCGACAAGGGGGAGAATTAAAACAACGAAATCCATTATACGCCCAACAATCCCGATGATGAAGGGCATGGCACTCTGGACAAGTAATCACCTCATCCCCGACTCGAAAAACCGTGTCCTCATTTTGTTCATTCGCGCACACTTGACCCATAGCGGGGTCGGATTCTCGCATACGAAGCAAATAGCGATTTTCAAAACGAATTTGCCGAAAACGTCGATATCCTTTTCTTAAAATCCAAGGAATCAGAGCGGAAAGCATAAGAAAGAGACTATAATGAAAAAAAATCAAATGGGGTTCTTGAAACTTTTGAACCAAATCAACCGAGGGACGATCACTTCGAGGAACCAACCCTCCAAACACAAGCGGGAGATCCCCACTAAACAACTGATTTCCGTTTTGAAAGACCATATGTAAGTTTCGAATGTGGCCAGAAGCGGGTAAAGTAGAACGATAGCTCAACAGATATTCTTGTTTGAAACTTCTGGCAATGGAACTATAGATGGCTTCTAGTTGTTCTTTATTCAGGGTTTGGTAGGCTTGCCCCCCCGTTTCTATCGCAATTCTTTTTAAGAGTGGCCATTCAAGCTCCTGTTCTGAAGCGAGTCCGACCAAAAAAATACGAATCTGCTGTTTTTTAGCAAACTGAATAAGCGTCTCAAGGGCCGGAGCTTCTTCCGTATTTTTTCCGTCGGTCAAAATTAAGACAATTTTATTTCCAGCGATGCCTTGCAATTCTTGTATCGCATTCGCTAATGCTTGATAAAGTGCGGTCGCTCCTTGGGGCGAAATAGACTCCAGCGCTTTCTGGAGGCTTTCGGGTCGAGAGGTCATAAGCTGGCGAATCTGGACCTGATCTGAAAAAGTCATTAAAGCGCTTCGATCTCCTTGTTCCATCAATCCATAAAAGGTGAGCGCCGCCTCTTTAGCGGCTTGAATTCTAGTTTTTTGATGATCGGGCAAAAGAGCGTTCATACTCGCGCTCGTATCCAGAACTAAAATACTGACGCGTTTCGGTTGATAAAAGGTTTGAACTTGAGCGGGAACACTTAATCCGTCTTCAAAGAGAGAGATTTGACGTGGGGTCCAAGAAAGTAGTGTTCCTGAAGTGGTGGGTTCTAATTTTAAATGGAGTTGAATTTCGGGGTAGTGTTGAGAATCTAATTGAAGGAGAGTGAGTCGAATGCGCTGAGAAGAAGTTGCAATCATTTGAGAATCAAGTGGAGCAATCAACGTCAGTAAAAAGAAAAATCTCCAGAATAAACGCATAGGTTTCTCATGAGGAACTTCCGGGAAGAAATTTTTTGAGTTTTTCTAAAAAACGAGCGATCTCTTCACGATTCAATAATTTGTAAATATATTCCGGAAAGCTGGTGACCGCTTGCATATTGGACCAGGGTTTAATGGGTTCTTCCGAATCCAAATATTCATGGTACCCAGCGTAGTAATAAGGATCAACGCTTTTGTGGTTCCAATGAAAAAAACCGCCTAAATATTTTTCAGGTTCAACCACGAGGGCTACCTGATAGGGTTCACGAAAAAAACCTTGATGGATAAATAAATCATGTTCAGATAAGAAGATTCCCATTTTAGGATGCGAATGATACCACCCCAAAACGGTTTTTTGAGATTTTTCTCGAGCTTCTTCCAAACGTGCGTACGTGTCATTTGTGAAGCGAAGGCGAACGGCGTTACTTTCCGTTTCTTGTGCTTCAACGGCTTCATCAATAAAGATAAAATGCTGTTGGAACTTGGGACATTCATAGACTCCTCCAAGCAGAAACCCGCCCAATTCGCGTTCCAGAGTTGTAGCGACGTGTTTGTTAATTTGAAGAAATACCGAATGAGCGATAAAAATCAAATAGGGCGAATTAGAATGGTTATGAATTGGCTCAAATTTAAGAGATTCCGTAAACGGGAGAATCTTGATTTTAGAGCCTCCTTCTGGAGGTTGTTTATGAGAGATCTTAATCATAGTGCCCTTGTGATAAGAGAATCTGTTTAAAGGATGAGTTTCCGATCCGCCCCTAGCCAGTTCACGGCCCAATATATTAATAAATTTTAATATTTGGCTTTTGCTTGTCTTCTTCTTTAAGGATTTGAATACGCGGTTTCGTTTCAGATTTAGGGGTGAGCTTTACTTTGGAAGCGGGTTCTTGAACGAGCGTTTCTTGTGAAGGTTGTTCGCTCTCATCGGCGACTTTTTTGATTCGTTGAGGACGGCACAATTCACGGGAATCCACGGGTTTCGTTTTGGAAAGGAGTCCACGGGGTTCTGCAAAGGTTCTCACCCATTCCGCGACTTCTTTATCCATCGGGAAGGGAGGAGTATTTTCGGCATGATAATTTTTATATTGAACCATCTCTCCGAGCATCGTTACTAGGCGATCAAGTGTTCGAGAAGCGGCCCACCATGCTGGATCGATACAAACCTTGAAGGGTTCCGTATGTTGGATATTAGGTTGCCAGATAGGGGTTTGCCAGCGCATTTTCGGGGGTGCTTTAGGATAATTCATATCCAGATAAATCAAGACCTGATGTAGTTCCGAAAGAATAGGCATTTTTGACGAGTCAATGCTTGAATATCCTTTACAGGTAAAGGTAATCAGATATTTTTCAGGGGGCCGTCCCGGAGCCTGATCTTGAACGTGAAAACGAATAAAATCCGAACGAGCCGAGAGTTCAACCATCTTTTGATATTCTGCTTTTAATCTCCGAATGCGCGGAGAATCTTCCTGAACCATCAAAGTCTCTCCAAAAGAAAGGATACACTACAAAAGCAAAAGGGAGCGTTATATTCCTGCGGTCACATCTGGAGTGAGTACAAGTCGATCTTCTTCGGGGATCGCGGCAGAGCTTAAGGTTTCGGTATCATTCAATCTTCGTCCCAAGCCCTTGGAATCGAGGCGGTAACCCACAGGACGCCCGTCGGGCCCGGTAGTGGGGATATCTAGCGCTGTCACCAGTTCGGGAATCAGCTCAATAATCGGGACATCATCCGGCATTTCCGCGTTATGAGTTCCCCCGGTTGGTAAAATAATTGTTACTTTTTTATCAGCCATAATGGACTCCATTTTACATAAGAAATTTAATGTTCAGAAAGTGTACCACATCCTTCGTTACTTTCCCAACAGGCTTTATGGTGTTTTGCTCCACAAACCTGACACTCAACGATATTGAAGCTTGTCTTAAGGATCAGCAAAGATTCATCAACACAAACTGGACAGAGATGATTAATCGCATGTGGATCAATTTTAGTGCGTGTTTCCAAATTGGCCCGAAATTTACGATGACGTTTTTTTGTCTTTGGAGCGAGTTTCAATCGCGAAGAAGAAGACAAGTCTGGAACAGTCACAAGATCCTCTTTAAAATTTAAATGAGGAACAGCACTTTGTTGAACCACAATCACGGCTCCAAGAAAACACGAGAAAAAACTAATGAGCAAGGAAAGGAACTGCCCCTGAAACAGAAGACTTAAGGAAAGATTATTTTGATGAGCGCGCATGAAATAACCAAAAAAAATTCCTAAAAATCCTAAAATTCCTCCCCAGACGACCGCAGAAAAATGATAACGATTCGAGGCACGACAGAAAACAAAAGTGGTCAAGATTCCAAGGCTCAGCGCTAAGATCCAGTGTATAAAAAGGTTTAAAACTAAATTGAGTTGACTCCAGTCGGGCAACGCCGGGAAAATCAACGACGCGACAAGAAAAGAGGTGATAAGCGCGACTATTCCAGCGTGAAGATACGGTTCCCAAGACAGTTTTTTGAACAAACCTTGCCACGATTCAAAAGTTTGAAAGGGTGCAGGTGGTGGGGGTTTCCGCGCTTCAATTTTAATCAATTGAGAAGGCTTTTTTTTAATCTTGATGGGTTCCATCCGCTTCCCCATTATTGGAAATTTAGTAATTGTTCATCGCCTGTTAATTCAAAATAAAGGGTTTTCTGCTCGCTAATTCCGGTGAGAATATGCAGTTCTGGAATTCCTAAAGAGTAGAGGGTCCGATCTGCGAAAGCTTCATTTCCATAGAAATAATGAGTCGTCTCTACTTCTCGTACTATTTGGCACTTCGGGCATAGCGCTTCTTGCTCAAATACCTTCCCTTGTGGTTTTAAAATCAATTCTTCTTGATGACATTCTGGACAAACAAGCGAAACAATGATTTCTCGATCTATTTCTAGAGCCGCTTGGGGACCCAGTTTTTGCTTGAGCCATAACATCACTTCCCGCAAAGAAGTTTCTCTGGCCCGAAACGGAGTCGTTTCAATGTCTGGATAAGTAAAATGACTCTCACAATCTGGATGCGGCGTGTATTTTGTTTTATAAGTATCGTTAATCAAGCCATTAAAAATCATCCCTTCCCCCGCAAGCAAGAAATCCTCCATTCCATGAATAATTTTTAAGGCTTCTTGGGATTCCACTCCGGCAATAATGGAAGAAATCGTCGGGGTGGTCGGAACCTTCCCTAAAAGGATATTCGCCAAGGCGATCCCCTTGCACGGATACGCTTGAGCCAGAATTTCCCAATCTTTTGCGGAGAGTGTACATTCATAACAAGCGGTTTTCGGGATCCCGGGATGAAACACACGGGCGACTCCGAACAATTCCTGAATCGCTCCATCGACCCACGGTTTTCCTACTTTATAACAAAATCGATTGACCGAGAGCCGGGCTTGACGATTATCGAGACAGCCAATAATGACACTCATCCGACGAAAAAATCCCAAGCCTAAATCTAAATTAATATCGCCGTCCCAAGCCATTGTTTTAACCTCTGGGTTCAATTCCTTAATGGCGGTCACGGCGACTTCTGTTTTTAACTTGCCTTCGTCTTTGGTGCGAAACAAAACACTTCTAGAGAGGTTAGCCATTTCGACTCGATCCCGATCGACGATGAGAAAATGTCCAATCCCCATTAGCGCCAAATTCTTTAACACTTCGTTGCCCAAGGCTCCTGCGCCAACGACCATGACTTTTGCGGAAGCCACTTTATCGGCTTGCCACCAGGACATCAATTTTAAAGTTCCGGTTCGATCCGAACGCAAATTAGGAATTTTAATAGAAGACATAGAAAGCTCCGCAATAAAGAAGGCAAATCGTTTCTTTTATTATAAATCCTATTCGCTCGGCTTCCAAATTTAAAGATAATTTTAGCCCCCCTCCTTTTTATTTTTTCTCTTCTTTTTTCTTTTCTTTTAAATCTGGAAACGCTTGAAAGATCCGTTCCTGACTCTGAATAATGTACCGATCTTTGCTGTCTTTCGTCAGTTCTAGATATTTTTTATAGTTTTGTTTAGCAGTTTCTGACGCTCCATTCATTTCGTAAGCACTGGCTAGGCTATAATAAATAAACGAGTTTAAGGGATTTAAACGAAGGGCCTCTTGATAATCTGCAATCGCTTCCGGGACATGATTTAAGAGTTGTTTGCATTGTCCGCGTTGATACCACCAAAATTCTTTTTCAGGGCTAATGCGAATCGATTCGTTGTAATCTTGAATGGCTTCTTCAAATTGTTGCAAGGTTTGTTTAATCATTCCGCGCTGATAAAAAAGTATCGGATCGGTATTTTTAACAGTAAGAACTCGAGTATAATCGCTCAAAGCCCCTTGCAAGTCATTTAAAAAATGGCGAAGGGCACCGCGCTCTTGAAAAAGCTCTAGGTTCTCTGGCGCGAGTTTGAGCGCTTGATGATAATCAGGAAGTGCGTCCAGATATCGTGTGATATTGACATAACAGCGGGCACGCATCCAATAACATTTTTCATCTAACGGATTCAACTGCATTGCCGTATTAAAATCTGTAATTGCCTCGTTCCATTGTCCTAGAGCTTGTTTGACTAAACCGCGATAGAACCAACTGGAGGCATTCTGAGGCGAGTGTTGCGTTTCCAGCGCCAATTCTTTGAGTAAAAATTCCAGAGGTTCCTTATGAAGAGTAGAAGATTCTGGCGGATTTTGACTCCAAAGAGTTCCAAGAGAAATAAAAACCATACTCAAAAAAAAGAGGAGGCATTGTTTTCGCATAAATACCTGTTTAATAAACCTGTTTAATAGTAGCAGTTTAAATTTATTTTTTTTGTAAAAGACAATAAAGAGAACTTCCAATCATTTTTTTGTAAATGATTTTATAATCCAAATATAATAAATAAGCCATGATTCTATGAATCCATCGAGAGAAAAACTTTTTGGGTGCGGTCATTGTATGATTTCTCTTTCCTGATGTTTTAGCAACCCATAACGCGGGAAGATAAAGAATTCTAAATAAATAGCCACTATCGACTATTTTCATTTCAAGAGATGAAACCATTTTTTGTAAGGAACAAAGAGTATACCGTCTATAATGTCTATAAAAAATATCATAAGAACTCCAAAGTTCCATACGGGCAGGAACTGTAATATAAATATAACTAAGATTCGGATAATGATGAATAATATTTTTTAAAAAGGATATCGAGTCTTCTATATGTTCCAAAACATCTAAAAGCATAATCACTTCAATCGTATTTCTAAATTCTTCCGAAAGTATCAAACAGTCTTTATTCGTATAAATGTATTCTTGAATCTCAGGAAAAGGGATCACATTGCCTAATTCAGAACCCCATATATTGATCTGATGTTTTCTCAAAAATTGGATCACTAACCCTTTTCCACATCCGATTTCCAATATTTTTTTATCCAGAAGGGAATGGCGATGAAGTTCTGATAGTAATATTAAATTTCTAGAATAGGTCCAATAATAATTTTCCATTCCTTCCGGATAATTAGTCTCAAATTCTTCATCTGTATATTGGCTAGAATTGTTTTGAATCGGAAGCATTTGAGGTTCCTTCTCTATTCCTCGAACGACAGAAGATGAGTTCCCGGTCGATCCGCTTTGGAAACTAACATTTTTTTGATATGGTATCCCCAAAACTCCCAGTCTTCCGGATTCGCAAATTGCTCTCGATGATAGGTGAGTATGACATAAGCATTAGATTCATTATTAAGTTTCAGGATCGGATACGCCAGTTTTTTCTTAGTATGAGAAATACAGGGAAACAAATATTGATTGAATGTTGGATTATTTTCGGGGATCTGAATTCGAAGGAGTTCATTTGGAGGGTGGTTCTGAATCTCCAGTTTTTCTTTATTTGGAAAGCTCCATTTCCTGTCCTGAACGGTCACAGGCATTTTACCTGATTTACAAACATATGCTTTGTATTCGTTTAGTCCAACCGGACATTTAGGCGACTGAAAATAAGTAGGATTGACCAAAATCCATTGAGTAAAAAATAAAATAACCCCCGGATAATCACTCGCGTAAGCGTGACGAAAATCTTCTGGAGGTTTTAATCGTTCATATCCAAGCAGATCGACATGAATAAAAGAGAAATGAAAAATTCGATGATAGATGTCGCCAGTAAAAGTAGCCACACGTTCAGGAATAGTCGATATCATAGAGCCAAGAAAGAAAAAGCGCGGAGTTTCTGGAGTTAACAGAGAAGTAAAAGCTTTAAATTGACTTTTTTGATAAAATTCATCCTTTACCGCAAACGCTTCGTTTACTCCCCAATAAATATCAATACTCAGCAGAAGGAAAACAGGAAGATAGAACATTTTTTTTTTAAGCAGTTCTGTCAATGGCTCAACAATTAATATTGCGGAAAGTGGCATTAAAAATGCCAAATATCTAGTTTCTCGAAAACGAATACAATGCATCAACATAAAAGAAATGATCCAGCTTAACGCAACAAGTTGGTGAAAATAGTTTTTACGGAGCGCCATAATTAGGCCCGGAATAATCAGTATCATGGTTAATGTTCCATAAAAACAAAAATTATAGCTGTACAGCCAGAGTGGATTATACGCGTTCGGAGGCATATTCGCATAGACTTCTTTAATCTGAATCCATGGACGAAAAATAAAAGCGATTGAAGGATACCGATGCGTTAAAAGAATAGCCATTGTAATCCAGTAAAGAAGTGCGCTGAGTACAGCGGCAGTAGCTAAATGAAAAAAAATGGAAATTTTAATGCGCTGGTTTTTAGAAAAGAGTAATAAAAAGGTTGCTGTTAGAATAGCAAACCAAAAGAGTCCAAAAGTGATTTTTGTTAACGCGGAAGCTCCTCCTAATAAAATGAGCGCAAAAAATTTGTAGAACTTGGGTTCTTTTGTATAAGATTCAGTTAGAATCAACATCAGTAAAAAGAACAATCCCGGAAGTAGATCATGCGTTAAAAAAGGAGTAAGCAAAAAAAAGACAAAATTGGTAATCGCACTAACAAAGGCGATTAAAACGGCACCCGTTAAGCCAAACTTTTTTTTAAGAAAATTTAAAATAAAAATTAAATAGAAAATATGAAATATAGCAAGTTCCAAATGATAGACTTTAACGTCCGCCGGAGGACGATTTAACCATTTTCCGATCATTCTTGCAGGAATGAGTAATTGAGACATAAATGGCGGTCGATTATAAAGATAATAGGACGTTTCTCCTGTAAAGTATAAGGTATTATGAATGGTGTCATAACTATCATAGTTATCAATATCCACGACAAGTGCAGAATAACACAACCAGACTACAGGAAAGAGCAAGACTCCGATAGAGCCATAATCAAGGAAGGATCTTTGTGTCATCAAGGTTCCTTTTATTTTTTTCCAATGACCGTCCAACCCGAACCATTAGGAGGTTGGAAGATTTCATAACTTGTTAAATTTAGTTCTGAAAATAATTGTTGAATCTCTTCTTTTTTCCAATAATTCGCTACTTCAGGAATTAATTGATCAAAAACAATACTGTGAACGTGCCAAAATTTGAATGTCGAAAGTTGTTTTAAATACGAACTCGGACCTCTAAACAATTTGATAAAGCACCAAAGCGGAATGGAACAAAAATAACTTAAGAAATGAACCATTCTTACTGGAAGTTTGGAAGTAAGATGAATACGGATAGGATTAATATAATGATAAATCCATTCATTCCCTTCATAACTATAAAGCCAAATAATTAAAGTTCCTTCTTTTTTTAAAGCGGTTACCAGATTTTTGAGCGCTCGTTTTGGATCGTTTAAATGATGAATAACCCCAATAGAAAAGGCCAGATCAAAAGTATCGCTCCAGTCTATTTCATAAATACTTTTAAACAAAACTTCCGCATTTTCAAATGGATTTAAATTGTTTTTGGCCGCCGTCACAGAGCGAGAATCAAAATCAAAGGCCACTACTTTCTTTGCACCCCATTCTAAACACCAATAGCTGTTCCTCCCCATTCCACAACCCGCATCCAGAACGGTCTTGTTTTTAAATTCCTGAGGACCCAATGGAAATATCCAATTTTTAAGTTGAGATTCATAGTTTGGATCGATTGTTGAATATTTATTCCACTCGAATCCAAAGCGATCACTTGAAGCCATTTAATTTATATCCAACGTTTATACCAGTGAACAAAAGTAAGCAAAGACCAAAGCTTTATTCGATTGTCTTGTTTTTGATCAAGGTGATTTTGAACAAGAGTTTCGATAAATTGATAATTTAAGAAAGGAATCGATTTGATATTTTCCTGATTTAACGAATCCAATAAAAAAGATTTCAGATCCGTCATAAACCATTTGGCCAGAGGAACTCCAAATCCTTTTTTAGGACGATACACAATCGTTTTAGGTAAATGGACACTCATGATTTTCTTTAATAAATATTTTGTTTTCCACGCGGGATATTTAGCAGAAAAAGAAAGATTATTCATATATTGTACAATTCGAAAATCTAGAAACGGAGAACGCGCTTCCAAAGAATTATACATCGAGGCTCTATCGATTTTCACTAGAATATCATCGGTGAGATATCCTTTTTGCCAAAAATTAAAAATCTTATTCTCGGGAAGGCTATCTCCAGAAAATGAAAACAAAGAATCGATTCTGTTTTCATTAAGTAACAAAGGATGAACTTCGGGTTGGAACAGCTTTTTTTGCTCTTCCAAATTAAAAGCAGACATCCATTCTAAGTCGCGCCAGTAGTTTTTCTGATAGATTCCTTTTAAAAGTTGTTTGAGCTTAAAATCGAAACTGAGATTATTAAAAGAGGCCGGTAATTTTTTGATCAAAGTGTTAGGAAAATAGTGTAAAAATTTAGGAATTTTTGAATAAAGGTCGGCTAAACGATGAGCCTGAAATGTAGGGTATCCTCCAAATAGTTCATCGGATCCGTCTCCACCTAACGCAACGGTAACCTGTTTTCGCGTAAAGGCAGAAAGTAAAAAGGTAGGTAATAGCGAAGCATCTGCTAGAGGCTCATCTTGTAATTCAAAAATTTTAGGGATGAGTTCCAGCAAGTGGTTCTTAGAAAATTGTTGATGATGATGATCCGTTTTTAAAAATTGGGACGCTAAATTGGAATAATACGTTTCATCAAAAGATTTATCCTCAAATCCAATCGAAAAAGTTTTTACTCGTTCGTGAGAATGTTGGGTCGCGTAATAGGCAACTGTAGTAGAATCTAACCCTCCGCTAAGAAAAACTCCTAGTGGAACATCAGAAGTTAATCGAATCTTCACCGCATCTGAAAGAAGCGCTTCTAGTTCCGAAAGATCATAGTGCGTAGAATTTCCAAAGGTCAAGTTCCAGTATTTTTTGATTTCGCAGGTTCCTTTTTTCCAAATCAAATAATGGCCGGGTAGTAGTTTATAAATATTCTCATAAATAGAATGTTCTCCGGGGAGATATTGAAAATAAAAATAATAACTTACCGAGGAAATATCAATGTTCGGCTTGTTTGGGGAAGCTTCCAATAAACATTTAGGTTCTGAAGCAAAATAGAGGTTTTCGTTTTGTTGTTTATAATAGAGCGGTTTTTCTCCCATCCGATCTCGTGCCAGTATCAACTTCTCTTCTCTTTGATCCCAAATTGCAAAAGAAAACATTCCATTTAAATACTCAAGAAAAGATTCTCCTTTTTCTAAATAAAGATAAAGGAGAACTTCAGTATCGCTATGATTTGTAAATGAATAATGGGATAGATAGTCCTTTTTGAGTTCTTTATAGTTATAAATTTCCCCATTAAAAATAATACTCACTTCCTGTTTCTGATCAAACATAGGTTGATGCCCGAACTGAGTATCAATAATACTTAAACGTTTATGGGCGAGATTAATTTTTCCATTGCTAAAAAAACCCTCGCCATCCGGTCCACGATATGAAATATTAGCAACCATTCGTTGTAATAGCGCTAAATTCTCTTCTCCTGTAAAACCAGTAATTCCACACATATTACAAATTGATCTTTTCTTTAATAATGTAAATAGGTTTTCCCATCCCTTCATAATAAATTCTTGTCAACATTTCCGCGATAAGACCCATTAACAAAAATTGAATCGCAATCATAAAAAAGAAAGCCGAAAATAAAGGGAGTGGCGTTTGGATTAGAGTTTTTTCTCCCGTAAATTTAAAATAGAAAGCCAAGAAGGCAGAAGCGAAAGAAACAAAAACGCAACCAATCGCTATACTTCCGAAAAAATGCATGGGTTTAGTCAAATAGTTGGTGAGAAACTTAACTGTAAGGAGATCTAAAACGACTTTAAAAGTGCGACCCAGTCCATATTTAGATTTTCCCTGATGACGAGAGTAATGCGTTACAACCACTTCTGTTACACTTGCGCCATGCCAGGCCGCATACGCAGGAATAAAACGGTGCATTTCTCCATAGAGTCGTACATCTTTTAAAATAGCTTTTCGATAAGCCTTTAAACTACAACCATAATCATGTAACTTAATTTTTGTAATTTTAGAAATGAGCGTATTCGCTAAAATGGAAGGCAATCTTCTCGAAAAAAACGGATCTTTTCGATCTTTTCGCCACCCCGAAACGACATCATATCCTTGATTTATTTTCTCAAGAAGTTGAGGAATGTTTTCAGGATCATTTTGCAAATCCCCATCCATAGGAATAATCACTTCTCCAGAAGCAAAATCAAATCCCGCAGAGAGCGCGGTTGTTTGACCATAATTCTTACGAAAGTCGATAATTTTGATCCGTTCATCTTGAGCCGATATCTCTTTCATCAGAGGAAAGCTTTGATCCGAAGAACCATCATTAATCAAGATCGCTTCCCATTCATAGCCAGATTGCTCTTTTAACTTCTCATATAAAGGTTTTATATTGCCTTCTTCGTTGAAAATCGGGATCACAATGGAAATTTTCATAAATAGAGCCTATTCTCGCGTAGAATTAAAATTCGAGAGTGATAGGCTCTATTGTAGCGAAGATCAAAAAAAGAGAAAGAGTGAATTCGAGAAAACGTATGCCATTCTCAGGCAAACAAAAAAGGGCGTATGCCATACGCCCCGACGAAATCGACCCCTGTATACTCGAGGAATCTCAATTTTTGATATGACTTGTGATCTCATTGACGAGATGATCGATTAACGCAACATAATCGCTAACAGCCTCGATCCCATGAACCGAATTCGGTAGAATCAGAACCTGTGCTCCAATCTTCGAGGCAACCAGTTCAGCGGGTTTAGAGTTATAAAAAGCTTCGATCATCACCAGAGGCGGTTTTTGTTCCATCCCTAACTGGATCACATGAAGCAAATGAGCCGTAGAAGGGCTAATTCCGGGTTTGGGCTCCAGTTCAATAAGAGAAACCAAATGAAAGCGAGAAAAAAAATAAGTCCAGCTTCGGTGATAAGTAATTATTTTGACTCCATTCAGCGGGGCCATTTTTCCGGCCCATCCTTCTAACGCGACCCCTTTCTCCCGAAGAAGAGATTCTAGCTTATTTTCTTGATGGAGGGTCCAGAGATTTTCAGGATCAATCAGATCCACGAGTTTCGAGCCAAACATCGCCGTATCGATTTTTCGAATAAAACGATCTGCGTTTTGTTGATATGCAGATTGATTGGCTGAAGCGAGTTCGCTCATTCGTTTGGCCATCAATTTTGCAATCGCACGAGCATTATACGGATCGAGCCAATAATGCGGGTTTCCGTAAGGATGCACATCGCCCATCGATCGATCGATTGTTCCCTGCGGAATTTCAAGGGGCTTAATCGCGGTCGATGCGTCCAATAATCCACTTGTGCCTTCGGCGATAGAGGAATTTCGGGCACCCTTAACTAAAAGAGGTTCCCATCCAATTTCAAGCTCCATCCCAATCCGAATAAAAAGATCGGCGTTTCGGATCTGAACCATATAACTAGGTTTAGCGGTCAGATAGTGAGAGTCCTGTTTCCCGGTATGAATACTGGATACTTCCGCGTAATCGCCTCCCACCGCTTCCGCAATTGAGGCTAAATCGCTCGTCGTCGTAACGATCACCAATTTTTGTGCCCAGGCTCCTTCCAGAAAAAAAATAACGCAACAGAGAAAAAAAAGTGTTTTCATCGAGATTCCTTTTAGAAATTATGAGCCCCGTGACTCCCCAGAAGAAATTCAAACTGGAGCCACACAGAATGCTCATATCGATTGTGATCTGGGTCCAAATCGAGGTTGGAACAATCCAGATTATATTGCAATCGAAGTTTAGAAAATTCAGTAAAAAAATAGGTTAACGCGAGTGATCCACGCTGGCGTTCTTGTCGGTGGAAATCAAATTTGTCTTGACTATCACTATCGGCATAATCATAACGCAGTCCGGCAACCCAATGCGGAGCAATTCCAACATCCACTTGAGAGAATAGTCCCCAGTCTTGAAGTTTACGTTTAGGAGAAACGAAACCGATTCCCGCAAAACTGCCATCGTCTTCGAGAAGGATTTCTTGAACGTCATCCACTTCGAAATGGCGATACATCGCTTCCGTATGCCAAGAAACAAATGGGAATCCATGATCATTTGCTTCCGGAAGCCATTTAAAATAAAGATCTCCACCCACCATATGCGTCCTAGTATGCTCTCCGGTTGCATTAGGCCCAATCATATAGGAAGCTCCCATATTCAAAGTGAACGTATCGCTTAGATCCACAGAATGAAGGGTTCTAAAGAAATAGAGCATCTCCGAAAAACTTCGCACATCGCGCTCAATTCTGGGAAGCTCGGTTTCAAAAGTCACACCTCCTTCTTCAGGTTCCTCTTCTCCCCCTTCACCGCCTCCGAGAAAGCTTGGAGCAATTCCATTCGCGTTTTGAATTCCTCCAATCAACTCAAAATACCAAGGCGTTGGAGCCAACCAAGATATCTGTGTTGCCAATCCGCGAGTTCCATCGCCACCGAGAAGACGAGTATTAATGACCGATTGATCCACAAAGGACCAACTATGTGGATGTTGAGGATTGAAGCGACCAAACGGAGTAAAATATTGACCCGTCTTGAGCGTTAAACCCCAAGGGAGAGAAGTTGTTTCCGCGAATATTTCTTCTAATTCGAGGATAGTTTCTCCTTCGGAATCAAGTTGGAAAACAATATTGGCCTGTGCAGTAAAATAAGGATCGACCGCACCTTTAAGCGTAAGCTCATTGTTTTGGTTTGTAAAACCGCGTTTTTTTGGATCATGCCCGCCCCCATGAAGTTGACGCACAGTACTTTCTCGTGCACTAGAGCTACCCACCACGGACAAAGAATCCAGAGAAATATCAATCAGCCGAAGAGTCGCTTTGCCTGCAGGAACCGAAACAATTCCAGTTGTTTCTGATTTCGGAGTTTCCTGTAATGCTTTTTCGATCTCCTCCATCAACGCTTTGTCTGTGGCGCTTTCCTTAGAAGTCGGTTCGTTTTTTTGTTGAGAAATCTTTTCAATCTGTTGCTTTAAATGATCCACTTCGATTCGGGATCGAATTTCATTTTCTTCAGATTTCTTTTTTAACAGTTCCATCTCTTTTTGCAGAGCTTCGATTTGCTTCTCATAGCGTGTATTTTCTTGTGCGAAAACAGAAAAAAAATAACCGATGAGCGCGAGTAGCGCTAAAAATCTCATACTTCACCTTTGAATAAAAATAGGTATCCACACAGAGTATTGCGTAATCGTGAAAAAAAATCACAACGACAGAATATTCTTTGATCGAATAACCCAGTCTGATTTAAATCAAAATATTATTGGGAAACAATAAGGTGGGGGAGTATTAAGATCGAGGAGGGGCGCGACTACGGACGTTAGTTAGCGCTAAAAGTTTTTTGATCTGATTTGGAAAGTAGGTAAGCGTTGAACAAAGAAGAAACGAACACTTGGGGGTTGTAAATGAAACAAGCCCAGCCAAAAAAGTGAAAATGAACGAGCACGTTCCACAATGTTCAAAATCATGGTGGTGATGGTGATGATGATGACTATCTTGACAAGGCGCATCGCCACAGTTACTTTCCCATTGAATGGAGGGAATGCAATGACAATTATGTTCTTCCTCTACTTCCAGCAGATGTAGAAATGGAGCCCCTACAATTTGGAAGAGGTAGGTGAACAGAAAAAGGAAATAAAGGAGAGAATGAAAGGCAATTTTTGGATTCAAATTTTTGCCCTGATTTCTTATTCAAGAAAAATTATTGTAACACAAAAAATATAAAACAAAGAAAATAAATTGTCAAACAGAGAACTTTGTTATCCACGAATTTTGCGAAGGATCTGCGCTAAAATAAAAAATAAAACATAAAAACAGATAATCGCGGGAGAGGTTGGTAGATTATATTCCCAGGAAGCGATGATTCCTAAAACCACACTGATCGCGACCAAGAAAACAGAAAAACAGAATATCCATTTTACGCGTGAAAACAGCGTTAATCCGGTAAGTCCGGGAATAATCAAGGACGAAAAAACAAACAAGACTCCGGTAAGACGCATACTAAATGAAATACAGATGCCAATGGTAAAAAGTAATAAAAATTCCCAGAAGTCCGCTTTCACTCCCTGAGCATAAGCCGTTTCACGATCAAGAGAGACAAATAAAAAGTTTCTGAAGCCGATAAAATGGACGATTCCGATGCCAAACACAGTCCAACAAATGAGCGACAAATCTTCCGCAGAACAAAATAACAAATTTCCATTGAGCAGTTCTCCACTCCCCCGACTTTCAAGGAATGGATTCGCGGAAATTAAAATAATCGTGAGAGCCGCGCTTCCCGCATAAATAAAGGCAATCATTCCTTCGTTCATAAATCGTTGCGTTTTTTTGGATTGAAACCAAAAAAATAGGGTCGCGCTTAACGTAAAAAATAACGCTGAAAGATTCGGAACAATATTAGTGGAATGAGCCAAATGCTCAGGAAGAAATGCCGCGAATTGATACTGTAGAAAAAAACCAGTCGCAATCCCCAGTGCCGAAACTTCGGATAACGCGATACTTAAAAAAGACATATTTTTTAAGAGGATAAAATTTCCTAAATAAGCGCAGAGCCCCCCGGTTAAAATCCCAATCGCTAGCGCGGTTTGAATAAAAGGTTCGGAAAAAACAGTTCCTAGTGACATAGTGAACTCCATCATAAAGAAGAAATAGCTGAAGCGTCCTTCGATTCCATAAGGATCGCATACCTCGAACCCGGATATTCAATGACGCGCACTGGGACTTGATACAACTGTGTTAAATGATTCTGAGACACAAAATCCTTTTTTGAGAGGCTATGAATCGATTGGTTTTGAAAAAATAAAATATGCTCCGCAATACGCAATACGACTGGAAGCAGATGACTAATCAGCAAAACCGAGGTTCCTGTGTTCCGATGAATATTTTGAATCAATTCTAAGACGGCTTCTTCTCCGACCAGATCCATATCATTCGTGGGCTCATCCAGAATAAGTAAATCGGGTTCAGATGCCAAAGCACGCGCAATCAAAACCCGTTGTTTTTGTCCGCCAGAAAGTTCACGAACCGGGGTCTGCTTCAAATGAAAAATACCTGTTTCTTGAAGTGATTTTTCGACGAGTTGCAAATCTTTAGACGCGGGTTTACGAAGAAGCGAATATTGCCCATAGCGTCCCATCAGGACCATTTCAAAAACAGTAAACGGATAGGTCACGTTCAAAGTATCACGCTGTTTTACATATCCAACACGGAGTCCTTCTTTACGAGAAATAGAACCTTTCAGGGGTTTAAGTATTCCTAAAAGCGTACGAATAAAAGTAGTTTTTCCAGCTCCGTTGGCGCCAATAAGACCCCAACAAGAACCAGATTGCAAGACGAATTGAATGGAGGAAGAAATCGTTTTTTTCCCGTAACCGATACTCAATTCTTTGCAGGAAATCAAATCGATTGGCACATTATTTTCCTTTCATTAGAGATATTTTTTTTGGCGTAAAAACGGGTTAATTCACGAATGACCCCTACAGAAGAATCTATTGGTCATTCTTCCAGAAATGATATAATTCTCTATACAGAAAGGCAATTTATTCAATTTTATGAAAACGATTTTTCTTAGGCTCTGGATCTTGTCGTTGAGTCCCTTATTTGCTCAATCGACCGAGGATCTCTGGAGCAAGTTATTTATGCTTGAAAACGATTTAAAGGAATCGGAATGGATATCCCTTGATCTGCCGACCCAATTGGAATTCTCTGTACGTTTACAACACATACTGTCCCATAAGGAAATGAGTATTCGAGCACGCGCCGCTTGGGCATTAGGTAATTTGGGCGTTTCCAACGACTCCATTAGAGACTCTTTAAAAAAAACCTTATCCGATCCAGAACTTCTCGTACAATTGGAAGTGACAGAAGCGCTACGAAAACTAGGGGACCTCGAAATTCTCGCTAGCCCTCTTCCACGACAAGCACTTCAAGACAAGCGCTATATTCTTCGCATTCGCGCTCTGGAAATTTTAAGCCATTTTGCCTCAGAAGAATCGCTAGAGGCCGTTTGTGCTATATTGACTGATAGAGACTGGACCTTACGGCGAATGGCGGCGATCACTTTGGGAAAAATTAAATCCCTCAAAGCGGTTCCGCCACTGTTAACACTCCTTCGTAAAGAACGCAGTGTTTCCGTACTGCAAGAAGTGATTCAAACTTTGGGCGCGATTCGAGATCCAGAGTCCGTCTCCGCTTTACTCCCGTTTTTAAATCATTCCAGTCTCTTTATTCGGGAACAAACCTCTGAAGTTTTAGCTCAAATCACAGGTCAACATTACGGCTATAATCTGAAGCAATTTAAAGAGCGTCAAAAACAATACACAGTGTTATCCTCTGAAGCGCAAGCACGATTTATTGAAGAGATTCATATTGCGATGCAAGATGGGAATTGGGAAATTCGTTTGAGTGCGATCTCTTTTTTATCAGAACTCGGGACTGATCCAGAAATTTCTTATCTCATTCAGGCATTACAAGACCCAGCGAGACAGGTTCGTTATTCTGCGGCCGGAGCTTTGGGCAAATTAAAATTAAACGCGATTTCCGCCATTCCCGCACTGATTCAAAACGCGAACGATCCCGATGAATATGTTCGGATGTGGAGTATTTGGGCACTCGGACAAATTGATGCTTCACAAAATGCGTCCCTATTCGAAAAAGCATTAGAAGATCCAAATCCTCAAGTTAGGCGAGTTGCAGAACAAGCACTAAAACGTATACAATAACTTTTCATTTAAAGAGAGAACTTTTAAGGGGTTATCACATGAAATGGATCAATCGTTTTCTTGGGAAGTATGGTCGAATTATTCAGTATTTTATTAGCTTTGCTTTGTATCTGCAGTTGATTATCGTTTATGCAATTTCTGCCTTTCCGGCAGTTTACGGATTTCTTACTCTTCTGGAACGAACCCAATCCTTTTCGCTCTCCTGGAAAGCACTTGCTCTTTCTTTTGGTATTTTTGCAGGGGTTGCGATTTTTGGCTTTTGTCTCTGTATGATTGTCCCCATTTTGTCGTATTTGAGTTTTGCGCGTCTTAAAGAAGGAACCTATCCGCTCTACTCCTTTGAAACCTTACAATGGGCGGCTTATAACACCTGGATCTTGATGGTTCGTTTCACGGTTATGAATTTTATTCGGAATACCCCATTTTATTCGCTGTGGATTCGGATGATGGGGTGCAAGATCGGTAAGAATGTGCAAATCAATACCCTCGTGATGGCAGACGCGAGTCTGCTGGAAGTGGGTGATAATACAGTGGTCGGGGGTGATTGTACGCTGATTTGTCATGCGGTAGAAGAGGGGAAGTTAGTCTTGCGCCGGACCAAAATCGGAAAGAACGTCACCCTAGGCTTGATGTCGATTATTCTTCCCGGCGTTGAAATCGGCGATGGTGCTTCTGTTGGAGCCAATTCCGTGGTGACAAAAAATTGTAAAATTCCGGAAAACGAAATTTGGGCAGGAAATCCGGCTCGTTTTATTCGAAAAAAATCGGGGAAACCATCAGAAATCAATGTAAGTGAAGCCTCTTCCGATCAAGCGAATATCCTCATCGCAGACTAAAGAACCTTGTGTAAGACGAGATTAAGCCATGAAAAAGAAAAAAGAAATTCGGGTACGAGGTTTATTAAAACTTTATAATCAAGTACGAGAATTTTTTCCTCAAGCGGATCAGGAAACTGCTGTTTTGTTGGAACTTCAGGTAAAACAGAATTTACAAGCGCTTGAAACGGCACTCTCTCAATATGGAAGTCGGCTAGAAGATCTTCCGGAACCTTCTCGTCAAGCTTATTATTATCTAAAACAATTCAATTTTTCGCCTCCAATAACTCGAAAAGAACCCTCCGGAGTCCCTTTAAAAACTAAGATCCAAATTAAAAATCTGCGAAAACAATATCAGTTATTTACCCATCAACTCTCTCATCAAAAACCTGCGTCTCTGTTAAAACAAGAATTGAACGACTTGATCAAAAAGCTCTGGGATCTATGTACCCGCGAAAAACTGAATCCTTTAGAACTTCCGCCACCCTCCTTAAAAGCATTTGCCAGTCTTTATTTCTTTTCCCTCTCGGATCATCTCGATCAAGCATTCTCTTTAAAATCCAGTCTTCTTGAAATAAGCCGCTTTTGGAAATATCCTGTCCACACACTTCTTTTTACGCATAGTCGTACTCTCTGGCAATATACTCCACAGGAAAATCTCCTCGTCTTGAATGAAGGATTTTTGGGCCTCGAAGAAGAGCAAATTTCCTTGTTTACCGAAGGATTTCACCAAAATCAAGAAAAAGCGTTCACCGCGCTAAAAGTCTTTGCCGATAGTGACAGCTTTTACGATCCGATGCTTGAATTAGAATTGGCTTGTGGGGGAAAACTTAAAGCTTCAGGAGTGTTTCATCAATTAGAGTCCCTTTTTCAAAAACTCAACCAGAAATATTTTCAAGGACAACTGCTTTTACCTCGGTTACAATTCAATAAAACCTTTAATACCCGAAAACTTGGACAATATTCTTATGTTCAGGATACCATCTTGATTGCGTCCGCACTCGATCGTCAACAAGTTCCGGAATTTGCGATCGGACTGGTCCTTTATCATGAAATGTTGCATAAATTTTTAGGAATCGAATATCGAGAAGGTCGGCGTATTTCCCACTCGCCACGCTTTCGCCAAATGGAAAAACACTATGAAGATTACGAAAAAGCGGAAACATGGCTCAATCAATTGGCCTTTTCTTAGCACAATCCCTCTTCGGCGTGATAAGAACTGCGGACCAGAGGCGCCGATTCAACTCGTTTAAAACCAAGCATTTGGGCATAGTCTTTCAACATCGCAAATTCGTCCGGAGTAATATAGCGTACGATGGGCAAATGCTCAAGAGTAGGTTGTAAATACTGACCCATGGTCAATATTTGCAAATCGACACACCGCAAATCTTTCAGAGTGGCCTCCACTTCAGAGAGTGTTTCTCCGAGTCCAAGCATAATACCGCTTTTCGTGAGCATTCCGGCTTTTCTGGCGCGCTCCAAAAATTCGAGAGATCGTCCATAACGAGCCTGGGGTCGGACACGAGGATAAAGACGCGGGACTGTTTCCGTATTATGATTTAAAATTTCCGGCTTAGCGGAAATCACTTTTTGAAGCGCACTCCAGTTTCCACGGAAGTCTGGGGTTAAGACTTCAATCGTCACTCCGGGGCAGAGCGCACGGATTTCCAAAATCGTCTGATAAAAGATTTCTGCACCGCCGTCGGCAAGTTCGTCTCGATTCACCGAAGTGACCACAGCGTGACGAATTTTCATCTTTTGGACCGCTTCCGCAACGCGCTTCGGTTCTTCCAAATCAAGACCCGTGGGACGTCCGGTTTTCACGGCACAAAATCCACAGGAGCGAGTACAAATATCTCCGAGAATCATAAACGTTGCTGTTCCCCGATCCCAACATTCCCAAATATTAGGACATTTGGCGCTTTCGCAGACCGTATGAAGCGATTTTTCGCGGATCAAGTGTTCAAGTTTAGCAAAATTTTCGCTACTGGGCAGTTTTCGCTTCAGCCAGTTCGGTTTCTTAGAAAAAGGTTCTACAGGAATACCCCATTCTTGACGAAAAGAAGACGGATCGGAAGAATGAAGGGATAAGGAATTATTTTCGAGTGACATAGATAAATCTCTCTGAAAAAGATAGTAAATATTTAAGTCTCTGATCCCCTCGCCCCTAAGCGAAAGTCTAGGGTGAGGATGCAGGTATCAAGGTTTAAATTCTTCGAGATATTTGACGACCCGTTGCAGAAACATTCCGCCCAAGCTTCCATCGACTACACGATGATCATAAGCATGGTTGATATAAACCATCGAGCGAATCGCAATGTTATCGTCTTCGACGACCATCACCCGTTTTTTAATGGCGCCAATTCCTAGAATTCCGACTTGAGGTTGATTAATAATGGGGGTTCCAAACAAGCTTCCAAAGGTTCCCATATTCGTCACGGTAAAGGTTCCACCGCTCACTTCATCTGGTTTTAATTTTTTCTGACGCGCCCGACCTGTCAAATCATCGATCAGATGAGCGATCCCAACAAGATTCAACTGATCCGCATTTTTAAGGATCGGAACAATCAAGTTTCCATCAGGAAGAGCTACGGCCATCCCCACGTTGATGTTTCCTTTAAGAATAATTTTAGTTCCATCCACCGAAGCGTTCACTCCCGGAAAATCACGCAAAGCGCGAGCGGTCGCTTGAATAAAGAAAGCTGTATAAGTTAAGTTGATTCCTTCGACTTTCTTGAACGTTTCTTTCATGGATTCACGATATTTAACAATCGGAGTCATATCGGCTTCCGCGATGGTATTTACATGAGGCGAAACCTTTTTACTAAGAACCATATGTTCCGCAATTTTACGTCGAATGTGATCCATTTCGATGACTTGATCCACACCCGATTGAGAAACACGGACCGCCGAAGTTTTTTCAGCAATTGCTTCTACCTCAGAGGAAGTTCCTTTTTTGGGCGCAATCGCTTCGGTTTGTTTGTTGCGTTTTTGCTCCAGATAGGCAAGGATATCATTTTTCGTCACACGCCCTTCGGAACCCGTTCCCGGAAGACGTTCCAATTCTTCAAAAGAGACATTCTCGACTTTGGCGATATTTTTGACTAGCGGAGAATAAAAGCGATCTGAAGCTTGAATTGTTGGAGCAGGAACGGGTTTATTAGCGCTTTTTTCTTCTTTAGCGATACTCGGAAAAGCGGGGCTTGCAGAAGTAGCCTCTTTCGGAGCATCGGTCAATACCTTTCCTTCGACACCTTCGGTATCAATCAGAGCGATTTTGGTTCCAACGGGAACCGTCTGACCTTCGGCAACGAGGATTTTCACCAAAACTCCTGCTTTCGGAGAAGGGATCTCGGAGTCCACCTTATCGGTACTAATTTCTAAAAGAGTTTCTTTTTCCTGAACTTTTTCGCCTGGATTTTTCAACCATTTGGTAATCGTTCCTTCGACAACGCTTTCGCCCATCTGGGGCATAATCATTTCAATAATCATAGCATCCTTTCTCTCTCTTAAAATGAGAAAACTCTGTATGGCTTAAAAACGAGCCAAATCAAGCATAGATTGATAAATTTTGTCGACCGTTGGCATAAAATTTTCTTCTAATGCCGGAGAAAATGGAACAGGGGTATCTTTAGAGGCCAACCGTTTTACGGGGCCATCCAGAAAGGTAAATACCTTCTCTGCAATGCGAGCGGCCACTTCAGCTCCGAATCCACAATTGAGCGAAGCTTCATGCAAGAGAAGTGCTTTGGAGGTTTTTTTAACGGACGCTAAAACAAGTTCTTCATCAAGTGGAACCAAGGTCCGAAGATCAACGATTTCCGCCTGATATCCTGTTTCTTTTTGTAATTTTTCAGCGGCTTCCAGAGCAAATACAACCATAGAGCCATAGGTAATAACACTCAAATCTTTTCCCAAACGTTGAATTTTTGCCTTGCCCAGAGGGACGATATACTCTTCTTCTGGAACTTCTTCTTTCATTCTTCGGTAGAGATATTTATGTTCGAGAAAAACAACAGGATTCGGATCACGAATGGCGGCTTTTAAAAGCCCTTTAGCATCATAAGCGGAATACGGGGCAACAACTTTAAGTCCCGGCGTATGGATAAACCACGCTTCCGGGTTTTGCGAATGATAGGGGCCCGCACTTAAGCCACCCCCGCTCGGACAACGAACCACCATCGGAACCGGATGACCCCATCGATAGTAAATTTTGGCCGCGTTATTCACCAACTGATTAAATCCACAGGCCACAAAATCGGCAAATTGCATCTCCGCTACCGGACGCATCCCCATGATTGCCGCACCTATAGAAACACCAATAATCGCGGCTTCATCTAAAGGAGAATCGATGACGCGGTCGACTCCAAATCGCTCCACAAGTCCCTTAGTTACTTTAAAAGCGCCTCCATATTCGGCAATATCCTCGCCAATACAAAAAACGCTGGAATCGCGTGCCATTTCTTCCTGAAGTGCCTGAGTAATGGCTTCAATATAATATAATTTTGGCATAGCAAATCGTCTTTCTTAGGAAGGGAGGGACGATGAAGAAGGAGTTATTTTCGGAAGAAGCGTCGGCGATTTGATACGGAAAAATTGTTCACCATAGTCACAACGATTATTGAGCCAGGATTGATCGAGCAAAACAGGAGAACGATTGAAAGACAACTCGAAGGATTGAAGAAGTTGAGAAACGATTTTCTCCCATTCTGGCCTATAACCAAGTTCTCCGGCCATTGATCCGACTTCATATTGAGATAATCCGCAAGGAACGATAGTCCGAAAATGATTCAAATTGGGATAGATATTAAAGGAGAGTCCATGCATCGTGACCCATTCTTTGACTCGAATCCCAATTTGGGCGATTTTTCGATTCCCTACGAAAACTCCTGTAATTCCGGGGTAAACCGTGGCAGGAATTTGGTATTGAGCTAAAAGCTTCAACACAATGGCTTCCAGTTTTCTTAAATAAAGATGGAGATCCCGTTCTTCCGCTTCCAGTTTAAAAATCGGATACAGGACAATCTGGCCGGGGCCGTGATAAGTGACTCCACCCCCACGATCGGTTGTAAAAATTTCGATTCCCAAGAGTTCATAGTCCTCATCGGTTCGTAAAAGATGATCCCAATCCGCTGAACTTCCCAAAGTAACGACCGGATCATGTTCAGTCACTATCAGAATATCGGGAATTTCATCCGCGATACGCTTGATTTGAAGGGTTTTCTGAAGATGATAGGCGTCATCATATTGAGTTCGATCCAGAACCAGAATTCCCATATCTTTAGAGATTGATGGCCTCGTCATAAGCGTTCCCGGTGGCTTCCATAAAAGCTTCTGATAGTGTTGGATGTGCGTGAATGGTACGTAAAATTTCGTGATGAGTGGTTTCTAAATTTTTGGCAATCAGTGCTTCATGGATCATTTCCGCGGCTTCGGAGCCAATGATATGGGTACCCAAGAGTTCGCCATATTTTTCTCCATAGATGACTTTGACAAAACCGGTCGTATCTCCCATTGCTTTTGCTTTTCCAGAAGCGCGAAAAGGGAAGCGTCCAACCTTGATTTTATCTCCATATCGTTCCCTTGCCGCTTTTTCGGTCAGTCCTACAGAAGCGACTTGAGGCTGGCAATACGTACAACCCGGAATGGATTCCGAATCAATAGGTTTCGGATTAAGTCCGGCAATGGATTCCACGCAAACAATCCCTTCCATCGAAGCCACATGAGCCAGTAAAGGCGGACCTTTGACATCTCCAACGGCGTAGATTCCCTGAACGCCCGTATGCATAAATTCATCGACTTTGATGAAACTGCGATCAATCGTCACGCCCAAATCTTCTAATCCGAGATCTTGACTATTTCCACGCATTCCGATAGCGACGAGGACTCGATCCACTTCAAATTCAAGCGTTTTTTCATTTTTGGACGCAAAAACTTTGACGAATTCTGCGGATTTCTCGAGTTTTTCGACTTTGGTCGAAGTATGGCAATGAATCCCTTGTTTTTTAAAGGCTTTTTGAAGTTCCTTGCTCACTTCTTCGTCTTCGAGCGGAAGAACGCGATCCATGAGTTCAATGAGTTCGACTTCGGTTCCGAAGGAATTGAAAAAATAGGCGAATTCAGCGCCGATGGCTCCGGCACCAATAATCGCTAATCGTTTCGGGAGTTCTCTCAAATTAATGGCTTCTCGATAGGTCATCACCCGATCATAATCCACTTCCAAATGAGGTAAAATGGTAGGGCGGGCACCTGTAGAGACAATAATATTGTCACTCGTTACCTTAGTCGTCGTCGTCTCTGTTTTTCCTTGGATAGAAACTTCAGTGGCTGAGATCAGACGAGCGGTTCCTTCAAAGGTCTGAATATTATTTTTTTTCATCAAAAAGCCAATCCCGTTATTCATTTGGCTCGCAATATCACGGGAACGCTGAACGATTCGATTAAAATCAAAGGAGACTTTTTCGCAGGTAATACCAAACTCATCCGAATGTTTTATTTGTTGATAATATTCTGCCGCTTTCAGGAGCGCCTTACTAGGGATACATCCCCAATTTAAACAAACTCCGCCGAGATTTTCTTTTTCAATTAATCCGACTTTTAATCCTAACTGAGCGGCCCGAATCGCGGCGACATATCCACCCGGCCCACCCCCAATCACAAGCACTTGAAACTGCATACGTTGTCCTCACTTCTTCAAGGAAAAGATGTTGAAGGGGTTTATGTTAAAGTATCAATTATAGCGTTCTTATGCTTTTGAAAAAAGCCTTGCCGCCCTCGAAAATGATCTTTCTTACAACAGCTAACAACAAGCGCCAGTAGGGGGAGATTCATTCAGAGAAGAGGATTTGGGGGCACAATCGAAGAGACCGTAATGGACCGAAGTATCTCCAATCACTTTAAAATAACGAGCATAGCGAGTCTCGGAAATCATGGACGCGGTATTGCTACAGATCAACATCGGTTGTCCGGTTTTAAAAAAATGATGATCATCTAGCATAAAATGATGGGGATTTTCCGGGAGAGTGCCTAAGTAATAGGCTACTTGTCCATAGTCTTCACAACGATCTTCCAAATTGAGTTTGAACGCACGAAGGGTCATCGAGTAAAAACCAATCATTCCCGCTTTGCGTTCAATATCTGCATTCGTGATATCAAGTTTGGATCGAGAAACAGTCCGATAATCCGGGCAGTTGTTTTGAAAGAGAAGTCGTCGAAAGTCTTCTATATAAAGGGCTCCTCCCAAGCATTCTCCGAGCAGTACCGGATCTTCTGCGAGGGCTTGAGGAATTCGTCGGTCTGCAAAGATATCGGAAAAATAAAGTTCTCCACCGGGTTTCAGGACCCGAAAGATTTCAGAAAACGCGCGTTTTTTGTTTGGAGAGAGATTCAAAACGCAATTGGAAATAACCACATCCACGGAAGCGGTTTCGATTCCTAAGCTTTCAAGATCTTCGATATAGCCTTTAAGAAAACGAATATTGGTACGCATAAAACCAAATTTTTCCGCGTGGTAGTTTTGGTGTTTACGTGCGATCTCCAGTTGCGAATCGGTCATATCCACACCGATCACTTGTCCAAAGGGTCCCACCAGTTTCGATAGAATATAGCAATCTCTTCCGGTTCCGCATCCCAAATCTAAAACAGTCCGGCCTTGAAGTTCAGAAGGAATGGGAGAACCGCATCCATAGAATTTTTCATGAATTTCCGAATGAATTTCTTTCACAATAGGAAGAAGATGCCTCGGAATGGAATCAATACTGCAACAAGTACTTGTTTGTAAATCTTTTTTAGTCTGGAGCACTCGTCCATAATAATCTTGTACAGTTTCCAACATTTGTTGTTCGTTTTTCATCGTTCACCTCGTTTTAAGATGGAGAAGAATTCCTCATGAGAAGTTTTTTTTGGGAGAGAGCGTTTCTTGACTGGATTCTGGAAAACAAAATCCGGCGAGCAAATAGAGCGGAATCGCGCTGATAAAAAGGGCACTAATTCCCCAAGAGATAGAAATTCCAATACAGAGAATAGGTGCGAGAACAGAAAAGATTCCATTAATTCCCCAGGCCCACGGAACATAAGATTCCGAGATTTCTTTAAGCCGTTCAATCACCGTAGGCATAAAGATTCCCAAAAGGAAACCAATGGGAAAAATCAACAAAAAAACAATCAGTATTTTGATTTCGAAAGAAAGCATCATCAAAGAGCGTAAGGCAGGAAAGGCAAAAAAATACTCTGCAAAGATACAAGTCGCTAGAAGATAAGAGACAAAGCGGGTTTTTTTCAGGACAAACATCACCTGTTTTGAAAACAGAGATCCCAATCCTGTCGTGAACAACATCGAAGCGAGTCCTACAGAAAGAGCATAATTGGGATGACCGAGAAAAAGACCAAATTTTTGGAGTACAGCGATTTCAATCGCAAGATATCCAACGCCCATACAGGCTAAAACCACGACATATTTCCAGAGTTTGACGGGACGCTCTCCTTTTTTCGAGAGTTGCCGCAACGGCCAATAAATACAAATAAAAACAAAAAAACTAACCAAAAGAAAAAGAATAATAAGGCTATATTCCATGACTGGAATACTTTCTTGAATAGAGGATTCTTTGGCGAACAAGTGCCACCAGTATGAATATTTGAAAAAAAACGGTTTATCATCAATCACGGGGCTAATATTGAACGGATAGTTATGGATAAATTGAGACTCGTCTTCGGGTGTTTGGAGGTTTAAAAATATTTGATAGACCGACTGGAGGCGAGCCTCTTCCATTGGAACTGCTGAGATTGTGATATATTCGTTATTCAGTGTCCATTGTCCTAAATGCTTCATTTCTTCGACGGTAAACGGGTTTTTTTTAAGTAAAAGTGCCGTGAAGTTTCCTTTAGGGGTTGTCAACATCGCGATATGGGACTCTGGTTCCGGAATGCCAAGTTCTCGAAGTGCGCTAACAGTGGTCGTCAAGGCACGAAGCATCTCTCGCGGAGATGACGGGAATTCCAAACGCATTAAATTCAAGATTCCATTCTCGGTGAGTTTGGAAAAATAGAGTTGAATGGCTTCTGTGGTATAGAGATAATTTTCGGAAAAAATGTTGGCGCAAGCAGAGGTTCCGCTGTAGGTATCCACACCTGAGATTTGGATAATATCAAATTTTTGGGGATGAGTGCTTAAGAAATGACGGCCTTCTCCGTGGATCAAATGAACTTTTGGATTCTCTACAAGATATCCAAAATACCATTTATAGGTTTTTTCTAGAATCGTCAAGGTTGCGGAATTGATCTCGACTCCAGTGATGTCTAAAGCTTCAAAATATAAAGCGGTCAACAGATCAAAACCACCCCCAACACCTATCACCAACACCTTCGGATTAGGCACTGCACGGGTTTGATAGGCGGCGGCATAGATAGTTTCTTCAATACCGGTCAAGGATTCTTTTTTCCCGTCATAATCTAGCGCAAAGGTAAACGCATAATTATTTTGGGTCAAAATACGTTTAAATTTTTGATGAAAGGTATGATTTCCCCCGATCAGACAAGGAAAGAGAAATCTTTCTGCGGAGAGGATTTGTTCATCATAACGAGAAAATTCAATACGAGCGATGGGGTCCCAGGCAGTATGTAACAGTTTGAAACCAGAAGAAGCAAGCATAGAACCTTTGGGATAAGTCATCGAAAAAGTGGTTTCTCGAAAGTAAAAAGAACTCACAAGAATACACAAAGTAACCAGTGTAAGCCCGTGGAATTTTTTCTTTCGGGGTGGAAATAATATCCAAGCTCCAAGAAGAATTAGGGTACAAAAAAGAAGGAGACTCACCTCGACTCCAAACCAATGAATTGCCGGTAAAACTAAAAAAGCACCCAACGCGGAACCCAATAAATCAAAAAAATAAATTTGCGAGGTTGGAAAATTTTTTGAAGATAAAAGAACTCCGAGGATCAAGCCACAAAAAATAAATGGAATCGAATACAGCAAAGCCAGAGGGATATTGAATAAAAACGTTTTAATGAATTCTCCACGAGAAGTTGGCTCTTGTGAACCAATCGTGATGTGGTAAAACAAGACCGTAATCAGGAGAAGACTCAGTACAAAACAGGCGACACAAACGGAAACAGACTCATTGAAAGAATCCATAAATCGCTGAAGCCGTTTCGAGAGAATAATTCCAGAGCAAGCGAAACCCATCATCGTTAAAGAAATAACAAGAAAAGCATAATTATTCAGAAATTTGGCGGAAACAATACGATGAACAAGAATTTGGGTTGCAAGAGTCGCTAAAGCAACCAAGAAGGCTAATTTAGTGGCAGAAGAACGCATTTTCATCATATAATATAATTCCAAAAAAGATCAAGAATCGAATTCATATTTATTTTTTAATTGGCTCCGATGAAGGTTCATAGCGCAGGCGTTCAGGGGATCCTAACAGAGTGCCCCACTGTTCATCATAGGGATGAACATAAGAAGTTTGACCTTGATTCTGGTCGACTAAGGGATATTCTCCGGTCGCCCACAAAAAAATTCCGCCATAAAGATTAAGTGCGTCGATTCCTTGTTGGCGAAGTTCGTTTGTCAACAGGCCACTACGATACCCAATAGTGCAATACACCACAACGGATTTTTGTCTAGGTAAGGAAGCGGGCCAGCCTTTTTTTTTCCACTCGTCTAAACTTAGCCGATAGGCACCGGGAAGATGACTTACAATATATTCGGCATTTTCTCGAGCATCAATCAAGAAGACCTCGTTTAAGCGTTTTTGTAACTCTTTGCTCTGAATGATAGGTGCACCCGCTTTTCTGGCCCAGTTCCATGCGTTCCAATGAAGTCGAAGTTTCGGCATAATCCAATAAAGCGTTCCGGCTCCTCCAATCAGAAAGGTAGTCAGTATCAGAAGTTTCAGCTTTTGCTGTAATTGAGGAGTAAGTTGTTTTGCATTTTTTTTAGCGAAAAAGACAGCAAATTCTATGGAAATGAATGCGAGGGTAAATAACGGAATCAAGACAAACCAACCTTCCCGTGAATGAAGCAAAGCGGCTCCTCCAAAGGAATAAATAAAGGTTGCCGGAATCTGGCCAACCAAATTTCCGATCAGAAAATTTTTACGAGGGAGTGAGGTTAATCCTGCCGCATAGCTGATCGGATCAAAGGGAACGACCGGAATCAATCGGCTAATTAAAATAGCGGACGTGCCATACATTTTCATAAAATCATCGGTCTTGGCTAAAATTTTTTCGCCAATCAAAGCAACGACTACGGGCCTCCCTAAAATCTGGGCAATTTCGTAACAAAGTTGAGCGGCAAGGATCGCGGAAAAGAGCGCCAAGAGGCCTCCCCAAAATCCTCCAAAAAGAAGCCCGTTCGTAATGGTAATAACGAGTGCTGGCAAGGGGGCAACAATCGCCTGAAGAATCATTAATACTACGGAAAAACCAGCGGCTTTCCACAGACCAAACTGAGCGAGATATTCTTTTAAGCCTTCAAAATCAAAACCCGTTGAGGTGGGTTTAAAAAAATGGAACAGAATCTGAGTCTGTTGACGAAAAGCGAGCGATCCCCAATACAATAAAAATAAGCTAGCCAAGCTTCCTATTAAGAAGGCGAGTTTTATAAAATAAATACGGGATGTCCAAAGTCGTACTTCCTGTGCTGAAGAACTCTCCGTTAACATCTTTTTTTCTTTCATTATTCATTTTTCATTATTCATTATCCATTATTCATTGATATCTTATCGATTTCTCTTATAAAGGACAACGTGTATCGATTTTAATCGTCCCTACAGGAATCGCCTTGAAGGAGGTTTTATGAAATATTTGTTCCAAATAGCTCTATTGCTGGGGATTATTTTGTCGTTAGTGATTGCGGATGAAAAAACAATTGAAGGGCATTGGGAAGGGAAAATTGTTCTTCCGGGTTTAGAGCTACAAATGGATGTCGATTTTGTGAAACAACCGGAGGGTCAGTGGCAAGGAGATCTGTCTATTCCTATACAACAAGCCAAAGATATTCCTTTAATCGCGATTGTGCTTTCGGAAAATTCGGTAACGTTTCAACTTTCGGGAATTCCCGGGGATCCTGTTTTCAATGGGACATTCTCGGACGATGGCTATCAAATTACAGGAGACTTTACACAAAATGGGCAAATTTTTTCGTTTGAAATGAAACGAGCGGATCGACCCGCATTGAAAGCACTAGGAGCGCTCGCAGATTTAGATACAAGGGTTCAATTGTGTTTAAGCGATTTTCGAGTTCCTGGAATCGCCATCGCGGTCGTAGTCGAAGGAGAAATTATTCTCGCAAAAGGATACGGGTACCGCGACACAGAGAAACAACTTCCCGTAACCTCACAAACTCTATTTGCCATTGGATCGACGACAAAAGCATTTACAAGCTGTATTATAGGAACTCTCGTCGATCAAGGAATTTTAGATTGGGATCAACCTGTTTTGTCTTATATGCCGGAATTTCGCCTCAAAGATGAATACGCAACAACCCATTTGAAGATACGAGATTTATTAACACATCAATCCGGGCTTCCGCGTCATGATTTGGTCTGGTACAATTCGTCTGCGAATCGCGCAGAACTCGTTCACAAATTGCGTTATTTGGACCCAGTCAAAGATCTTCGAGAATCCTTTCATTATCAAAATTTAATGTATATGACTGCGGGGTTTTTAGCGGAACAAGTCACGAAAAAAAGTTGGGAATCGCTCGTGCAGGAAAGGATTTTCGGGCCGCTTGGAATGACGAATTCAAATTTTTCTGTGGAGGATTCTCAAAAGAATGCCGATTTTGCGCTTCCGTATGAGGATAAAAAGCAACAAATCACCCGAATGGAATTTCGGAATATTTCAACGGTAGGGCCAGCGGGTTCTATCAATTCCAATATTGACGATATGGCGCATTGGATGTTGCTCCATTTAAATGAAGGAAAATATGGCAATCAGCAAATTCTTAAAAAAACGACTTTGCAAGAAATGCATACGCCACAAATGATTATTCGTGATTATCCTTCCGATGAAAAAACGTTTTTGAGTGCTTATGGACTAGGGTGGATGATGGAATCCTATCAAGGGCACTATTTAGTTCATCATGGCGGAAATATTGATGGATTTTCGGCGCAAGTCAGTTTGCTTCCTTTGAAACAAATGGGAATTGTGATCTTAACGAATCAGAACGGAAGCGGGGCACCGAGTTTATTGACCTCAGAGATTTTAGATCGGTTACTGAATCTGGAATCCGGGAAATGGCTTGAAACTGCAAAAAAACGCCGAGATCAAGCGCAACTACTGCTGGAAGAAGGCGAAAAGAAAAAAGAATTACTTCAAAAAGTGGGAACCAAACCTGCTTATCGACTGGAAGAATATGTGGGAACCTATGGACATCCGGGCTATGGAGACATTACGGTTGCGATTCAAAACGAAAAACTGTTTCTCACCTACAATCAAATTTCGATTCCGCTAAAACATTGGCACTATGAAGTATTTTTAGGTGAAAAGAACGCGAGCGATTCGACATTTGAAGATCTTGAAGTGCAATTTAGAGGGAACCTGAAGGGAAATGTCTCAGAAATCCTCTTACCCTTTGAACCGGAACTTTCGCCCATTGTTTTTGAAAAGAAAGCGGATCCGCGTTTACTCGATCCGGTTTATTTAACAAAATTTACAGGCGAGTATCAGTTGACGACTCAACTATGCCAGATTGAATTAAAAGGAAACGTCCTTGTGGCATCACTTCCCGGACAACCGCCTTACGATTTAGTTCCCGATCAAGGAACGGAATTCAACTTAAAAGCGCTAAACGGTTATAGCGTTTATTTTGTGGAAGATGAAAAAGGAGAAATTACAGAACTCCAGTTTCGTCAACCGAATGGAGTCTTTCCGGCCACTCGCAAAAAATAGACAGTTTTTATCAATATGGATGCCAAAGCGACCCTTCGCCTTGCCCAAAATACGCCCATCAAAAAGATTGAAAATAAAAAAAAGAGCCATAAAATTAAATGAGATTTTTAAAAAATCTTTAAACAAGGGGGAAGTCATGAAAACAAAGCTTTTTGGCTTATTCTGGGGGATATCTTTTTTTACGCTCACTTTAGCTCAATCGGTCAGCATCGAGAATATTCAAGTGAATCCAAACGGTCATGATGGAAACGAACCTTGTTTTATCATTACTTGTGATGTTACTGTGAATGGAATGCTTAACCAAAATATTTTATTTCAGTGCTATATCTTTACTTATAAAAATGAGGCGTGGGTAGAAGTTGAAAATGGATATCAACAACTCACTTCTAATGCGAGCTACGATCCTTCCGTGTGGACCTCTTTTTCTTTTGCTTTAAGAAAAGCGTTTTTCTTGGAAAAATTGGGGCAAGAAGAACAAACCCTCTGTGCAGTGATTAGTGTTCATAAGGCCGAAGATGGAAGCACGATTCATCAAGAATCGAGTGAAACTTTTCTCTGGAATCAAGAAATTTGGGGGGGACAAACGCCCGCTCCCGAAGAATTATCAAGAAAAGAAAATACTCCTTCGAAAACTGTGGAAGAAGTTTCTTGGCAGAGTTTTACTTCTCCTGATAATTCGTTTTCTCTGAACTATCCTCAACACTGGTCCTCTCAAATGATAGAAGAAGGGAAAAACTATCTTTTTGAAGAAAAAGAGGCTGGAGCAGGCTTTCGCGTTCAGGTCAAAGCGTTAAATGATTCCATCAAAAATCTGCCACTTCTCTCCTTTGTAAATACGACTAAGAAAAATTGGAAGGACGCCCAATTTCAGATTCTTCAAGATTTTCAACTCAATTTGGGAACGATTCCGGGAACGGGTTTTTTGGCGGAAGGTAAAATCGAAGAGCTTCCGGGAATTTCTAAAGTAGGTACACTCGTTGCAAAAAATGAAGGCTTTCTCTTTCTCTTATTCTTTTGGGCACCACAACAGAAATGGGACTCTTATAATCCGTTATATCTTCAAATCATTCAAAGTTTTCAGAGCGAACCTGCTCTTAAGAAAGAGAATACGACTAGCAACGAAAATTGTACCGTTTGTAAAGGACAAGGGATTCAAAGCTGTGGGAATAATTGTCTTGGAAATCTACTCAATTGTGATTTTTGTGGGGGTAGTGGGCAAAATACAGATGGATATTCATGTACTTGGTGTTCGGGTTCTGGAACAAAACTCTGTAATAGATGTGGTGGGGATGGATGGGAGACTTGTAAGAAGTGTTTTGGATCAGGGAGACAGAGCAATTCACAAGCACCTGATACGAATAATTCTTCCTCTTCTCTAGAGTCTCCAAAGGATAACGTCCAAAATAATCCAAACGATAACTCCCAAAATACTGCTAATAATAGCGTTCAGGAAGTTCTCGTTTTTAAAACAACGACAAAAACCATAAAAAGTTTTGGTTTTTCGTTAGAAATCCCAGAATCTTGGCGAGAAAAGCGAGAAACGCCTCTATTCTTCACCTTTGAAACTAAACGAGTTTTAAGTAATGCGCTAACAGTTTCTCATCCAGTTTTTTGTCAATTTATTTATACAAAACCAGAAAATTCTCAAGAATTTTTAAATCAATCTTTGCGAGCCGGGCTAGAAAAAATTTCAGATTACTCCATATCGAAGGATACTCATTTTAAAGCGTATGAGAGTAAAAAATGGCAATTACCTTCTGGAGAAAATGGAGTGACCTTAGCGTTTGAAGTTCTTAGAGGTTCTACAGCTGTGGGAGGATGCTATATCCTATTATATATACTGAGTAGAGGAGACTACAGCTTGATGATCGGAACCGTTGCAGGATTTAGCAAAGAAATTAATTCTAGGCAAGACAATGAAAGGCAAAAAATCCAGAAAGATTTTTTCCAATTTGCTAATGAAGAAGTTCTCTGTGCAATATCACGCTCTCAAATTAATTTTCCTCCCATCAATGAATCTTGGGCACAGTGGTTGATCAACAAAAAATCTTATTTTTATGAATATGAAAGTTCTTCCTCTTTTTCAACAAGCGAAGGACCACTTTCTACAGGCAATCATAACGTGATACAATGGACGTTCTATCCTGATCGAACTTGCGACTTTAAAGGAACAGATTTTTTTGGAATGACAGGAAGCACTTATAACGATCAATCGCACTCCGATTTATCAAGTATTTTTGCGGGTGATGAAAAAGGGAATAAAAGTTTTAGTAAACGACGTTTTGAAGTTCGTGGAACAAACGAAACCGATTTATGGATTATGGTTTATCATCAAAATAATATTACAACCCTCCACCAAATAGAGCCGAAAAAAAAATTGGATAAATTCTGGACCAACGATGAAGTGGAAGGCTTTGCTATCGACGAAAAAATTGAGGGATATTATGAGGTCGCTAATGGCACAGGAGTCTGGAGAAAAACGAAACCGTAATTTTATGGATTGGAAAATTTTTTGTACTATTTTTATGACGGTGTTTATTGCGGAGCTAGGAGATAAAACGCAATTATCCACCATGCTTTTTGCCGCAGACAAAAAAGTGAGTAAGCTAACGGTCTTTCTGGGAGCTTCCTTCGCGTTGATTGTCACTTCGGCAATCGGGGTTTTGGTGGGGAGTGTGATTTCTCACTATATCAGCGAAAAAAATTTACACTACCTCGCTGGAATAGGATTTATCGTGATTGGCCTCTGGACCCTCTTAAAAGCATAAAAAATAAGGAAACTCGATAAATGCCTCTAGCTTAAAGCTTTCAAATTTGTGGTTGATACTGCTTTTAAGCTTAGGATTTGTTTGGTTTATTGAAGCCAATTTCTCCTTGAATGGCTTCTGGAAGCTTTTCCAGCATGGGCGAAATAAGATTGTATAAGTTCGTGATTTCTTGTTGTTGACGAAGAATTTCTTGTTGTTGCCCATCGATTTTTTCTGCTTTTTTGGTATATCATAAAAATAAAACGATTTTGAAATCTAGGATTCGGATTCGTTTGATGCAGAGTCGTCCATTCCAAAGCGAATCAGAATTTTACGCAAGCCATCCCGCGAGAGTCCGAGTTCCTTGGCCGCGCGAGATTTATTGTTTTTGGTTTCGGAAAGTTTCTGAGAAATGAGAGCCCGTTCATATTCTTCGAGTTGCTCTTTAAAGGTGCGTTTTTGATTCAGGATTCTCGATTTCGTTAAATTTTGGCGAATGCGATCCGAAACATAGGTCAGCGAAATGGTTTCTTCTGCCATCGCGTGCCAGCGTTGCACTTCATTTTTTAATTCACGAACATTTCCGGGCCAAGAATAATTCATCAGGTAATTTAAAATTGATTTATCGAGTTCTTTTCGAGGTTGTTGGCTCTTTTGGGATTCTTCCTCAAGAAAATGTTCGATCAGTGGCGGAATATCTTCTAATCGTTCTCGTAAGGGGGGAATGTGAAGTTCAATCACACAGAGACGATAGTATAAATCTTCCCGAAATTTTCCTTCCTTAATACGACCTACGAGCAAATGGTTCGTCGCGGAAACGATACGTGCGTGAATCGCAATGATTTCTTTGCCTCCAACGGGTCGGATTTCGCCTTCTTGCAGCACTCTTAAAATTTTGGTTTGCATCGAGAGTGGCATATCGCCGACTTCGTCCAGAAAAATAGTTCCTTCTCCGGCTAATTCAAAGAGTCCTTTTTTATCGTCGGTGGCCCCTGTAAAAGCACCTCGCTTATGCCCAAAAAGTTCGCTTTCGAGCAGTGGTTCTGGTAAAGCGGCGCAATTAATAGAAACGAAATTCGCTTTTTTGCGAGGTCCGTTATAATGAATGGCTTTTGCAATCAATTCTTTTCCAGTTCCAGATTCTCCTTGAATTAAGACGGGAAGGCGACTATCAATCACTTTATCTAGGGCTTTCAACAGTTGTTGCATTTTCGGACTAAAAGCCACGATATCCTGATAATTATATTTGGTTTCAAGGGCTTCTTGATGAAGAGAGAGTTGTTGTTTCACTTCGGAGAGTTCATCTTGTTGAACCTGAAGTTGTCCTTGAAGTTGTTTATTGAGTTTCTTAATTTCTTTGGTATAAGATTCCAATTTAATCTGACGAGCTTGAAGTTCACGATAGAGTTTAGTATTTTCCAACGCGATGGCGGCTTGAGTGGCAAGGAGATGGACATGAAAGACGGTTTGTTGATTAAACACTCCGGGAAGAAAGCGATTATCCAGATACACGCCTCCAACCATACGATTTTTAATCGTGAACGGAACACAGAGAACAGAACGAAGTTTTTGTCGAAAAACAGATTGGTTTCCTTTAAAGTCTTCTTCTTCCATCGCGTTATCGAGAACCACTTCTTTTCCGGTACGAAACATTTTTTGTAAAATGGTCTGAGAGACTTTCATATCGGCTTTTTTAAGTTCTTCTCGATCAATATTACGCGCGACTTTAATGACATGTTTTCCTTTCAGAGAGAGGACCAGAAAACCGCGTTCCGCGTGAGAAACTTCAATCATCATATCCATAATAAATTCCATCAAATTTTTCTGGTTATATTCCTGATTGAGTTTTTGATTAATCAAGATGATTTTTAGCAAATCCTCATAATTACGTTCATTCGGGTGTTTTGAAACAGCGACTTTGATTTCGGAGAGAAATGCTTGAGAACCTTCAACATCCTGAGTATAAGATGGATTGTCGTCAAACAAACGGGCATCGACCAAAAAAAGATCATCGAGAGTACTATCTTCTTCCAAGGGGGAGGAGCTATTTTCTTGAGGTGTTTTTTGATCCAGAGTCAAGATTTCTTGACATCGTTTCAAATCGGCTTCTAATTGTTTTCGCAAGGAGCGTGACAGATACGAAGCGCGAGCGGATATCGGATAATTTTTCACATTGCGAAGAAGCGACTGAGAGGCCATATTCAAGTAAGTTTCCATAGTCGAATATTCTTCAAAACTCTCATAGAGAAGCGCCATCTCGTGATATACTTCGGGGTAGAGTTCATTCAGTTCCAACTCTTGCGTATAAAAAAGAGCTCCCTCTAGATACCCCATACTTTCAAAATTATTTCCTCGTTTAAGAATTCCGACTTTTCCTTTTAAGAGGAGTAAATGAGCGATCAATTCTCGAAATTGACGTTCTCTTGCAACCACGAGAGCGAGATCGAGATAGTCTTCTGGATCGCCTTTTTGCCATTGAATCAGGAGTCGGGATAAGTATTGATAATAACGTACCATATCGTACTTGTTGGCGCTTTGAATCATTTCAGTCTGAGATTTTTCAAGAAAACTACTCGCGTCTGAGTATTGTTCCTGATAAATTTTAACGTAAGCGAGCTGGAGTCCGGTTAAGCTTTTGGCGTAAAGTTCATCGCGTTCAGTAAAATAAGCAAGGTTTTCCAGAAGGAGTTGTTCGGCGGCGGCGTAGTTTCCAATCGCGATAAAATAATTAGCGAAGTCTTCTTTATTTTGTAACTGCCAACGGATTTCATGTTTATTGGCGAGTTCGCTAGCCTGTTGAAAATAAGTTTCGGCGTCTGTTCCGAGTCCTCTTTTTAAAGCGAGTGCACCCAAGTAATGAAAATATTCAATCGTTTGTGGGGGTGTTTTAGAATCAAGTCGAAGCTGTATTAAATATTTTGAGGCGAATGAATACCGCCCCTTTTTCAAATATTGAGAGATTAAGCGTAATTTAGCTTGACTGTGTTTAAAATCGGATGGCATAAAAAAGAAACGGGCTCGCCAGAAGCTCCCGTAATCGGGAGTCGGTTATTTTTTCTTATCTGAATCGTAATCGGTCGTAAATTTGGATTGACTGAAGCCTTTGACTGTGCCGACTTCTCCGAAATTTTTCATCATCCAGTCAAAATCTTCGGGTTTCATGAAAAGTTTTTCTATGGTTAAACTAGAACCTTTTTTAGCACTCAGATTTTGAATGGCTTTCAAAATTTGGTCCGGTTTATAGCTTCCCATTTGTTGCAAGAGGTTTTGAGTACCGCCGCCACCACCGCCAGCGACTAGAGTTTGTAAGGCAGAAATTAGTTCTTGTCCGGCTGTGGATGGCGGAGAAACTAGCTCATCCCCAATTCGTGTAAGTGCGGGCATAGGTTGTGTTGCCGGTAGAGGGGGATGAGCCGCATTTTGAAGGTTCACGGTTCCAACTTGACTCACCACAATTTTAGTAGGGGCGGCTTGGGGAGGAGGTGGCGGGGGATTGGGAGTAATTGATTCAAGGTTAATTTCAACATCACTTCCCGGAGTGATACTTCGGATCCCTTGGCTGGTGGCGACACGTGAAATTTGAGTGGCGTTCGTTGTATTTAATTTTTCGACGATAATACGGGCTAGTGCTTTAATCGTTTGGAAGATTCCTTCCCCTGCAAATGCAACGGCTTCAATGGTGGGCCAATTTGCGGGGTTTAGTTTTTCATTGAGTTCAGCGACCGTGTACGTTTCGGGTAAATCTCGTTTATTGTATTGTAAGACAATCGGAATATCTTCGAGATTGCGTCCTTGTTCCAGCAAGTTTTCGCGAAGATTTTCCATTGATTGAATATTTTCGGCCATTTTTCCGTTACCGGCTTTATCTGAATCCGCGACAAAAATGATTCCATCGACGGCTTGCAATACCAGTTTTCGGGTATTGTTATAATAAACTTGGCCAGGAACGGTATACATTAAAAATTTCAAATCGAGTCCGGCTACTTTTCCTAGATCCATGGGCATAAAATCAAAAAAAAGCGTCCGATCATCTTTGGTCGCGATACTAGAAAGATCTCCAGTTGCGCCTTGGGGAGCCTTTTCATGGATCACCTGAATATTTGTGGTTTTCCCACAAAATCCCGGGCCATAGTAAACGACACGACATTCCACACATTTTTTTTGAAAATTAAATCGGGCCATAGGTTTTGCCTCTATTTAATAACCGTTGTCTGATGACTGGATTGAATATGAGAAGGAAGATTGAATTGTTGGGGAATTGTTGGAAGAGAGGGGAGCATTTTGGTAAGTTCTTCTAGGGAATATTTTTTTTCTTTCGTTTGATTTTTTACTAAAAAATAATTTATTCGGGATTTTAAATCTTTTTGTTTCTTTTTTTTAGGCGGGGAAAGAAGATCCTTTTGGGGCGGTTGGTTGAGTTCTTTCCAAATAAAAATAACGAGTTGATCCATTTCGTAATCGATAGATTTTTCGTTGGGCTGTTGATGTTCATAGGTCAGAATCAATCCCGCTTGTGGGGCTTCAGGTGTTTCTTGTCGAAAGACAAGAAACACCGATTTCAGGAAAGGATATTTTTCTTTTAGGGCCGATTTTACTTGTTGGAGTTGAGTAATAACAGGATGTTTTACAAATTGATTGGTAAATAGACCCGTCAGGAGAAGAATTCCAAGAAATCCGATCAAAAGGACTCCTTGTGATGATTGTTGATTCATAGCGCACACAGCTCCCTTATTCTTGAAAGTTATTTAAAGGGGGTTGGAAGATAACTTGCTCACCCACGTTTATCTTTTGTGTTTTAAACCAATTTTGAGGAACTTCGAGTACTTTATCATATTTTTGAAGAGAAGGATATCTTGGAAATTTTTCTTCGGGTACTCCTTTGGGCGGAACCTGCATTTCATAGATTTCTTGGATACGATTATTTTGATCGAGATAGGCCAGTGCAAGAGGAATTTTGCAATTTTTCATCCAGAAAGAACGTTTGCTGGACTCTTTAAAAAGAAAAAGCATTCCTTCTTCCTCTGTTAAATATTTTCGATCCATGAGGCCTCGTTCGAGATCTTCGGGTTGAGAGGCTAACAAGAGAGAAAGCTTTTTTTTACCATTGAAATAGGCTTCACAAATGACAGGATTTGTAGGAAAGAGTTCGACTTGTTGTCCCACAGAAAGTTTTAAATTTTGGCCAATGGATTTGGGGAGAAAGTAGAAGTAGCGAATATTTTGCTCGGGTTCATAGCTTTCCATTTCAGTAATCGCTTGAGTTCCATTGTAGGGCTTAGGTTCAAAGAGATTCTGAATGATCCCCTTATCGTCTACTCCATAAGCCAATAAAGGAAGATAGACTTTGTACATATGAAAATTATGTCGAGAAAGATAGCCGAAATCGAGGATAAAGAGTCCCGTCAGAGTTTGAGAGCTTCCTTTTAGCCATTGAGCACGCTCTTCTGGAGTTTGAGCGATTCGTAAAGGAAGTTTCAGCGATTGAAAAGAAACAATTGGAAGGGAAGAAGAACAAGAGGTCGTCATACAAAACAGTATCGTTAAGACAGGGAGCGTCAAAAGAAACAGTTTTCTTTTCCAGATAAAAATTTTCATTCCCTAAAGAATCCTAAAAAAATGATAATCTTTTCTAAACGGGTTCAATCCCTGCTTGAAGAAGTGTTTGAGTCACCGCTTCCATTGGGAGTCCAACAACATTCGTATAGCTTCCTTGAATTGAGGCAATCCAGTGGGAATCTAATTCTTGGATTCCATAAGCCCCTGCTTTGTCAAGAGGACGATGCGTATTCACATAATGGCGAATTTGTTCTTGAGACACAGGATAAAAGGAAACGTCTGTACGCTCTATACAGGAAAATTTTTTTTCTCTTTGCAATAAGGTATAGCCTGTCCAAACCTGATGAAGTTTGCCACTTAATTGAGTTAAAAATTGTTCGGCTTCGTCCAAATCGTGGGGTTTTCCAAAAATTTTCTGTCCAAGTGCCACGATGGTATCTGCGCCTAAAATCCAGAAATTTGGATATTGAAAGGCGATGGATTCTGCTTTTTGGAGAGAAAGTTGTTGAGCTAACTGTCCCGGAGGAATGGGGAGTATGGGTTCATCTCCAATGGGAAAAACGACTTTAAAGCGAAATCCCGCCTCGTGCAACAGTTTTTTTCGTCGTGGAGAGGAAGAGGCAAGAATAAAGGATTCAGTCATTTTCTGGATTTCTAACCGGAAGCGAATCCAGCGGAATGGGTTGTTTTTTTGATATATCTAGAGGGAGCAGCAATTTATTTTTTTCGCTATATTTTTTTGCGAGCCAAAAGGCGAAAGGATACGTGAGGATCGCTAAAATAATGGCGATAATCAAAGAGCCGATAATCATGGGAATCGCGTAATGTAAGCCTAACAGAAAGAATCCATGAAAACCTTCATAAAATTTTTGTAACCAAGGTAAATGATCCAGATTGGAGAGGATCGAGACAATTTTTTGTTTGAAATCCACCCAGCTATCGCCGGTTCTTCCGAGGATTAAAAGGCCAAATCGATAAAAAACGTAGTAAATTGGCCACATTGTAATGGGATTGGTGAGCCAAACCATTGCAATCGCTACAGGAACATTAAAGTGGAGTCCAGGAAGGATAGCCACCATCAATACCAAAGACATCTGGATGCCAACGGTAGGAGTAAAGGCGATAAACATTCCAATAGCGGCTCCCATTGCTACCAAATGGGGAGAATCCTTACTTTGGAGAATGGGATCAATGAGTTGACGATAGAGATATTTTTGTAAAGAATTGAGTATAAACATAAAATTTTATTAAGTTTGAGAGCGTTCAAGCAAGTGAAGAATTGAACTTACTTTATAATTATTCAAAATTTTAAAAGTGAGTTGAATATATTTTTCCGGGGCAGAGAATCGCCAGGTAATCGAGCGTACATCGAGGACAAGAGTTAATAAAGAAGGGACAATATCATTCGCGAAAATATTATCCATTTCGTGAAAAAGTTCTCCTACGATCTCAGAGAAGCCTTTAAATTCTTTCAAGGGGCCAAGTCCATCTCCGAAAATATCTCGTTGTCCCAAGAAGAAAGAGCGCCAATTCATTAAGAAATCGCGTTCGTTGCCATTATAACAGAAGTTATCAGGGATATTGGGCCATTGGCGATCGGGAAGGAAAAAACGAGTAGAATTTCGTGTGAGAAAAACTTCTGGAAGTTTTTTCGTCAGTTTTTGGAACTGATATTTTTTTAAGGGATAGGTAAAATCGATAGAATGAAGGGGTTCTGGAATCATCTCCATTTTAATTTCCGCATGTCCAATCTGACAGGGAGTATTTTGATAGAGTCCACGAATAGAAAAGATTTGTTTCTTAACTCCGTCGATATCTTCCAAATGACGGTTTACGCGTGAGCGTAAAAGTTCTGAATACGGTTCAAGGAGCTTTTTATATGGGCTAATTTCATTTCCCCAGGAGAGCATATTTTTTCCTAAAAGAGAAGGATTCTTTCCTGCAACAAACTTGTTACAATTCTTTCCGTTTAAGTCACACTTAAAGGTACAATTGATTCTATGCTAAAAAAAAAAAAAGAAAAAGAAATATAGGATCTCAAATATTTTGAAAATTTTAGAAGGAGCGAACAATTATGGGAAAACTTCGAGAAGTGGCTCCAGTGAAATTTTTTATTGGAATTTTATACAACGAATCTTTTTCTAAAGAAGCTATTTTAAAGAAACTTTCGGGAGTATGGGGCGCGATTGATGCAGTGAGTGATTCTTGGCCGTTTACTTTTACCTCTTATTATGAAAAAGAAATGGGAGTCACTATTTTTCGTTGTTTTGTCACATTTCAAGTTTTAAAGGATCCTGCGGAGCTAATGATTTGGAAAGGGCGAAGCAATGAATTAGAAAAAGAATTTGAGACTTTGGAATGGTCTCGTCCCGTAAATTTAGATCCAGGCTATTTTGATTTGGGAAAAGTGATTCTGGCCTCTACAAAAGATCATGCGCATCGAGTGTATTTAGGTCAGGGAATCTTTGGCGAAGTCACTTTATATGCAAAAAAAGGAGCTTGGGCGAGTTGGCCTTGGACGTATCCTGATTATTTAGATCCTCGTTATCATCATTTTTTTTGGGATAAGCGAGAAGAATATGCCCAAGAGTTAAAAGTTTTTTGGAGAGAAAGCAAATCGATGTAACTCACTCTAAAATTATTCGATTCCTAAATTTCCAAACAACCGATCCAACGCTTCTTTACTTTCTTTTTCGTTATACGCAGGCATTCCTGCATCTTCCATTGTATTTTTGTTCACACGTTCAAAGACTTTTACCAGTTTCGTAGAAGCTTCTGTTGCGTAGAGTCTCACCATTCCAACAGTGGTTCGATCGTCAAAAATAACTGCCAAAAGAGTGCGCTCTCCGATGAGAGTGAGTTGAATATTATCTTTTTTCCCTTGGTGGAAAAGGACAGAAAATTCTTCTTCTCCCAGTAACCGAGCCATTTCTTTAGTTGCGGCAAATGAACCCGCGACCAGCGCAGAAATCGTATCTATGTCTAGACTAGCAGTGAGTCCTTTTCGTGTCACAAGATGTCCCTCTTTGTCGATTAACAAAGCACATCGAGATTCAGAAAGACGTAAAAATTCATCTAGGACTTTATCGATTTCTTCTACATCTCTCTGGTAAAAGATTAACCGACGATCTTTTAAGATACCATCTTGATCCCTCGGTAATAACATAGAAATCCTCGCTCTCCGAATTAAATGAAACTATTGGGTTTTCCCATCGGGAAGATACCCTTAAATGAATTTTACTTTTTATCTTTATCTGATTGATAGTAAGGGGGTTGGGGTTTAGGTGCGCCTGGTTGTATTCCAGATTTTGTTGGATTATTGCCAGAATTTGGGCCAGGGGGAGCCATCATGGGTCCTCGGGGTCTTGGTGGCATAGAACTATTTGCCAATTCTGGAGGTCGTCCAAGGGGAGATCCAGGTTTTGGTGCAGGAGGGTAACCACTACTTCCATAGTTACTGGGAACACCAGAATGTGGATAACCAGGAGGAGCAGGATTTGGATTTGCGTAAGTAGCGGGTCTTGGAGCCATCATTCCTGGTTGTTGTTGAGGGCCGCCAGAATTGTAGGGTCGAACGCCGGGGGGGGGATATGCGGTTCCACCACCAGGGGGTTTTCCCATTCCTCCGGGCGGTGGAGCGTTATAGCCTCCGGGTCTTGGAGCCATATGAGGGGGTGCGCCGTATCCTTGAGGAGGTGCGCCGTATCCTTGAGGGGGTGCGCCGTATCCTT
>CAZHAR010000017.1:0-101930 GCA_964530615.1 uncultured Planctomycetota bacterium | reverse complement strand
TGCCTTGCTTTCCACAGTAGGCACAAATGCGTTTAAACTTTTCGAGGAGATATTCCCGAACTTCATAGCCTTCCAGAACCCCCTGCTGATACTCCATTCCAGAGATTTCGGGATTCAGAATCTTTTGCAGATCGAAGCGAACCGTTTCTACTGCCACTTTAGAAATCGGTATCGCGTTCAACAAACGATTTGCCCATGTTTGCACATTGAAGACGCGACTCATCAAAGAGGGAGGAAACCATCCCTGTCGCCGAGTTCGATTCAAAAATCGTGATTGTCGATAGCGGGTATGCCGAGATCGCCTTCCGCGTCGAACCCCTCTTCGACTCTCCAAACTCTGACGAATGAGGTGACCTCGATGCTTCAAATTCGTGGCCCAGACAACAGTTCTCTCACTCTCAAATTTCGCAACAATGGCTATCCCTGTTGTCTTGCTACCCGGATCTAGCTTCAATTCCGTTTCCTGAACAACGCCCCCTTCCCGATACTTCAACAGGATAGTAAACGGAAACTTTCGATAAACCACCGCTTTCCCTTTTTTCAAGAGTTCTCTAGCCCTTGATGGGTAGCAAGGCATGAGAGGCTTCTTATTCTTATCCAAGACAAACACTCTTTCCATCGATCCCTCTGTCTTAGGTCAACCCCTTTCGGGGAAGGATTACTCCTCGTTTTGCGATTGCTCGCACAATATCACCTCGCCACTGTTATAAGAGGGTTTTTGCGAAAGACACTAAGCCACACCCTTCAAGCTTTGTTTAATCCCTCGCCTTAGAGCTACAGACTGGTGAAGCATCCGTAGGTAACTATATATTCCCCTCTAACGTAGCCCCTTTCGGGACAAAGCCGGTCAACCTGTCTCGAAACTCGCATTTCAAAACAACACCTATAAAAAGGAGCCATCGCTTTCACGACAAGCCCCTGCCTTTAGGCATGGGGTAGTTGACTTCAACCCCACCTCTATTATTAGAGGTATAAAAATAGTAATAATTTAAGAATTCTAGAAGTAATACAAGTTTCTGAGTAGGGGCGATTCATGAATCGCCCCTACTTTATGAATTACCCCTATGAATTGCTTATAATTACGCGTTTTTGAAGAGCGGACGTATTGTTTTTGCTGTGGAATGAATAGGATCCACTCCAAGTAAAGTTGCGATAGTGGGACACCAATCTACGGACTGATAAGGGGTTGGAATGATTTTATTTTGGTGGAAATCGGGTCCATACGCAATCAGCGCTACTTTATTCAGCTCATCACATCGTTCGCCGTGATCTAATCCGTTGCGTTGGTTAAGGTTCTCATCGCGCCCAAATTCCGGCATAATCATCAAAGTGGTTTTTCCCTTGAGTTCCTCATCTTTTTCCACCATATCAAAGAGTGCTCCTAGTTCTCGGTCTGCGGAGCGAATGACTTCAAGATACGCATTGTAACTAGAGTGGGCCACATCCGCATTATTGAGAGAAATCCCCAAAATTTTCGGTTTAAACACCTTGAAAATATTGAGAGCCACACGAATTGATTTTGCGTCTTGAGCGCCGGGCCCCGTAATTCCAGTGGTATTCTGGCGAAGCTCTTCGAGAATAAATTTTTCAATTTCTCGTTGAGATTTCAAATCGTTAGTGATTTCTTCTGATTTTCCTTCAAAGAGCGAAGGATCTAAACTACCACGAAGCTTTCCTAAAAGCTCATCTTCAGCCGGAGGCGTTTCATTCAAACGACCGAATTTGTCCATCACTTCTTTAAATTCCGCGTTAAAAACGCCATCTCCACTGATCAGGTTCGCGCCAAAAGGGGCTCCATAATCTTTATGGGTACTATAGGAAAAATTGGTCTGTTGGTTTCCAGCAGAAGTGGAGAGCCAGACTTTTTGAGAATCCCAATTGAGTTGTTTTCGACAATACTCAAAAATCGTTGGATTTTCACCACGAGCATATTCTCGAATTCCTTTCACTTCCCAATTTCCAGTAAAGAGTGAAAGTTGAGCTCCGTAATGTCCTAAATTTTCTACAGAGATATTGGGCATAATAACGCCCTGTTTGGCAATTCTCATCAGATTTGGAATATTTTGCGGAGTTCCAATGGTGTCTCGACTACGAACCCCACCTGCAAAAGCCACGAAAATGACGTGTTCTGTTTTAAAAGGAGAGGTTTTTTTAGGTTGAGCCCATAAACTAGAACTAGGAAGAAGAACTGCAGAAGTCGCTAATCCGGCTTCGAGAAGGAACTGGCGGCGTGTTTTTGAATTTGGATGAGAGGCGTTTGACATGACTAGATCTCCTGTAATAGACAAGGGACAACGAGAAGAAAGAGAGAATTTTTTAATAGCTATTATATTCTCGATTTAAAAGGAGTGCTTCCACCATCAATTGGGGACTACAAAATCGCTGAGGAAAGGTTGAGGACCAGATCGAAAGCTCCTGTTCTGTTGGAAAACGACAAAGGTAACGGAAGAACTGTTCCCGAATCCATTGATTCGAATTTGAAATCGCACTTTTCTCTGGAAGTGTAAATTGTCCGGATTCGACAATGAGTTTCACAAGAATTGTTCGTAAGGGTCTTGAATCGGACAAAGCTTGTAAAGCATTTCGCAAGAGTCGATATTCTTCAAAAGACGGACGACGTCCTAATAAATCGACGTAGAGCGCGCGAACGAATTTAAAATCTGTTTTAGAGCGAAGTTTCCAGGCGGAATCTCGATATTTTTGAGACAGGAGCCATTGTTTGACAATAGTTGAATAACAACCGGGATCCGCTTTATATTGTTCGATTTCAGGCTGAACTGCTTCTTTCTTCGGTTTTTCTCCAAAATACCGTTCATAGTGCCGCAAAATATAGAGTTCATAAAAAATATCTTGTGCTAATGTAATGTAAATGACATCCGCTTGGCTCTTCCCTTCTTGATTAAAAAGTTTTTCTTTATAACCATCATATATTTTTTTGCCGGTGACGAGATGTTTGACGTTTTTTTTCTCTTGTACTTTCATCCCGAGAAGCTGTTCAAAAACAACGGTTACCCAGGTATCATTCCCCGGATTACGCGCGTTAAAATATTGAGAAATAACAATCGATTGAATGGCCTCACGAGTATGGAACTGTTTTTTATGTAAACGTTCTGGAATAGAAAGCAGAGCCTCATTTGCGGGTCTAAAGTTATCAATGAGTAAGAAGTAAAAAAGTTCATCTTCGTACCAGTTTTCCCAAAATTCATAACTGGATAAAATTTGATCGACGACTTGCTCGGGCGATTGATTTTGAAAGCGTGAATATTCCGCAATACTGGGGGCACGGTTAAAGGTATCAAAAAACACTTTCCGAATATAACGGCGATGTTGAATTTGCTCTGGAGAAAAACCTTCTTCTTGCTGTTTTTTGGACTGTTCTATCGCCAACACTTCTGCTTTAGAAAAAACGGTAATTTTGATCTTGTCTGGAACCGAAGCGAGTTGAAGCGAATCCGTTGCGAGAAGTTGAACAAAATATTCGCCAACAATTTTCGGCGTAAAGGCAGCTTTTACCTTATCTGCATTCGTGATCTGGCATTGGGAACCTTCAGGAACAGAAACAAATTTCCATTGAAAGGTGAGCGGATCTTGGTTTGGATCGCTACTTTTGTTCCCATCTAGAATCACCGTTTGACCGGCTTCAATTTCTTGATCAGAACCCGCAATCGTTGTTGGAGGTAGATTTTCCAGCTTTTCTCCCGACAAAAACTTTTCAAAGAGTCGAAGCCGCTCCGATCCGGCGGTAAGAATATCTCCTCCGCCATGCTCCAAACCGCCTAGTGTTTCTGCCAGAGGTTTTAAGAAAAGACGTGAATCGCGCGGGAAACCCGGCTTCACAAAAGGTTGAATTCGTCCGAAATTCGTTTGTAGATCAAAATCCGAAAATTGTCCAAGCGCATCCGCAGACATTAATTTAAAATTTCCGGTTTTGCCAGAACCCCCATGACATTCGGTTGTGGCGCATGTTTTGGACATAATTGGCGCAATATGAACTCTAAAAAAATTAATATCTAAGGTTTTTTCTTCGGGATTCATCCCCATTGACATCGTATTTCCCATCTTCTCGTTTCCCATGGGCATCATTGTGGTTTCTGAGGAAGACGAAGTGGGCGTTCCCGAAGTTTCTGGAGTATTCTTTAGGACGGAGGTGTTTTTTTCTTCGGACGGAGAACGTTCCTGCTCGGTTTTCATTTCTTGAAGTTGTTTTTTCCAGAGAGCTTGGATTTTTTCTTTTTCCGAAAGAGTCGTTGTGGTCAAGAGCGTATTTTCTTTAGAAGGCGCATTTGTTGTCGTTTTTTTTGATTGAGAACCCAAGACTCCTAGAATAATAGCGCCCATTAGCAAAATAGGTAATCCGATCGCAAGCGCCAAATGAACTGGCGTAATTTGGGGTTTTTCCGCTACTTGGGATTGGGAGGAGCGTTTTTTTGAAATGGGAGGAGCGGGTTCTTTTGTGGGCGTTTCCTGAATCTCTCGAATTTTTACTTCTGGTTTAGCCTCAGATTTTACGGAAGGCGACTCGTCAAAACAAGGTTTTTTACAAGAAGGACAGAAATCATTTTCGTCGGAAAGAGCAGTGGAACATCCACAATAAAGACCTAATACCGAGGAATCTTGATAAGAGGGAAGTATTAATTCTTGTTTACAATTCGTGCAAGCCTGACGCTTTCCTTCTTGATTGACTTGAATCAGCAAGCGCTTCCCACAAGAACATTGAAATTTGACTTTGACTGTGGGTAATGGCCTCTTTGCAATCTTGAGCTTCATGATTTTTTTCCTTGGGGCATGGGGAAGAAGTCTTTGATTCATTTTTATTATAAAGAGTTTTTGCTTTTTTGAGTACCGTTTTTATCTTCCCTCTATAAAGTGTCGAATTTTTCTACATTTATGTCGAATTTTTCAACAGATTTTAATCAGAAACTATGGGGTTAGAAGGATATACGACGGAAACTCTCTTTTGTGGTGTTATCCTTGCAATGCTTTTAAGATTCCACGTGCTTTGATTAGGGTTTCTTGATATTCTTCTTCGGGATCACTATCAATCACAATTCCTCCACCCACCTGAAAAGAAAACTGATCGTCTTCAATCTGCAACAGACGAATTCCCATGGCTAATTGAAGATCTTGATCAAATCCGATCCACCCATAAGTTCCGGTATAGACCCCGCGTTTAGTCGGTTCGAGATCTTCAATAATTTCCATGGCTCGAATTTTAGGGGCCCCTGTGATAGACCCTCCCGGAAAACAGGCTTTTAAAACGTCTAAATGGGAAGAGATCGGCCACAGTTTTCCTTCAATATGCGAAACTAAATGATAAACCGTTGGATGAGTTTCTAGCACAATGCCTCCCTGAGAGAGATGATGGACTCGGACGCTTCCGTATTGGCAAACACGTCCTAAGTCGTTCCGTGAAAGATCAATAATCATCGTTAATTCCGCACGATCTTTTTCACTTCCCAAAAGTTGTTTTTTCAGAAATTCATCTTCTTCCGGGGTTTTTCCGCGCTTTCTCGTTCCTTTAATCGGATGCGTGTGAATCCATTCTCCTTGCCGTAACAAAAAAGATTCGGGAGAAGAGGAGAGAATTTTGCGCGAACCAAAATCTAAATAAGCCGCATACGGAGCCGGGCTAATGGCTCGTAACCTTGCATATAAATCACGTGGGGCTAAAGGAAGCGAACCTCTAAATCGCTGAGAAATATTCGCTTGAAAGATATCTCCTGCGTGAAGATGGGATTTTGTTTTTTCAAGAACTTTTAGATATTCTGCCTGTGTAAAATTACTTTGAATAGTAATTTTTTTTGGCTCTTGAATTGTCCTTCGTGTTTTATGCGGCGAAGGAACCTGTTGCATTAATTCATCGCAAGAATCACTACAAAAGGATTGTCGAAAAATCCAGGCTTTCTGGTGTAGCGTATCGAAACTAAGTCCATTTTCGTAATAGTAAAATTGCATATCCGGAAAGGAATGCTCTCTTGGCTTAAGATCTGGCAATCGCTCTAAGCTCCAGGCTAAATCGTAAGCAAAAAATCCAACTGCGCCCCCTTGAAACGGGGGAATCGTTGGATCTTTTTCACTCGAAAACTCTTTCATTTTTTGAAAAAAAATCTCAAGAGGATTTCCTTTTACCTCTAAAGGAGAAGTATTCCAAAAACATCGATTCTGTTGAGCCGTAAATTCCAAAAAAGGGTTCCAGAGGAGGTAAGAGTATTGTCCAATTCCCAAAGAAGTGGAAGCATTATCCAAAAACAACGTTCCTGGTTTTTCCTCAAAACAGGAAAACCAGGAAAAGGGATCAACATAGGGAATGGGACGAAATTCGATCATAAAAATAATCGTCGGGTTGGATTATTTGGGTTCTTCTGGAGTTTTGGGCTGGATTTCGTTTGAGGTTGATTCTGGGGATTTTTTCCAACTATAAAGGTTAAAAGCGCTTAGGAACTCTTGCCAAATCGCTGCTTGTTCTTCTGGAGTTCCTTTTAATTCGGCACGAATGGTCATTATTCGACGGTGTGCCGGTGCCCAAATAGTCTTGCGAGAAGATTTAGGAGAATAGACTTCCTCTCCCATTTTACAGCGTACTCCTTGAATTTCGGGGTAGCTTACTTTTCCAGACATCCAATAACTTCCGGTATCCAAATGACGATTTCCTTGATCCGGAGACACGCTGATATCGACAGAAATATGGTCTCCGCGTAAAACTAAACGATTGGGTAAAGCGGTAAGTTTCCAATCCGCTTGTTTCTTTTGAATAGAAATTCCAGAAAGGTAGTTAAACGCGTGTGTTTCTGTAACTCCGTATAAGGTTTCTTTTCCGGTGAGATCGACTTCTTCTCCGTCTCCAAAACTTGCGGAAAGAAGGCGAATGGTCGCATAACCATAAAATCCTTTTGTGATGGCTTCGATGGTACTGAAGGGATCATCTTGATATCCGGCAGAAATATAGCGAGCCACATTTCCAATATCACCGGTTGTGGGATCTGCGCCAATCCATTCACCTACCCATATTTCGTTCCAAGCGTGAGGTCCCCAGAGGTTTCCCAAGCAGACTAAGCCACTCATACGACGTGCCGGAATGCCAGCGGCGCGACAGAGAGCCGTGAAGAGAAGGCAATGTTCTGAGCAGTCTCCATATTTGTTTTGCAAAATTTCTACGGCAGAGTATTGGCCAATGACCCCAGAATTTCCTTTACTCAAATTTAGATACACATAATCCGCAATTTTTTGGGCGGCTTTTCTGGCATCGGTTTCCCCCTTGACAATTTCCATGGCTGTTTCTTTGACGAGGGGATGTTCTATTTGCATCAGAGGAGTCGCTTTTAAGTGTTCTTCAAATTCTGGTTTCGACTCCATCGGATAGGCTGTGGTCGCCTCTGATTTGTCAAAATCTTTTAATTTCAATACATAGCGTACCATCTCTTTGTCGGGAACGTCTTCTCTTGAAATGACTTCTTGCCAATGGTTAGTGGAAAAATCGGGAGGATCAATGTGGGGTCTTTTTTTGACAGAGATTTCAACGGTTAATGTTTTGAGATTGAAGGCTCCGGGAAGATCGGGAGACGTATGAACGGCTGTTTCCAGCGTAGGAAGTTTATTGGCAGAAACTTTTCCTTTTTTAAAATTTTGGACCTGTTGTTTGATTTCTTCTTCCGTACAATAAAAAAGGGTTGTATCTCCATTATAAATACGGGTTAACAAACCATCTTCCTGAAAATAATAATATTGCTTAGATTGAGTTCCTGTATTGAGAATTTGGACTCCGATACATTCTTTCTCAATTCCCGCCACTTTTATTTTTTCGGGTTCGCAGAGGGTGGCTTCATGTTTATAGCGAGTTCCTGTTTCTCCATCCAATAAAAAAAATTCAATTTTGCTTGAGGGCTGAATTTGTTTGTTTTGAATATAAGGAATGAGTACCGATTCTCCATCGAGAGAAATTGTTTCTTGAACGGGATGTTGATGTACTTTTGCTTCTCCTAGCGGTTTTTGTTGATAATTCAGGATTTCGATTTTATAGGTATATCCTGTGGAGTCTTTTTCCATATTTGATTTGCTATAACGAGTATCTTGGCCGCTTCCTTCTTGCCCGAGAGTGCGTTCTCGAATCATTTCTCCGGTGGAAGTACGTAAAATATCAATCAGCGTAGAACTACTAAAGACATCGTCCATGTGAGCAATTTTGCGGCGAGAGAGTTGTACAAATTCAGTTTGGTCACGGATCAACTTTTGTCCTTCATATTCGACCCAAGATAATCTCACATAAGAATAGCCTATCATTTGGCGTTGACGTTCCATCCGATACCATCGATTGGGATACAGAGAAACAATATCGAGTGTTTCAGGAGCTACCTCTTGAGCAAAAATCCCTGAGAAAACCAGAAAAGTTCCAAAAAACAAAAGAGCGATCGAGCGATAAAAATTCATAGAACACCCTCAAAAGAACAAACAAAAAGATTCCCTTGTTTTTAGTATCCCTTCTCTTTGGAAGGAATGCAAGTTTGCAAAATTTTTCGCGCGAATTCAATCAATTGTTCTTCTTCAGTAAGCGCCGTCGAAAGGGGATCTATGGGGCGATTTCGGATCTCTTCCAAGATTTCTTCATACGAGTAGGAACTAGGAACAAAGAGGATCGTCGATTCTTGGAGTTTTTTTTGGAACTGGAGTAAATGGGTCAGAAGGATTTGTTTTTGAGCGATTAAATCTTTGATTTGTGGAATGGAAAAATTCCAAATTTGAGAAGATTCTGACGAGGCTGAAGTCTTTCCATTTAATCCCATATTTTTTAAGGAGATAATGCGGACCAATGCATTGTTATCGTGTTTGAGGTGATCCATTTCAGCGTCCAGCGATTTTCGCTGTGCGGGATGAAATAAGCGTGCTAGTTCTGGTAAAGGAATAAGCGAAAGAGAGCGCTTTTCTTCGGGTAGGGAGATTATTTTTGAAGAAGAAGCGTGGGGGTTTTCTTGAGCATTTTTTTCTGGAAACGAAGACGAAAGAGACGATTTTTCTGAAGAGCCGGATTCTGAAGGGAACGAAAAAAAATTTCCATTCGAAGCAGAGATCCCAATTAAAACAACAAGAAAGAACACTAACAAAGCGCTCCCGAGAGAAAAATCGTCCTCGTTTTTCATAAATAAATTCCCAATCCTTTTATCGTAACTGTTCAGGTCTCCTAATGTCCCCCGCTGTCCCCCTTTGGAGGGGGTCGGGGGAGGTCATTGGGGTTTGGGGGTGGAATAGCACTTCTGAAAGACTCCACCCCCTTGATCCCCCGCCAGCGGGGGACAAAGACCACAAGATTTTACGGTTTCCAGGCAGGATATTCTTCTTTTTGGCGCGCAAGCAAGCTATTTCCACGAGGGCCCCATACTGGATTTTCATCTTTTAAAGTAATGAATGCTTTGCCCGCATAATAAAGCGCTTTCGGCATTTCACGATGAACCTCTCGATAGAGAACCACCACATGGAGATAAGCCAATAACGATTCTCTATGGTTTTTATCCGCGCGGTAAATATCTCCGATGCCGTTATAGGCTCCGGCTAAAGCTTCTTCGTTGTCGCTGTTAGTGAGCACATCTTCAAATGCTTGTTGAGCGTCTTTAGGGGTTCCTCCGGCGACTAAAGCCTTTCCTTTTCCGACCAAGGCAATCCCATAAATTACTTTATTATCACGGCGGGCGCGTCCTGCAAGCGATTCATATTTACGAACGGCTTCTTTGTAATCTTTTTGAAAATAAGTGATGTGGCACTGATAAAGTTCTGCCATCATATTGTAGTAATCGGATAATTTTTTTTCGCGCAGAGAATCAGCGGCTTTTTTTGCACCTGCAAAATCTTGAGTTGCTAATCGGCTATCAATTAAACCAACGAGGGCGTCTCCAATCAATGGATTATCACCTTCAGCAACACGGCGAAAGTATTTTTCCGCGCTGTCAAGATAAAATTTTTCTGCGCTTTCGGTATATTTATCCGTCTCTTTTTTCTTTGCGGACGGAGCTAAAATTAATAGAGTTTTGGCAAGTCCATAATAGACTTTGGGTTCAAATACATCGCTATTTTCAAAATCATCTTTTTCTTTTAGAAATTTAATGTACGAATCTTTTGCTTGCTCAAAACTGCCAATCTCCATTGAGGCTTCTGCTTGCTTAAAAGGATCGGGAATATCGTCATAATCAATCCTATCGATATCTTCCCGTTTAACAATCGCTTCTGCGGCAAGTCCCTTAAGCGCGTATTTTACTTCGGTCCAGGTTTCTTTCTTCACTTTACAGCCTTCGATAGGCTTTCCTCGTTTTAAGTGAATGGTGTCGGCATTGCTAAAACCGGAAAATACCAGCAAAAAAATTGAAATCGGGATCGTTTTAAACATCAGGTTCATCAAAACCTCTCCTTATTTGTGTGTGTTTTTCATTTTTTCTAACTCAATCGTCCACTCGGGACAATGTTTATTGAGTTGTTGTGCTAAGGACATAAAAGACAGAGCGATTTCTTGATAGTTTGGGTTCATTATTTTTTTGGAATATTCCCAATAAAGATGGGCTATTTTAGCACAAGTTTGATCTTTTTGGAGAGAAAACTGCAGAGATTTTTGAAAAAAAGTTTGAGCTTTTTGTTCGAGTCTCAAATCGTTTAGAAGAATACTCCGGTTGAGCCATAAGTATCCTAAATGAAAATAAGGAAGATCCCATTTAGGGTTCTGGGCCACCGCCGTTTCAAAACAACCTTGCGCTTGGATCCACTCTTTTTGATACAAATAAAGTTCTCCTAATTTATCCCAAGCTTCAGGTTGATTTCCAGTCTCAACCGCTTTTCGTAGAGAGTGCTCTGCTTTTTGCCATTGTTCTTGCTGAAATTCTAAGGCTCCAAGAATCATATAGGAATTACTAGGGTTTGAGGGCCATCTATCTAGGAGTGCCCCAATGAGCAAGCAGCACAGCATCCATTTTTTAGGAAACTGAACGAATGCCGATCCGGCAAGGGGATAGAGCGCAATAATAACAGGAAGTCGATAGCGGTTAAAAATAAAAAAGGGGACCACTGAAACGAGGTTCCCCACTAAAAACAGTCCAAAAAGACGAGTATTCTGTTTGTGTAGCGAAGATTTTTTCATCATCGCGTAAAATCCGCATAAACCCAAGATCCAGAGTGTTCCATAGCCCACCACAAAGAAATGATAAAGTGGATATCGGGATCTCCAGAAACTATATTGTAAGCCATCTGGAAATTCTCCGGGCCAAAAATATAATCCTAATTTTTTGAATTGGAGCTGAATGGCTTCTAACGGATAGTGTTGGAAAAACAAGAAGCTTTGGTGGAGCCAAAAATTGGAAATTTCGCGATACGATAGTTTTTTTCCGGCCATTTTTTCGGCAAGAGTAATCGCATCGGCTTCTTCAAATTCTGGTACTTGGCGACCCGATAACAAGGGTTGATAGGTTCCTGAGGCCCCTAAATGGTTACCAATATAAAAATTTGTCCCTCCTTGATACGTATTGAGAATCCATTCCTGACTGACCTGATAATTGTGAACGAGCGACAAACTCAGTGGGCAAAAACATCCTAAAAGAAATAATCCGAAAAGGGGACGAGTGATTTTTTGTTCCCAAAACAGGTACAAGAGAATAAAAGGGAGCAAGAGAAAGGTATTTCCGCGTAAGAGAATGAGGATTCCTAGAGTGAATCCGGTACCCAATCCTGAAGACTTCTGTTGAAGAAGTTTGAATAACAGCGCGGTACAAAATAAGACTAAGGTTGTTTTTAAAGGTTGAATTTCATAAAAATAGAGACATCCCGAGAGGGTATAAAGAAAAAAAGTGGCCCATGCGGCTTTGGTTCCAAAAGCGTTTTGGGTTATTGAAAATAAGAGTCCTGCAGTGGCGGTAGAAAAAAAAATCTGACAAAGTGCTACCGTGAGCACCTTGGCAGGGAAGAGGGAAAAGAGGGAGGCTAGAAAATAGGGATAAAATGGGGACTGATAAAAAGGACGAGGTTGTAGCCATTGTCCCTCAAGAATAGTGAGGGCCCAGCGGTAATATTCTTTTCCGTCAATTTGGGGATAAAGAAAAAGGGAATCCTCTTGAATCCAGCAGAGAAATCCCAATTTAATTCCAAGTAAGCCTAACAATGCCCAGAAGAAAGGGGTTATTCGATACACACGCTTAGAATTTCTTTGAAGGTTGTGTGTCCTGCTAATGTTTTAATAATTCCATCTTGTTTTAAGGTAAACATTCCGTTACGAACCGCTTCCGCGCGGAGGTCTGCACCTTTAGCTCTCGAAAAAATCAATCGTTTCATTTCTGGACTTGTGATGAGTAATTCATGAATACCCATACGTCCTTTCATTCCGGTTCCATTACAAACTTGGCACCCCACGGGTTGGAACAATTTGAAGGGAATGTGAGGATCGATTCCAGTACGACGGAATTGGTCGACTCCACCCATTTCATTGATCATATGTTCTACTTCTTCTGGGGAGGGCGAGTATTCCCTTTTACATCCTTTGCATAGGGTGCGAATGAGACGTTGTGCCAAAACTCCTAAAAGCGCGTCCGCAAAGGAGAACGGATCAATTCCCAAGTCGAGGAGGCGAATAATGGTTTCCGGGGCGTTATTGGTATGTAAAGTCGAAAAGACAAGATGCCCGGTAAGAGAGGCTTCAATTCCAATAGCGGCGGTTTCTAAATCGCGCATTTCTCCAATCATCACCACGTCAGGATCTCCGCGGAGGAAAGCTCGCATCGCGCGTTTGAAGTCATATCCTATTTTGGGGTGGCACTGAACTTGACGCAGTCCGTATTGAGTAATTTCGACGGGATCTTCTGCGGTCCAGATCTTCATATCTTCGGTATTAATATAACCCATACAACTATGTAAAGTAGTTGTTTTTCCAGAACCCGTGGGCCCTACGACCAGAAAAATTCCATAGGGTTTATCCACACAGCTTTTGGTTCCTTTATAGACACTTTCGGTCATTCCCGCTTTCTCGAGTGGCATCGGTTTCGAGGCCGCGAGAATACGCATCACGATATCTTCATTTCCACCCACGGTTGGAATGACCGCTACACGAAGTTCAATATCACGCGGACCATAATTTTTAAATTTAATTTTTCCATCTTGAGGGAGGCGTCTTTCCGCGATATCGAGACCACACATAATTTTAATACGTGAAGCGAGGGCGTTTTTGTAATGTTTGGGAATTTCCATAATTTTTTTGCAATCCCCATCCACACGAAAACGAACCACAATATCTTTATCGGTATAAGGTTCTAAATGGATATCGGAGGCTCCAGAACTATAGGCTTGCAAAATAATCGTATTCACCAGTTTTACAATTGCGGAATCATCTTCCGTGACTTCGCTATCATCTTTCTTATCGGCTTCGTCCGCGATGTAATTGGGATCGAGGTTTAACTCTTGTAACACCTCTCCCATTTTATCTTCCATAAGTTCGGATTCAGATTTGAAAAATTCTTCATACGATTTTTTCAAAGCACTTTCTGTCGTGAGTACTGGAAAGAAGTATTTAGGTCTTTTGGTAACCTTTTTCTTTCCATCTGGAGCCGCCACTTCTTCGGAAGAGGTGATAAAGGATTTAATTTCATCTAAAACAAGAATGTTAAAGGGATCCGTAATCGCAATCGTCAGAATATCTTTGACTTGCTCGACCGGGATCACTCCCCATAATTCTGCTTTTTCTTTGGGGAACAACGGCTGAAGTTTTTTATTGGGAGTATATTGGGATAGAAGAATTGGCGCGATATTAGTGACATTGGCCAAAGCGCCAAGATAAGCCCCTTCAGAAATAATATTGCCTCCGAGCAAAACGAGTTCAAAAGGATTATTCTCTTCTTGCGCTTTTTGCAACAAACCGATTTGTTGTTCTTCTGTAATGAGCTTTTTATCTACTAGAATGCGGGATATCTTTTTATCCATCACTTGAGATCGTCGAGCCATGAAAAAGTACTCCTCAATCACCCAAAAGAAATTTTAAAGAGATTCCAATTTCTACCCTAAATCATAGCATAAAATTTATTCCTGAAAAGCACAAGCCCTTTCTTCCACTCGCTATTTTTTCTAAAACCAAAAGAGATCTTGAACAATTCCTCCCGTGTGTCCACAAAATAATCCTCTTCGTTGACAGGATTTTTCAAGGAGATTATAATTCGTTTAACTTGCGGTAAACCAACAAACTACAGATAAGAAAGCCCGGAATGATTTTTCACCTTCTTTCTCTTTTTTTGCTTTTCAGTCTCGTTGTTTTCTCGTCGGCGCAAAACTGGTCTGTGGATTTGAACCGGAAACAACAGACGATTCAAGATCAATCTAATTCTTCTGCCACTTCGATTTCTCCTCCACAAGAATCTCCCCAACCTGGAACTCGCTTGCAAATTCATCTTCCCGGAGAACCGGCTCATTTGAATCCCATCTCCTCCAATGATATCTATGCCAAAATGATTCTCTCTTTGATTCATGATACGCTCTTAGTTCCTCAAGTCGATGGAACCTTTGAACCCTCGTTATGTAGCAGTTATGAAGTGGAAGATCTGGTGATTCTAAAACGGCAGGGGACCACTCAATATCTCTCGGATAAACTTTTTGGTCACATGACTCCTAGCGAAGGTGGATTCACTTTAAAACCGAGATCTCAAAAAAACCCAACCCCTCGTGAAACGTTTATTCCAGAAGAAGAAATATTCCGGCGGGTGCGAAATGCGGTGTTCACTTTTTATTTAAAAGAAGGATTTTTTTGGCATGATGGAACTCCATTTCAAGCCAAAGATATCAAATTTTCTTATCAACGCCTAAAACAAGCGCAAGTAGATTCCGACGCGCTACGATATTCTTATGATGCTTTAAAATATTGCGAAGTGATTACCCCCAATCAAATCCGTTTTATTTTTGAGCAAGAAAATATTCTGGCACTGCCTCTATTAGCTCAATTTCCGATTGTTCCTCAACATCTTTATTTCGATCCTCAAAAAACCGAAGAGGACCAAGCAAAAGTGTTTAATCAAAGCACTCCTGAAAATAAAAATTTCATTGGATTAGGCCCGTATCGTATTCAAAATTGGATTCCCGGAGATCGGATCGAATTGATTCGTAATCCTCAATACCCTATCCGAACCCAATCTGGCTATTTGGAAACGATATCGATTCGCTTCCTCTCTGATCCCGAAAAAGTGGAGGACGCTTTTCAGTCTGGACAGTTGGATTTTTTATTTCATCTGGATCCCGAACAAATCCTGCTAAAAAATTTTTCACCCACGACGGTTCAAGGGACTTACGTTTTGGATGGTTTTCAAGGAATAGGATGGAACCTTTCCCATTTGGCTTTTCAAGATCGTCGTGTTCGTCAAGCAATGGCTCATTTTTTTTCGCGCGAAGCGTTTATTGAAAAATATTTATATCACTATGCACAACATCAATCTTCTCCTGGGTTTACTCCAGAAACCGCGGTCTCTCTCTCCGTTCCGCATGATCCTCAAAAGGCTCAAGAGTTGCTCGGAATGGCGGGTTGGAGAGATCGAGATCAGGATGGTGTTTTGGATTTTCATGGGAGGCGCTTTGAATTTGAAATGCTTTATCCCGAAGGAAATCTTCTGGCACAACAATTGAGCCACTATTACGCGGACATTTTGAAACCCTATGGAATTCTTTTGCATCCGAAACCCTTACTCTGGGTACGCTTCAATACACGATTACAGCTTCGAGAATTTGATAGTTTTTTTATCGATTTTTCACTTCCGATAGATCCTTATAGTATGTGGCATTCTAAAACGGCTGAGGTCAAGGGTCTTAATTATGTTGGATTTTCTCGAGAGAATGCAGATACGCTCATCCAAGAAATCAAACAAGAATGGGATCTTCAAACGCGACTTTTAAAAATTCGGCAATTTGAAAATCTTTTGTCTGAAGAACAACCCTATCTCTTTCTCTGGGTCGCCCCTCATCATTTCGTTTATCCTAATCATTTTCAAGGTGTCTCCTTTTCTGCATCGTTTCCAGGCTGGAGACTACAAAATTGGTTTTTCTCCAAACAAAATCCAAAATAAAAGAGCCCAAAGGTTTTTTCTTCTAGAATAATGGAAATTTGCTTATGAATGATAAACACTCCCTAGATGTTTTACTTGAAGTTCAAAATCTCAAGACTTACTTCAAAACCGATGAGGGTATGGCCAAGGCGGTCGATGGGATCAGCTATAAACTCTTTAAGGGAGAAACACTAGGAATCGTTGGAGAATCCGGTTGCGGAAAATCCGTCAGTGCGATGTCCATCTTGCGCCTTATTCCTTCTCCGCCGGGAAAAATTATCGATGGAAAAATTATGTTTGAGGGCAAAGATTTGGTTTCTATTACGAATACCGAGATGCGTTCCATCCGCGGGAATCGCATCTCTATGATCTTTCAGGAACCAATGACTTCGCTAAACCCGGTTTATACGGTTGGAAACCAGATTATGGAATCCATCATTTTGCACCAAAAAAAATCAACTAGTGAAGCTCGAGTATTAACCATCGAAATGTTGAAAAAAGTAGGTATTCCTTCCCCAGAGACTCGTATTGATGAATATCCGCACCAAATGTCGGGTGGAATGAAACAACGAATTATGATTGCGATGGCGCTCGTCTGTAATCCCTCTCTTTTGATTGCCGACGAGCCCACAACCGCCCTAGATGTCACTATTCAGGCACAAATTTTGGAACTGTTGAAAAAGCTTCAAAAAGAATATGGGATGTCTATTCTTCTGATTACGCATGATCTCGCTGTCATTGCAGAAACAGCCGACCACGTGGCGGTGATGTATGGCGGAAAAATAGTGGAATACACGGACGTAAAAACCCTCTTCCGAAACCCAAAACATCCTTATACGGTGGGGTTGTTTCATTCGATTCCTGTTTTGGGTCAGAAAAAAGAGCATTTGGACACTATTCCGGGAATGGTGCCTTCGGCATTAAAATTTCCTTCAGGTTGTAAGTTTCGTAATCGTTGTCCACATGCGTTCGCTTATTGTGCTGAAAAGGAGCCTGATCTTCAGGAAATCGAATCCCATCACACTGTTTCCTGCTGGCTCTTTGATGACAAGGTCAAAAAACCGGACTCTAGCATTCGTGTTCAAACGGCCTCTTAACCAGGTACTATTTATTGATTAGACAAGGGAACTTTTATGTCAAGCTCCTCTGAACAAGTCATTCTCCGCGTACAACAACTTCGCAAATATTTTCCGATCTACAAGGGACTTTTTTCTCAGGTCGTCGGGAATGTCAAAGCGGTGGATGATATTTCCTTTGAACTCAAAAAAGGAGAAACGTTAGGACTGGTTGGCGAATCGGGGTGTGGAAAAACGACTACAGGACGCGCGATTTTACGTCTGATTGAGCCGACCTCCGGAAACGTGGAATTTGAGGGACAAAATTTACTATGGTTGTCTCCGAGCGAAATGCGACAGATGCGATCCAAAATGCAGATTATTTTTCAAGATCCTTATAGCTCTCTGAATCCGCGAATGACGGTGTTAAACATTGTAGGTGAATCGCTGATGGTTCACGGATTGGCCAAGACCAACAACGAAAAAAAAACCATTGTTCAAGATTTAATGGTGCGCGTTGGCTTGCAACCCGAATATATCAATCGCTATCCCCACGAATTTTCGGGAGGACAGCGTCAACGTATTGGAATCGCACGTGCATTGGCACTCAAGCCCAAATTGATTGTTTGCGATGAAGCCGTTTCCGCGCTTGATGTCTCAATTCAGGCTCAAATCCTTAATCTTTTGAAAGACTTGCAGAAAGATTTTGACCTTTCCTATCTTTTTATTGCCCATAATCTCTCAGTGGTACAGCATGTCGCAAATCGTGTGGCCGTCATGTATTTAGGCGATATTGTTGAAATGGCGAGTACCGAAGAACTCTATTGGCACCCTTCTCATCCCTATACACAGGCTCTATTTTCAGCAATTCCACAACTGGATCCTGAGAAAAAAACTCAGCGTACCATTCTTGAAGGCGATGTCCCGTCTCCCAAAAACCCGCCTTCAGGGTGCAAGTTTCATACCCGTTGCCCCATTGCAGATCAACACTGCAAGGAAGTACGTCCAGACCCCATTGAAATTACCCCCGGCCATATTTCGTATTGTTTGAAAGCGAAAGAAGTCTATCAAAAAGTCCTGAACCATCCGCCCTCTCAAAAGGAGTAATGAAATTGAATTCTCGTTTTTTTGCGATTTTGAATGATGAAACACTTCGTCCTGAAACGGCCGAGAAGCCGTTTTTTTCTGAAACTCATAATATTGGTTATGCCGCGATTTTTGAGCGTTCGTCTGAAATGAATGTGTCCGTGTTGCTAGCGCATGACGGGGATTATTTTGAAGGCAAAGTCCGCGCGGCTTGGTATTATGGACAGGGGAAATGGCACAAAGGCGGAGTTCAAGAAATCTATGGAATCTATGACAAGTTTCAATCTTCAACTCCTTGGGGACGTCAAATTTTGGCCGATGCCGCCTCTCGCGGGATTCCTATTTTCAACGACCCTATGCTTTCGATGGTCGTAGATGACAAGCTATTAAGTTATGTCAATTTTTCAGATGTGATGCCATATACCGCCTATTTCAACAAGGGGAATTCGGATATTCAAAAAGTGGTTCATGATTTTCAGGAACAATGCAAATTTCATGGATACGGCGAAATTGCTAGCTTTGTTTGCAAACCTCAAACCGGACACGCCGCAAAAAATGTCTTCCGCTTTGATCAAAATAACATTATGGATATCTTTAGTATTCCAGATGGAGAATATGTCTTGCAACCCTTTATCGAATCCATCGAAGGGATTCCAGATGTCGGAATTAAAGGCAGGCACGATGTGCGATTGATTTTGGCCAACGGAGAGTTTGTCACCAGTTTTGTCCGTCAACCCAAAAAACATCATGATTTTATTAGCAATTATTTTGACGCGAAAGAAATGATTTATTTCCATCGGGAAGAAGAGGTTCCTAAAGGTTTTCTGGCCGTGGCAAAAAAGATGGATCAAAAATTTGCTCATATTCGACCGCGCCTCTTGTCTTATGATTTGGTCCGCGATCAACATACCGGAAGAGTGTTATGTTTTGAAATGAATGCTCGTCCCGGCGTGATGTTTGATCCGGAAAATCCAAATGACGTCGCTGGCGCACGTCTTTTGCACATCGGAATCTTGCGTTGCATTGAAGATTGTATTCGTACCCGCACTGGTGCCTAAAAATTAAACAAGGGAGAAACGCGTTATGCGATATGTGATTTTGATGCTTATTCTGGGAAACTGCCTTCTTGCCCAGCAATTTCCACCCAATTTTCGGGCCGATACTAAACTTCCTGAAATGCCTGAACCTCCTCAAAGTGAGCCTTATCAGATTCAACCCTTCCCAAAATTATTTAGTCTGTCCATCACAGAAGAGTATCAAAAAGCGCTTGATGGAGGAAACTTTCCAGTGTTGGAAGAAAAAGTGGATAAAGGAATATTTGAAGCAAAAATATCTGCACTTCCAGCGGATTTTAAAGGGATGATTACTATAAAAGCTCCGAATAAGGAGTGGTCGTTTTCTTTAAACGGAAAATCCTATGTTCTCAGAAATGAAGACAAGTTTTTAGTATTTTATGAGGCTTCCTTTGTCGTACCCACTTGGGAAGAAATCACGAAAATGGAGTGGGACCAAGGATGGGTTGCGGGCTGGAAAGATCTCGCCGCCAAACGAGCTCGAGAATATAAAACGGATAAAAATATGGAATGGGTTTTAAAACAAAGACCCGATGTTTCAGAAGGTCAAAAAGTCGTCTTAACGGAAGAAATGAAAAAGATCTACGCCGATATGATCGCGGTTCTTTCTCAACCGCCAACTTCCGATGACGACGTAGACTGGGACGCTGAATTTCGAAGGCACATTGTCTCTCCTAAAAATTTAACTGGAATTTTAACTTCCTCAAACTATGAGATGGATGTCGCGAATGTGTTGTATGCAGGCGCGATGAATTTTGATCATAAAATGGTAGCCCTTGCAGATGCTCGTTTTGTCAAGGAATGGTGGAGACATAAACAAGGACTTTATGATGTGCTTATCTTGCGAGACGATCTGGTTTGGGAAGATGGAATACCCTGGACTGCCTATGATATCGAATTCAGCTATCATATGATTATGAAAGAAAGCATTTCCGTTCCAGCACAACGAAGCGGAACGGAAGAAATGAAATGGGTAAAAGCCTACGATAAAGACAAAATTGTCTTCTTCCATCAAGAATCGCTAGCGACCAATCAATGGAACATCAATTTTGGTATCCTGCCTAAACATATTTTTGAGCGCTCAATTACCGCTGATCCCACAATGGTAGATTCTAAGTGGCATAGCTATTGGAACAATAATCCATTGTCTTCGGGTCTGTATCGTATTATAGAACGTACCACAAATCATATTCTTTTGGAACGACGCGAAAATTTCTATTTGAACGCTAAAGGAGAAACTATTCGTCCAAAACCTTATATGAGATATATTCGTTTTAAGATCATTGATAATGATAGTGTGGCACTTCTAGAACTAAAAAATGGAAATCTCGACGAGTTTCGAGTAACCGCCTCACAATTTATGAGACAAACCTCGGGAGATGAATTCTATCAACATAATTTAAAAGTATATGGTCCGACCTGGACTTATATGTATATTTGTTGGCAACAAAAAGGAATTCCTCCAAATCCTTTCTTTCATGATCTTCGGGTACGACAAGCGATGAGTTATGCGTTTAATATGGAACGCTGGCTCAATGACATGAATTATGGACTTTTTCAACAGGGAGCCGGAACCTTCCATCCAGACTCTCCGTGGGGAACTCCTGATTTGGAACTGATTCAACGAGATATCGAGAAGGCACGAGAACTGCTGGAAGAAGCGGGTTGGTCCGGAGATGCCAATAAAAACGGAATTACCGATAAAAAAATCAATGGAGAGATTGTTGATTTTGAATTTACTATCACCATTCCAACCACAGGAACTGCAGGCGATTGCGCAGTTATTTTAGAACAGGATTTAAAAGAACTGGGCATAAAAATGAATATCCAGCGCCTCGAATGGGCAACGTATCTGGATCGTACCCAAGCAAAAAAATTTGAAGCTTCTTGTGCCGCGTGGGGTTCGGGAGCGGATCCAGATACCAGTTCCAATATCTGGATCACGAGCGCCTATGATGCGGGTCGAAATTCTGGAGGATATTCCAATATAGAAGTGGATGAGTTATTTGAAGCGGGAAAACGTGAATTTGATTTTGAAAAACGACGCGAAATTTACCAAAAAATTAACCGGATTATCTATGAAGAACAGCCCTACACTTTTTTAAATCATCGTGCGGAAATTTGGACATTTAATAAAGAACTTCGTGGCTATAATTTCTCTCCCAGAGATCCGTTTGGATATCTAATGGGATTTGATTCTGTTTGGAAATCCAAGAAAAAATAACAGATTGGATGCTCATGACTGCTTTTTTAATTCGACGATTTTTGGGAGGGATCATTACCCTCTTCTGTATCACTTTAATTGTCTATGCTTTAATTCGTTTTATGCCCGGAGATCCGGTTCTCCAGAAAATTTTAGGAAATGCAGAAGGGGCCAAAATTAAGAAAGATCAGACGGCAAGGCAAATTGAAGCCATGCGAAAAAATATGGGCCTAGATGTCCATCCAGTGATTGGATACAAACGCTGGTTGGTTCGTGTGCTTCAGTTCGATATGGGAGAATCCTTTGAAGATGGCCGTCGCGTCACCGACCGAATTGGAGAGCGCATTTTACCGACCCTTTATCTGTCTATTCCGTCTCTGATTCTGATTTATTTACTCTCGATTCCAATGGGACTTTATTCCACTGCGAAAAATCGAAGTCGATCCGAACGGATGTTAAGCGCGATTCTCTATGTTCTGTATTCAATTCCTTCGTTTGTGATGGCGCTTTTTTTAATGAGCTATCTGGTAATCCCTTATTTTCCGGGGTTTCCGATTACCGGAATGCAATCGGATGATTATGATACTTTCGGTTTTTGGAATAAAAAATGGGATTTCTTCAAGCACATTCTTTTGCCTGTTTTCTGTTATACTTACGCCGGATTGGCTTATTATACGCGCTTTATTCGAAGCAATATGATGGAAATTATCCGCCAAGATTATATGCGTACCGCGCGCGCCAAGGGACTCTCGGAAGAAGTTATTTTGATCCGTCACGGATTTAGAAATTCGCTGATTCCGTTAGTAACTCTGCTAGGAATGAGCCTTCCTTCGCTTATTTCCGGTTCCATTATTCTGGAAAATATTTTTAGCTGGCCCGGGATGGGAAAAGAGTTTCTGGAAACGATCAATAAACGGGACTACCCGATGATTATGGGAATAACTCTGATGTTTTCGGTTTTAATCCTGATTGGGAATCTTCTGGCAGACATTCTTTATGCTGTGGTTGATCCTCGTGTTACTTACAAATAATTCCAAATTTTCCAAGAGGATAAAATAGTGGAACCCACAACTCATACTGAAAAAATGACCTCGTCTTCAGGAACACCAGAATTGATTTCAGGTCCTTCTCAAGGCTACTGGATCTCTGCATGGCGACGATATCGTAAAGATCGGTTTTCGATGTTCGGTTTTTATATCCTGATTTTGATGTTTGCGGTCGCTCTTTTTGCTCCTGTGATTGTGGGCGTAAAACCTATTATTTGTTACTATCAGGGGAGCTATTATTTTCCTTTTATGGGCTATTATAATGAAAAATGGGAAAACGCAATTTTCAAAGCCAGAGATCAGTTTGGCGGGTTATATCCGGGAAATCTCCAAAAACAGCCCAAATCCTTGTTAGAGAGATCTCAGGATAAACAAATCCGCCTCAAGAAAAAAATTGAAAAACTGAAACAGGAGGAAACCAAGCTCACCGCAAAAATTTCCAATGCAACGGAAATCATTGAGGCTTCCACGAAAACTCTCTCCTCTGAAGAAGAGAAACGTATTCAGGAGGCGGTAAAAAACATCAAAGACCTTCAGCAATCTTCACAAAAAACTCCCACCGTACTTGCGAAGCATAAAGAAGATCTCAAAAATAGGGCCAATCTAGATATTTGGAAAATTGCCCAGAAGTTGGAAACTCCAGAAGAGCGTAAAATGTTCCAATATCTCCTTCCTTCCGAACGCAAAGAATCCGTGGAATTTTTCTGGCTCAGACAAGATATGAAACAGCAAGAAATTTTACTGGAAGAATTGATTGCTGAAATTCAGGAACGCTCTAAAGAATCTCAAGACACCTCCAAAAACTGGGCCATTTATCCTCTTGTGTATGCCGATCCTTTTGACAAAATCAAGGCAGACGAGATTCAAAAAATGGTTAAAGACGGCTATATTCCTTCAGATTCTTGGATTGCCGCTTTAGAACCCACAGAAGTGAATTCTCCTCCACCTAAACCACTTCCTTTAAATTTTTATAATTATTTACTGAAATCAAAAACAGGTATTTCGGACTTCAAGAGTCAGTTAGAAGAAAAAATTCGGAGACTCCAAGAAGAAATTCAACAACTCTCGACCCCTTCTGAAGCAGGCTCTGCGGAAAAAATTCAAGGGAAACAAAATGACTTAAAAGGACTACAAGAAGATCTGGCCAATGTAGTCCAAAAGATTCAAGAGGTAGAAAAAGAGCGAACTCCGCTTCAGGACGAACTGGCTCCGTTAAAAAATCAAAAAGATCAGTATGAATCGTCAATACGCTCCTTCCAGAGTCTTTTAAAAAACTATATTCGTGATGTTCAGAGTTTACAAAATGAAGTGGATCTGCTGGAATCTCAATCTGATCCTCAACAAGCAGAAGTTCTGAAAAAAGCGAAAGAATTGCTTCAACAAAAACTGGTAGAACAGGAAAAAGCAACCGAGATTCTTTTTAAACAAATCGCGGAATCCGAAGAAAAAAAATATCAACTTGAACCGACGATTAAAGCATTAATCGAAAAAATTGAGCCCCTTACCGAAAAAATTGAAATTTTGGAAGGGAAGAAATCCAGAATTCAAAAACAACGGCTCCAAAATCTTTTCGGAACCGATATGTATGGACGCGATGTCTTTGCTCGTATTGTTCATGGAACCTGTATTGCACTTCTCATCGGATTTGTCAGTATGGGAATTGCCAGCATCATTGGAATCATCATGGGAGGCATTGCCGGATTTTTTGGAGGTTGGGTCGATTCGATCATTTCCCGCTTTATCGATTTGATTATGGCGATTCCGACGATGATTTTGATTTTGGCACTGATTGCCATTGTCGAGCGTCCGACGATTTGGGATCTGATGATCGTCATCGGCTTAACTTCTTGGGTCACGATTGCGCGTTTAACTCGCGGGGAATTTTTGAAGTTGAAAAATATGGATTATGTGATGGCAGGACAAGCCTTAGGGTTTTCTAACTTTCGTATTATGTCTCGCCATATTTTACCCAATTCTCTCGCGCCAGTAATCGTCAATGTAACCTTCGGGATTGCCTCTGCGATCTTGACAGAATCAGGGCTTTCATTTCTGGGCTTTGGAGTACAAGAACCAACGCCTTCTTGGGGAAGTGTTCTGAGCAATGGATTTAAAAGCGGTTTAACCGATTACTGGTTGATTGGGTTTTCCAGTTTTGCGATCTTTGTGGCAATCTTTACTTATAATGTCGTAGGCGATGGACTCCAGGAAGCGCTTGATCCGCGTTTAAAATAAAGTATGGCTCCGGAAATATTCTTCAGCTTTTTGTCCCTTTTTTTTACCGTGCCGGCCTTCGGCGAATGGCTTTTGGAGCCAAAACAATCCCGATGGAGGGGGTTGTTGTTATTGGGCTTAGTGTGCTTTAGTTTTTATCTGGTTTCCCATCCCGAGTGGCCCCTTATTTATCTCTCGCTAGGATTTGTTTTTATCTGGATCATGCTTCCGACTCGTCTAGAAAAAAGATTTCTGGGCAAATTACGAAGTAGCCAAAAATGGGAACAGAGTACGATTCCTCGAACGATTGCTTTTCTTTTGCTCGAAGGGGAACAAAATCTTTATCGATGCTTGCAAAGATTTTATGTCCTGATTCAAGAGAACGATCTCGAAAAATTTCGGATCGAGATTCAACGTGTTGAAACGCAACAAAAAGATCAGGCCCGTTTTTATGCGGAAGTTCTTGATCTGTTTCGAATGGCTCGTCGATACTCAGACGGGATCGTTTTTTTTGAAGAGCGCCAAGAAAAGATACCGCCCAGTGAATCTTTATTCTTTACGCTTTGTCGTCTTTACGCGGAAGTTGGGCAATTAAAAAAATCTCATTTTTGCCTGCAACAACTCGAAGCGTTGCCCCATTCAGAATATCTACGGAATTATATTTTGATGGGATATATGGTTTTTTATGCCTTGTCCGGTGCTAAAGGTCGGTTTATTCAACTGCTTGCGGAATATCCTCAGTTAATCGAGGTCCCTTTTTTTTTACACTGGAAAGGAGTCTTGCTGATTCGCTCCGGCGCAGAAGAAGAAGGGGAACAACTCTTAAAAAATTTTCATGAAAAAAATCAAAAAAATACGTTTATGCCTGATTTGCAAAGATACTTTCAACCCGAGGCCATTCTCAATGAAGAAGTTCATTATGCAAACGAAGTACTTTGGAAAAAAATAGTTCGAACCACGCTTCCTTCGTCTGCCAAGAAAGCGCTTGAAAGCTGGCTCTGGATAGGGATATTAAGCGGATTCAATCTAGCGATATTTTTTTATTTTATTCCCATTAACAATATGGATTTTATGAATCTTGGCGCCTTAACAAGTCTGGCCTTTCAGGGGGAACCCTTCCGATTGATAGCCTCTGCGTTTCTTCATGGAGGGTGGCTCCATTTTTTGAGCAATCTGTTTTCGCTTTTTGTTTTGGCGGCTCCGGTTGAAATGCTTTATCGACGTTTCCAAATGACCGGAATTTTGATTTTTTCGATCGTGACCGGGAACCTGCTTTCTCTTTATCAAAATCCCGAGGTTCTCAGTATTGGGATTTCAGGGGGTGTATGCGGCTTATTTGGAGCCTTTCTCGTGTATCATCTCTCGTTGAAAAGGAAACTTCCACCGGATCTATTTAAGCGATTCGTTTTTATTTCGCTGATTTTATTTGGATTGATGAGCTATATGGGCTATAGTATCCCGCAAATCAATAACTGGGCTCATTTAGGTGGTCTTATCGGTGGAAGTGTATTGGCGATCTTCCTGAAACAGTGGAACCAAAAAATATCCGAACGTAAAACCTATTGGATTTTTGGGGTTCTCGTTTTATTTACGCTGATCGGCACTGCATGGGGATGGTTAAATCTTCTCATTTCTCCGTATCCTAAGCCCATGAACTATCAGGAAAAAGGAACCACGTTTACTCAGGATAAGTTTGTTTTTGAGCTTCCTCGCGGATGGACTCTAGAACTTTTCCCGACAGAAAAAACAAATTCGTTAAATCCGAACGAGTATCAAATTAAGCCGCCGCACTCTTTTTCCGTTAATATTATGTATACTGCCTATCCGTATCCATTACCCAAAAACTTTTTTGAAAACGAATTTCAGTTTATCAAGGAAGAAACTTTTGAATCTTGGACTGTTCAGCATTTTTTGTATCGGGATAAACATTTACCGATGCACGTTTTATATTTTTTTCGTTCCTATGGCTTCAGAACCTGTAATCTTTACTATGTGTTTAATGGGCGCTTTTATCCCCCAGACTCTGTAAAAAACTGGATTTCTCCGCTTTTGAAGCATATTACTCCAGAATAAGTTGTCCTTTGAATGGAGTTCCTGATGAAAAAAAAGCCAGATCTTCCGCAAGAAAAACCTGAAGAACCTACAGAATTATCGGAAACAAAAGATCTGGAAGCTTCTCTAAAAGGATACCCTTCAAAAGAATCGACCGATTCTGGAAACACAATCCTGGAAGTAGAAAATAAAACGTCAGTACCCACAGAAATCGGCACTGCGGAAGAGTCTCCCGAAACCGAAAAAATCCGTCTAAAAATTCCTTTACCTACGACTCCAAAACAAAATGCGGGACTGAACACTTTTCCAGACGCTCAAACAGGGAATTCCCTGCGTTATGAGCAAATTAAAGAATTAGGAAAAGGAGGAATGGGCGTCGTTCTTCTCGTAAAAGACAAGCTTTTAGGGCGAGAGGTGGCACTCAAAAGTGCTTACTTAAAATCGAGTCCGTTTGCTTCAAATTCTTTGCGGGAAAAAATGATGTTATGGCGACTCAAACGAGAAGCGGAGATTACCGCTATTCTAGAGCATCCAAATATCATTCCACTCTACGAAATGCAGAGTAAAGCCGAAGGCGAACTTCAATTTACGATGCGAAAAGTGGAAGGCTTGACCCTTCGCGAAATTTTTCACAAACAACGCGATAACGTGTTGCATTACGAAAAAAGAAAACTGCTCAACATTTTCTTGAAGATTTGTGATGGGGTCAGTTACGCCCATTCTAAAGAAATTATTCACCGTGATCTTAAGCCGGAAAACATTATGGTGGGAGAGTTTGGTGAAGTGTATGTGATGGATTGGGGGATCGCCAAACAAATAAAAGAGGCAGAAGAAAATGCCTTGGAAACTATAGAACAAGAGCTACAAAAAACGACAACCGAAGCAATAACCCCCATGAAGGACAGATTCTGGAAAACGGTAGGTGGCTTGGGAACTCCGGGTTATATGCCTCCAGAACAATCGCAAGATGCCGCGAAGGTGACCACGCAATCGGATATTTTTGCTTTAGGCAAGATATTGAAAGAATGTTTTACCTATTTATCTCCAAACGAAGAAATGAACTTGCTCCGTGAACAAGTTCTTAAGGTTGGTCTTTTATCAGAAAACTTATACAAACTGGAATCGGATGAAAAAATTCCGAAAGAAATTCAAGCGATTGTTGCTAAATCAACAGAAGATTTACCAAAAAAACGCTATCTCTCGGTTCGAGTATTTGCTGAAGATATTGAGCGCTATCTTAATTTTATTCCAGTCAGTGCCAAAGAATACCGTTTCCATGAAGTTCTTTTAAAATGGACCCGAAGAAATTGGAAGCTCGTAGGTGTAATCGTTGGAGTTCTTTTACTGCTTGCGGGATTCGGGATTTACTTGAAAGTGGAAGCGAAAGGGCGGATCAGAGCCAAAGAAGCGGAAGCACAAAAACAAATCGCCGAAGATTTAAATAAAGTGGATAAAGAGATCCAGAGCAAAAAGAAAATTATGGCTGTTGATCGAGTCGGACGTGAAGAAAAAATGCAACATCTATTGGAAAGTTTTAATACGCTTAATCATGTGCTATTTATTGAAAAAGAACACTCTGTCGCAGAAGCAAAAAAATACGAAGTGGGTAACGAAATTATCCAGCTTTGTTATGAAGATCAAGATTATCAACTAGCCGGGTTCATCGCGCGCGAATTTAGGGGCCTCTCTAATATCACTGAAGCACAGAAGTTGTTGTTAACGCAACAAGTGCAAACTCAGAAAAATGCTAAGTTAAAAGAAAATAAGGAGCGTCTGAAAAACTGGGAAAAAAGACTTAAAGAAAGTGATTCCAAAAAACCTGTAACAGAGGAGGAGCTTTGGAGTTTTGTCTATGAAATTTGGGAAATGAAAGAACCCGAAATTGTCACGCAACTTATTTTATACCTTGAAGAAGGAACCGAAGCGTTTTTAAAAGAAGGAGATTTACGAAAAATAGATTCGGATAACTTTTATGCGATGGTTGTTTTAAGTTTTGGCCGTATTGAAGATTCTCGTTTAGGACCCGCTTTATGCAAATCTTTAGAGATTCTGTATAAACATATAGAATTTAAAAAGGCAGACATTGATCAATCTTTTTTCATTCTAAAAATTCTTAAAGTATTATCTGAACTTCAATATAAAGAATCTATCCCTTTAATTTGTCAGATGCAGTATTATAATAAATTTTTTCAAAGTCAGGCGACTAGATCAAAGATCGAAAAATGCTACCGTAAATTCGCTCCTTTGATTGTTGAGTATTACTCTCAGGAAATAGAATCAAAAAAAGAAATGTCTTCTTACCTGGGTCGAGGATTGGCAAAAACGACGCAAGAAGATTTTTCTGGCGCGCTGGATGATTTTAATTATGTTATTCAGCAAGAGGCTCAGAATTCTTTTGCCTATCTTCAGAGAGGAAATGTAAAATTTAAACTAAAAGACTTCTCCGGCGCAATTGAGGACTATACCCTTTCCATTCAGTATGATCCTAAAAATTTTCAGAGTTATCAAAATCGCGCAATTGTGAAAACAGAAATAGGAAAAACAGACGAGGCTATTCAGGATTATGATTTGGCCATCCAATTTCATCCTACCCCGGATCTATATTATAATCGGGGACTTCTAAAACAAAAGACTAATCATTTTCAAGAAGCTTTTGAAGATTATAGCCGAACTTTAGCTCAAGATTCTGGGGATCCTTATGCTTATATGAATCGGGGAGTCGTTAGAGAAAAGCTTGGAGATCAAGAGGGAGCCTTAGCAGATTATAATCGGGCGATTGCCGAGGATAGAAACACCTACGAAGCCTATCTAAATCGAGGCACTTTAAAAATAAAAAAGAAGGATTTTGAAGAGGCGATGTCCGATTTTCGTTTGGTGATCCGATATCAACCTCAAAATCCCAAAGGCTATTATGCGGCCGGAATCTTGAAAAGAGATCTTGCAAATCCCAAAGGAGCCTTGGTCGATTTTTCTTATTGTATTGAGCTAGAACCCACAAATAAGTTGTTTTGGTACCATCGTGGAAAAATTCATAATGTTTTAAAAAATTGGAACGAAGCGATTAAAGATCTGGAACAAGCGATTCAACTCGATCCCAAATGGGAATATCCTTATTATGAACGAGGATTATCTCATTATTTTCTAGGAAATGGAGAGGCAACATTCAAAGATTTTGCAATTGTACTTCAATTAAATCCTCAATTTGTAGAGGTTTACAAGTTTTCTGGAGATATTTATTTTGAGCAGAACAATTTTCCAGAAGCATTAAAAAATTATGATCAGGCCATTCAACTCGAGCACAAGAATGGAGATTTGTTATTATCAAGAGGTTGTGTGAAAGAGCAACTACAGGATTTAGAGGGAGCCTTGGCTGATTTTACACAAGCCCTTCTTTTTAAAGTCGATCCAAATATATACTATAATCGGGCATGGGTTAAAGAAAAAAAGAAAGATTATTCGGGCGCAATTGAGGATTATACTCAGGCCATTCGATTAGATAATACTTTTCTTGAAGCCTATTACCGACGAGGGTTTATTTTGGGGGGTGCATTAAAGCAACTGGAGGACGCTATTCAAGACTTTACCAGTGTTCTTAAACTCAATCCGAGCCATCAAGAATCCTATTATTATCGCGCCTTGAGCTTTAAACAAAAAGGAGAGTTTGAACAGGCCCTGAACGATGATGAAAAGCTCTATTCCTTGACTTCCGATGGAAAAATTCTCAAAGATATTTTTTCTTTGTTAGACGAAATCGTCAAGCGAAATCTTCAAGAAAAAAACTACCCCAAAGTACGAGATTCCTACCTAAAAATGAAAAAGTACCTTCCGGCCAATCATCCCCGAGGCAAAAGCATTGAGCAAAAAATAAAAGAACTCGAAATTTTGGAATCGGAACAAAAATAACCCTTCTCTTTATTTTCCTAGCAAGAAAGAATCTTTTCCCAAAACATGAACACGATAAACACTCACATTGAGGATTAATCCAATGGCGAGCATCGAGGTCACTAAAGAAGAACCGCCATAACTGAGGAATGGAAGGGTAATTCCGGTAATGGGCATGAGTCCAATAGTCATTCCTGTATTGACAAAAACTTGCGTAAACAAAAGAGTGACGACCCCAACTACAACCACTCGTCCAAAAGGCTCTTTGGTTTGATCCGCGACATTGAGACAGGCAAAAAAGAGTAAAAAATAGAGAAGCAAGACAATCGCACAACCTAGAAAACCAAATTCCTCACCGATTACCGCAAAAATAAAATCCGTATGTCGTTCTGGCAAGAGATTCAGGCGATTCTGGGTTCCCTGCTGAAATCCTTGTCCCCATAAACCTCCGGAACCAATCGCTATTTTGCTTTGATGTAAGTGATAGCCGTGTTTTCGAATTTCTTCTTGAGTCAGATGATCCTGTTTTAAAAAGACATCAATTCGCTGTTGTTGATAGACTTTTAAATTAAAATAAACCAGAGGAAGCATCAAAATTCCGAGGAGGATAATAACGCTAAGATGCTTTACACGAGATCCAGCGACAAATAAGCAAGCAAAGAGGATGGGGAAAAACATCATCGCGGTGCCTAAATCGGGCTGTTTGAGAATCAAAATTAACGGAACAAAGGTAATTAAAAACGGATTGATTAAGCCGAGCCAAGTCTGTTGATCTCCACGATATCTTAAATATCGGGCCAAACAAAGAATAAAAGCAATTTTCATCAATTCGGACGGCTGAAGTTCCATAAATCCGAGAGAAATCCAGCATCTCGCATTATTCCGCTCAACACCAATCACAAAGGTTAACAGGAGAAAAACGAGACAGGCTCCGTAGATGAAGTAACTCCACTCTCCTATTTTTTGATAAGAAATGCAGAGGCTTCCCACCAGAATACAGGTCCCAATTAAAATCCAGACGACTTGTTTTTTTCCAAACGCATAGGGAAGTAGAGCCGTTGAGGAGGCACTAAAAACAGTAGCCGCACCAATCATTAAGAGGGCATAAAGTATAATTAATAGGGACCAGTTTAAATTTCTCCATCGAAACATGGGATCATCACAATAGGTTATTTGAGGGCAATTTTTTAATAGTGAATGTGCGCTTCTTCATAAATCGCTTCTATTTTTTCGTCTGCTTGACCTTATAACTTGAGTTTTTATTCTCTTTTTAAGGATTTCATTTCGGAGCGTCCTTGTTCATAAGAAACGAAAGCTTTAAAACATCGAAAAGAGAGGAAAGCGAATGAGGATGGAATTGTTCTGGAATAAAAAGCTGAAAAGGACCCGCTTTTAAGAGAAAGGGAGAATTTCTTGTAAATAGCTAGGATTCCTTGGTAATGTTGTAAAGATGTACTTTATAGGGTAAGGCCAAATTCAAAACAGTTGATAAAAAGACCGATAACAATGTCATGCATCAAAACAGATTTAGAAAAGCAGATGGTTTTTCGAGCAAGACGTTTAACACGGGTTCTCAAGGTCAAATGTTTTCTTTCTATTTTTTGAGTGAGTTGCTTGTCGATCTCATGTTCGCAATCAGGCAGTGGATATCGTCGGTACGTTCCCCAGTTATCCGTGTAAAAATTTTGGATCCCAAAAGGGGTTAAGAGCTCTCGAAGTTCTAAAAAAGCAGAATCTTCATGAGGAGCCAACACATAGGCTAAAATTTGACCTGTTCTATGCTCAATGGCGTGCCATAGTCACCGCTGATTTTCCTTGTTTTGCACATAACTCCACATTTCGTCCGCTTCCGCTTCTTCAACTCTCTGCACAGAAACCTCAATGGTTTGAGCATTTTCTAAAGAGGCCAAGACGCAAGGGTTCACCGAACTCAAGAGCGGTGCTTTTTTTTTAACTCGGCAATGACGGTAGAAGTAGAAATCTTTAAAACCCGAGCAGTATCACGGATGCCAGAACCATTGAGAGCCCTCTGAGTAATTTGTTCTTTGACTCCTGGACGGTAAGCTTGATTCGAGTAATCGAGAATGAAGGAACGAGAGCAACAGTCATTTTGACAGAGGAAGCGTTGCTTACCTTGAGCCGTAGTTCCTTGTTTGCGTACTCGAAATCCATGACATTGTGGACAACTCACTTCGATGGTCGCCATAATTTTCTTCTCCTCTCTTGATTCAGCCTTCTGTTTTTTCTATCCTCCATTCTATCTTCTTTACTTATTAAAGTACATCTTTACAGCACTACCATCTTTTGTTTACAAATTGCTAGTTTAGTTTCAAGTTCTAGAATCACTAGCTCCATATCAAAACTTCGATAAAAATTGATACTTTTTTGATAATAGTCAATCGCTTTTAAATAGTCTCCTTTTTCTTCATAAATGCTTGCAAGTTGTCTACTAAAAAGAGCAGAACGACTGTTATTATGATGTTCTTCCGAAATGATTAATCCTTTTTCGTAATAGAGAATCGCCTCGGAAAATTTTTGTTGTTGATAGAAGAGATCGCCTAAATCGAAAAGACATTTTAAGAGTACATTTGCTATTACAGGATTAGAATGAGAAGGATGCGCCCACACCGCCGCTTTAGAAAAATATTCTATTGCGATCACCCACTGATTTTGTTTCTTGAAAAGATCTCCTAAAACAATTAAATCGCAAATCAAACGAGAGGGGTCGCCCAGTTGTTGATCCAGTGCTAGAGAATCTTGATAATATTTGATCGCGGATTCAAAGTTTTCCTGTTTTTCATAGATAAATCCAAGTTGATTTAATAAATTAGCTCTAAAAAGTAGATCCGACGAATTTTGAACAAGGGTATAGGCTTCTAAAAAGTAATTTAGGGCCTTTTCGAGTTGTTCTTGTTTTTGGGCAAGATGTCCAAGAGAATTCAGAGACGCGGCAATATCCGGAGGCGATTCCAAAAATTCTGCAATTTTTTTTGCTTCAATAAAGGAAGTTTCCGCCTTTTTAAAATCTTCTTGAAGATGATACAAGAATCCAATATGCGATAATATATTATAAAAAAGTTTTCTTTGTTCAAAAATTTTAGCTAACTCTGCTCCTTGATGATAGATTTTAAGAGATTCAGAGTACTTTCCCCAAATTTGGTAAATTTGAGCTATTTGTAAAAGAGAAAGTAATTGATCGTTGAAATACTGAAGGTTCTGAAATATTTTTTCAGCGTCTAAAAAGCATTTTAGCGCTTCGTCTAATCTTTCAAGGATGCGATAGATCCCTCCAAGATTATTTAAACTCGAAGCAATCCGATGCGAGAAGCCTAATTTTTGATCGATCTGTAACGTTTTTTTATAGCAATCGAGAGCCTCTTCATATTTTTGCGTTTCCTGAAAAATCATTCCCAAGTTATTTAAATAGTTAGCCACCGAAGATTCGTCAGAAATTTCTGAAGCCACCTTGATCGCTTTGGAAAAGGATTCAATCGCTTGGGAATATTTTTTCTGTTGATATACAATAATTCCAATAGTATTTAAATGGGAATGTGTATTCTGTAAATTACCCAATAATTGTTCGATTTCAATGGCTTGAGTGTAATATTGAATCGATTGTTCATAATTTTTCTGAAGCCGGTAGACAGAAGCTATTTGAGTCAGAGTATAGACTATTCCTTGTTGATCTTCTAATTCTCGAGAAATTTGGAGCATACTCTGTAAGGTATTAAGCGCTTCTGGATAGTTTTCCTGAAGCTTACAGAGACTACTAATATTATTATAAGTAATCGCAACTTTCTTTTTGTCTCCTAACACCTGATCCAACTCTACGGTTTGTCTATAGTAGAGAAGCGCTTTGGAATATTCTTTTAGTTCCTGATAAAGCATACCCAGATTATTCAACGCATTTGCCAGAGATTTTTTATCTCGAAAAATATGAGCCTGATTTTCTGCTTCTTGAAAACAGTCTAACGCTTTTAAAGATTCTCCTTTTCGAAAATGGCAAATTCCTAAATTATTAAGATAGACTGCAAGCGATCTGGATTTAGGTAATGACCGAACGAGTTGGACCGCTTGAGAAAAATAATTTTCGGCTTCTTTGTAAGAAGCTTGAGCCTTATAAATATTTCCTATTGCGTTTAAAGTCGAGGCGATCTCAGTACTATTTTGGATATCTCTAGCAATCGAATAGGCTTCTTGATAAGAATGAAGTGCTTTGTCGTAACGTTGGAACGTCTTATATAAATGACCCAACTGCATCAGATCCTCAATCAGTTTGTCCGGTTCTCCTAAAATACGATCGATTTCTAATGTTTTTTGAGAGTACCAAAGGGCCCGTTCTAAATCTTTTTTTTCCTGAAAAATCATTCCCAAGTTATTTAAACAGTTTGCAAGCGTTTTATGGTCCCCGATTGTTTTTCCAATGTGCTCCACTTGTTGAAAAATTTCCAACGCTTGATCTATATTTTTTTGTTTATGATATAAAATACCAAGATTGTTTAAGTAGTATCCCAGTGCTTTTTGATCATCTCGAGATCGCGCAATTTTGACCGCTTCTTCAAAATACCGGATCGTTAATGAGTAATTTTTTTGACTACGATAAATCGTTCCAATCTGGTAAAAAATTTTTGCTAATCCTTGTTTGTCTTGAAGCGTTTTAGTGATCGTCTCAGCTTGTTGAAGCGCTTCCAAGGCGGATGGATAGTCTTTTTTTTCTTTATAAAATTTTCCTAAATAGTTCCAGATTTTTGCCAATTCTCCAGAATGCGATTGCGCTTGAAGGTGTTGAATCAAGCGGTTCAAATAAGAAAGCGTTTGATGACTATCGACTTCCCATAAAAGCATCAAAAAGATCTCTTCCGCTTGCATAGGGCTCATCTTTCGGACAAACCACTCTTCGATTGTTTGCGTGAGATGAACAGTTTGATCTTTTTTTTCTAGTTCTTTTTTTTTGAGAAGTTCCAGTGGTAATTGGGGAAAATGAGAGGCAGTATCCAGTATATTTTTAAAGAAAAGAGAAAGAGATTCATAGATAAACTGTATTTTTTCCTGATCCCTTTCAAAGAGAATAGAGAGCGATTGAGAAGATTTATCCGGTTCTTCCGGAAATATAATCCAAAAATTTGAAGTTTTGGGTTGGGGCTCTAACGAAAAACTTGTTAAAACGTCCCTTAATGAATTCTCATTATATCCTAAAAAAAGAACCTCTTCTCGATTAAACAATTTTGTTAATATCTTCTGTTTAATATAAATGAGTCGAGGATCTTCTTTGAGAAGATCGGCCGTAATCGTTTTAGGAAGACGAAGACAACCCCGAATTTTTAATAAATGAACCTGTTCTGGATCTTCGAGCGTCTCTTTATCGAGGAGCGAAAATTCTTCAAAACTCCGATGTGTTTGATATCGAACCCCTTCAATTTTAAAGGCATGTTCTAAATAAACATCAAAATTTGTTGAAATGATATAAGGAAAATAGCCCGCCTTCGCGAGTTTCGCAATATAAAGATGGATCTCGTTTGGCTTTTCTTGTTCCAAAGATTGAAAACAAGTCAAGAAATCATTTTGGTGCGATACTATTTCTGCAAGGGTTCGTTCAAAAGAGAGATTTTTTTTTGCAGAGGTCGAAAGAATATCTAAATGGGTGAGTGAAGGAAGATATTCGGACAGGAGTTGCGAATTTTGTTCTGCTAGATGAGAAAGTAACTGATCTCTCATCTTTTTGTATACCGAAAATTGAAATGTGGAATCCTCGTTTATTTCAGGACCGCAAACCAATAAAACCGATTTTTTTTCTAAATGACTTGTTAATGTTTGATATTTTGGAGAAGATTGAAATTTCATGGGAATCCTATATTCTGGGAAAGCTTCGCTCAATTCTTCTTCCTTAGATGGAAGTTTCCATCTTATCCGTTATTTAAAATTTCTCCAAATAAAATCCTTTTAAAAATATGAATTTAGACCCGACTCGACGATTTTCAAATCGTGTTGAAAATTATTTACAATACCGACCTCGATATCCTCAAGAAATTCTTCCTTTCTTAGCGAAAGAGATTCACTTCTCTCCGGAAGCCCTTGTCGCGGATATCGGTTCTGGAACTGGTTTTTTAACGGAACTTCTCCTTCAGTACGGAAATTCTGTCTTCGCGGTAGAACCAAATTTAGAAATGCGATCCGCCGCGGAAAAATTGCTTCAGGAGGATCCTCACTTTCATAGCATTAACGGAAGTGCTGAATCCACCACCCTCGCCGACCATAAAATCGATTTTATTTTTGCGGCGCAAGCATTTCATTGGTTTGACTGGACCCACGCTAAAAAAGAATTTCAACGAATTCTCAAACCCAACGGGTGGGTCGTTTTGATCTGGAACGACCGGAATCAACAACAATCTCCTCTGATGCAAGCCTATGATCAACTTCTCTATCGCTACGGAGTAGATTATGAAAAAGTTCAGCAACGCTATGCCGATAAAAAGGTCCTAGAGTCTTTTTTTGAGCCGTCTGGTTTTCGTTATACGTCGTTCCCTTATTTTCAGACCTTTGATTATCAAGGTTTTCAGGGACGATTACTCTCGTCTTCGTATGCTCCGCTTGAAGGTCCAAACTACGAAAAGATGATTCAGGGACTGCACTCTATTTTTGAACAATTTCAAGTGAATCAACAGATCCGCTTTGATTATCAAACACAAGTGTACTACGGCTCAATTTCCTGAAAGAAATAAAGAAGCCAGCGGTCTAGTAGCTAGTGCTGGCTTCTTTAAATTAAACAAAATTATTTCTTAATTTCCAAGGGCTAAAAGCTTCCTGGAATCGGTAAGGGCGATACAATATCAAGTTCGCTCTCCCGAAAAGAAAAATCAACATTCAATTGACGAGGCTCAGTTGTATCTGAGGTACGATTCTCAATCTCTACTTCTGTAAAAACCAAAAAATCGACTTGTGGAGAAGAAATGGGATCAGTACCACCTCCCTTAGAGCATCCGATTAAACCGAATCCCCCAAGCGCTAATCCACAGAAAAGAACAAATGCCATCGCATAATAAGATTTCATAGGAAATTCTCCTTCTTGAGGATTAGTTAGGCGAGGCTGGAAATGGATCAGCCAGAAAGGGGAATACAGAGAGATATCCGGGAATTGTAGTGATCCCATCTTGAGAAAGGAAAGTATGCGTGCGTACTCCGTCAGTAAAGTCGATGACTACATTCACAGCAGATCCACCTTCTAAAGTTCCTTTCAATGATCCATAAGCAACTCGCAATTCGATATCGACCACATCATCGACAGGACGGCGTCCGTTCGGAAAGCCAGCCACATCTCCACCAATCACACCCAAAGGATTTTGAGAACCCAACAGAGTGACAGCGGTAGAAGTATTCAATCGCAACATTTCGGAAGCGACGACACCCACTGGTTGATTGAAGATAATCGCATCAATTCCGGTCAAGAATACAGTCACCAAATCATTACGAGGATTGGGTGCATGTCCAGGAAGTGCGGCTCCGAAAACAGCATCGATAATGGCGGGTAATGAAGGATCAGTCACATATCCCAAGAATTGGAGATCATCTTTGGGTTCACTTGCATTAAAACGATCTTTATCTGGCAAACCAATAATAACTTCGTTGATCAGAGGATGTCCGAGACGAGAAACTTGGGTCCAAGCTCCGCCTTCAACACTCGCGTTATTGGCTCCGAATGGAGAAGGATTAATGAGGCGCCCTTGTCGTAAACTTGCAGTGGTCCAAGCGCCGATAACGGGTTCAGAACCAGCGACCAAATAAGAAATCGGCACTTCTAAAACAATCGAAGTGACGGATTTGTCAAAAATAGTGTCGAGTTCAGCATCTGAGAAGGTTTCGCCAACGGGGCTTGCAATATTAAGGAGATCGAAAATTTCTCCGAGATTCACAAAGAAGGGGTCATCGCGTTGTCCAACAAACATTCGTCCTTGAGCAGTACCCGTTGTCGCATTGGGAAAATTGACATCATGGATAAAGAGAGAAGAACGAGAATAGGCTGAATAATCACCGATACTGTTCCGTCCAATATTATCAACGGGTTTTTCGAAAACGGTCAGGTTGCTTCCCACTTCCGTTACGTTGAAAGTATTTCCTGAACGACGATCTCCAAAAACCACTCGAGAGGTATACGTTTGACGAACATTCAGCGTTCCTGATGGAAAATCACCACCCGATACCCCGCCTATATTGAGGAGAGGAACTGCAGTTAGGCCAACACTCGAGGCACGGCCAGCGTCAATTCCCAATCCAGAAACCGTGTTGGTAAAACGGAATTGGAAGGTAATATCTTCCACTGAATCTCCATCGTTATCCACATGGATTTCATAGAGAGCATCGGGATCCATATCGTAAAAATTTGGACCACCGTATGGATCTTGAAGCGGTTGATAGTTGGCAATTAAGACAATAAACGCGCTCTGACCAGATTCATAACTACGGAACATATAAAAATCGGTTCCGTCCACTTTCGGGTGGCGAGTAATATATGGAGCTTCTCGATGACTGGAGGCAAAAACAGTTGAGGGGATCAAACTGCCCACCAGGATCAAAAGCACCATTACCAATAATGTGTTTCGATTCATAAGCACCTTTCCATAAAATAAAAGCGACTAAAAGATTTCTTGGAAGAGATTATTACGTTTTTTTAAAATTTTGCAATTTCTTCCTCATAAATCTTTTTTACTTTTATGTCCTTATAAAGTTCTCTTATTTTTATCGGAAAATTTTTGAAAAAGCAAGATCCTTAAATTTTTTCTTTTATTCTCGCCTCTCCTGCATACAATAGAAAGCATCATTGAAAACCCTGCTAACCAGTAGTCTTGCAGAAAGAGAAGAAACATGGGTGTAGATTCAGCACGCGAAAACGATAAATTAGCCTATTTAGAAGCACAGCGAAAACGAGCCAAGCTGGGAGGCGGTGCGGATCGAATCGAAAAACAACACAAAGCGGGTAAATTAACCGCACGTGAACGCATTGAATTTTTGCTGGATCCGGGAACTTTTGAAGAAATGGATACACTGGTTCAGCATGATTGTGTTTTTTTTGGGATGGAAGAAAAAAAAATTCCGGGCGATGGAGTCGTAACCGGATCGGGACGCATTCAAAAACGTCCGGTTTTCGTTTTTGCCCAAGATTTTACGGTTTTTGGAGGCTCTCTTTCCAAAAGACATGCCCAAAAAGTTTGCAAAATTATGGATCTTGCCCTAAAAACAGGGGCCCCTGTCATCGGACTCAATGATTCCGGAGGCGCTCGTATTCAAGAAGGGATTGATAGCCTAGGGGGCTACGCCGACATTTTTCTCCGAAATACCCTCTGTTCTGGAGTCATCCCTCAAATTTCCGCGATTATGGGCCCTTGCGCGGGGGGCGCTGTTTATTCTCCAGCGATTACAGATTTCATTTTTATGGTCGATCAAACCTCTCATATGTTTGTGACCGGACCGGATGTGATCAAAACCGTCACCCAAGAAGAAATAACAATGGATCATTTGGGAGGATCCGAAGTCCATAACCAAATTAGCGGAGTCGCCCATTTTCGAGAAGAAAACGAAGCACACTGCCTTCAACAAATTCGCCGACTGATTTCATTCTTGCCTCAAAACAATATTGATCCGCCAGTCCCTCTCGAATTTTCAGGGGAAATTCTTCCCGATCCATCTTTGAATACAGTGGTTCCAGAAGATCCTCAAAAATCATACGATATGAAGCAGATCCTTCTAAAAATTGTGGATCAAAACGATTTCCTGGAAGTGCATGAAGAATTTGCTCAAAACATTATTATTGGATTTGCTCGACTCGGCGGCAGATCCGTTGGAATCGTCGCTCAACAACCCATGGTTTTAGCTGGAGTTCTCGATATTAATTCTTCGGTTAAGGCGGCCCGTTTTGTTCGGTTTTGTGATGCGTTTAATATTCCTCTGCTGACCTTTGTCGATGTCCCCGGATTCCTCCCGGGAGTCGCTCAAGAACATGGAGGCATTATTAAAAACGGAGCTAAACTGCTTTATGCGTATTGCGAAGCCACCGTTCCTAAAATAACGGTCATCGTCCGCAAAGCCTACGGAGGCGCGTATGATGTGATGTCGAGCAAACATATTCGAGGGGACATTAATTATGCGTGGCCCACCGCAGAAATTGCCGTAATGGGACCCGAAGGAGCAGTAAACATTATTTTCAAGAATGAATTGAGCCAAGCTCCAAACCCTAAAAAACGTCATGAAGAACTTGTGGCGGAATATCGAAAAACCTTTGCAAATCCTTATGCCGCCGCTGAACGTGGCTATATCGATGATGTCATTGTTCCTGCCAATACTCGAAAACGCCTCATTTCGGCTTTAGAATTATTGAAAAATAAACGCGATCAAAATCCTCCTAAGAAACATGGATGTATTCCTCTATGAAAAAAGTACTTATCGCGAATCGGGGCGAAATCGCTTTACGCATTATGCGAACCTGTCGCGAACTCGGACTGCAAACCGTGGCCGTTTATTCGACTGCGGACGCTTCTGCTCCCTATGTGCTCTTTGCCGATGAACGCTGTTGTTTGGGGCCACCTCCGGCACTGGAAAGTTATCTCCATTTTGACCGCATTTTTGAAGCCGTTCATCGCTCAGGAGCCGATGCGCTTCATCCGGGCTATGGCTTCCTTTCAGAAAATCCGCTGTTGCCCCAATTATGCGAAGAACATCATATTACGTTTATTGGCCCCTCGGTAGAATCAATGAAAATTCTCGGTGGAAAAATTGCATCCAAAAAAAATGCTATCGCTCATGGAGTCCCTGTGGTTCCCGGAGAAACGGAGCCAATTTCTTCGCTGGAACACGCCACTCAAGTCGCTAAAAAAATCGGTTATCCAATCTTAATTAAAGCGGTTTTTGGAGGGGGCGGAAAAGGAATGCGAACCGTTTATTCTGAAGAAAATTTGGAAAAAAGCTTACAAGAAGCGCGATCCGAAGCCAAATCTTCATTTAAAAACGAACAAGTTTTCATCGAAAAATGGATCCAACAACCTCGTCATATCGAATTTCAAATTTTTTCAGACAAACACGGAAACCACATTTATCTCGGAGAACGCGAATGTTCGATCCAGAGACGCCATCAAAAATTGATTGAAGAAACGCCCTCGGTCGCTTTGGACCCCGAGCTAAGAATGCGTATGGGAAAAACCGCCGCTACGGTGGCCCGTTCCGCCAATTATCTTGGAGCCGGTACTGTAGAATTTTTACTCGATGCCGACAAAAATTTTTACTTTCTCGAAATGAATACGCGCTTGCAAGTCGAGCACCCTGTGACCGAAATGGTTTTAGGGATGGATTTAGTAGCCGAACAAATTCGTGTGGCTCAAGGACTTCCACTTTCTCGAAAACAAGAAGATATCGCTCCAAGAGGTTGGGCCATCGAGTGTCGTATTTGTGCGGAAGAACCGGAAACGTTTATTCCTTCTTCTGGAACCATTCATGCGTTACGTGAACCTTCTGGCCCTTTTGTTCGCGTTGATTCTGGTATCCGTGCCCTTCAGGAAATCTCTAGTTATTATGATTCCTTGTTGAGTAAACTGATTGTCTGGGGCGAAAATCGCGAAAAAGCGATCCAGCGAATGCGACGGGCCCTGAAAGATTATTACATTGTGGGTGTTCAAACGAATATCCCCTTTCATCTTCGAATGTTGGAACATCCTCGTTTTTTAAAAGGCGATATTTCTATTCATTTTATTCAGGAAGAACAAGCTTATCTGACAACACCCTCCCAGAAACATGAAAACCTTGCTCATATTTTAACCGCAGCTCTTGAAATGGAGCGCCAACAGTCGATGATTCCCCAATATCCTCACGTCAGTCGCTGGAATTCCCCGCATTTCTAGGAGGCTATACCCTTGGATTTTATGACTTCCAATCAACAAAAAATTTCCGTAGAAATATTGAGTCAAGGAACCAAAGTATCCTATGCTGAAAAAGAAAATCGGGTTCGCTTTTTAGGAAATCCAACCCCCCTTCGACAGGCCGAAGTTGATGGGAATCTGATTGAATTTGGTTGGTATCAGGATCACGACGGACTCTATCATCTCCAAATTCAAGGCGAAAGCTACACCGTTGAATTAAAATCGTATTACGAAGAGTATTTTCGAAAACATCAGCCTAAAACGGTTTCTCCTCAAGGGTATATTCTGAAAGCGCCTATCCCCGGACGAATTGTTCGGATCGACGTTCAAGAAGGGGATTCTGTAAAAAAAGGTCAGAGTCTCTTGATTTTATCCGCGATGAAACTCGAAAATGTGTTGTCCGCACCTTATGAAGGGCGTGTCAAAAAAATAAATGTTCGGATCGAAGAATCTGTCTCCAAAAATCAGTTGCTCTTAGAGTTGGAATAGTTATGCCTTCTGAAAACCGCAAAGAACACTTTTCTACGTCCTCTCAAATCGAGGTTCCTCCTTTTTTGACGGGACACGATCAAGAAGAACCCGGCCTCTATCCTTATACTCGTGGAATTCATCCCTCAGGATACCGCAGTAAATTTTGGACGATGCGCCAATATGCCGGTTTTAGTACGGCAAAAGAGACCAATACCCGTTATAAATTTTTGTTAGCCTCTGGCCAAACCGGCCTCTCCGTGGCTTTTGATCTGCCCACCCAGATGGGCTACGATTCTGATGCAGAGGAGGCAATCGGAGAAGTTGGAAAAGTAGGCGTTGCCATTGATTCGCTAGAAGATATGGAGGCCCTTTTTGAAGGAATTCCTCTCGATCAAGTTTCAACCTCAATGACCATTAACGCGACTGCGGCAATCCTCTTGTGTCTTTACCAAGTCACCGCCGAAAAAAAAGGTATCTTGGGGAAAAATCTTCGAGGAACCATCCAAAATGATCTTCTTAAAGAGTATATCGCCCGAGGAACCTATATTTATCCACCGCGGCCCTCGATGCGAATTATTACCGATATTTTTCGCTACTGCCAAGAAGAGCTTCCTCAGTGGAACACCATCTCGATTTCTGGATACCATATTCGTGAAGCCGGAGCGACCGCGGCTCAAGAATTAGGATTTACGATGGCAAATGGAATCAGCTACGTGCGCGAAGCGCTCCGTGTGGGTCTTAATGTGGACGATTTTGGACAGAGATTGTCGTTTTTTTTTAGTAGCGATAACCACTTTTTTGAAGAAATCGCGAAATTCAGAGCCGCCCGAAAAATATGGGCCACTCTCATGAAAGAACGGTTTCATGCTAAAAATCCTAAAGCGTTGATGTGTCGCTTTCATACGCAAACCGCAGGTTCCAGTTTGACTCATCAGCAACCGAATAACAATATTGTTCGGGTTGCTTATCAAGCACTCGCGGCTGTTTTAGGTGGAACCCAGTCCCTTCACACGAACTCTCGAGATGAAGCTCTTTCGCTTCCGACAGAAGAATCGGCCGAAATCGCGCTACGAACCCAACAGATTCTCGCCTACGAAACTGGGGTCGCGGATACGGTGGATCCTTTGGCAGGATGCTATTATCTCGAAGAGTTGACTCGAAAATTAGAAGAAAAAGCCTACGAATATATCGAAATTATAGAATCCAAAGGGGGCTCCATTCCTGCGATTGAAGAACGTTATTTCCATAAAGAAATCGAAAAATCGGCCTATTTGCTTCAAAAACAACTTGAAACTCAAGAACGAATTGTTGTTTCGGCCAATCAATTTATAACAAAAGACCCGGAAGCACCCGCCTTATTTCGGATCGATGAACGTATTGAAAAAGAACAAATTCAACAATTGAAAAAACTCCGTGCCAGAAGAAACGCTTCGCAAGTTCAATCTTCCCTGAACGCACTTAAACAGGCCGCTAAAGGTACAGAAAATCTGCTTCCGCCTATTAAAGAATGTATTCGCCAATACGGGACTATCGGAGAAATCAGTACTGTATTAAGAGATGTTTTTGGAATTTATCGACCCCAATAATCCGTTGGAACGAGGTAAAATCTTGTGTCTCTACGCAAAAAAAAACACCTCTCGAATTTTTTGAATTTTTTGGTATAATCCGCAGTACTTGGTGATTTTTTATACCAAAAAAGGGGATCCTGTTTTTGAAAGAATTTAACCTCGATAATTTGTTATAACCTATGGATACCACTAAAATTAGCGCTTCTAAAGTCATTCGACCTGATCAACACGATTCACAAATAATCATCGATCGTTTTTTTGAACTTCAGCAACAACATTTATTTACTTCTTGGAACGATTTATTACCAGAACAGCAAAATAAATTATTGAATGATTTGGAAAGTATTGATCCCGAATTCCTCAAAAAAATCCATCAAAACATTACTTCGCCTCCGCGTGTGATTAAATCACTTGAGCCTTGTAAATATATCCATAAAGCTAAAAGTCGAGGAGATCGAGCGCGAGAAGAAGAAGCGAGACGAATAGGGGAAACGGCGATTAAAGCGGGAAAAGTGGCTCTTTTTCTAGCGGCAGGGGGGCAGGGCACTCGATTAAATTTTAAAGGAACCAAAGGAAAATGTGCTGTAGGATCTCTGACTCAGCATACGCTTTTTCAGATTTATGCGGAGAAAATTCTTGCGTTACAGCGTCGCTATGAGGTGACGTTTCCGCTTTGGATTATGACTTCTCGTGAAAATCATGCGGAAACCGAACAATTTTTTTTCCAAAATAGCTTATTTGGATTGCTAGAAAAGAATATCCATTTTGTCCAACAAGAGATGCTTCCTTCTCTTGATTTATCCGGAAAATTTTTTCTTTCCGATCCTTCTACTTTAGTTAAGAATCCGAACGGAGATGGTGGTTGTCTCAAGGTTCTTAAAAAATTTAGGGCGATTGAAACATTTTTAAATGAAGGCTATGAAACTCTTTTCTGTTTTCATGTGGATAATCCATTGATTCAAATTGCAGACGCGACCTTTCTGGGTTGGCACCTCAAAGAAAATGCCGATTTTTCTGCAAAAGTCTTTACTTATTCAGAACCGACTGAACGCTCAGAAATAGCCGCCGTGATTAATGGGAAAACTGGCATTTTAGAGCAAGAAGAAATAACCGAAGAAATTCGCTGCTCTCAAGATGAAGACGGGAACCCGAAATATCACCTTGGAAATACTTCGATCTATATGATTTCGCTGGTTTTGCTTCAACAGGTTACTTTTGAGCAACTGCCCTATCATAAATATTTGCGAAAAATTCCCTATCTGAACACGGATCGTCAATGGATCACTCCAGAAAAAGAAAATGGATATAAGTTTGAAACCTGTTTATTTGATTTGTTAGGAGAAGCAAAAAATCCCTTATTTGTCGAAGTAGACCCGCGAGAAGAATATGCGCCTATTAAGAATACAGAAGGACTGTATTCGCTTGATTTGGCGCAAAAACTCCAGACGAATTTATTTGCTTCGTGGTTAGAACAAGCAACGATGTTTGTTCCTCGAAATGAAAAAGGAGAAGTTCAAGGGGTGATCGAAATTTCTCCTCTTTTTGCAATGAACGCTCAAGAACTCAAACAAAAATTAGCTGAGAAAAAAACATTCACAGGCGAATTATTATTAGAAGAAGATGCGGATTCTTAGGTTGGTGTTTGTGCGCTTAAGGCTGTTTGAATGGATTTAACCAATTTTTCGATATCAAATGGTTTAGTAATGTAATCCGAAATTCCTAGAGTTCCTAGATCTAAAATACTTTCAGAAGAAGGATACGCCGTCATAATAATCACTGGAGTTTCATTACGGATTTCTTTAAGTTGAACAGTAAACGATCTCCCATCCAGATCTTGCATATATAAATCGGTAATAACTAGGTCAAATTTTTCTGTCTTGAATCGTTCAAGTGCTTGTAACGCGCTAAGATAGGCTTCTAATTCAAAGCCATAGTATTGTAGCGCAGGAATGAGAAAATCAAGCATTAACGGATCATCATCAATCAGTAAAATTTTTGGCATAATTTATTACCCCAATTTTTAAAAATGCTCCAGCATTTTAAAAGAGAGCGTCCAGACTAACATGGAAATCCATTAAGGGCAAGAAAATACCCTAGAATTTTATGGGGGAATCAGAGCTTTTTCTTTTCTCTGAAAAATTTGGATAGAAAAAGACGTCGTTGATATTTTGCTCAAAAATCGTTATTGTATTTTGCCAAAAATTGATAGATTGTTTTTCAAGAGAAAATTCGTTCCCATTATTTTGAGCGAAATTTATGACCCCCCAATTATTTCGTTTTCGAGCTTGGTGCGTTCATGCTTATACCGGTATATCGATTCCTTTTTCCTTCTATAGTTTAATCGAGATTCAACGCGGAAACATTCAATTCGCTTGGATTTTAAACTTAATTAATGTCTTGATTGATTCGACCGATGGAACCTTTGCCCGAAAATTTCAGGTAAAAAAATGGCTCCCTGATTTTGACGGAGGGAAACTAGATGATATTGCCGATTTCTTAACGTATGTGGTAGTACCACTTTATATGGTTTACCATCTCCATTTGATTCCAGAACCTTTTTTGTGGTGCTTAGCATTTCCACTAATGGCCTCGGGCTATGGATTTTGTCAAGGACAAGCGAAAACAGACGATGGTTTTTTTACGGGATTTCCTTCTTACTGGAACGTTCTTGTTTTCTATCTTAGTCTTTTGGCTGTTCCGCCTTTTTGGAACTTGATTCTTTTGGTGTTCTTCTCGATTCTTGTTTTTATTCCGATCAAATATCTCTATCCCTCGCGGGCACGTTCTGGCAAATTTTGGTTAATTTCGCTTGGAATTTTGTGGGGGATGGCGCTTCTTTACTTTATTTATCAGATGGAAGCAACACCCAAGCTCTACATTTATCTAAGTTTACTCTATCCCGCCTACTATACTCTCTATAGCTTGATCTTAAACTTCAAACCGAAAAAAGAGTGAACAGCGTATGAAGCTTCTTTTAATTTCGTATACGGCAGATCTCCATCATGGTTGGGGAAATATCACTCACGAATATTGTCAGGCTCTCAAAAAAAAAGGAATCGATTTTCTCTTATTACTTCCCCAAAACGAGCCTCATTATGAATATGTTCGATATCCAGTAGAATATGTTCTTCCGTCCTATACGACTACTTTGCGGAATTTTTCTTCTTTTTCTTATGCTTGCTATCGATTGCCGAAACGACTGGCAAACTTTACGTTGATCCACAATCTTTTTGATTTTCCCTATTGTTTTATCGCTTACAAAATTGCGCGACAATTAAAGGTGCCCTATTTGACGGGTTCTCAAGGAACGTATGGGGTTCTCCCACTCTTCCATTTTTGGGATCGTTATTTTCAGGAAAAAAGTTATCGCTATGCGCAGAAAATTGTGACTCCGAGCCACTATACTGCTTCGCTCATTCAACAGTATTCTAAGGTAAAAACTCCCTTTCAAGTCATTCATAATGGTGTTAATTATGAACGTTTTTCAACTCCAGTTTCGCCTGAAATCATTCAAACCATTCGTCAACACTATCCCGGAAAGTTTCTTATTTTAGGGGTTGGTGGGTTAAAAGAACGCAAAGGGTTTCATATTGTCATTCAAGCATTAACATTCTTGAGAAAATATCCCCTCAAATATTTGATTATTGGGAAGGGGATTATGGAAAAAGAACTCAAAGCACTCGTCCAAAAAGAAGGACTTCAAGAGACGGTTGAATTTTTAGGACAAAAAGAGGGCGAGGATCTGGTGGCACATTTTCAAGCTTGTGATTTATATTGTCACACTCCGACCCACCGCGATTTCCATTTTGAAGGATTCGGAATTGTTTTTATAGAAGCCAACGCCGCGGGAAAACCTGTGGTTGCTTCCAACTCTGGTGGAGTTCCTGACGCTGTTGTGCATGAAAAAACCGGTTTGTTGGCGCCGGCTGAATCCGTTGAACAAACGGCTACTGCGATTGAAACTTTGCTCCAAAAACCCGCTCTTCTTCAAGAAATGAGCCAAAATGCTAAAATTTGGGCACAAAAGCATGATTGGTCTCAAATCACAGAGCAGTGGATTTCTTTATATCAAGAATGTATCAAACCGCCGATTATTTAAAATCGGTGAGTTGGACGTTTCGAAAATACACGAGAGTATTTCGGTCGCATTCGAATACAATTCCGCCATAAGTTGAAAAGTTTTCTAGGGCGGCATCGACCTCATCCCGTTTCCCGTTTGCTACAATCACAAATTTGTTATTGCGAAATTCAACAGTCACTGGATGCCAGTCACTCATTTTCAATCCAAAAAAATCAGAAGAAAAATGGTGATGTTCTTTCTTTTCGGGGCTACTGAGTAAGCACGCTTGCACTAAACCTCGTTCAATCTTGATTTCAAATTGTAGTTGGAACTCACGGTATCGCCGATCTCCTAGTCGCAAAAAAGCACGTGAGGCTAATTGATTTTCGCAGACAAGGAGTTCATTTTCCGCTTTCCAGTTTCCCTCAAGCGGATAAAATTTCCCTTTTTTTTCTCCATTGAGTTGAAAAAAAAGACCGTCTAAAAAAGGACCCGGACCCGAAGTTGAAGCATTCCCAGAATTTTCAATATGTTTTACCATTTCAAGTTTTTTTCGAGTTTGCTGGATGTGTTCTAGTTCTTGCGATTTAAGGGTCCAATATTCGGTATCTTCGTACTCATTGGTCAGATCGATAAAGGCTTTTTCTGCATTATTGAGTTTTATTTCTGTGTTGAGGTCCCATTCTTTTCGAGCGGAAGCTTGTTCAATGAGTTTATCGGATTCTTTTTTTGCTTTTTCAAATATTTTTTTTGCTTCTTCGTCGTGAATTTCTTTTAATTTTGCGAGAGCAATTTCGACTTTGACGACTTGAGAAGTAGTGGCCACTTTTCCTAAAAGAGTTTCATATTGTTTTTTCTTGAATTTATAATTTTTTTCATTCACCAATAATCCTAGAGTCGCTCCAACAAGTTGAGCGGCCTGTCTTTCTAAGTCTACTTTTGGATCTTTTGAGGGATCTAGATTCGTTTGATGCGTGTTCCCCTCTGTTTTATCTGAAACCGAGTTTGATTTTTTCAGAAAAATCCCCAAAATGACGAAAAGCAGTGCTATTCCAGCAATTCCAAGATAAATAGGGATATCGGATTTTTTCTTTTTTCCGCTTCCTTTTCGATGTTGAGGCAAACCCACTGCGGTACGAATTCCAGAGGATTGAGGATTTTTTCGAGTCGGAGTTGCCGTACTCAGTTTTTGACGAGAGGCTCCTAAATTCGTGCTCACCAGATTCAATTGCAGAGGCTTTTGAGTATTGGGAAGGTTGGGAAGGTTGGGAAGGTTGGGAAGGTTTGCAGAAGAGTCGCTTTCGTTGGATTCTGTACTTTTATCTTTGGAAGCTGAAGTCACCTTGGGGTGTGGTAACGGTTTTTGTTTCTCGGCGTTGACTTCTTGATCTTGTTTAGCGGAGATCGACTTTGCGAGTAATGTGGGTAGTTTTTTCGTCGGTTTGGAAGAGACTTCTAACGTTTTTATCGTTTCTTCTTCTGAAATCAGAGTTTTAATTTTTTCAGGAGGCAGTTCTTGTCCCATTTGAACCCATTTTAGATCTTGAAGGAGTTCTTCAAGAGAAGCATAGCGTTGATCGGGTTCCTTCTGAATCATCTTTACAACAATATAATTGAGAGAGTCACTAATCTCTGAATTCAGTTTTCTTGGAGGAGGCGGGATTTCATGAATATGTTTCATGAGTAAGTTGGGAATATTAGAGGCTTTAAAAGGCAAATTTCCGGTGAGGGTAAAATAGAAAAGAATCCCTAACGAATATTGATCCGATCGAGCATCGGCGGAACCTCCTTTAGCGATTTCAGGGGGCATATAATCGGGTGTTCCCATAATTTGGCCATGAGAAGTGAGTTGTGAACCAAATTCGTCATTAATTTTGGCTAGCCCAAAGTCAGCAATTTTTGCTTCTCCGTAGTTGGAGATGAGAATATTTTCCGATTTAATATCCCGATGAATAATCCCGCGTTTATGGGCAAAGGCTAAGCCTTCTACCGTTTGTAACAAGAGTTTTAATCGTTCAGAAAGGGGGATATCCCCTTCCAGAATTTTTTTCGTTAAGGTCTGTCCTTCGACATATTGCATCACAATATACGCTCCGGTATCACTAGAACGTACATCGTGAACTTGAACAATATTGGGATGTTCTAGTTTTGCCGCAGATTGAGCTTCACGGAAGAATCGATCTAAAATTTTTTGATTCATCGCTAATTCAGGCGGCAAAATCTTGATGGCGACCTTTTTTTGTAAGGTCATATGATGGGCCAAATAGACGGTTCCCATCCCGCCTTGTCCGAGTTTGGATTCTAATTTACAAACATCCAGAGTTCTTCCGATCATATCTCCTTTGGAGCGAGCGGTTGAATAGGATTTCCAGTTTTCGTTTTGCGTTAAAGCGCTTTCTTGCATTCCAAGCGCTGGCATAGTCGATTTTAGGTTATCCATATCAGAAGAAGAGGTGAATTCGGAAACATCTTCCATTGTTGGGCTAGAGTGAATAAAAGCAGAGGTTCCTGTGGATTCAAACCCTTCGGTTCGGGCAGAAAAATCATTTGAAGAAATGGGCTCTAATAAGGGAGAAAGAATGTTAGCGCTACTTGGAATTTCAATGGTTTTTGCTGAAGATTCTTCAAACTCTTTCGGTGTTAAACCTTCTTTTTTGAGAGGGAACAAAGGTTTTTCCGAAGAGAGATCACTCGGCGGATTTTTTTTCTCAGAAGAATGAAAAGTTTCCTCGTTCATATCGTTCCCAAAGATAAAAATTACTTATTAGAGATCTAGTAAAATTGTCTCATTCTGAAGTTTTTTGTCAACGCTTGCTAAAAAGTATTGTATCGCGTTTTTTTTTTAATCAACAGATTTTTTCTAGAGAAAAGGCTCCTTTTAGAAAAACGCTCGCTTGCGTTTTACGAGAAGTTCCTTGATTCCATCTTGAATATTTTCTCGAACCGTCTCGGTAAGTTTTGAAACGGTGAGGAAATCGAGCGCATCTTGAGCTGTATAAGAATCCATAGGAATCGGTTCACAAAATTTAATCATCCACTTCGATGGCAAAGGGATCACCCCGAGAGGACCCAACAGAGGAAAGGTTGGAGTGATTGGAAAATAGGGCAAACCGAGCGGTTTCCCAAGGAAATCGAGTCGCAGTAAATTCGGATGAATTTCTTCTGCACCCACAATCGACACTGGGATAATGGGGGCTTTCCCATGAATCGCGGTTCGGATAAACCCCCCCCGTCCAAAACGTGCGAGATGATAGCGATCTTTATAGAGTTTTCCGACGCCTTTTAATCCTTCCGGGAAAACGGCGACAAGACGGCCCTCTTCTAAGAGACGTTGGGCATTTTCAGGACAGGCCAGCACTTGTCCGGTACGGGCCAATAAAGGAGCGACAATGGGAACAGACGTAAACCATTGAAGAAAAAGGGTTCGCACATAACGCGGATTCGGATGTTCTTCCCAGACTGCGGCATTTACCATAGCACCATCCCAAGGCAATACGCCAGAATGATTACAAACGAGTAAAGCAGGGCCCTCGCTCGGAATATTTTCAATCCCAAACGTTTCAACTCGCCAGTACTTATGATAAAGGAAAGAAAGCATGGGACGACACTTATCAAAAAATTCTTCATCTAGTCCGTATTCATCAACAGGGTAATCTCCGTCTTTACGGCGTTTTGCGGCTTCACGTCTCGCATCGAGAATGTATTTAATCCCCTTCCAGGTATCAGGGTCCAACAAATCTGAGTTTTTGATTGCCGTTAGTGGGTTTTTCAGAGGAACTTTTTTTGGAAGATCTTTGAGCCAACCCAATGGAGTACGGATCCCTTTAGACGCGGCTGTGGGAATAATTTTCTGGATATCCTGAACGAGGGTTTCCAGTTCCGCTTTTAACTTTTGGACCTCTTCAGAAACATTTATTTCTTTGGTTTCATCAGACATGGCGGTTTCCTGCTAATTGATCGATTCTTTCGGAAATTTGATCGATTCTTTGGGACAAACTTTCGAGTTGTTCTGTCGTCGGGAGGTGGCGTTTATTCAAAAAGGACTGAATCTGCTCTTCTATCTTCGATTTCACCTTTTCAGTTCCCCAGTGGAATCCAAGTCGCGCCGAGGATTCAAGCTCTCTAACATTTTTTTCGAGCGGGAAAATTTGCTTTAAACGACGATGTTCCGCAAATTCTCTTAACGTCTCTTCCGCTGTTTTTTCGGGTACGAACTGAAATTGCTCTTTCATTCGGATCGTGTCTACGATGCAGTTGTAGCGTAAAAAATCAACTTCTAATAGTCGTAGTCGTGCTAATTTAATGTTATTTAAGAACTGACTCAAAGTATAAGCGATTGGGTGAAAGAGCGGAATAGCGGTTTGAGAGCAGATTTTTTTCGCTTTGGATAAAGGAATCACATCCGAAGCGGCCACATTCACGACTCCATGATAATCCGATTTTAAGGCATGAGCGAGCGCATACAAAACATCTTGCTCATGAATAAATTGGAACATCGGATCAAATCCCAAGAGGGTTGGAACCACTGGATACGAGAGGTATTTCGTCATTGGAGTATTTACCGTTGGGCCGATAATACTACAAAAGCGAAGCATCGTGAGATGGAAATCAGGATAGAGCCGAATAAAATCGGTGACATAGTCGTCGATTTCCAAGAGATCATTATTTTCCTGGTAAGCAAATCGTTTCCTTTGAGTTGAAGACTCTTCAGGAATAAAGTTCGGATTGCTCCCTTTCGCTCCATAAACAATAAAGGAACTCATCATCGCCACTTTTTGAATTTTGAGCCGGACGCAGGCCGAAAGTAGATTCATCGCGCCCAAAACATTGCGCTGAAACATTTTTTCGTCATGAAATTTTACGGGAATAAAATTGAGGTGGCACACCCCATCAATCTTTTCTTCTTCTAAAATCTGGAGAATAGATTCATTAATAGGGTTCCATTCACGATATTTCACCCGCTTAAATGTTTTTTTGGGAGGGATCGAATCGATTCCAATAATTTTTTCATACTCGTCCCGTTCATCCAGATAAGAAGCGAAAATTTCACCCCAAAAACCGGATAATCCGGTGACTAAAATATTCTTTAAATTCATTGTTATTCTCCACAGAAAAGAAGAAGTATTTTCTTTTCAGGGTGCATACGGCACCTCAACAAAAACAATCTTATTGTCCTTCAAATCCTTTTTTGAATCAAGAGAAGAATTTTAGCCAAAATAAACTAGAAAGAAACCGGGATTTGTACCTGAAAGGTTTTTTTTTGTTCGTTTTGAGTAAAAATTAAAATTCCTTGTAAAAGGGGGGTTTCTTTTCCAACAACGATCGAGCGAATCAAGGTTAATTGATAAGCGGTTTCTGTCTTGTGAACACTTTGTGGCGCGGAATCTTCGATAATTCCGCCTTCTTGTGGAAAAAAATAGAGGTTTAGGAGTGTTTCTGAAAAATCGGCTGGAGGCGTGATATCGATCACGATAGATTTGAGATTCATTTTAGCTTGAAATGTCCAATTTGGAAGCCTTCCAGGCAACTTGCTCCGGGCTTTTTCAAACAAGATTTTCTCGGAGGAATTGAGTTCTGGAAGTTCTTTTTTTAGGGGGAGCTTCAAGGATAAAGAAGTTCCCTCATGAATACAAATATCTTTGCAAACGAGCCAATCTACTTGAGCTGTTAACGTTACTTCGTCGCCTGAAAGGGTAGTGGCCGATTTCATTTCTATTAAGAAAACGACCGTTCCTTCATAGGCGTAGTTTACTAAAGAAACATCTTCTATTCGTTCTGGAGTGGGCCACAATAATGGGCCGGCATCTATTCCCTCAGGTAGGATCCACTTCACCGAAGGAGGAACCCCTGTATCTCCGGGATTTTGCCAATAAATATGCCAATGGGGTTCAATTTGAAAACGAATGGCCAGCCAAAAATTTTGGCCGGGAACAAGAGAAGCTTGTTCCGAAAGAAATTCGACTTGAATATGTTTTTTTTGAAGGATTTGAAGGTTTTGAGCATTTAGGGAATGAAAAATTCCGACCCAAGCAAAAAAACAAATAAAGAAGAGTATTTTTTGCATCATTTTCTCTTTCAAGAAGATATAAAAATAATTAAAACCTTATTTTTCTTTGAAAATTTTGAAGATATACTTATGGAAGTTCAAGTTTCATAAATTTTTGAAACTTTTGAAGAGTGCGAAGCCATTTTTTTTTATTGACCGGGAGTTTGCCATGAAACCATTTTTTTTGCTCGGCTTATGCCTCCTTTTTGTCTCTGGGCTTTATGCGGATTTAGAAGATTTGATACCAGAAGAAAAAATAGATCCGGAATCTTTCGCAAAAGCTCAGGATATTTTAAAAAACTATTCCATTAAACGAAACCTTCCACGAACCCAAGTAAAAAGTACTGTAGCTATTTATGAATATATGTTGGCCAATTTAGAATTTACCTCCAAAATTGTGCAATTTTTGGATCTAGGAAAGTATACGGTAGAAGTTCCTAGGGAGGGCGTTTTTAAAGTGGATGATAAAAACGGAGTGGTCGCTGAACTTCAATGTATTTATCGTACCGAAAAAATGCGTGTTTATTTAGCGAATGGAATTTTTCAAGCTCCGTTTAATCTTGAGATTAAATCGGAAGGATTAATCATTTTGAAATTTGTCCCGGCGAAAGGGGGGATGGTGGATACAAAAGCGTCCCTTTTTTTCAAAGTAGAAAATAAATTTTTAGATAAACTTTCAAAATCCGCTCATGAATTGGTAGGCCTCATTTTAGAGAAAAAATCCACTATTTTCATATACTCGGCCCAAACTACAGCCGAGTATATCAATGAAAATGCCACACAACTTTACGATGAAATGGGAACCTCTGAAGTATTTACTAAAGAAGAGATTGAGGGCTATTATCAATCCTTTCTAGCGCCAAAGAAAGCGACATCCATCCCAAAAAAGTGAGATGAAGTTTTCATTGATGTTGAAGAATTCCCATTTCTAGGGCTTGAGAGATAGAAATGACCATTAATTTATGGCTGGCGGCCCAAGTTGGATAATACGTCAAGTTCACATCATAAGTGCCGGAAACCATCTGATAAATATATTGGCGGTTTGCTTTAAGTTTAACCCAGTCATTTTCGTTTGCCGCAAACGCTTCAAACAAGAGAAATAAATAGGAATCCGCTTCTTGAGAAGCGGTAACAATATTAGGAAATGCTTGACTTAAGTTTGAAGGGTAATGAGATTCTAAATTTTTAAAAACACTGTGCGATAAAAAAAATTTCTGATTGGAATGTGTTTTCAAGTGACTTTCAATATTATGAATAAAGTCTATTTCGGAACTTTTTGCAATCGTCTCTGAGGTATAATACAGCCAATAAATATTAAAAAATAATAGAATGCCTAAAAGAACTTCAAAACTAATTTTGAAAAATCGTTTGGAAATTTTTTCTCGTAACTCACCCAGTCCTATTGCGCTCAAAAAAGCGAGAATGGGAACAATTTGGAGATCATTACGAACGATCATCACTTTATTGGTAATGATATATAAAAAGAAAATGAGTGGAGAAGAGAGAAGGATGGCTGTACCCCAACGATCACTTTTCCAACTGGTATAGACGCCAAAAAAACTGAATACGAAAAAAAATAACGCGATCGGAGAATACGAGGAAAAGAGAACCTGACTCAAATAAAGGATCAAGAGTTCTCCATGCTCCCAGAAGGGCTGAACGGTATAACCTCCGTGGCCTAAAGAGTAGTTGACAATTCGGGAAGCCAGATCATCGAAAAAATTAAGGGGCTGAAGTAGAATACCGGGGCAAAGAAGAAAGAACGAAAAAGAAAAAAGGATCAATAATTTAAAAATTTTTTTAAAAATAACCACAGTAGGAATCGCTTGTTTTTTTCCCAAGTAGAAAGTGGCCAAGCACGTCATTAGAAGAAAGACTCCACCATGATACTTTGAAGCGCAGTTACAAGCGGCACCTATCGTTCCTAAGGATAGCCACTGAAAGGATTTTTCCGTTTTATTATTTAAAGCGAATGTCACACACATCATGGTTAGCGCCGCAAATTGGATCTGTAACGTATCGGGCATTGCCCATCGTGAATGGTAAGCGACTTCCCAAGAACTTAGCACTAAAATTCCACCCAACAGAGATTCAAAGATTTTTCGTCGGAAATGGTAGAGGGTGAAAAATATCCACCATCCGGTAAAGCTGGTGAGAATGATATAAATACTTCTTAATCGGTGAGAAAAAGTTTCGCTAGCAATAAATTTTCCGATTTTGTTTATATTTTCCACAGAAGCAAAACTTTGATAATGTTTCGTCAGTTCGCTGTGAGAAAGTGCAAACGATTCCTCGGGCCCCGGGGCTTTCCATTGACGAAAATGTTCTTTCAGAAACAAAACCCATTCTGGAGTTAGCGCTAGCAAAGCTAAATTAAAAGACATAGAAGGATAATAATATTCTTGAGGTAAAATAGTTCCGGTTAAAAAAACTCTCTCTACGGTCCTAATAATTCGATATTCATCCCAATGAAAGCCAAAATTTACACCACGAATTCCAGTCCAGATAAAGAAAATTTGAGTCATCAATAAACAGAAGAACGCTAAATAAAAGAGGTGTTTTTCGGAGAGCGTTTTTTCTGGGTTCATTTGCATAAAAAATTTTCTAGAATAGAAAGAGAGTTTTTTTTATTTTATTGAATCGAGATATTTGGGAGCAGGGGTTTGACGGCCAATGTTTTCAGGGCGAAATTAGAGCCTTCTCCAACGCGAGTGACAAATAAATCGCGATGATGTCGCATCAATCCAAATTCATCGAGACAAGCAACTCCGCCACAGATTTCCATGGCATCAACCAACAAGTGGGAGGCGACACGAGAGGCTGAAATTTTCAACTTAGCGGCCTGTTCGCGTTTGAGTTTATTTTGGGTATAAAGTCGTGAAAGATGAACGAGCCAGGAAAGATGTTGTTCCAGAGCAATATCCATATCAAGCAGAACATCTTGCACGCGTTGAAAGCGACCGATAGGGCCATCAAATTGAATACGTTCCTGAACATAATGAGCGCATTTATCGAGAGCGAAGGCCAAAGAAGAAAGGGCAAGCGCCGCGATAAAGACTCGACCGCCATTGAGGGTCGTTACCATTACCTTAAAACCATCATTATATTCGCCTAAAATTTCGTCAGAACTTGCAAAGACATTTTCAAAGACAACGGAGCCCGTAGACGATTGTTCCCAGACCGTTTTTCCCTGCATTTCTTGATAATGAATTCCTTTGCGGTTCATGGGAACCAGAAAGCACGTTGTGCGGTGGCCGTTGGGTTGAGTCGAGTCGGTCATCGCGTGAACTACAATATGGCTGGCCCATTTGGCGTTGGTCGACCAGCATTTTTCTTTATTTAAGAGATAGCCTCCGTTTGTTTTGATCGCGAGAACTTCAGGATTTGCGGCATCAGAGCCACGCCCGGGTTCTGAGAGCCCGAAAATAGCCATTCGTTTTCCGGCAGTGAGATCCGGGAGATGTTCTTTTTTCTGGGCAGGACTCCCGAATTTATGGATCGGATTAATTCCAAGACTAGTCGCGGCACCCGGAGTAATAGCGGCAGATGGAGAATGATAGCCCACGGCGAGTCCCATCAGGACGAGATCCAAGAGATCGCCTCCTTGCCCCCCGTACGCTTCTTCAACGGTAAGTCCAAAAAGACCCAGTTCTCCCATTTTTCGTAAGCAATCGTCTGGCATCAGGAGGTGTTCTCGTTCCCACTGGAGAATATGTTTTCCAATTTCCTCATCTGCGAAGTCACAGACTGTCTGATAAAACGAAAATCGATCTTCTTCCAGAATTTCTTTTAAATATCGATCAATATGTCGTGCCATAAAAGACCCTTTTCTGATGGAGTTCAGGCTTATTTTTTTTCCCAGAATCGAAGGTTTTTAAAATTTTCTAAGGCTTTTTGTTCTGCAGTGTGGATATCAAAAATTTTGTCCAGTTTCGTGACTTTAAAGACTTCTAAGATGGAGTCTTTAATGCAACAAAATTTCAGGCCTCCTTTCTCTTTAACAATTTTTTTATGAAGCGCGACTAACTTACCAAGAACTGCAGAAGAAAGGTAATCCACTTTTTCAAAATTTAACAACATTTTTAGGTTGGGTTTAGTGGTCATCGCAAATAATTCTTCGCCCAATTGTTGAATATTGCTTTCATCCAAAATAGCTGAGTCCACAAAATAGACGCACATCACATCTTCAACCTGACGACAGGTTAAACGCGCTTTTATTTCTGCCATTCCGCAAGTCCTCCGCATTAAAGATAAAAATAAAATCGAACGAGATGATCAGAAGTATAAGAAATTACCGAAAATATAAGAGGCGAACTTTGGTCCCTCGATCGTAAAAAAATACACGATCTGTAAACGTATTCATTAACAAAATGCCTCGCCCGCTTTCCATCATCCACGATTCTTCGCTAGTACTATCCGGGATGTCGGCCAACGAGAATCCTTCTCCATCATCAGCAATTTCTATAAACCAACTAGAAGCATTCATCATAAGTTTTGTTCTAATTTTTTTTGATTGATTTTCTTTATTCCCGTGAGTAATCGCATTCATCAACGCCTCATCAAGACAAAGACGAACTTTCATGATACGTTCCTCTTGAAGCGTAATTTGATGAGTTTGTAAAGCGGTAAAGATACGCTCAATAAAAGGCGTTTTAATATGAAAACTATTTTCTAATTCTTCTTCTAAAATCACCTCACCTTCAAAATGAGGCGGTTCCCGAAATTCCATCAAAAGTCACCATTCCAAAGATTAATGAGAAAAATAATAAACTCAAAAACTCTATTTTGGAGCCAAATCTCAGTTTAAAAAATTCGGCCAAAATTGGATTACAAAATTTAGACAAACTATAGCATAATTTCGAAATCGTGTTAAGAGCGAAATGCGGAAGAACCCCTTTTTGAAAGTTTTTTGCTCTTTTGCTTGATTCCTCTCGGAAGCCAAGTATAATAACTAATTCTAAAAAATATACCTAAATATACCTAAATATAGCTTTTTATGATTGACTTGCTTAAAAAAAATTCTAAGATAGACTCATGAAACTCAGCGAATATGCCAAAAAAATAGGAATTTCTTATAAGATTGCCTGGAACCATTATAAACAAGGCTTTATTCCGGGGGCTTATCAATTACCTACGGGAACTATTATCGTCCCTAATGAAGTCTTTCTTCCTGCCAAAATAACTCCTTCTTCTGTCGCTATTTATACTCGTGTTTCCTCTCACGAAAACAAAGAAAATTTAAAAGCCCAAGTCGAACGTCTCAAAAACTATGCCTCGGCTAAAGGTTTTTCTATTCGCTATATCGTTCAAGAAATTGGTTCTGGAATCAATGATCATCGTAAGAAGTTGCAATCCTTACTTCAAAAAGAGGATTGGAATATTCTTTTAGTGGAACATAAAGACCGACTGACCCGATTTGGTTTTAATTATTTAAAAATTTTACTGGAAAAAGAAAATCGTTTCATTGAAGTCGTTAATTGGGCTGAAGACGAAAAAGGGGATTTGATAGAAGATTTGGTTTCTATTATTTATTCTTTTGCCGCTCAAATGTATGGAATTCGTAGAGCTAAACGAAAAACAGAAACTATTCTTCAAGAATTAAAGAGAGAAGAATGATCCGCACTTATCCTCTGAAACACTTTATCCATAAATCCAAACAAGCCAAAATACGAGCGCTTCTCTTAGAGTATCGACTTTTAGCTCAATCCATTGCTCAATCTCAATGGAAGCTTTTCTTTCAATTAGGGGCTTTCAATAAAGATGCGGATATCAAACACTTAAAAACCCCTCTCTCGGAGCGCTACAAACAAACCTGCCAATATCAAGTCGTTTCTACTTTAAACTCTTTTATTTCCAATCGAGCGAATGACTTTATTCCGTTGGTTTTAAATTCTTCTTTAAACTCAGCCGAAAAGAGAAGCCTTCTTTATCTCAATAAATATGCACTCTGGTTTCAAAAGCAAGTCAAAATGCCTAAATTGGATGAGAATGGAAAACATATTGAAGGAGAGTTTATTGAAATTCCGGCAGAACTCTTGAAGCTTGCAAGAGTCCTCTTTAAAGAGGTGATGAAGTGGCATAAAAGGCCGACTTTCAAACATTACAATATGGCTCTCGATGCGAAAGTGGCCAAAATTAACCAAAAACAAACGAATCACAAAAAGAAAAAAGCAAAACAGTTTGCCTATTGGATTACTTTATCCACCTTAGACAAAGGGAAAACGATTGATTTGCCCTTAAATGGAAATCCTTTTTTTGACGCTCAAAACGGCGAATTAAAGAATTTTTGTCAAATCAATGTGGATGAAGACCAAAAAATTAGTGTTTGCCTTCTCAAAGAAATCAAGCCAAAAGAAGAGTATCAAGCGAAAGTGGAACGACTCGCTTTGGATTTGGGTTTGAGAACTTTATTCGCCACGAATCAAGGCCATCTCTATGGGCAAAACTTTATAGACACCCTTAAACAATATGATTCAATTATTACCCCACTCGCTCAAAATCGCCAACGTCAAGGACTTCCTGTAAAGAGTCCTCGCTATAAACATTTAGTGTCTCAGTTCAGACATTGTCTTAAAAATGAAATCAATCGAGTGCTGAATCGGATTGTGTTGAAGGAAGCTCCAAAAGAAATCGTAGTCGAAAAGCTCGATTTTTCTTCTCCTGAACTTTCCAAAACGATGAATCGCTTGTTATCTCATTTCGGGAAAGGGATTATAAGAGAAAAACTTCAATCGATTCAAGAAGTCTATAAAATTAAAATCACCTCTGTGTGTGCGGCTTATACTTCGCTCACTTGCTCAAAATGCGGGTATATCGATAAAAAAAATCGAAGGACTCAGTCGCTGTTTTATTGTCAATATTGTCATCGCAAGCTTCAGGCAGATGTCAATGGAGCCAGAAATGTTCTTTTGAGAAGTTCTCAAGAGGATTTAGGCTCTATCTGGCTCAGACGAAGCGAAATCCTTAAGAAGTTGGTCATTCAATTTCTCAAGCGAAACCCACGCGCCCATAGTTGCGCTCCCCGTTTACTCGATCTAAATCCTTACTTTAAGGGTTTTATTCCCAGCGGAAACAACACTTATACTCAACTTTCCCTTCATTTTGGGAATAATTAGGTATATTTTTAGAAACTATGCTAAGGATTCGTTTTCCTCCTCCAGAAACATTTTTACGGACTGAACTCTTCACCAATTAAGGACATCTATGAAATCTATTTTTACGTTCTTTATGGGCTTAGTTGTGGGTTTGCTTCTGCTCTATTTCGCTTCCATTCCTATTGCGGAAGGTGGAGAAGAAGCGACAAAAACAGAAGTATTTTTTGCCCCTTCAGGAAAAGAACAACTCTTACATCGAGCCTTAAATGAGCAATTAAAACGATCCCAACAAACAATTCAGGTGGCTATGTTTCAGTGGACCTCCCGTAAATTGTCCGAAACGATTATCGCCCTCAAAAAGAAGACTAAAATCCAGATTTTACTCGATCAAGATCAAGTTCAGGAAAAATGGTCCCAAGCAGATGAGCTCAAACAAAATGGAATAGAAATTCGCTATCTAGAGCTTCCCGGAGACGGATTTGACCGCATTAAAATGCATCATAAATTTCTGATTGTAGATCAAAAAATTGTCGCGACTGGAAGTATGAACTGGACCATTCAAGCGGATGAAGCAAACCATGAAGCGTTACTCATTCTTGAAGATCGAAAAATCGCTCAAAAATTTTCAGCAGAATTTAATAAAATGTGGGAAAAAGCGAAACCTTGGAACTAAGCGACCCTAAAAAAGGATTCCTCTTTCCAAAAGGAAGCGAAAAATAGGATGCGAATACGCCAACAACCCTTTTTAAATTTCTCATCTGTTTTAAAGAAAAGCCTTGGAGCGTTTTGCTTTCTGGTAACGCTTCTGTTTTCTCAAGAAGCCTCTCGTCAAGAAATTCAACAGAAATTACAGCACGTTGAACAAAATCAACTGCTAGAAGCCGATATTCGCACAAAACTTTCCAAACTGTATCAAAAAAGTCTGGAACGTTGGGATCGGATCATCGAGTGGGAAGTAAAAGCAAGTCAATGGAGCAAAAAACTTCAAGCGTTTCCTTCTACTCTTGAAAAAATGAAAAACGAACTCGAGAGCAGAAGTGGAGAACACATCGAACTTCCGTTAGATCTCTCCTGGAAACAGACAGAAACCCTCTTTTTGAATACACAACGGGTATTCAAAGAACACCAATATACGCTGAAGCAATGGCATGAAGATCTGTGGAAACAAACGCTCTGGCGAGAGAATTTAGAGCATCTTCAAAATTCGGTGAAACGACGCCTAGATGAAGTGGCCAACCAACTCGCTCAACTTCCTTCTGAAAGCCTTGCTCCAGAACTTGCCCAAGCAAATTTGTTATTTTTGGCTCTTTCCAAACGAGATCTTATTCAGGAAGCCGAGTCCTATGAAAAAGAATGTCTCTTTTATGAGGCCAACAAAAAGGAGAGCGAACTTCAAGAAAAATATTTAGTGTTTCAGTGTGTCCTGAGCGAAAAAAAATTAGGGGCAATCCTCACTTTTGCAAACACCGAAATCCAGAAAAAAATCCAGTTTTTGGAAAAAGAAACGCTACTAGAACCCGCGCTGAAAAAGAAAATAGTAACATTTTATCAGCAATCGCTTCTCTTGTGTCAGCAAACGCAACTTTTTCTGACACAAATTCTGGAGTTTGAAAAGAAGATTCTAGAAGCTCCAAAGCGACTCCTACAAATTCGTGAAGAGTTAAAAAACCCTCCGTCTCCTTTAAAAACAGAACTGCTAGAAAATTTGGCTAGTGAGCCACTTGCTTCTCGTCAATCTGAAATAGACGCAACCCTTTCCGTTTTAAAAAAACAATTTGAGCAGTTTAATGTTGAATTGAAACGTCGTGCGACCCGACAACCAGAGCTTCTCCAAAAAATCAGCGAGGCCCGCAAATCGCTTGAAACTTGGGAAAAAGAAAGAAAAGACTCCGCCTTGGAAGAAGAGAAAGAAATCCAACTGGCCCAACAATCGTGGGAAAGCGCAAAGACGATTATTTTGGAAACAGAACTTTCTCTTTACCAACATGAAATCGCTTATTATGAATCGAACGAAGCCCTTTTAATGGCTCAACAAAATAAAGCGATTATGGATATAGCGGAGGCGGAAAAAAATCTTGAAGTGCTTCGAATTATTCTTTCCAAAAAAAAAGAGATCGAAACCTTTTCGTCCCTGAAAGCGGAAACCATTGAGGCACTTTCAAAACAAATTGAAGCGAAAAAAGAGATTGACGACAAGATCAAAGGCGAAATTTTAGAAATTTACCGTAAAACACTCACTTCTATCAAAGAAATAGAAATTAAAACCGCGGAAATCGTTACTCTGGATCAAGATCGTCTGGAGGCTCCAAAATTACTGGAACAAATCCGCTCGGAAAAGCCACAAACATTTACTAAACTGGAACTTCCCGCAGAAATTTCACTTCAACAATTGGAACAAGCGTTAACTTTAGCAAAAAATGAGCTTTCAGAAGCCAAGCTTCGCCTCACTAACCTTGAAGATGAAGTGAAACGGCGCGCCGAACAACGAGTTAAAATCCCTAAAGATATTTTAGAAGCCAAACAAAAATTAGAAACGATTCAAAAACAAATTCAACAATCTTCAGACACCTCCAAGGGGCAGGACTATTATGTCGCACAAAAAACGTATTGGAGCACTCAAAAAAAACTCAGTGAAACTCAAATTTTAGCGAGTGAAAAAGAGATTTTGAATTATGATGCGCGGATCGAATTGATGCCGGCTCGTCGAGAACAAGCGGCTCGTAATATTTCGTACTTAGAAAAACAAGCCAAAGCCTATGAAGAGGCCGTCAACGACAAGAGAAAAATAGAAACAGAACGGGCGATTCAAGAAGCAAAAGAAGCGTTAAAAAAGACAGCGAATACCCATCCTGTGGCCCAAAATTTAGCCAAAGAAAATGAACTATTTGCGAAAAAGCGGGCCAATTTAAATCTGAAAAGGATCTCGGATGAAATCGCTAAAACGCAAAAAACACTTCATGATTTTACAAACAACGCTAAGTGGGTACGCGAGAAAATCAAAGTGGCTGGTCTTTCGGAATCACTTGGATTAGTCTTACGAACTGAAAAAGAAAAATTTTTAGATCTGAATTCTCATCGTAAAAAAAATTTGGTTAGAGAAACGGAAATTACGGCAATTCGAATCGATTTATTAGAAATCCAGAAAAAACGGGACGATTTGTTTCCCGATATTGACGCACAAAAAGACCACTTACTGACACAACTTGAACAACTTGAGCCTCTAATAAACAAAGAAGCGAAGGACGCGATTGCGACTGCTCTGGACAATCTTCTAAAAACACAAACGGAAAATCTGGATTCGCTTCTCAAGGATTATACCAATTACTACACCTCTTTGATTGATTTAGATACACGAGAAAAAGAACTGATCCAACAAGCCGAAAATTACGCGGCCTTTATTGATGAAAATATTCTATGGGTTCGAAGTAGTTCTCCCTTTGAAGTCAAAGATTTCTCTTATAGTTTTTTTGCGATCCATTGGCTCCTTCAAGAAGAAGCCTGGAGCCAAACCTTTTCTTTGTTGGGAGCAGAAATTCGCTCTTCTTTTTTTCTCTACGGATTTTTTCTGCTAAGCACTCTTTTTCTGTTGACTCTCCGCTCTCGTTTGTTGCAAAAACTCGAACAGATTGGAAACGAAGTTGGTAGTCTAAAAGAAAACGCGATTGATTCTTTAAATTTAACTTTTAAAGCTTTTTTTCTGACGGCGTTAATTGCCTTTGTTTTTCCAGCCATTTTGATGTTTATGGCCTGGCGATTAAAATCTTTGCCTCAGGAATCGGGGTTTGGAAAGGCACTGGGTGCTGGACTACTGACTTGTGCCTTTTATTATTGGGGATTACAAACAATTCAACTGTTCTGCCTCCCCAAAGGATTAGGAATCTCTCACTTTCGTTGGAACGCCAAACGCTTAAAATTTATCCAACGTGAAATCACCTGGTTCACCTTTTTGGGACTTCCTCTATTTTTTATAGTGTCCATTATGGAATGGCAAACCAACGACGACTATCGCCAATCGCTAGGGCGTTCTTCTTTTATTCTCTCGACCATTTTGCTCGCGTTCTTGTTTTTTCGGCTTTTACGTCCTTCTAATTTTTTAATGGACGATTTTTTGCGAAAGAACAAAGAACGATGGATTTATCAGTTTCGTTATTTTTGGTATTTTTTAATCTTGTTGACTCCACTCATCCTTGCCGTTATTGCTTTTAATGGATATTACTATACGGCGCTTCAGCTAGAACAAAGACTTCACGCCACGATTATTCTTTTTAGCGGGTTATGGGTCGCTTATGCCACCATTATACGTTGGTTCTCTCTGGCTCGATTGCAGATTGTGCTAAATCAGTTTCATCTCCAGAAGGAAACGAATGCGCCAGTCCCCCTCTCCGTAAATCTTTCTACAGTGAATATCCAAACTCAACGTTTAGCGAAAACATTTCTCTTTTTTGCCTTGCTTCTAGGGCTCTGGTGGATCTGGAGAGAAGTCTTCCCCGCATTAGGAATTCTGAAAAGTGTTTTAATTTCTTACGAAGAGGTGGATGGGATCATTGTGCCTTACTTAACCCTTGCGGATATTTCGCTCGCACTCGTTATTTTTATCTGTACTCTGGTCGCCAGCCGAAATATCTCTGGATTTCTCGAAATTACCCTCCTTCAAAAAATTCCTTTTGGTGCTGGAAATCGGTATGCTATCATTGCCTTAAGCCAATATAGCATTATGCTTATTGGAATTATTTTTAGTTGCGGATCTTTGGGAATTCGATGGGCCACCATTCAATGGTTAGTCGCGGCTTTAGGAGTTGGATTAGGATTTGGTCTACAAGAAATTGTCGCCAATTTTATTTCCGGCTTGATTCTCTTTTTTGAACAACCTGTTCGTGTCGGAGATATTGTTACCGTTGGAGAAACCAGCGGAACTGTAACCGATATTCAGATTCGAGCCACGACGATTCGCGATTGGGATTGTAAATCATTAGTAGTTCCGAATAAAAAATTTATTACGGAAAGCTTCATTAACTGGACCCTCACCGATCAAACACTTCGGCTCGTTATTCCGATTAGCGTTTCTTACCAATCGAATATGAATAAAGTCGACTATCTTCTCCGTCGTATTGTTCATGACCATCCCAAGGTCTTAAAAAATCCAGAGCCAGTCATTCTTTTGCAAGAATTTGGCGCCTGCGCTTTAATTTTTAGTGTACGGGTCTATCTCGCTCATATTGATGATATGTTTCCAGCTCGGAACGAACTCACTAAAAAAATTATTGAGGAGTTCCGCCTACACAAAATCGAAATCGCACTTCCACAACAAGATTTACATATTCGCTCAGTTCAAGCTCCTATCCCGATTCATCACTCCCCATCTCCACAAAACCCAACGAATACCCTTGTTTTATCGCCATCGTCGGAATCAACCGAAGTCAAACCCATCCCCACTCATTTCGATCTCTATCATATTCCAGAAGAAGCTCAGAAAAACGGAACCACTCTGGAAAAGCAACCCTTTCCAGAGCCCATAAAAACGGAGCCTTCCGACACGAAGAAAGGATCTACGGAGAGGGCTATCCCCCTTCCCCTTCTCCAAGAAGAGCCTAAAAAAAATACGGCTCCAACGGTCCCTTTACCCCATGAAAAGCAGGAACGTGGGCAAAAACGAAAATCTAAGCATCGAAAAGGATCCTGACTTCTGGGGAAATCAAAGTTGAAAAACCAATTCATGGCCAGTGACGTATTATAATCTGGCACTGAAAGAGCATTTTGATTATACTGATTTAGTTGAATGAAAAAGGATCCGTTCTTTTCAAAAAAACATCAACCACCTTGAGAACGAAGTGTCTCAGTAAAAAAGAAATAATAAAAAAGATATCCAAGGAGAATTTTATGAAAAAACAACGAATCCGATATTTATTGGTTTTAATCTGGATTGCGCTATTTCCCTTGAAAGCGCAGGGCAAAGAGGACACTCTAGAAAATTTGAAATTTGGAGAATATTGGTTCGGAAAAGAAGTCGCCCTGACCGATCTGGAAGGAAAAGTAGTTCTGTTTGAAATGTGGGGGACCTGATCGGGTTGCAAAGGAATTACCGGATCGTTGGTCCGGCTCGCAAAAAAAATGGAAGAGAAACCGTTTCATTTAATCGCCTCGGATTGTCAAGAGAGTAAAAAAGAAGATGTCTTAATGCTTTTGAAATCGAATGGTTTTGAAACGAACGTTCAAAACTTTACGATTACCCAATTCGGAGGACACCAAACGATTAAGGGAAATGGATTTGCGCCTTACTATATTTTATTCGATCACCGTGGAAAGGTTTTTTATCATTACAAATGTGGCCAAGCACACGGAGGCGATGGATTAAAATTTTTAGAATTGGTGGAACAGCTCATTGAAGATGCTCCTATTATTTATACGGGAAGAAAACCTTATTTACATATTTCGCCGTTAGCGGAGCAGGTTGCTAAAAAACAGCAATTAACGACAGCGATTGAATCGATTCGGAAACGAATGATTGACGGGAACGAAAGCCAAGCCGTTTTGGAAGAACTTCAGCGATTGTATGAAATGATCAAAAAATATCGGGATCAACGATTAAAAGCAATTGAAAAGTTGATGGAAACGACACCCGATAAAGTGCTCAATGAATTAAAAGCGCTTCAAAACGACTTTAAAGGAACAACGATTGCGGATCCTATTGACAGCAAAATGGACGAAATGAAAAACTCCAAAGAATTAAAAGAAGCTATCGAAATTCAAAAGAAAGTGACCGCCATTCAGACTAAAATCGGCCTCTTAAAACCTTGCGATTCTTGCAAGAAAAAGGGTTCCAAATCAATGAATGAAACCTGCACTTCTTGCCAGAAAAGCAATCAGGAATGGATTCAAAAATTAACGCAACAGTTGGAAAAAGAACTTGAGGGAAAAGAGTCTCTGGCGATTACAAAAACAGCAAAAAAATGGATGCAACAATTCATGCCACAAAAATAAGAACGGTGAATTGCATTTTGATGAAAACAAAATTTTGCTTTTTTTTGAATATTTTTTGTTTTTGGATCGGAACCCTCACGGCCCAAACTCCCGCCGAATTAAAAATCGGAATTTCTGCGGCTTTTTCTGGCGCCAGCAAAGAGTTAGGCATTCACTATTTGAATGGAGCCAGAGCTTATTTTAATTGGATCAATGAACAGGGCGGAATTTATGGACAATCTCTAAAATTATTTATTTATGATGATCAATACGATCCGCTTCTTTGCATTAAAAACACTGAAAAATTGATTCTGAAAGACAGTGTGGATATCCTCTTTAATTATGTTGGAACGCCGACCACCACGGCGATATTGCCTTTACTCAAAATTTACGAACAAGAACATATCGTTTTGTTTGGTAATTTCACAGGGGCTGGCGCACAACGAGTCTATCCTTATAAACCCTACGTTTTTAATATTCGAGCCTCTTATAAAGAAGAGACTGCAGTCCTCGTAGACTTCTTTCTTCAAAAGAGTTATCTCCGAATGGGTATTTTTTATCAGAGTGATTCGTATGGACGAAGTGGCTATGATGGGATCAAACAGGAACTCCAAAAATCTGGAAAAAAAATTACGGCTGAAGCGACTTATCTTCGCGGATCTCACTATCCAGAATCGATGGAAATTCAAGTGAATCATTTCCTTCAGGAAAAGGTAGATTCCATTATCTCGATTGGAAGCTATGAAGCATGCGCGGCATTTATCCGAGACGCAAAAAAACTGGGATTAAATGCTCCGATTGCCAATGTTTCTTTTGTGGGTGCAGAACAATTGTTAGCCTTGTTGAAACTCGATCACGTTTCATTCGAACAACTTTATTTTACGCAAATTGTTCCGAATCTGGATTCTGGGTTCTCGCTTCTTAACGAATACAAACAATTGATGGAAAAAGAAAAATTCTCAACCAATTTTATTTCTCTAGAAGGTTTTATTAATGCGAAGATATTGACGCAGATCTTGATTCAAGCGGAAGAAAACAAGCCTTTTGGCCGCCATAACATTAAAAAGATCCTTGAAACAATGAAACCTATTGAAATAGGACTCGGCGAACCTTATCAATTCACGTCCGAAATCCACCAATTATTTCATACCGTTTATTTATTCCGTCCGGATGCTCAGGGTCAGCTTACGTTCATCCAATAACTTTCGGAAATTTATTTTTATGGGGACCCAGAAAGTTTCTCGCCAGCTCCGTTCTACCCGATTGTTTATTTTTGTCATTCTTTTTACGTTATTATATACGGTGGTGACTTCGATCATCTCGTTTTATAGCACGAATAAAGCATTTGTTGAGTTAGATAAAGAGTTGACACGAATATTTTCGAATGCGCTTGGAAAAACGATTTTAGAGCAGATGCTTTTTTCCGATCCGGCGGTACTGCAACAAGTTGTTTCTTCCTTAGTCGAAGAAACGATTGTTTTCGCTTACATCCAAAATCGTCAAGGGGAACTTTTGGTGCATACGTTTGTGCCCTTAATCCCAAAAGAGATTCTTGCGAATATCAGTCCGGCGGAGCCTCAAAAAGAGTTAAATACCCACACTTTCGGGAAAATTTTAGTGACGAGTATTCCCTTATATTATGGAAATCTAGGTTATATTGTGATTGGACAAAAATATCCTGATTTGAGTCCCTTGTGGTTAAAAATTGGGGCCTCGGTGACTATTTTGCTTCTCGTCTATATCATCGCCTTTCAGATATTTCTTCGAAAACAAACCGCGATGGAAAAAAAAATTAACGAAAAATCGGTACAGATCCAGCAAAAAAATCAGGAAATGGATCAGACCAATGACGAATTAAAGAAAAAGAACTCCATCCTCGATGAAAAGGTAAGACAGCTAAAACTCTCTGAAGAGCGGGCACTTCAGGCGAATCAGGCTAAAAGTGTTTTTCTATCGAGTATGAGTCATGAATTACGGACTCCGTTGAATGCCATTATTGGATTTTCACAGTTGATGGAAACAGAGTTTACGCCAAATTCGCAACAAAAAAAGAATTTAAATATTATTTTAAATAGCGGGAAACATTTGTTAAATCTAATTAATAATATTTTAAGTATTACCAAAATTGAAGAGGGCCGGATTATCTTGGTATGCAATTCCTTTAGTTTGTCCGATCTTATTCAAAGTCTTGAAAATATTTGTTCGTTTAAGGCCCAAGAAAAAAAATTACAACTGTTGTTTGAACTGGATCCACGAATTCCACAAATGGTTCTTGGCGATGAAGGAAAACTAAGACAAGTATTGATTAATTTGGTGAGTAACTCGATTAAATTTACAGAGCACGGATCGGTCCGGCTCAAAATACAAAAAGAGGAGGAAGAGAGGGAAAGGATTATTTTTTCGGTAATCGATACAGGGATTGGGATTTCGGAAGAAGACCAACAAAAACTTTTTCAATCTTTTGTACAGACTGCTAGTGGTCTTCAATCTCAAGAAGGCACAGGTCTTGGATTAGTCATTAGTAACAGTTTCGTCAATCTGATGGGCGGAAAAATTCAGGTAAAAAGTGAATTTGGGCGTGGCTCTACTTTTAGTTTCATCATCGAACTTCCCACTTCAGAAGCTTCTCTCATAGAAACCGACACGAAACGTGTTATTGGGCTCAAATCGGGCCAACCCGAATATCGACTATTAATCGTAGATGATAAAGAAAATAATCGAGAATTATTGAAAAGAATATTTTCTCCTCTAGGATTTCAAGTCGGTGAAGCGAATAACGGAGAAGAAGCCATTGAACAATGGAAAAGCTTCCATCCGGACTTAATTTGGATGGATCTAAGAATGCCCAAACTGGATGGATACGAAGCGACATTTCAAATTCGTATGCAAGAAAAAGCCTCGAATACACTTCCTGAAAAAAAGATCCCGATTATCGCTCTTACGGCTAGCGCTTTTGAGCATGATCGCGCGGCTATTTTCGCGGCGGGTTGTAGCGATTTTGTCGCGAAACCTTTCCAAAAAAATGAATTATTTACCATATTAAAAGAACATCTTGGAGTTCAATTTAAAACCAGAGAAACGCTTCAGAAAATTTCTTCCCCAGAGAAACTCAGCAAAGCGGATCGCTTAACTTCTTTGACAAAAATACCCAAGGAATTGCTTGAAAAACTGCAAAATGCTCTTGAAATCGGAGATAACCCAAGCGCACAACAAATCGTTCGATCCATTGAAAAAACGGATCTCGATCTAGCGGCTAGCCTTGAAAATAAAATTCAAAAATTTGAGATTGACGAGATTTTAGAAGAAATAAAAAAAGGATTGTTACATGACTAATGGCGAAATTTTTATTGTCGATGATAATCTGAATAATTTAAAATTACTCGAAGATATTTTAAACAAAAATAATTATAAAGTTCGTATGGCAAACAGCGGAGATCGAGCTATTAAAGCGATTCAAATTGCGTTGCCTAATTTAATTATGCTGGATATCACGATGCCCCAAATGGATGGGTTTACGGTCTGTCAAAAATTAAAAGAAGATCCCAAAACCGCGAACGTTCCTATCATTTTTATTAGTGCTTTAGACGATGTTCATGACAAAATCAGAGCGTTTCAACTGGGCGGAATTGATTATGTCACGAAGCCTTTTCAGACAGAAGAAGTCTTGGCAAGAGTAGAAAATCAACTCAAAATTTCTCGTTTGCAACAAGAATTGATTCGAAGCAATGAAGAATTAGCCAAAAGAAATCAAGAGCTTCTCCTTTCTTATCAAAAATTAGAACAACTCTATGCAAGAGGGAATCAGATTTTTTCCGCATTTACAGAAATTCTTCCGGGGATGATTCTAGATGATAAATATCATTTAGAACGGATCATTGGAATTGGCTCTTTTGGAACCGTTTTTCAAGCTGTTAATATTGAAATTCAAAAACCGGTTGCTTTAAAAATCTTAAAACCTTCCTCAAAAAAAATCGATGAGGATATCGAGCGTTTTCGTACGGAAGGAAATCTGATTTGTCGGTTGACCCATCCAAGTGCGGTTTCAGTTTTTGATTTGGTTTGTTCTTCGTCAGGAATCATTTACCTCGTGATGGAGTTATTAAATGGCACTACCCTTGAGAATGAACTTCAAGAGAAAAAAACGCTTCCCCTGAACCGATGTTTTACCTTCATCGCTCCAATTTGTGGGGTCCTAAGCGAGGCTCATAGTTTAGGAATTGTTCATTGTGATATTAAGCCCGAGAATATCTTTCTCCATCAGAGCAAAACAGGAGAAATCATCAAAATTTTAGATTTTGGTATTTCAAAATTAGCTCGAGAGGAAGAGGATTTTGATCTTCGTAAACTGACCCTAAGCGAAGATCTTTATGGAACACCCACGTATATGGCTCCAGAACGAATTCAAAATTTGCCTTACGATGGAAGGGCCGATGTCTATAGTTTAGGAGTGATGGTCTATCGAATGCTAGCGGGTTGCTTCCCCATTCAAGCTCATGATGGCTCTCCTAGAATAACCGCAATTATGCAAATCACAGAAATCCCGCCTCCTTTACATCTTTATTATTCGGATGTCCCAAAAGAAATTGAAGCCTTAATTATGGAATGTCTGGAAAAAGACCCCAAACAACGACCTATTGCCGAAGAATTTTCTCAAAGATTTGAAGAGGCGTTGGAACTCAACTCAAAATATGGCACAAAAAAACTCTACTAAAAAAGCTCGAAGATCCAGTTTAATTTGACAATCAGAGAAAGACCTTAAATAATAATGGGTATACAAGATTTTTTTTTGATCGCCTTCCGTCTACTTTTGATGCCGCCTTTTTTCCCTCCAATCGCGGAGAAATTTTTATGAAAAAGCTTTTTCTAATTATTGTCCTGACAACTATTTTAGGTCTCCCGCTTACGGCCCAATGTAATAATAATCCGTCTAATCCCTATCAAGTCATTCCTTCCCAACGAATTCCTCAAAAAGCGCGTCATTCAATTCAACGTATCAATCGAGCCCCCATTCGCTATTTTCATCACTATCCACAAAGGGTAGCACCACGCAATCAAGCGTGCCGTTCCTACCGTTCTCCGCGAATTTATGTATACGCAAATCCTTCCTGTTCGCCTTCTCGTTCAGAAACAAATTACAATATTTATAATCAATATGAATATAGTCAGGAATATCCCACACCGGACTATTACGAAAATAGTGACGAGAACCCTAATAATTATTACTATGATTCGGAAGCCCCTTCAGACCCCTCTTTTGATCAAGCGCCTAACTCCTATTACATCGAAAGAAGTCTCCGTTCCGAAGAAGAAGCCTTTGATTCTGATTCTAAAGCAAATGAATCAAAAGAAAACGCTCAAAATCCGCTTCCGATCCAAGATTTTTTTTATTTTATGGAAACGGGACGAGAACTCTTCAAACGAGGTCAATACGAACAAGCCTCTAAAGAATTTTCTCAAGCAGTCCTTCTCGATCGCTATTCTTATGCCGCTCATTGGGGACACGGACTGAGTATGTTTGCCACAGGGCAATATGCTTCTGCCAGCTTTTCCTTTCGTAAGGGATTAGATTGCGTTCTTAATCCTCTTGCAGTTCATGAGAATTTGAGACGCTATTATCAAGATTTATCTCGCTTTGAGAAACAATTAGATCAATTGGAACACCATATAAGAACCTATCCTTTTGATCTCGATGCTTATTTTGTTCTGGCCTTTTCTCAATTTTATACGGATAACTACCCGGAAGCCCAACCGCTTTTGGAGTATATCCTGAAAATTGCGCCTAGGAAAAAAGACGCACAGGCCCAAAAACTACTTCAGGCAATTCCTCAAGAACGAATTCAACAAAAACACTCATCGCTCCCCTCTGAAAAAATAGAAAATTTTGAAAAAACGCCTTCAACAGAATCTTTGGAATTTCCTCAAAATACAGAAGCAACTGAAAATACTTCTTCTTTATCGCCTGAGGAAATTCGGGCCTTAGAAGATGAATTATTAGAGAGCTCCGACGATTCTGCTCCTAAAAAACAGATACAAACTTCAGAAGCAACAACACCCGAGGAATCGGTGGTTCCCAAAAATACAAATCCACCCACCTCTGAACTGAAGGAAGAAAAATCTCCGGAATTAACCGAAGAAGAAAAACAGCGGCTCATTCAAGAAAATAATGAAAAAGCGTTAGAAAACTACGAAAAGCTCTTGAAAGAAATGCGCCCCAAAAAAAGCTCGCAGGTCGAACCTCTCGAAAATAAGGGAACGCTGTTGGAAGAAAAATCTCCTCCACTCCCTGAAACAAAAACGTCACTTCCAAAACCTAAAGCAAGAACTCGATTGCAAATCCAAGCAGAAATTCAAAATAGGACAAATTGGTTTCAGGATCAGAAATTTAATCTTCTTACGGCTTACACCCAGTTGAAACGTCAATATTATGCTCGAGAAATTGATGATGCCTATTATCAAGAAATAAGTGCCTCTTATATCGCCCAATATGAGCAACTCCAGAAAGATTTTGCGCTCCAAAAAGAGCACCTTCAGTCGGAACTCAATTCGAGCCCATAAACTTTATTTTTTATTTAGATTTCGTGATTCAATTCTTAGAAACAGAGTACTTTGTACTCTGTTTTTTTTTAGTAAATAGTTGATTTCAAAAGGAGATGTTGCTAAACTAAGCGAAATTCTAAAGAACCTATAAAGTTTATGTACTCTTTTCCTTGCTCAACCTTAAAAGAACTACATTAAAATGGAATCAAAATAGCAAAATAAGCGTTCTTATTGCTATTTTTGTACAGCCGCCCTTTCTTTTAGGGAGGTTTTGGTCCCAGGAGAAACTATGAAGTGTCCAAAATGTGGGTATATGAATGATGATAACTCAATGGTTTGTAACCTGTGTGGAGAGATTATCAAAAAATCTTCAATCGTTGCGGGAGGTCAGGATCGCGCTTTAATCTGCAATGCATTTCCACCCATTTTTATTAAACCGAATACCCAATATACAATTGGTCGAGAACGTAGTAACTCTATTGTACTGGTCAACGATCTGGTTTCTCGCTTCCATTCTTGCCTCCTTGTCGATAATGAAGGAAGTGTTTTTGCTGAAGATCGGGGTTCAAGAAATGGAACCTTGGTGAATGGTGTGCGTCTTCGCGAACGAACCAAGCTAAAAATTGATGATAAGGTAACTGTGGGGTCCTATAACATCTTTTATAAAAATTTAAATATCGCTCAAGCGGAACAGATGCCGATGGGACTCGCAGACGGAACGACTTTAGCACTCGGCGCTTTAGGCGGTCCCGATGGAATGGTGGGAAGTCTTTCCCATATGAGTATGACCGAACTCTTTACAACTCTCGAATATAACGCTAAAACCGGCTTGCTTAGTATCAGTCAGGCTTCGGATGAAGGAAAAGTTTTTTTTCGAGACGGAAACGTCATTCAAGCCGATTTTAAAGGGATAAAAAATTTAGATGCCTTGTATGCATTATTACGCTTAAAAGAAGGAGTATTTGAGTTTGTGAATAAAGATTTGGTGGAAATGCCAAGTATGATTCCATTAACGACTCAACAAATTCTTTTAGAATATGCACGAAATTTAGATGAACGACACTTATAAACTACATGTCTTGATCTGTCATGCGTTTTCTCCCATTTTATTACATCCCAATACTAAAATAACGATTGGCCGAGAACAAGAAAACTCCATTATTCTCAATGATGAATTAGTTTCAAGGTTCCACTCCTTTATCTCTATTGATGAAGAAGGCCAAGCGTTTCTTGAAGATCGTGGCTCAAGAAATGGAACTTTATTGAACGATCAACGTATCCTCAATCGATCCCTCCTCAAAACAAATGACAAAATTATCATTGGCTCTCATTGTCTCTTTTATAAAGACTTAGAAACACATCAGCAAGAAGAACTCGCCACCGATAATTTTGGATCAACTACTCTAGGCGTGGGTCAATTAACTTCTCATGAGGGAATGAAGGGAAGCCTTGATCATATGGATTTTACGGAACTCCTTCTCTCTCTTGAGTGCCATACAAAAACTGGAGTTTTAGCCATACGAGGCGAAGACGATGTGGATGCTACTCTAGACATCAAAGAAGGAAACATTTTTCGCGCTCGCTATAAAAATCTCAAGAATATCGAAGCCATTTATGCTTTGATTCCGTTGAAAGCAGGGACGTTTCAATTTACCAATCGCGATCTCAAAAATATTTCACGTGAAATTTCTTTATCCCCACAACAAATTCTTCTTGAATATGCACGGACCCTTCATGAGCAACACTAACAGCCCCCTACAATATGCATTAACCAGCAATGCCTTTCCGCCAATCCCTTTACAAAAAAATACGTTATATACGATTGGTCGTGATCAGGGAAATACGATTGTCTTAATCGATGATCTCGTCTCCCGATTTCACGCGTCCATTTTAGTCGATTTAGAAGGAAAGGTTTTTGTAGAAGACCGCAATTCACGAAACGGAATACTCTTAAACGGAAACAAGGTTCGTCAACGAACCTTGCTTCAAGTCGATGATAAAATTACGGTTGGAACCTACCAGATTTTCTTTAAAAACCTTACAACGGCTCCTAAATCCTCTAATTTGGACGAAATTAGCAGTACAACGATGGCATTGAATGATTTGGGAAGTCCTGATGGAATGGTGGGAACCTTACAATTAATGAGTGTTACCGAGTTATTCACCACACTAGAATATAACGAAAAAACAGGGCTTTTATTAATTTTCAATGGAGTGAATGAAGCAAGTCTTTACTTCCGAAAAGGAAACATTATTCGTGCGGAATTTAAAAATCTTAGAAATTTGGATGCGGTTTTTTCTATTCTCTCTTTCCTCGAAGGAACTTTTGAATTTAAATCTCAAGAATTCGAAGGGATGCCTAATGAAATCCCGCTCACAACGCAACAGATCTTTATCGAATACGCCCGAAGTTTGAATTCATAGCCCCTAATCCTGAAAAGTACACTTTTTTTGAAGTGCTTTTTTCAATCGGGATAAATACTCTTTCTTCGGAATTTCAATCGCGCCAAAACGCTGGAGATTTTGGGTCATAAATTGGATATCTAATATTTCATATCCACGCTCTTTCAATCGCTCCACTAAAAAAACAAGACACACTTTCGAAGCCTCCGAAATCCTATGAAACATGGATTCGCCCATAAAAGCGCCTCCAATACTGACTCCATAAAGTCCACCGGCTAAGATTCCGTCTTGCCACGCTTCCACACTATGAGCCATTCCTTGCTGATGAAGATCGATATACGCCTGAATGATCTCTTCGGAAATCCAGGTTCTCTCTCGGTCCTGGCAGCCTTTTATGACTTCTTTAAATGCGAAATCAAAACGAATCTCAAACTGGTTTTTCTTTAAGATCGATTTGAGAGTTCCCGGGATATGGAAATCTTTAAATTCCAAAATAGATCGCGGATCAGGGCAATACCAATAAATTTCTCCTGATTCATCCATCGGAAAACAGCCTTTACGATAGGCTTGATACAAGATCTTCCAAGTGAGTACCGGCGTTTTAGTCATAAATTTTCAAAAAGGAGAATCCTCTTCGGGTTCGTCCTCAGACGTATTTTTCCATTGCTCCGATTCGTCCAGTTCTGCAAGCGCTTGCTCAATATATTTCTGCATTTTTCGATGCATTTCGGGTGGAAGTCGTGGCGGAGACATTTGGTGGAACCCCATTTCTAATTGCCTCAATCGATTTTCTTGCCGGAGAGAACTATAGATCAAGACACGTTGCAAACAAACAGGATCGTCCAGTTCTCCAGGAAGTTGATCACAATCTTTTCCGTTAAAGAAAGGGCATTCAGAGCACTTCATAATTCTCCTTCATCAACAAAAATTCTAAGGTTTCACCGAAATTTGACCTTCTAATGGACTTGACGCGGTCGCATATAATTTCCGAGGAATGCGCCCCGCTTGGTACGCCAAACGACCTGCCTTACAGGCATAGTTCATTGCTTCGGCCATTTTAATCGGCTCTCTGGCTTTAGCAATCGCTGTATTGAGGAGAACACCGGCTACGCCTAGTTCCATCGCGAACGAAACATCGGATGCTGTTCCCACTCCCGCGTCCACAATCACCGGAACAGAAATGGTTTCCAGAATAATACGAATATTATTCGGATTTAAAATTCCATTTCCTGAACCAATTGGAGAGCCCGCAGGCATCACACTGGCCACCCCTAAATCTTCAAGTTTTTTAGCAATGATCGGGTCATCGCTTGTATAAACCAAAACGGTAAAACCGTCTTTCACAAGAATTTCTGCCGCTTTCAGTGTTTCTATAGGATCAGGTAAAAGTGTTTTTGGATCGCCCAAGACTTCTAATTTAATCAGGTCCGAAACGGCGGCTTCACGAGCGAGACGCGCGACACGAACCGCTTCTTCGGCAGTATAACAGCCGGCAGTATTCGGAAGTAATTTATATTTCTTGAGATTCAGATAATCTAAAAGGTGAGGCTCTCCTGTTTTTTTCATGGGTAACATACGAACCGCAACTGTTACCATATCGGCTCCGGAGGCCTCGATCGCTTTTTGCATCAGTTCATAAGTTTCATATTTTCCAGTGCCGACAATCAGCCGAGATTGAAAGGTATACGGACCAATTTTGAGTGTATCCATCGATTTAGCCTCCTCCCACAAAACTCACCAATAACACTTCATCTCGTTCTTTTAGTGGAACCTGTTTAAGGCGTGTTTTCGGAATAATTTCACGGTTCAGTTCCACCGCGAAATTCTTAATTTCTAACTTTAGAAAAGTGAGGAGATCTTCAAGTGTTGCGCCTGTAGAAAGTTCATAAGGCTCGTTGTTTAATAAAATTTGCATTCCTGATCCTTGTGAAATGTTATGACAGAAGAACTTGCCCGGAACCTAAAGTAACGGCTCCAATACAAATGATTTTATCCCAATCAGAAAAATTCTGAAAGGAGGCGATCATCAAAGAATAATCATCTCCCCCAAACCACATCTCCGAAAAAGTAGTTTGAGGAAATAATGGCGAAATACAACGTTCCAACGATTTTTGATGAATAGACAAGTTTACCTGAGGATTTTCAAAAAGCCAACTTTTACAAGTGGCTTCTAATCCGTCACTAATATCTTTTATTTTATCGTTTCGATTGAGTTTCTGATAAAGTAACTTTCGAAAAGAAGGAGAAAATTGTTCTTTCCAGTATTGTCTATGGGGTTCGTAGTGGTTATGGCACGCACCTCCTATCGATCCGGCTAAATATAAAGACATCCCTGCGGACAGAGGAGCGTTTACGAGCGATTCTTTAGGAAACAAAGAACAACCATACGCAATCCAAATGACTCCGGCAGGAAGCACGGAAGAAACTTTCAAAGTCGTTGCGTGTACTTGGGAAGCGCCCAGAAATGCCGCGGCTTCTTGGGCTCCTTCCAAAAAACTGGAGGCCTCCGGAAAATTCAAAAAAAGTCCCCATAATTGTACTGGAAAAGCCAACGCTTGAGCCAAATCGCTACAAGTAGCAATGACGCTATAAAATCCGGCATCTCGTCCCTGTGATTTCTTAAAATGTCGCTCTTCCGCGAATGCGTCTATCGTGGCAAAGGTAGAATCATTTTGTTGAGAGCCTTCCGGAATTCCCCAAACGAAAAGAGAGGTTTCTTGAGGAATAAAAACCGTATCGCCTTTGACCAAAGTCCGATGCATCGCGTCTAAAAACTGATTGCCCTTTTGAAAATCAGGAACATTCAACGAATTCTTGGAGGTAAAAAGAGCTAAAAAAGCATCTTCACCCTTATTTTTGCTCGTCATTTCTAAATGGGCTTGAGAAAATTGAAGGCTCCAATGCATTTGATGCGGGAGTCCAGAAACTTTTCCACAATCTCGGATAGAATGCGCTAAACGCGGGTATTGTTGTGCCTCTTTCCAAAGCCCCCATTCTCGATCATCGGTCTGTGCCCAAAGATAAGGAGATTTCATATAAGTAATCCAGATAAAAACTTGACAAAGTTTTATTTCATAGCTTAATATTATACTAGAAATATCGTTTTTTTTTAAGGGGGGCCTTAATATGCATTTTCATCCTCGACCCAGAATTTATCAAGATGATGGGTTAGCTTCTTATTTGAAAGATTTGCTTCGCCAAAAAAAGCCTGATTTAGTCAAAACGCTCTTCCTTTCCCAACATCCCGATTGGCAAAGTCAACATAGCGCTATTCTCGCAGAAGCCACTGCTTCATTGAATTTGCCTAAAACTTCTGACTCTAAATTCCATCTTTATTAACAAAAAAAATTCCTTCAATAAACTTCTTTTTTTTTGGTGAAGTTTATTTAAAGTCCGTCGATATAGTCTATCAAAGGCATTTGTGTCTCTTCAATTACTGTAGAAAGGACAGCTCTTCCTTCCTTTCAGGAATACGAGCTGTGGAGATAGACTATGAATACGACAAACCATTTTTCTCATTTCATCCAATGCGCTTCTGCTCTTAGCCTGCTCAGTTTTGCTATTTTTGGATGTGCCACAGGTCCCGAAGTCGATCCTGAAAAAGAACGACAAACCCAAGAATTAAGTATGATGAAAGAGGAGTTGAGTCACCTTCAAGGCGAAAATCAGAATTTGTCCAAGGAAAAACAAGAAGTTTCGGTCACCTTAGACACAAAAAATAGTGAACTCGATCAATTAAAAAATCATACAAAAGAACAAAAAGAGGCTCTCGCAAAACGGGATCAGATGATTAATGATCTTTCAGGAACCCTTAAAACTCAAGAAGAAGCATTAAAGGAAAAAGAAGCTAAACTCTCGTCGATGAAGGAAGTAAAAAAAGAAGAAGCTCCAAAACCCGTAGAAATGGCCAAAACGGAAACGCCAAAAGGGAAATACCATCTTCGTATTATTTCACTTCCTGCACGGGAACGTTATGAAACCTACGTCAAAAAACTTCAGGAATATCTTGTCGGAGATAAATTTTTTGATGTAACCGCCCGCAAATCCGGAAATTATTGGGTTGTTGATATGGGAAACTTCAATTCTTTTAAAGATTCTGAAGCGGTTAATTTACGCAACAAAATGAAAGATTATCATTATGAAGGGGTTCCTCAATTTAAAGATTGTCTCTATGTAAAATATTGATCATTTTGAAAATAACCTTCATTTCAAAGCAAAAAAAGCGAGTGTTCCCACTCGCTTTTTTTTGTTGTTTGAAATCGTTTCAACTGATTATTTTTCTTCTTTATATTTTTTATCTATTTTGCAATAATCAAATTGAGCCAAAACCATTGCCCATTCTTTTTGAAATCGCTTAATCGATTTCGATTTCGATTTCGGATCTTTATAAATTTCAGGATAGCTAATTTTGATCACATATTGGTATCCAGCACTTGATTTATCTACCACCCAAAATTCATAAATAAACGTATCTTGTGAAGTTTCTTTTTTTCCTTCCCCTAATTGGGTAACGGGTTTTCCAGAAAATCGTTGGACTACGGCTTTGATATCTTTATTTGCATAAAAAAGAGGAGCTTTATCCACATCACCCAACTCTTTAAATTCGTCAACCGTTTGTTTGAGTTGAGGAAGATAAATTTCGATCGTCTTTTTGGGCGTTTGGCCCGGAGCATAAATGACCTGCCCCCCTTGACCTGTTACGTTTGCATTACCGGGATAAGCGTCCAGATCTAGGGTCCAGGAATGGTGCGTCATCTTTAAAACCGAAACCGTTCCCTTTTTATAATAGTTGGTAATTTTCCAGAATTGGGAAATAGTCGAAGCAATACTTCCCAAGTTCCACTGAATTCCATATCGCCCATTGATATAGTTTCCCCAGTCTCGATATTTCCAGTTAAAATCAGGACGATCTAACCAATCCGCAGGAGCTGGCTCTTTTTTTTCTTTTTGAGCCTGAACCCCATTACTTAAAAATATGGCGCCAAACAGTACAACGCATAAAATCCATTTTTGTTTCATAGTTGCCCCTTCGAAATCAGGACTCAAAAATCATGAAAAACTTTGACTATTTTGTTCCTTTTTTTCTTTTTTGTCAATTTCTCATTTCAAAGGTTTATTCTTTCCCTTTTGCGAATAAAGATTTTGAAAGGCTTTAAGCCAAGCATCCAGAGCAAAATGTGTTTCCACTGTTTTAAGGCCGGATTCGCCTAAGCGACTCATAGATTCTGGATGCGATAGAAGATCCTGGACGACTTGGGCAAAAGATTCTGGGTTTCCTGTTTCAAAAAGTCTCCCATTTTTTCTATCTTGAATCACTTGTTTGTGACCGGGAATATCACTAGCGATCAGCGGAATTGCAAGCGCTAAACTTTCCAGCAAAATATACGGGAGCCCCTCCCAAAACGAACTCAAAACCGAAATTGTACTTCTTTTTAATAAGACAGGCACATCCGTACGAGTTCCCAAGAAAAAGACATTTAGTTCCAAATGAAGCTTTTGAACTAACCGCTCAGCCTCTTCACGCAATTCTCCATCTCCTACAAACACAAGCTTGATCTCAGGGAATAAAAGCAAAATTGTGGGTAAAGCATGAATCGGGGTCAAAGGATCTTTCGGAGGCGTTAAACGGGCGACCATCAAGAGCCAATGCTTAGATTCTTGTAAAGTAAGCGGAAGGGGTTCGCCTGCTTTTTCAGCAGACCTTTGAAAAGCCTCTACATCTAGAGCGTTTGGAATCTTTACGATTTTCTTTCGGGAGGTCAGCCATCGCGCTTGCTGAGCTTCCGCATCCGTGAGACAAACAAATGCGGAGGTGAGAGGCGACAAGAAAAATTCTAACACAAAAAAAAAACACTTTTTCCAGAAGGCAATATTATACGAGAAATAAAACCCGTGAGGCGTATAAATGCGTCTGGGAACTCCAGCAAAAAACGCGGCTACGCGTCCGAGGAGACCTGCTTTAGAAGCATGGGTATGGACTCCATCAAATCGCTCTCGAATCAGAATTTTCCAGATTCTCCAAAACGCTATCCCATCGGCAAATAGCCGAATTTCACGTTCTATGGGAACCTCCCACACTTGCTCCACAAAAGGGCGCAATGTTTCAGGAAATTTTGAATTTTCAAGCGGAGACGTAATCACGGAAAGCGAAATGTCCGAAGCAGACCAATATTTTACCAGAAGCTCTAGATGTTTTGCCGCGCCTCCAATTCCCGGACGCAAAATATGAACGACACGAATTTTTTTCTTGGGAAGGCTCACATCCAAACTCCGCTTATTCTTCGTCTATCACAATCGGGGTATCCAGCGTTTCCAGATATCGAATTTGCCGAACGATTCCCCGTTGCGCGTAGGGTTGATGGAGCTTTAGGTGAACCAAGGTTCCATAATGATCGGTTGAATCGAGAATGATGTGATGTGTATTGGGAACTTGATATCCTTCTGCACATTTTTCGTGTCCCACAATAAAAATTTCTGTGTCCCACAATTCAGACAAAAAACGGGCGGTTTTCTCAGAAAAATCTCGTCCCCAAACCACTTCTTCCAAAATTTTAAGTTGCTTACGATCTTGAAAAATCAATTCATTTTGGGCGAAAAAAGTGAGAGGAATTTTTTTTGCCACAGATTTCTCCGGAGTCGAATGGCTAATCCAGATTTTAGTTTGTGTTCTGACCGCGATGGGCAAACTGGCGATAAAATTATCGAGAGCCTGCCGAAAGACTTCCGCGCCTGATTCTCCATAAAAAAGTTGTAACCCGCGTTGGAAGAAAAAATTCAATAGTTTTCCGTCTTTAAAAATATGGCGCCCTTGAAACTCGCTCAATTCATGATTTCCAAGAAGAAGATGGACCTGACTAGGAAATTGAATCTTAAGTCTAGCGACTTCTTCCAAGAGAAGGCACGAAAAATCCTTTCCGGTTTGAATCAGATCCAAGGCATGAATCCAATCTCCAAGTAGAACTAATTGTCGATCAGGATGATGAGGTAAATCACAAAATGTTTGGATCGCTTGGAAATTTTTACGGTTTCCGTGTAAATCGGCGCCAACAACCAGTTCTCCCACTAAAGGCAACGTCAGAAGCATTCCTTGCCGACACGCATCTTTAAAATTCAGTTCTGCCGCATGATTAAGCCAATCGGCGGCTTGCTCGGCTCGTTTAAATTTTTTTTCTTCAAGTTTTACAGAGGAAGTGACCCTTGCCACAATTTAGAACTCCACCAAAAATTTGAGCGTGTTTGGTTTAAGAGGAGCACGATTTATTTTTATTTTTTGTAATACAGTTTAACATGCTAAAAACTTAATTACTAGTCCGTTTTAAGCATTAGGCATCCATGAATTTAACACGTTTTAGCGTTTTTTTCGAGTTCCAAAAGTTGTTCTTTTACTTTAAGACCTCCTCCAAATCCAGTGAGAGAGCCATCCGCGCCGATGACCCGGTGACAAGGAATAAAAATAGCAATCGGATTTCTTGCATTGGCCATTCCCACAGCGCGTGCCGCTTTAGGGTGGCCAGATTTTACAGCAATTTCGCCATAACTAGAGGTTTTTCCATAAGGGATTTTTAAAAGCGCTTTCCAGATCGATTCTTGAAACGAGGTTCCACGAGGATCAAGAGGAATTTCACTCAAGGGTTTGGGGTTTCCCTGAAAGTAGTCTTTGAGTGCTTGCTCGGCTTTCTTCAAAAGAGGGGAGCTTCCAGAGCAATGTTGGAGTTCTTCGCGACGTTGTTTTGCTAAAGTTTTCAAATTTGACGTTTTTCCGAAATCGGTTGCAATGAGATGCGTTTTAGTCGTAACAAGAGAAATAGGGCCTATCGGAGTTTTTATCTCTTGCATAAAAATATCCATATCTGTCTCCAGTTCATAAAAATTTAGATAGGAAGTTTAGCCTCTTTTTTTATTTCTATCCAGTTTAACCGATGATGCCCAATATAGTATACTTCATCTCCATGTTTAAGGGTTTCTCCATGAAGATGAAAAACCATTTGATTTTCCCGTCGCATCGCTAAAACGGTATAGCCTTGATCGAGTAGACGTTTTGAGAAAAACGAATAAGTACTATACTCGCGCAATTTTCCGATCAAGGTTCTGAAAATCGAATGTTTTGATTTTTTATTAATCAAGGTCGCTAGAATCTCTGCGGTTCCCGGATCTAGAACAGAATGAGAGAGGACATCATTCAATATCGTTTCTGAATAAATAATAGAATCCGCTTTCGCCATTTTAAATAGCTCACTATGCTTTTGAGAGAGGCACTCGGCCGCGACAAAAAGTGAAGGGTGATGATTTTTAATAAGAGTCACAATAGAAGCAGTCACCGCGTCAGAAATCATCGGATCTTCGGAACTTCTTAAGACTAATACTTTTTTAGCTTGCTCAATTTCAGCTCGCTGATAAGTATCCCATGACACGACAGAGCCAGAAACTAAATCCACTCGTGGAAGATGAAACGGAAGATTTTTCAGGGTCGGAGCAAGCACAAAAATTTCCGTCTGAAGCTCCAGCTCCTGGATGGTTTCAATAATCTCCCGTACAAGTCCTTCTCTAGGATAATTCACAATTATCATATGGTTTCGAGAATAAATATTAGCCAAAGCCTCCTCCGTATTCCTATTTTTTTTCATTCATTATTCATTATTTTTTCTAACGGGATTCACGATAATATTCAGGTAAAACAATTTCTTGCTTCATATTGGTTTTAACCTCCTCCCAAGGGAGCAGGATATCTTTTCCAAAACAAAAGCTGGCGCGAATAGTCCCCTCATTCAAATACTGCGTCGGAACGAGAATGGATTGTTGAAAGAGACGGCGTGGAACTTCTTCAGGATGTCGTTTAGCGTCCCAAGCCAAATAAAAACCCCAATCGCCCAGACTGGGAACATAGACATGATAGGGTAAACTGTCAAGACCCGCGGATTGTAAAGTTTTTCCGATACAGGCAAATACTTTTTGAGTCATTGAAGGCGAACCCGATTGAATCGCAATAATGCCTTGAGGTTTTAGCAATTTACGAACGTGATAATAAAATTCAACGGAGAAAAGTTTTGCGGTTTCAATGACTTGAGGATCAGGAAAATCAAGGAAGATGACATCATATTTTTGGGTTTGTACTTCTTGTACAAACAAATCGGCATCCAAATGAAACAGTTGTACCGATTGTCCTACAGGGAAACGCTCCGTATCCCAAGGATTCAGACCATTTTGGTTATAGATGGAAATTTCTTGTTTTTTCTGTAATGGCTTGACTGCCGAATGAGGATATACCACTACTCGAGCATTTTGAAAAGCATTTTTATTTAATGCAACGAGCGTCGGATGTGTTCTTGCCAGAAGGGTTATCTCTGGATCAATATCCACTAGATCCACTCGTGCGACTTCAGGATATTTTAAAATTTCTCGCAAGGCGAGTCCATCTCCGCCACCTAGAACTAATACATTCTTAGGTTTTTCCGAAATCATCATCGCCGGATGAACGAGAGTTTCATGATAAATATATTCGTCTGTACTAGAAAATTGTAAATGCCCATTAATATAAAGCGCAAACTGTTCTCGATAGGCGGTTATAGTAATATGTTGATATCGAGTGGTTATACTCGCAACAATAGGATCACGAAAAAATTGTTGCTCGATATTTCTTTGCAGAGGTTCCGAAAAGAAAAAAAATAAAGAGAGCAGAATCGAAACGCAACACCCCGTTCCAAAAATTCCCCAGAAATGTTTTACTTCGTGTCGAAAATAAGCGAGGCTCATCAGCGCAATCGCAACATTCGTAAATCCAAGAATTAAACTAATTTTGGGAAGAGAGAAGAATTTTAAAAGAATATACGTGAAGAGAAGCGCTCCAAATAAGCTTCCTACATAATCCAAACTTAAGATCAGTGAGAGATTATTTTTTAGAGAGGCACTATATTTTTTGTTGACACGGATTAAGAGAGGAATTTCTAGCCCAATAATGAGTCCAATCGTAAACGAGAAGCCCCAAAGTATTGGTAAATGAACACGTGTATAGCCATGAGCGAGGTAGATAACTGTACAACTAATCCCACCGATCAACCCCAAAAGAATCTCCATTAAGAGAAATTTTTCGAGCAATCCTTGCTCCAATAGCTTTTGGATAATGGCTCCCATTCCCATCGCAAACATCATCAAACCAATGATGAGATAAATTTGCTCTTGGGTACTGCCCATCAAATAGTTTCCAAGCGCTCCTAAGACATATTCATAACAAATACCACAAGTCCCCATCAAGAGCATAGAAATTCCAAGGACTAGGGTGGAGGTACGGGATCGCTTCATAATTTTTTTTAAAGACTCAAAAAAAGGACCAACCCTATTCCAAGGCAAATAAAACCTTCCAAAAAAGAGACCGAAAGATTTTGATCTTCAATGATTTCTTCTGCAATACTTCGATTCGGAAGTAAAATCCGATCAATCAAAAAACGGAAAAAAAGCAGAATTAAAAATCCGAGCACACTGTGGAAAAAGAATTTTTCAATACTGATCGTGAACGAAACAAAATCGCCAGCAATGCTTTTCGATACAATCAAAGAAATTGCTAATAAGTTGAAGGCATAGGAAACTCCTGCAGAAATGTTGTCTTTCTCCATTTCTTGATGCAAAGAATATCCAAGCGTTTTTTCATAACAGCGAGAAAATAACCATAACATTAAACAGCCACAAATCCAAAAAAGAAACGCAGAAAACAGATCTAAAACAAAGGGATGATTCAAAAATTTTGAAAAATCGATCTGAAAGAGTTGAAGCGTCCATTGTGGATTTGTGAGATTTTCGCCACTAATGGCACAAGCGATAATCATTCCTATGGAAATCAACCCAGCCGCTTCTACAGCTCCAGCCCCAGCATTTTGATCATTAACAACTTCTTTGGTAATAGAAAAATAAGGAAAAAGGATTCGTTCTAAAAAATAATACTTCGTCAGCAGCAAGAAAATCAAACCTATTCCGGCCCATAAGAAATTTTCAAAATACTCTTGAAGAATCGAATAAAGAATAGGAGAATCTTTGGCTTCATGAAAAGAAGTTCCATAAAGAGAACCTGCAATAATCAAAATGACAGAAACATATTCTCCAGCGCGAGTCAGGCCGAAAGCCACATTGTCTTTTTCGGTGAGTTCCGCGTCATCCTCAAATGGGGTAAAATAATCTAAAATCCATTTCGTAATCGGTAGAAATAGAAAGATCAAAAAGAGGTTCCCCATTGCCACCAGATAAGGCAAAATTAGAGAGATAAAGGGAGACGTCTCTAAAAGAAAAAAAATCATAAATATATTTTTCTGAAAAAATGTCTAATTATTTTCCAAAAGAACGAGATCCCCCACCACCAAAAGAACGGGTACGAGTCGTCTTGCTTGATGAAGAGGTAGAAGGAGGAGGTGTATAGGAAGGAGAGTATTTTTTTCCAGAACTGATCCCTCCAGTACTTTTCCACCCAGTATCTTTATATCCATTGTTCCTAAAATATTCGGAATTTCCGTAAGCTAAACGGGTATTCCTTCCTGAGGTTCCGTACTCTTGGCTTTCGCCAAAATATTCGCGTCCACTACGATAATTGGAAGTATATTGATCGTAAGTGCGGTAGGGTATTCTTTGATAGGAGTTTCCCCAAAAAAGGGATTCTAAAAATCGGTATTGTCCATAAAAGATCCAGAACCGATCGCTTCCAGATCCTTCCCATCTACCGTACTGAGAATTTCCAACATATTTATATCCGGGGGGACCCGCAGGAACTTCACTCGCTTCGCTTTCATATTGTCCACGATCCTTGGAACGAATCACCATTCCCAAATGATTTTCGTGTTTTTTATAGTCTGAAGCAGAGACTTCTTTCCAATTCTGTTGCGTTTTAGAATCCGCGGATTTTTTTAAAGGATCCGTACTCAGATCTACTCGTTTCAGAAGATGATAAAATTTGGAATAATCCAAACCTTCTTCAATTCGCATATCCACTAAAAGTTCGTCCCAGGATTTATTTAATTCTTCTAGGACATTTTCTAGTTTTGTTTTATGTTCATTCAAAAGAGAACAAGCTTTTGACAGTTGCCGACTGGACTGAATTAAAAGGAGAGTATCGCGTGAATCTTCTGATTTGTTCATTTCCGCTTCAATGCTAGTCAGAAAATCTCCAGTGGCCACGCCCACGCCCACGCTAGAGGCGGGTAGAACTAAGCCTTTTTGGGCGATTTCAGTGAGCTGTTTTTGAAGCACGGACAACTCGTTTGCTTTCGCAGAAAATTCTTGAGAAAGCAACTGAACTTTTTTCATCAAATCGGACGAATCGAGATTGAGTTGATTTCGGAGAAGTTCGGCGTGTTCACGGATCTGAGCGAGAAACGCGGAGGGATTTGAAAGTAAGCTCATTTCCTGAGTCAGCGCGTTCATATCGTTTTGAATCTGATTCTGTTTCTCGAGAATGCGGGTCCAAGCGGAATTGAGTTCAAAAATTCTTTGAGAAATCGCGGGTTCGCTGTCAGAGTCATCCGCTTTCAGCAACTCTGGAACATAAGGTTGAATTTGAGGATTTGATTCTCGATCTATCAAGGATTGCGTTTCTTGTTGCATTTTGTCAAGTTCAGTTGGCCAACCTTCCGCAATCACAATTTTTTCCAGATTATATTTTTGATACGTCTTCAGAGTTTCTTGAAGATGCTGCTCTGTCTGGTTTAATGCTTGTAGTGTAATTTGGAGTTGTCCCGTTTCTCTTTGATAGGAAGAGGCAAGATTTTTGGGAAGGTACCCGGTAAAACAGGCGATGAGGCCGATCATCAATCCGACAAGGCAGATTAAAATACCAAAGACTTCCGTAGTTGTAGAATGTGTATCTGGCTGGCTCATATCGATCTCTTTTCTGAAAATGGCTCATTTTGCTTTTAAGAGCGAAACAAAATCAGGGTGTAAAATGGTTCCTCGAAATATTTCCATTTCTCCATTTTCCCAACGTTCAATAGAGAGGATTTCACGTTCTTCTTCATCTTCGAAATCCCAGTAAAAAAACAATTCGCCATCATCTTCTATTTTATTCGGCATATACAAACATTCTTTGGCTTCATCATAATAGTATTCTTTTCCTCGAAAGGATATGTAATTTTTATCGCTATCTTCTTTCAAATACCGATCCAGATCTTTTTTGCTAATCGACATTTGATCGGGAGTCAAAACCTGCTCCATAAAAACACGACGTTCTTCAGAAGTTGCCGTAATAAAAATATCTCCATCATCGTTTTCGGCTTCAATACAGAGTTCTCGGCCTTTATGTTCACAGATCACTTCGTCCCAGACAAATCCGTTCTCTAAACGATACCCATTATGAGACTTCACGGTGAGATGAACATCATCGAATCCATCTCCGTATCCAGTCAAAATAATGATATCTCCGGGGGTTGCATCAAAAATAGTGGCTTTAGAAAGGTCGGCCATCGAATAAGTAGACGCGGCGATCTGAGCTTTTTTTCGAGATAAGCTTCGGCAAAACCAAACAAATCCGAGTCCAAAAAAACAAACCCAGCCCATCCAGAAGGAGTTGGCTTTTAGAAAAAATAGCATAGGTTCCTCAATCAAAAGAAAAAGGGCGGGAGCCCAAATACTCAGGATTTCCCCATTTTAGCTTTTAGAGCTTTAAGATCGTCTTCCACTACAGAAGAGGATTGTAACGCGGCCAACTCTTTATCCAAATTATTATCGCTGGAGCCGGACATTTCCAGATAAGCGGACGCTTCGGCTTCTTGTTTGGAAACACTTTCTTCGAATCGTTTCAAAGTGGAAAACGCATTATCTGAAATAGAACCCACGGATAACGCTTCCGCGACCTGTTTTTGAGCCTTGGCGGCATTTCGTCTTGCAATGAGGGTGGCCGAGTTGCGATCCGCTTCTTCAATTTTTGTCTTCATTTCCGCGATTTGACGTTTTAGCTTTTCGGTGGCGGCTTCTGCGGCCGTAATTGGCGACGCCAGAGATTCTATTTGTTGCGTACATTCCGTTTTTTTAGATAAACATTTTTTGGCTAAGTCTTCTCGCCCAGATTGCAACGCTTGCATCGCTTTTTGCTCCCATTCTTCCGCTTGCCTTTGTGCTTTGTCAGAATCGGATTTAAGTTGATTAAAATTTGCAATGGCTTGAGCGGAAGCGGTAATGGTTTTGTTTAACGCTTCTTTTTGCTCTCGAATCGTTTGTTTTAGGGTCGATTCAAATGATGCATCTTCCAGAGTGTCAACGGTTTCATTGGCTTTTCCAGAAATAATGCGTCCAAGTCTTGAAAAAAGTCCCATCGTGAAGCCTCCTTATTTTTTCTTTTTGTTTCCTGTACTTTTAGGTTGGGTTTTTGAATCGACTGCTTTAATATTTGTTGCTTTGGGTGCGTTCTTGTCTGGACGTGGAGCCGTAATTTCTCCAAACAATTTTCGGGAAGCCTCTACATCGGCGAACAGATAGCTCAACGAGCTTAAAATATCATCGATATCTTCGGGTCCCATATTTTGTAATTTCGCAAAATTTTGCAGAATGAGTGAATATCCTTGTTTGTTTGGAACGAGGCGGAAATTTGAAGTATTAATGCCATTCTCAATCGACAATAACTTAAGGCAAAATTCAGACGAAACTTCTTCTTTTTTCAACTGTTTGAGTGCCATCGTATTAAATAAAACGGCCCCAACCCCATCGTTATCCTGAACCAGAATATGGGTCATCTTCAGATTCGTCTCCGGATCGGTCGAGGTAATGGTATTTCCCTGAAGTTCGATCAGAGCGCCTTCTTTTGCCAGTAAATTCTCAATTTCGCTAATTTCAATTTTCCGTTCAATCGTATTCACAAACGCTCCTTAATCAATGGACACTGGACAATTATTTATTGTCCGTTTTTATTTTTGCTTTATTGTCTATTCTTTTTCTTCCTTGTCAATTATTCATTATTTTCTCAGTTTTTGAATCCATTCACGAACGATTTTGGTTTCAGCCGAGTCGGGTTTTAATTGAAGAAACGTTTCAAAATCTTGAATGGCTTCGGCTTTATTTCCGAACTCTGCGTAGAGTTGCCCTCGAAGAAAGTAAAATTGAACAAAGCCAGGATCGGCTTGAATTCCTTGGCTACAATGTTCAAGAGCTTCTTTCAGATTACCTTCTTCAATTTTAAATTCTGCTAAGTTAAGATAAGTATAGGGATGTTTGGGCTGAATTCGCATCGCCGTATAATAATCCTGTAATGCTTCTTGAGGACGATCTTGCTGTTTTGCTCTTCCTCGATTACAAAAAACTTCTCCACTCAATGGATTCAGCAAAATCGACTCATTAAAATCCTGAATCGCGCCTTTAATATCTTGTTTTCCTAATTTTGCTACTCCTCTTTTATTGTAAGCATAACTGAATCTGGGATAGCGACGAATCGCTTCATTAAAATCCTGAATCGCTTCATCAAGTTCTCCTAAAATCTGTTTAGACATCCCACGTTCCACATAAGCTAAAAAAAATTCCTGATTGAGTTGGATTGCTTTGGTAGAATCTTGAATCGCTCCATGAAAATCATTGGAGTATCGCTTGATTAAGCCTCTTGTAAAATAAAAATCTGGAGAATCCGATTTGAGACGAATAGCCTCATTACATGTTAAAAGGGCTTCAGGATACTGGGCTAAAATTCGAAGTAGTCTCGCTTTAAAGTGATAATTTTCCGCCTTCATAGAGTTCAATTGTATCGCTTGTTGAATATCCTCTAAACTTCCTTGAACGTCTTCCACATAAGATTTTATTTTCGAACGTTCTTCGTAGGCTTCTGAAGAAGCTAATACATTTCGTGACAAATCGTTTTTTACAGCTAATTTAACAAGGGTAGAATGCATTTTTTCTACTACAATTCCAAAGCCTAAAGAATCAATAAGATCCAGAATGATTTTGAAATAGGCGGGATCTCCCAAATTTCCAAGTGCTTGAATCACACAGAGCATATAAAAGGAATCTTCTTCCAAACGTTGTCGTTCTGTAATCGGAGCGAGTTTTTGTCGCATTTTTTTTAAGGAATCCAGAAGCACTTCTTCTGATTTCTTATATTTTAAACGTCCTAAAGCAGTTAACAGGATACTATAAAATTCTTCGAGAATGAGTTCTCGTTTCAGTTTAGGATTCAGAAAATAATCTGTTCCTTTTTGAACGATCTGAATTAATTGCTCAGCAATCTCAGGTTCAGTCATTTGAGTAATTTCAAAAATAATATCGTCTTTTTCCCATTCTTGAATATAGTTCTTTTTCAATTTTGAAATGATTTCTTCTAAGCGTTGTTGGTGACGTTTTAATGTCTTTTCTTTAGCCTGTTTGACTTTCAAATTTATTTCTTTTATTTCTTTTTCGTTCAAAAATGAGATTAGTTCGAGATCATTCACTACATATTGAGCCAATTGAAATTCGTTATTTTCGCAAGCAATATCCAGCAGATTTACTCCGATGGCTAATTTTTTTTGTTCTATTTTCAACTCCAGCGGAGCCATAGATAACGCAAAATTTAAATGTTGCAATGCGAAAAACAGTGCGTTGATTTGATCTTTTGAAGAAAAGGCTTTTTTACTTGCTTCACTGAAGTGAGAAGCTTTTTCAAGCGTTTGATTTATTTTTTCCTCTAGTTGTTGCTTTGAGTGCCATTGGGAATATCCTAAAAAACATCCAAAAAGAAGTATCAAGATTGTTCCTAAAATAAGAAACTTGCGGTTTTTCTTGCTCCAACGAAACATTCGCTCTGAAGAACTCATGGGTCTAGCTTGGATGGGAAGCCCTTTTAAAAAGCAATCCAAATCCTCTGCAAAAGCGGTCGCAGAAAGGTATCGCTTAGATTTTTCTTTTTCGATGGCTTTCAAAATAATTGTTTCCAAATCTCGATGAATATCTGAATTATAGTGCGACGGAGGTGTCGGTTCTTCAGAAAGGACTTTGTGAAACAATTCATGAAGTGTTTTTCCTTCAAAAGGACATCGTTGCGTTAATGCTTCATACAAGCAAATGCCCATAGAATAAATATCGGCGCGTTTATCGACAGAACTCTCTCCTAAAGCTTGCTCTGGAGACATATACATAGGAGTCCCCATAATAACGCCGCTTTGAGTCAATTTGTTATTTTTGGAACGAATCGAGAATTCTTTAGCGAGCCCAAAATCGCCAATTTTGGGCTCGTTCTGCTTTGTAATAAAAATATTTTCCGGTTTCAGATCCCGATGAATGACTTTCTGATTATGTGCATACGACAAGGCGTCAAGTACCTTTTTGATTAAAAGAACCGATTTACGAATCGGGAGGCCTTCTTTGATGGCCTGATCTAAAGTTTTCCCTTCAACAAACTCCATTACAAAATAGTGTTGATTCTCAGCCTGCCCCGAGTCAATCACCTGAATGATTCCAGGATGTTTCAATTTAGCGATTATTTTAGCCTCACGATGAAACCGTTCTAATAGCTCCGAAGATGATTCTGTGATCAGTTTCAGTGCATAAAATTGGTCGAGTTCGAGATGTCTCACTTTATAAACAACCCCCATTCCTCCCTGTCCCAACTTTTCAAGAATTTGATATTTTTCCAACCCACGAGTGAGTACCGCTAAATCTTGTTGTGTTTTTTTTAAGCCGATATCGGAATCTTTTTTTTCGCTCTCTTGTTTGGCTTCTTCGATCATTTTTTCAAGTTCGGCTGGTGTCATAATACGGGACTGAAGCAATTGTTCTTCGATGGGAACGTCAGAATGCTGAGTCATTTTTTGAAGTTCTTCTGAAGAAATCCATTGACGCTGTACCAATAAGGTTTCAAGCACTGTTCGAAGTGTTGTCGAAATTTTCATTTTGTCCCCACGAAAAAACAATGATTAAATAAAAATCAGGTTGCAAATTTTAACAAGATCACAAGCGGTTGTCATCACGAAGTCACTCCCTTCTTGATTTACTCCATAAGCGTTCCCTATTTTCTCTTTCAGACGTATCGTTTTTATCAATGGAGCCAAGATTTGAAAAAAATATTTTTTAGTTTAGAATCTGGATTAGGAACCATTCTCATTTTTACCTCCATTGCGCCTTCATCACAAAAGTTTTGTAACTGACTATGAATCTATCCGAAAAACTTCAATTTATTGCCATTGGAGCTGTTGCAGGAATTTTGACAACACTCTTTTTTCCTAAAATAGAACTCTTTAAAAAAGAAGAAACTAAAAATACAAAAAAAGCAGGTGCTTCCCAAGATTCGATATCCGTTCGTACCCAAAAAATTCAATCCGAAAAATTCAGAGATCAAGTGGCGACCATCGGCACTATTCTATCCAATGAAGAAGTCGAAATCCGGAGTGAAATTTCAGGACGAATTGAAAAAATTTTCTTTAAAGAAGGAAGCAAGATCAAAAAAGGAAATCTATTAGTTAAAATTTATGATGCAGAGCTAAAAGCGCAAATGTTGCGTTTACACCATCGGCAAAAATTGCTTGAACAACAAGAAAAACGTCAGCACCAGTTGTTTGATAAAAAGTTGAATAGTCAGGAAGAATTTGACACCGCGATTATTAATGTAGATATTATTAAAGCCGAAATTCAGATCCTTCAAGCCCAAATCGATAAAACCGAAATTATTGCGCCCTTCGATGGAAACATTGGTCTTCGCTATGTCAGTGAAGGAAGTTATCTTTCACCGACTGCATTGATTACGACCCTTCAAGATCATAGTACCCTCAAAATTGAATTTACGGTTCCTGAACGATATGCCGGACGAATTAAAGGGGAGGATTCGATTTTATTTCGAGTGGCCGCGTCCTCAGAAAATTTTCCTGCAACGATTTATGCGATAGAACCCAAAATTGATGCAAGAACTCGTTTGTTACGAATACGAGCCTCTCGCTCTAATTTCGAAAATCCTTTACTTCCGGGCGCATTCGCGCAAGTCTCCGTTCTTTTAAAAGAGCGAGAAACGATTCTGATTCCGTCCTATGCGGTTATCCCTGATTTGAAAGGAAATCGGGTTCTTCTGTACAAAAATGGAAAAGCCGAACCCTTTCGCGTCGAAGTGGGAACCCGTAATGAAGACACCATAGAGATCTTGGAAGGCCTTCAAAACGGAGATATTTTAATTATTTCAGCGCTTTTACAATTAAGACCGGGAGCCGCCGTTAACGCCTCCGATCCCTCTACCTCTAAAAAATAAAGAATACGCACCTTATGAGTTTTTCTGCTATTTGTATTCATCGTCCAGTATTGACGATGGTGATGTCGCTCATGATTATCTTATTCGGAGTGATAGGCTTTTCTTATCTGGGTATCCGTGAATATCCGAACGTAGATCCCGCCATTATTACCGTAGAAACAAATTATTCCGGCGCGAATGCGAGAATTATCGAATCCCAAATTACGGAAAAACTGGAAGAAGCAGTCAGCGGAGTTCCCGGAATTCGTAGTATCAATTCGGTGAGTCGTGAAGGACGAAGTTCGATTACGATTGAATTTAACCTCGGGGCTAATTTGGAAACGGCCGCGAATGATGTTCGTGATAAGGTTTCTGGTGCCGTAGGAAATTTACCCCCAGAGGCCGATCCGCCGATCGTTACAAAAGCAGACTCCGACGCAAACCCCATTGTTGTCATGAATATTAGTAGTCCAAGCCGTAACTTGTTAGAGCTTACCAATATTGCGGAACGAACGTTTAAAGAACGATTGCAAACCATTCCGGGCGTCAGCGGAATTCGTATTTTTGGCGAGAAACGCTATTCCATGAGATTGAGGATCGATCCGAATAAACTAGCCGCTTATCAGTTAGCCCCTCTCGATATACGAAATGCGCTTCAATCGGACAACCTTGAACTCCCTGCCGGACGCCTTGAAGGAAGCGCGACCGAATTGCCACTCCGAATGTTAAGTCTGATGGAAAAACCAGAAGAATTTAACAATCTGATTCTTCGAGAACAAGATGGACAGATGATCCGCTTTAGTGATGTGGGTTATGCGGAGTTAGGCGCGGAAGATGAAAGATCCATCTCTCGCGGATTGGGTGGCCCACGTGTTGCTGTAGCCGCACTCCCCCAGCCAAGCGCGAATCATATTGCGATTGCGGACGAGTTTTTTAAGCGGATTCAAACCATTGAAAAAGAACTTCCTGAAGATATTGAATTGTCTCTAGGATTCGATACCACTCGATTTATACGAACTTCGATTCATGAAGTTCAGGAATCGATTGTCACTGCATTTTTATTAGTGGTTTTGATTATTTTTCTTTTTTTGCGAGACTGGCGCACCACGTTGATTCCGGTCTTTACCATTCCGATTTCCCTAATTGGCACTTTTTTTATTATGTACTTAATGGGATTTTCGATCAATGTATTAACACTTCTTGGAATTGTTTTAGCCATTGGACTCGTGGTGGACGACGCGATTGTCGTTCTCGAAAATATCTATTCAAAAATAGAAGATGGCATGGACCCAATTGAAGCGGGCTTAAAAGGTTCAGAAGAAGTTTTTTTTGCCGTCATCTCCACAACTGTTGCGTTAATAGCGGTCTTTATGCCGATTATTTTTCTGGAAGGATTAACCGGAAGTTTGTTTAAAGAATTTGGAATCGTGATCGGTTGCTCTGTAATTATTTCCGCGTTTGTTGCATTAAGTCTAACGCCGATGTTAAGTACAAGGTTATTGAAACCTAACAAAGGACACAATTTTTTTTATACGATCACGGAACCCTTTTTTCAACTTCTAGTAAAAATGTATTCGCTCTCTCTCAATCTGTTTATGTACGTTCGCTGGCTTGGAATCGCGATCATTTTCTTTACAAGCTATCTGGCCTGGGAAACACTTCCCAAATTACAACAGGAATTGGCGCCCCTTGAAGATCGAAGTCGTTTGCGTATTAACTGTACCGCTCCAGAAGGAACTTCTTTTGAACGTATGGATGAGTATATGAGAGATTTGGTAGATATCCTTCGAAAAGAAGTTCCCGAAGCCGAATCGGTGATTGCCAATACGGCTGGAAATTCTGGAACGAACTCCGGAACCACAACCATTACATTAGTTCCACCTACAGAACGCAAACGGAGCCAACAAGAAATCTCAGAGGCTTTGTCCCGAATCGTCAAGAATTTGAACAATGCCCGATCCTTTGTCTCTCAAGAACAAACGATCAGCGTGGGAAGCGGAAACGCTCGATTTGGTCTTCCAGTTCAATACATTATTCAAGCCCCGAATTTTGAACAGTTAAAAGAAGCCTTACCCCGTTTTATTGAAGAGGCGACGAATAATCCTGTATTTAGTACTGTAGATGTCAATCTCAAATTTAATAAACCAGAACTCGTGATCAAGATTGATCGAACACGGATCCGATCTTTGGGGATCTCCGTCAGCGATATTGCTCAAACTCTTCAACTTTCCTTAAGTGGTCAACGCTATGGCTATTTCCTCAAAGACGGAAAACAATATCAAATTATTGGACAACTCTTGCGAGGGAACCGTAATGAAATTTCCGATATAAAATCTCTTTTTGTCCGCAATCGTACGGGCCAGTTGATTCCTATGGAAAACCTCATTGAATTAAAAGCAGAATCCAATCCCCCTCAATTTTATCGTTTTAATCGCTATATTTCTGCAACCGTTTCTGCGGGATTAGCTCCGGGATATACACTCGGCGATGGAATCAAAGCGATGGATGAAATTAAAGCCAAGGTGCTCAATGAATCTTTTAGTACTTCGCTTTCGGGCGTGGCTCGAGATTTCCAAGACAGTTCTTCTAGTTTGATCTTTGTGTTTTTACTCGCACTTGCCTTGACCTATCTCATTTTAGCCGCACAATTCGAAAGCTTCAAAGATCCGTTCATTGTGATGCTAACCGTCCCCCTAGCTCTTTCAGGAGCTTTATTATCGTTATGGTACTATAATCAAACCCTCAACATTTTTAGCCAGATCGGCCAAATTATGCTGATTGGCTTGGTGACCAAAAATGGGATCTTGATTGTCGAATTTGCCAACCAACGCAAGGCGACTGGCCTTTCAGTAATAGAAGCAGTTAAAAGTGCCGCAGTGGCTCGCTTTCGCCCCATTTTAATGACCAGTTTATCCACGATTCTAGGGATCTTGCCCATCGCGCTGGGATGGGGTTCAGGCTCTCAAAGTCGTACCTCTATGGGAATCGCTGTCGTCGGCGGAATGATGTTTGCAACAATCTTAACGCTTTATGTGATCCCCGCAATCTATTCGTATGTATCCAACGAAAACCCACCTTCAACAACGTAGTATAATTCACATTTTTTGTTATTTATTGAGATCCGAAAATTTTGTTAAAATTATTAAACTTTTTATCCCTCACAAAAACTATTACGAAGAGAAATTTTTATGATTCGATCCCTTGTGATCCTATTTTGGATATCTACATTTATTTTACTCCTGATCGCTCAACCCGTAAGCAGCGACCCTTCGGAACTTCTATTGCAATGCTCTCCGAGTTCTTCTGTTACTCTCGAACAAGTGAAGGACTTACTCGATAAGGGCGCCAATGCAAACGCAAAAAGTAAATTTGGCGAAACCCCATTACTTTGGGCTTCCAGAAGAGGGAATCTGGATATCGTGAGCCTTCTTTTGGAGAAAGGGGCAAATCCAAATATAAAAAATATTAATGGAAACACCGCGCTATTATTGGCTTCTAGCGCAGGACATTCAGAAATAGTTCAGCTACTCTTAGAGAAAAACGCCGATCTTCAAGCAAAAAATAAAAAAGATGAAACCGCCCTGATTTTAGCCTCTAAACAAGGAAACTCCGTCGTTGTAAATTTGCTCTTAGAAAAAGGCGCAGATATCTACGCAAAAGAGTGTTATGGAAACTCCGCCTTGATGTTCGCAACCAACGCAGGACATTCAGAAATCTTAAATTTGCTATGGGATAAGGGTGCTGATATCGATTTACAAAACGGCGATCTCTCTGCTTTATTAATCGAAGCCGTCAACGAAAATCAGGTTCGTAGTGTTCGAAAAGTAAAACTGTTGCTGGCCAAAGGAGCGGATGTCAATATTCAAGATAGCGAAAATTCTTCCTTGCTAAGCTTAGCCTCTTATACGGGCCAGCTAGAAATTGTGACCTTATTCTTAGAAAAAGGCGCCAATATTCATACCCAAAATCTGTCTGGAAGAACGGCCTTATTCATGGCATGTTGGGGCGGACATAAAGAAATCGTAACTCTCTTATTAGAAAAAGGTGCCGATCTCACCCTAAAAGATAATGAGGGTAAAACGGCCTTTTTGGTGGCGGCTTCTGCTGGATATTCGGAAATTGTGAAGCTACTCTTAGAGAAAGGTGCTGATCTCACCTTAAAAGATGCTGAGGGTTATACAGCACTGATATTATCCTTAAGAGACGGACATCCAGACACTGCGAAAATTCTTCTGGAAAAGGGTGCAGATCCTTACAGCAAGGACAACAGTGGAAAAACGTTATTAGCAATCGCTTCAACCCTAGGAAATTTAGAACTCGTAAATCTGTTACTAGAGAAGGGGATCGATATTAACGCAAAAGATGGTAACGAATCCACCGCACTTCTCGGAGCCATCGAATATAGAAATCTGGAAATCGCCTTATTACTCATAGAAAAAGGGGCGGATATCCAAGTCAAAAACTTACAGGGGCAAACCCCGTTCCTTTTTGCCTGCTCAATAGGATCTATGGACCTTGTGAATTTGTTATTAGGAAAAGGAGAAGATATAAATACTCAAGATATTAATGGGGAAACAGCACTCCTCTTTGCGGTCAGGAATGGCGCTCAAGAAGTAGTGGCGCTCTTATTGGAAAAAGGAGTCAATGTTCAGCTTCAAAATACTGCAGGAGAAACCGCATTAAGTATCGCTGAAAATTACGGATATCAAGAGATTGCGAATCTGTTAAGGGCTAAAAGCGAACAACAAAAATAATTATAATTTGTAACTGTTCAGGAGTCCGAGTTCTTAAGGGGTATCGATGGTAGTTGCTGTTCCTCTGTAGGGGCGATTCACGAATCGCCTCTACACCCGAATCGCCTCGTGAAAATCACGCGTTTTTCGCAAAGGGGTCATTCGTGAATCATTAGTATCTACACAAGTTTTCTTGTCGTTGCGAACGCAGTGAAGCAACCTCTGAAAAGCTTCAATTTCGTGGAGATTCCTTCGCTCGGCGCTTCTAAGAAACTCTTGTTAGAAAGCGCTTTTGGAGGCAGAAAAAACACATATATTCAAAGCCAAAAACACCCTATTGTCATTGCGAAGGAACTGAAGCAATCTCCTGTATGCTTGAATCTTGAG
>CAZHAR010000016.1:0-103294 GCA_964530615.1 uncultured Planctomycetota bacterium | reverse complement strand
TTTTACTTTTTTTTTTACTTTTTTACTTTTTTTTTATAACTTCAATTATTTAAATCTTTTGCAACAAGGATCACCCCCGCTAAAATCAAAAAAAGTCCAAAAATTTGCTCCCGAGTCATTATTTCTTTTAAATAAAAAGCAGACGCCGCAATCACAATCCCAAAACTCATACTCATCATAATCGGATACGCAATCGAGAGCTTCATCTTCGATAAGGCATACGCATAACACACTAAATTTGCCCCAAAAAAAGCCATTCCCAGCAACAACTGCCAGTTCGTTAAGAGCCCCCCCATTAAAGAAAATAGCTCTCGGGAGCCCTTAAATTTCTGCATTCCTACTTTTATCAAAATGTTGGCGCTACTATTAAAAAAAATCGCTACTATTAACGCAACAGCTACCATACATCCTCGCAATCACAATGAAGGGTTACGACGAGAACCATATCCCGCAAGACCCACGCCCATCAAAATCAAAACGCCTCCAATTACCAAAATACCCCCCGGAACTTCCTTAAAAAAAGGATAGGCCAAAAGACTTGAAAATAGAGGCTCAAACATCACCGCCAAAGTAATAATAATCGGAGAAATCCACCGCAGAGACAGATTTAAACAAGTTTGGCCAATCACTTGAGCCAACAGCGCCATCCCTAAAAGATATCCATAAACCTCTCTTGGATATCCCCCATAGGTCGTCTTACAAAGCCAAGGCAACGGAATCAAAACAAGCGCAGACGCAGTATACGCCACCACCGCGTAATGACGAGTCCCTAAACCTCTTCTTTGAGCCTCTCTCCCCGCCAAAAAATAAAAACTATACGCCAACGCACCCATCAGCGCTAAACTATTTCCAAACCCTGTAGACGATTGCTCAGTGGAGTCACTCAATCCGCACAGACCCACACAAATCCCACCCAAAATAGCGACAAAAATCCCTATCATCGTCAATCGGGAAGGCTTTTCTCGAAATAAAATCCACGACAGAATCGCTAACCAAATCGGAGTCGTTGTCACTAACGTAGTCGACGCCGCAATCGAGGTGTAACAGAGCGATAAAAACCAAGTCGAAAAATGGATCGATAGGCAAACACCCGCAACACAAGCATACCCTACCGCAGAACGCGAATAGAAAGCCTTACGAAAACCTCTCCAGGCAGGTAACAAAATCAAGCAGGACAACGATAGTCTCGTAGATGCCAGAAAAAAGCTAAACCCCAAGGTGTGTAACCCTGTTGCATTAGTGCAAAGCCTTACAAATATCGCCGCAGTAGAGATTCCTAGAACCCCCACCAGTAAAACGCTAAAAATTTTCCAGGCAGGGGCAGATTCTAAACTTTGGACTCCGCGACCCTTTTCCAAATTTGCCAAAGGAGTGCTTATTTGTTCTTTACTCAAAAAAATTGCTCCTGCGCTCAGTTTAGTTTTGGAGTTCTTGCCAAAACTAGACAGTAAATTGATTTTGCCCCCTGTTGCTTCAATACCTTGCACAATTCCCGTAACGTACTTCCGGTGGTCATAATATCATCCACAATTAAGACATTTTGAGGCACTTTTTTACAAGAAAAAACTCCCGAAAGATTGTGTTTTCGCTCTTTTTCTGAAAGTTGCTTTTGATTCGGAGTTTGCTTCAACCGCTTTAAAAGTCTCGTTTTTAATGGAATTTGGAATTCTTTTGAAACCAACCGAGCTAATTGCTCCGCAGGGTTAAAACCACGTTCCGCTAATTTTTTCGGATGCAACGGAACCGGAACCACTAAATCCACCGGCGGACACGTTAAGTCTTTTAATCCTTGTTGGAAAAATTTTTTTATCCCCCGCCAGGCCTCTTCCTCACGATGTATTTTCCAACGTTTTACCAACGGAACCACCGCTTTTTCATATTCATAAAGACACCAAAGTTGTTTCCAAGAAATATGTTTCCCCTTGCATTTCCCACATTTTTTGAGATAAGCTAAAGGTTGCGCACAGCCAATACATCGGTTTTTTTTGCACGTCTGAAAGCTGTCTACACAACCCGAACAAAGATAAAACTGTTCGCTAAAGGATAAAGACTTCCCGCAAGCTAAACAAAATCTTGGATAAATATAGTCTAAAAAAAAGTGGATTTCTTTTGTGAAATTGGAGATAAAAGAAGAATTCATGACACGCTCGCTTCTTCCGCTAGACACCCTGATCAGAAAAAGTACCGCCGCAAATTATACTAAAAATTTAGGGACCTACGGATCAACGATAAAATTCGGCTGAACTTTTGATGGAGAACACCCTTGGAAACGTCATTCCCTGAAAAAATACTCATTTTTTCCCCCAAAATCCACAATTTTGAAACTTTTCGCCACTTATTTGAAGATACTTATCGACCGCTCAGGGTCGAAGTTAAATGCTTTTCCACGCTCTCCGATATTTTGGCTCGCTTAGGCGAATATTATAATGGGATTGTCTTTGATGGAGAAGAAAAAGATCGTCCTCAAATTATTGAAGAATGCTCGCAAATTCGCAACTCCTATCAGGGACGACTGGTCCTCTGGAAAGATTCCGAAGATCATGAAATCGATGAATGGGGCTTTTTAGCCAAAGTTTCTGCCTGTAAAAGAACCTTGGAAGAACTCATTACCTATCTTCATCAAAAAGCCTGTAAAGCAAAAAAAAGGGGCCGTTTAGCAATTGTTTGCTCAGGAGGCGGAATTTTAGGCGGATATTACGAAGTCGGATGCCTAAAGGCCCTCTCAGCCCTAGGATTAAGCCAAAAATTTGATATCTATGTCGGAACTTCTGCAGGCTCTTTTGTACTCGCTTGCGTCGTAAATGAGGTCTCTATTGAACAAATGATTCACCACCGAGGAATGGGCTGGATGCATTATTATTATCTGAACTTTGAAGAATACTTCCAAAAAATGACTCAAGCGCTACTGGCTCCCTCCAAAAAACTATTTTCTCTGCTGAAGTCTCGTTGGTCCTCCCCTGAAAAATCCTCCGAAAATGACCTCGATCAAATTTTTAAGTTTTCACAATTACTTCCAACCGCGATGCTCGATCCCTCAAAAATTTCTCGCTATCTGGAAACAGTCATCCTAGAAGTTGGAGGAACCCTTCGTTTTGATAAATTGCGCGAACGAGGAAAAGAACTTTATATTACCGCCGTCGATATTGATAAAAGTAAAACTGTTGTTTTCGGAGACCCCGGAGAGCATGTGAGCATCCCTGACGCGGTAGAAGCCTCGATCGCCATTCCTGGTATTTATCGCAGTAAAGAGATTGATGGTCGTTATTGCTCAGATGGCGGAATCAAAAAAAATGCCGATCTGGATACCGCGATTAAAAAAGGAGCCGATCTTATTTTCGTCATTCATCCTCTGGTTCCCTATACAGGCGGAGAACCCGGATTTATCCATAAGTTGGGGCCCTTTGGCTATCTCGAGCAAACCTATCGGACGATTTTGACTAAGAATCTGAACGATTCAATCAATTTACAAAAATATCTTAACCCCCATGTCACCGTTTTACGGATTTCTCCAAACTCAGATGACCCACGCAATTTTCGTAACGTCTTGAGCGTGAGTCCTGACAAGATCAAAGATAATATCCAAAGAGGATATGAAGACACTTTACGTCGGATTCGAATCAATGCAGACTTTTTAAGTCGCGCGTTTCACCATCACGGATACAAAGAAACCGATTTTGCCCAAGCGATTGCCCAAATCGGAAACTCTCCGTTTAACGGAAAAACGCCGATTAATTCCTATCCTTAAACTTTTAACAACTTTCGTTCTATTAAAAAAGCCTTCATTGTTTTTCCTAAATCAGCTGGACTATCGCACACTCTGGCTCCCGCTTTACTCAGGGCCTCTTTTTTACTTTTCGCGGTTCCTTGTCCGCCGCTGATGATCGCACCCGCGTGTCCCATACGTTTTCCTGGAGGTGCCGTAGCGCCCGCAATAAACACAACCACTGGCTTTTTGAAATAGCTCTGGATATACTCCGCGGCCTCTTCTTCCGCCGTTCCACCAATTTCTCCAATCATAATCAAGGCATCTGTGTCTTTGTCTTCATTAAATAATTTCAGGACATCAATAAAGTTGGTTCCATTCACTGGATCGCCCCCAATGCCGACACAAGAGGATTGTCCAATATTTAAATCGCTTAATTGTCCTACGGCTTCATAGGTCAATGTCCCTGATCGAGAGAGAACACCCACACGTCCCGCTTTATGGATATTTCCCGGCATAATACCGACTTTACAGACATCCGGGGTAATCACTCCTGGACAATTAGGACCAATCAGACGACAAGAATATTTAGAAAGCGCGCGTTTGGTTTTAGCCATATCCAGGACAGGAACGCCTTCCGTAATTGCCACAATAAGCTGAATTCCGGCATCTGCGGCTTCCAAAATCGCGTCGCTACAGCCATACGCGGGAACAAATATCATACTGGTGTTTGCTTTAGTTTCTTTTACGGCTTGATGAACGGTATCAAAAATGGGAACGTCCTTGAGTTCTGCGTCTGGATGTTTCGTTCCCCCTTTTCCGGCGCGAACCCCTCCAACAAGTTGTGTTTTTGCATACGCTTTACAGCCTTTAGAGTGGGAAGTACCTGCATTTCCAGTCATTCCCTGGCAAATCAAACGGGTGTTTTGGTTGACAAGAATACTCACGATTTGCTCCCTTCTTTTGCATGTTTAATCGCTAATTGAGCGCCTTCTTCCATCGTATTCGCTGGATAAATCTTGAGACCGGACTCTCGAAGAATTTTCTTTCCTTCTTCTGCCATTGAACCTCTCAAGCGAACGACGAGCGGCACAGTGAGCCCTACTTTTTTAGCCGCGGCAATAATTCCGTTAGCCAAGAGATCACAACGCAAAATTCCACCAAAAATATTCACAAAAATGGATCTTACTTTAGGATCTTTCAAAATAATCGTAAACGCGGCAGTTACTTTTTCTTCCGAAGCTCCACCACCGACATCTAGGAAATTTTTGGGTTCCGATCCATAAAATTTCAAAATATCCATCGTGGCCATCGCTAATCCGGCACCGTTGACCAGACATCCAATATTTCCATCTAAAGAAACAAAGGAAAGTCCCCAATCTTGAGCTTCTTTTTCTTCTGGAGCTTCTTCCGAAACATCTCGAAGCGGTTTAAGTTCGGGATGCCGTTCTAGCGAATCGTCCTCGAAAACCACTTTCGCGTCCAACGCACAGACTTCTCCACCGGGTAAGGTCGCCATCGGATTAATTTCAATTGTAGAGCAGTCATATTTGATGTAGAGGGCCGCGAGATTTTGCATAAACGTGGCCGCTTTAACCAGATGTTCACCCTTAAGACCCATAAGATATGCGACTTTTCGAGCTTGAAAAGGAGCCAATCCCGTTTCTGGATAAAAATGTTCCTTAATAATGAGTTCCGGGGTTTCGTGAGCGACCACTTCAATCGAAGTTCCGCCTTTGCAAGATCCCATCAAAACGGGGAGCCCTGCTTTGCGATCCAGAATGATTCCCACATAGTTTTCGGTGTATTCAGAAGAATTCACATCCACACCCGCCTCGACCAAGACTTTTTGAACTCCTTTTCCTTCGAGGCCTGTCTGGATGGTAACCAGCGTAGAGCCGATCATCGCTTTTGTTTTTTCACCCGCTTCTTCTGGAGTTTTGGCAATCATAACCCCGTTTCCATGTCCGATTCCTTTAGGTTTCGGGCCTTTATGGTGTTCAGCCTGATCCAAAGCATTAAAGGCATTTTTGGCCTCTTCGGCTGTTTTCACCAAGAGCCCTTTTCCTCGTCCGCCTGCATGAATTTGGGCCTTCACGGCAACCACTTTCGTGCCTAATTTTCGATACGCCTCCGCCGCTTCTTCCGGGTTGCTAACCAAGAATCCGTTAGGAACAGAGATCCCGTTCTGCCGGAATAAATCTTTTCCTTGAAATTCATGAATTTTCACAGTATTTTTTCTCCTTGAGTCAAATCGAAGTCCTAAATCTTTTGAATCGGCAAGCACGCCAATTTTAACGAAAGAACTAAAGATGCAAAGTCGGAGTTCAAATTTTTCTGATTCTTCGCTTCCGCTCCCTCCTTTTTATTTGTCCCATCATTATTCTGAAGAATCCGAGCGCTGTCTTTTTTTTGCTGGAGTTTACCTCTGTCGTCGTTGTTTATTTTTATATCCGCTTACCTTTTTGGTAATGGGCCTATCACTTGGAAGCTCTTGGAGTTGGCCACGAGAATGGGATATCTTTTTACTCTGGTGGCTTCCTGTTCCTGCGGTCCTCGAATTTTCTTTGGATCAACTCCGTAAAATTGCGTATCGTCCCTGGTACCAAATTTTAACCACTCTTTTATTAGCGCCAGCGCTAGGAAAAGGATTAGCACGCTACCTTGAAAATCAAACCGATGTTTTATTTTGGGGAATGGTTCTGGTCCATGGAGGGATCTGTTTTTCGGCGCTTGTCTTCCGAAAAATGAAGCCAAATCTGCCCCAAAAGCCAACCCATTAGGATTCCGAAAGCGGCTAAGGTAATACTAGAAGATTCGCCGTCGAAGGCGTATCCGAGTCCAGAAAGTACAGAAGCAAAGAGGAAAATAAAAATAACGCTTGAAAAGGTTTTTTGCGGGAACGATTCAATCTCTGAAAAAATTCCTAGAACGCGAGAGCCGAGATTTCCAAAAAACACTCCAATTCGTTCTCCGGCAATCGATCCAAGAAACACTCCGGAGAACCACACGAGGAAAAAGGGAAAAAAATCAGTTTCCGAAAAGATCTGTAGCCAATCTGCAAGCGCTAAGCTCATCAATGTTCCAAGAAACATTCCAAGTAGTTTTCCGTTTAAACCGCTGAAAAATCGGGTCCATTGGAAGAATACCTTTTTATGAGTGATCCAGGGTTTCCCCAAAAAAATGCCGAGAAACCAGCCTATCCAGTTTCCAAAGATAATTCCTAAAAACAAGCCAAATAGCCATTCCCAAGGACCAAAAAAATACTGACCGAGTTGACCTCCTATAAAAAAACCAGAGAGCGCGCCTATCAGAAGTCCTGACAAACCGAAGAATAGAACTAAGGAGAAGGAGAGGGCCGAATTCATTTTTTTTCCTTTTTGGGGAAACGCGAATTGGGTTTCAAAGACGGGTCGAGAGAACGATAGAGCGGCAAATAGCGATAATAGACTTCAAGAGTCAACAGATTCAAAGTGGTCGCATAAAGCCTTCCTCCAAAACTGGAAGCAAAAAAAGCTTCGACCGGATCCCAGCTTCCTTGTTTACACTCTTTCGTTTGTTGATTTTTCAGCAACGCTATTTTTAGCTTTTCGTTCCAGAGAGTCCAAGGTTCTCCACCCAGATGAAACAGAAACAAGGTTCCATAATACCAGGCATAAAGTGTATAGTTATAGATATCCTGGTGTTCTGGCGGGAATTGTTGAGTATTCGCCAATTTCAACCAATCGGGAGGATACTTCTGTAAAGTACGAACATTTTGTTGCATTAATAGAGAAGTGGGTTTTTCGCCTAAATAGAGAAGACAGAGGCTTCCTACGCCAGTCATTCCGGCTCCAATTTGAGGTTCTAAATTATTATAATAAAAACTTCCATTTTGATTATACATACAGTGAATAAAATTTTTAGCTTTTTTTAAGGACGACGCTGGAACGTCTAACCCGGCATATTGAGCGGAATGAAAAGCCATCACGACCCAACCGGTAATTGAGGTATCGTTGCGTTTTGAAGGCAGATCATAATAATCCCACCCTCCGCCAGATTGTTGAATTTTCGAGAGATAGAGAACCGCTTTTTGTCCGGCATTTTTACAGTTTTCGTTTCCGATCATACTATACGCTTCAATCAGGGCAAGCGTCGCAATCGCCTGATTATAAGTATCCGGAGTTCCGGGCCCAAAAGATCCATCCGTTTTTTGTTGCTTTAATAAAAACTGGATTACTTTGGAAACATTTTTCTGATATTTTCCCTCCGAAGGCGTTTCACCCGCACCCAGAAAGCATAAGAGCGCTAACCCGCTGAGTCCGGTACTATGGTTGGCGTGAGAGGTTTGAAGATCACATTTTTTTCCTAAGCAGTGTTGCGTATAGGAGGAAGGGTTCCAACTTCCATTCGAAGATTGATGTCTTGCGAGCCAATCGAGTCCCTTTTCTACAGCGGATTCCGTATTGGCTCCACCTCCATATTCTTGTAACGCTAATTTCTTTCCAGAACGACGGTTTTGGAAAACACTTGGAACGTGATGGGGTTCTGGCTCTAGTTTCTTTTCTGGAACCGCGAGTGTTTTTTGAGGCGACTGAGGATCGACTTCCATTGAGCGAACAGGGGTTTCTTTAGGAACTTCTTTAAGAGGTTCTTCCGGCTCTATCGCGGGAACAGTAACGCTCGAATCCGGAGTCACTACAAGTTTTTCTTCTACTGTTACTGCAACAACAGTGGGCTCCCAAAAAACTTCAAATACATAAAGTTCCGGAGTCTTTGAGATCTCGATAAAGAGATGGGTCGAAAAAAAGAGGATCAGTAGATGAGCAAGGAAAGAGGCGAACCACCAAGGGAAAGAGCGTACCTGTGAAACGACCACGTGACGAATAGAGTGATTTTGGCGCTCGGAGACGCTTTTTTTTCGCAGTTTTTCACGTTGTGCAAATCGGAGCGCTTTTTTAGAAATTGAAGGCCGAGGAAAATCAGTCGAAGCCGGTAATTGAGGGGGTAGCATAAATATTGTTAGTGAGGATTGGGTATATTTTTTTGTCGTTTTTCCCACCAGCTTTTCCATGCTTCTGGAGACAATCCCAAATTTTCGCCACTCCAGAATTTTAGGGACTCCAGCGCTTTGGTGCTCAGGGCGTCTTCTTTTCCTTCCAGAATCTGAATTAGAAATGGAAATACGGACGGATGCGGGAATTCCGCAAGGGTTTCAATCATAAAGCGTCGCAACATTTTATTTTTTTTGGAGCGATACGCTTCAAAAATCGCGGGAAGAGACTCTTCATTTTTCATCTGGCGCAAGGTTTTAATGGCTTTCCATCGGATCGTAAGACTTTCGTCTTTGAGCATTTCGCAGGTCTGTTTAAGGGCAGTTTTCCGAGATTCCTCGTCGGTAATTTCAGAGAGTTGATCGAGGGCAGCTGCTTTGTTGCGTTGACTTCCCTCTTCCAAGATTTTTTTAGCTTGGGTTACAATCTCCTGATCCGTGAGTTCTGGAACGACTTCAATCGTCTGATAAATGGGGAGATATCGATAATAAACTTCAAGGTTAAGAATATTTAATGTTGTACTATAGAGCCGCCCTCCAAACGGGCCAATCCATTTTTCAACAGGGTCCCAGCTTCCGGCGTTGCATCCGTTGCGATTTTGGTTGCTTAAAAGGGCCTCTTTCATCGCGTTGTTCCAAAGTTCCCAATAATCACCCCCAACTTGAAACATTACTAAGGTTCCGTAATACCAAGCATAAACGGAATAATTATAGATCTCTTTATTAAAATAAATGACGTTGGTTCCGGGTTGTGGCACTGGATTTGGATTTGTTTCGACCAAACGTTGCCAATTCGGCTTATATTTTTTTAGTAGATCCGCAGAATCTAGGGTTCGTTTCGAATTGAGTGGCTCTCCAAAATAGAGACTGCATAAGGTTCCTACTGCAGTCATTCCGGCCCCTTTTCGTCCTTTAAAATTGGCAGGGGGTCCCTTATCCGCATAAGAGTAGCCTCCGTCGGAATCGTGCATTTTATCCATACATTTTTGGGCTTTTTTCCAAACGGAGGGGGGCAGTGTGAATCCAGAAGAACGCGCGGATTTTAGAGCCATAATTGCCCATCCCGTAATCGAGGTATCATTCCGGTTGGTGATTATATTATAGTAATCCCATCCTCCTCCGGATTGTTGGCATTGGCAGAGAAAGTCGATCCCTTTTTGCGCGGATTCTTTTAATTTCGAATCCTTCGTAATTCCATAGGCCTCGATGATGGCGAGTAAGGCAATGGTATGGTTGTACAGAAAAGGGGTATCGGGGCCGAAATAACCGTCTTTCCGTTGGTTTTTGAGTAAAAATTGTAAGCCTTTTGAAATATTTTTTTGATAATTTCCTTCCAAATGAGTTTCCCCGGCCCCCAAAAAACAAAGTAAGGCTAACCCCGTAAATCCACTGATATAGTCATAATAGATGGTTTCTTGATCGCAAGGAATCCCACGGCAATATTGTAAATATTGAGTTCCGCTCCAAGAGCCATTAAGAGATTGATGACGAACGAGCCAATCCAGACCATTTTTGACGGCGGCTTCGGTGCCAGAACTGCCTCCATATTTTTTTAAAGCGTCTCCTTTTCCTTCGGTGGTACGGCCACTAAAAGGAGAGGTCGGGGGAGTCTGTTGTGGATTTGGCGCTGTTCCTTGAATCCCTAGCGGGATCGGAACTTCTTTTTCAACGGGGTTAGGAATGTCCTCGGCAAGGACAGGAACTTCCGATTTTTTCTCTTCTTTAGGAGCTTCTTCTTTTTCTTCTTTTTGGATCTCTGCTTTGATTTGGGATTCTACGGCTAAGGGTTTTTCAAAGAACCAACCTACTTGAAAAATATGAAGTGGCGGTTTACGTTCAATATATTGAAAAATAACATGAGTTGAGAGAATAAATAAAAGGGTATGGAAGACAGAGGAAATCAACCACCAGGAAGTATTTTTAAGCGTTTCTATAAGATCTTTTTTGAATTGTTGATGTCGTCGCTCCGCATAACAGAGTTTTCGTTTTGCTTCATATTCAGCAAATCTCTTCGCTTTTGCTGAAATTTTTCCAGGGGCATGGCGCGCCATGCCCCTATTTATAGGCTTTTGAATTTTTTGATGAATTTCTGTCAATTTTTCCTGCCGTGATGGAAGAGTCGGATTCATTTATTTTTTTCTAAAGAATTTAAAATTTGTTCCAATAACTCTTTTTTCGGATGATCCGGATTTAAGAGTAAAAGTTTTTCAAAACTTTTACTCGTTTCCTCATACTGTTTGTTTTTTAAGGCACACATTCCATAACGCAACAACGTTTCTTCCTCATTTTCTTGAATCTGAAGAATTCGAGAGAAATATTCTTGCGCCTTCTGAAATTCTTTTAGGAGATAATAATAATCTCCTAGTCTCTTGAGTCCTTCGATCGTAAGGGGATTTTTGGGAAACTGTTTTTCAAGAAAGAGAAACTCTTGTTCCGCTTGATCCAGTTTTTTCAATCGAATGAATAATAACCCACGATTATATCGTGCCAGTTCAGAAGTGGGTTGAAGTTGGATACAGAGATCATAAATGGTTAACGATTGCTCCAGTTTGTCCTCTTCTTCTAGGAGTACCGCGCGATTCAGTTGAGCGCGAAAATTGTCTTTTTGGATTTGACAAGCGGCTTCAAACTGAGTCAACGCTTTTTCGCGCTGTCCCATTTCCAATAAAATCTCTCCATAAAGGTTTAACGCAACACTCTCTTGTGCGTTTTTTGCAAGAAAAGATTCCAAGAGTTTTAATGCTTTTTCCCATTGTTCTGTTTTCCGATATCCAGAAATTAAGATCGTCAGGGTCGAAAAATCGGAAGAAGAGTCTTGGAGTATTTTTTCGAGATGGGCAAGGCCTTCTTGTTCTTTTCCTTGGGCGATTTCAATTTGTCCAAGAATTTTTAAAGCAACAGGATCTTGAGGATATTGCCTTAAAAACAATTGAAGCGGTTTCATGGATTCTTCAAGTTTTTCTTGCTTCCAATAGGTTTCTGCCAGAATCATCAGCACTTGAGAATCGGTTTCTCCTTCTTGAAAAGCTTTCTCAAAAAGCTCAAAACTTTCTTTTTCTTTTCCAAGCGCCCACTGAATTTTTCCCAAAACAGTGAGAAGTTCCCGATTTTTCGGTAGGTGAGGAAGTGCTTGTAAGGCAAACCGTTCTCCCCATTCCAAATGATTAAGAATGTAGCACGCGTACGCCTTTGACTGTAAATCTTCTGGAGCGTTATCGTCGGATTGAATGACACGATTAAAAAACGTATACGCGGATTCATATTGTTTTTCAGCCAAGAATACTTTTCCCATTTGAAAATTCGCTTTAAGATGATTAGGCTGTTGCGTTAATAGTTCTTGAAATGCTTTTTTGGCCTCTTCTGGCTTTCCTTCTTCTTGAGCCTGAAGGCCCGTAAGAAGGAGTGTTTCCTTATTTTTTGCTAAAACCGATGGTTTCGTGGTATTTTCTGGAGTTGTCTTTGAATCCTCGGATTTTTTAATCTCGGAAGGATCGGGATCCGTAATCACGTGTGATTCGTCAGATTCGTCGGATTCCGAAGTACTTCTATTTTCTCGAAACACCCATAAACTCAAACAGACGAGCAGAGTAATGACTCCGGTCAACACAGGAACTGTTGATTTTTTCGGGGGAATCACGGGTTCATTTTGGATTTCATCTTGGGTGATTAACGATTGTTGCTGAAGCCGAATCAGAAAATTTCTAAATTCGTCTGGAGGGCAAGGGGCTCTTTGAAACCGTTCGATGTCTTTCGGAGTAAATCCGAATTTTCTTTGAAGCACATTGAAGCAAGGTTCTCCGGTACGAATCAGACGAATCGCCTCTGGAAATAACTGAAAAGAAGTGCTTTCTTTCTGATAAATCTGATAAAACAGAAGCAATTCTTTCTGAGAAATTTTTCTATCCAAGGGATTCATAAAGCTCCGAGTAAAAAGAATTTATTCAAATTGTTTTAACATTTCCTTGAGAAACGATTCCGTAAATTTTCCTTGAATTTGTACGTCCTCTAAACGAATTTTTCCTAGGTCCACCTTCCAAGTGATTGTTTTTTTAGGATCGGTAGAATCCGTTGATTTTTTAAAAAAAAGTTTTTTTTCTATGAGAACAACAAACTCTTGGGCCGCTTCTCGTACTTCAACAGAATATAGTGTTTCGAGTTCCAGTTTCAATTCCTTATGCTCAAGTTCTTTTTCCTTTTTCAGCCACTTCACGTTTCCAGATTCAAAGCGAATTTCCCAATCGCGTATCTTCACCCGAAATTCGTAATTCGGGTCTTGGATTTTAAAGGAAAATTTTAAGACTAAAGGCGTTAGTTCACGAAGCTGAAGCGAAGCATATCCATCCTGAATCAAAAATGCTCCAGTATCGACACGAACTTTTTTACTGGAGGGTTTCCAACTCCAGAGATTTTCAGGAGTATCAAAGGAATAGGTCCAACAGGGAAAATCCTCACCTTGATAGAGGAACACACTATCTGAAAACTGTTTCGCGGTAATCCACTGATAGGCCGCTTCCTGATCATATTTTTCTAGCTGTTGCATTAAATTGAGCGTGGGTGCTTCTTTATTTTCTTTACTTTGTGCAATTTGTTGCTTGAGCAACTTGCTATTCATCAGGACTCCGTCCCATTCTTTTCTTTTCATTAGCGATTGAATTTCTTTTTCGCGTAATTTGAATTCTGGGCTGAGTTCAGCAGTATTTGTATTTGTCTGAGGATCTGTATTGTTTTGAGAGGGAATAGGAGGAGAAGATTTTTTCATTTTTCCATAGAGCGAAAAAAAGAGTAATCCCAAACCTAACGTAAACAAGAGGCTTAAAGCTCTAGCGATTTGCTTTTTTGGAATTTTTGAAGACGTAGACTGAAATTCTTGGTGCGAATTATTTTTTTTGGAAACGGATCGAGTACTTCCTTTCTTTGAAATCTCCTTGAGAATGGGTGCTCTTTCAGGTTCTGAAGCGACAGTCCCCGCTTTAGGAGACGTTTTTTCAGCAAGAGAACTCTTCTCTTTACGAGAAGTCTTTTTTTGTAAGGAGCTTTTTTCTTTGAGCGCATTTTTTTCTTTTTTTAAGGATTGGATCCCTGTGGCTGTTTTTATTTTTTCGACTTCAACGATCTCTGAGGCGGGCCCTTTCCAACCTTCTTCATATTCTGTCTCCATCTCTATTTCTTCCACTGAAGCGGTAGTATGCAGAGCCTCAAGTTCTTGGATAATTTCAACGGGTTCTATCTCCAAAGCGCTTTCACTATTTGCGAAAACGCTTTCTTGAAGTTCAAGGCAGACTTTAATCAATTCATCGGGCTTATAACGTTGCTCGGGTTTTTTATTCAGAAGCTTGTGAATAATTGCTTCGATACGAGGATCAATATCGGTCGCAAATTTGGACAAAGGCGGAATTTTTGCGCCCTGATGCTTTAAAAATAAGGTGGTAATGTCTTTAGCGGTATGCGGAGGCCTACCCGAAATCAGATGATAAACGGAAGCGCCAAGAGAGTACATATCTGACAGAATATTCAGTTCTCTTCCTCCTGCCGCTTGTTCTGGAGCAATATAATACGGGGTTCCTACGACAGTCCCTACTTTTGTTAGATCGAGGTCATTCCCGGCGACTTTAGAAAGTCCTAAATCGCAGAGTTTGATCACCCGTTTACGAGAGATCATAATATTGGCTGGCTTTATATCTCGATGTACTAATCTAATTTTTTGAGCATGCTCCAGCGCCCGACCAACCCCAATCAAAATTTCCAGCGCTTCATCCCCTTTAATCACTTTTTTACGCTTCAAAGGTTTATCGTAAGAAATCCCGTCCACATACTCCATCGCAAAATAATAATATTCGCCACTAAAACCGGTTTCATAGCCCTTTACCAGATTCGTATGGTTCAAAGTAATACAAAAATTTGCCTCTTTGAGAAAACGTCTTACATACGCATCTGTTTCTGTAAATTCTTGCCCTAATAATTTTAGGGCACAAGGTAAATCATCGCCTTTGCGAACCGCCAGAAACACTTCTCCCATCCCGCCTTTTCCCAACCGTTTCTGAATTTCATAGCCTTTGACAATAGGAACTGTTTCCCACCCAATCGAGCTTCGGATTTTATTGACGACCATTTTAGAAACAAATCCCTTATCGACGATAACTTCACTAATATCCTTTTCGATTCCTAAATCGCGAAGGCCCGTTTGTACTTTGAGTGCTTCTTGAAGTTGTTCTGGGCTGACAATACGCTGGCGAATGATTTCTTGCTGAAATTCTAAAGGTTTATTTAAAGTGGACATTCTGCCGGTTCCTCTGCTACAAATGGAAGATGAACGCATTGCCCTCTTTTAAGAAGCATCGCCTTGCGTCTTTACATAAATCAGGATATTGAAAAAGGACCTCTTTCTTATAGGATAAACAAAAATTTTGTTCCTCTATTTTAACAATATCAAAGAAGAATTCTAACGTTATGTCTGAAATTGAACATAAAAAAAATGCGCCTACAAGCGTTCCCTATACAATCCTTACGATTAGCGATAGCCGAACGTTGGAAACGGATCAAAGTGGAAAAACAATTCGCTCATTAATGGAGGAAGCGCATCATTTATTGATCGATCATAAAATTATTCCGAATCAAAAGAGTGCTATTGACGTCGCTATTCGCACTGGGCTTGCCTCTGACGCGGAAGTGATTCTCCTCAACGGAGGAACCGGAATTAGTGATCGAGATAAGACCTATGAGGTGGTTCAAGGGCTCTTAGAAAAAAAATTAGATGGTTTTGGAGAAATTTTTCGTTTTTTGAGTTATCAAGAAATGGGTTCTGCCGCTATTTTGAGCCGAGCAATTGGAGGGACGATTGGAAAAAAAGCCATTTTTTCAATGCCCGGCTCTACGAAAGCAGTTCAGTTGGCGGTTAAAACTTTATTACTGAAGGAAATCCCTCATGTTCTTTCAGAACTGAATAAAAAATAAGCCGTTTAATGTTTTTTGAGAACGCCATACGCATCGGTGAGCGTTGGAGAAATCGAAAAGATTTTATTAATTTTTGTGACTTCGAAAAGTTCCAAAAGCCTCGATTTAATATTACAGAGAACCAAATGACCCTTGTTGGAAGAAATTTTCTTTTGAAACGCCACCAACTTTCCGATAAAAAGACTGCTAAAGGTATCGACTAATTCAAAATTGAGAACTACCTTAATATTTTCCATATTCTGGAGTCCTTCGTATATTTCTACCCAAGCACCATTAATATCTTTTAATTCAAAATACATATTTTTGTTAAAATAAATATGCCAGATTTCTTGTTCTTTTTTTATAGTAACGTAAGTCACACTCATAAGCACCTATACAGAAAAATGGAGCCTGATTTTTTACCTTATAACCACCCAAAAATAACGTAAACCCTCTTTCAAAATTTATTCCCGCAAAACCAAATCATCTTCAATCGCTTTTCCCTGATGAGTTTTAGCGAGATCAAGCATAATATATTTTCCTCGAGTTGAACCTCCGATAATGATACCAAAGAACTGAATACAACGGAAACGATTTTCTTCCGCAATCCATTTTAAAAAAGCATCTTTAAGGGTATGAAGACCCGCTGATGGCGCTCCATCGGAGAGCACAAAAATGGCATCGACTTCTGGATCGGCCATTGCGGTTTGAATCGCGGCAAGCATATCACCGGATTGTTCTGAGGTTATTTTATTCAAAAATTTATCCACGCTAGGAATCGATCCTTTTAGAGGGGCCAATCGATTTGGGCTAAAAATAAAGAGTTTTTCTTGAAAGAAAATAACTTGGAACTTGGTTTTGGGATTATTTTTAGCGAGTTCGTTCAGGGTCCGAAAGAGTTCCTGACGTGCACGCTCTAAATAGCTCATGGTTTGGGTGGTTGGGCCGACAACGGATCCTCCAGTCGATTTTCGAGTGACCGTAATTGGACCACTCATACTTCCTGATCCATCGAGTACAAATGCGATTCGATCCGAAAAAATTTGTAAACCGTAATAAGAAGCGGTGCTTTTTCCTGGAACGGTTGCTTCCTGGACGGGATATCCCCAAACAGTGGGTTCCCATTTTTCACGATTCGCATTCCACCATCCTTCCCAAATTTTGGGATCGTCGCCCAAATCTTTATTGGTGATAGCATAGAGAGTTCGTGCTGTTTCCGAGGGCATTTTACCTTCGGGCTTTGTTTTGAGATATTGAATAAGCATTTCAATGGATCGCGGATCTGGATACGTCGAGAGTACCTGAAAAACAGCGCTTCTTAATCGCCATCCTTCTGAATTATTTTTTTCCGCGTCTTTAAAAATTTTGTAAGCGACTTCTAGGGCCAGCCCCCTAAGTTCTGAATCGACTGCGTTCGCATTTTTTTCTTCGGAGGTAGCGCTTTCTTGTTCTTTCGCGTATCTGCGGGGCCCAAAATTTCGAGCTAATTCCGCCAACATTTGAGCCGAGTACACTAGCGTTTCGACTTCTTTTTCATTGAGAATATCGCGCAACGTTTCTAACGCTTTTTTTCCTTCCAACCGCGCAATGGCTTCGTAAGCATACGCTTTAACACGAGCCTGTTTTAGGGAAAGTTTTTTACGGATAACCTCTAAAGCTTCCACTGTTTTGAGCTTTCCAGCCGCTAATAACGTGGCACCTAAAGGAACGGGGTCTTTTTCGTTGGTCAAGAGCTTCAGGATGGTTTCAGTGCTCCCTTCATCTTTTTTTCCAGCGAGGGCCCGATCCGCGAGCAAATCTAGAAAAAGTTTTCGGGCATACGGATTTTTTTCAGTGAGAGGAAGGGACGTGAGCCATTTTCCTTCGCTTTCAGCTAAAGTCAGTAAATAGTCGTAGCTTTTGTCCCGATGATAGGGATTGTCTCCGGCAAAATGGGAGGCATGAACCAGAGCGGCTTCATGCGTATTTATTTTTAACAACGCCTCAAAAGCGGCCGTTTGATCTTTCCGGTTTCCTTTAAGGCCTTTTTTAATATCCTCTAGGTTTTGAGCCTGAATACAGACACAAAAAAACAAAATCCAGCCCATAGTTTTATGCATAAAGGTTTTCTCCTCGTCGCGTATTTCTAAAAATGATGCCGTCTTAGTGATTCTCGGTATAACTGAATATATTGATAGGCAGAACTTTCCCAGTCAAATCGTTCTGACATAGCTTGCTGTTGCATCACTTCAATAACTTCTGAATGTTGGTTCCAGAGGCTCAAGGCCCAGGAAATAGTATGATAAATAGAATCAGGATTTAGAGGACGAAATTTAAAGCCAGTTCCAATCCGATTATCTTCCGCGAACTGAATGACCGTATCATCTAGCCCTCCGACGGACCGAACAATAGGCAAAGTTCCATAAGCGAGAGCGTATAATTGATTCAGACCACAAGGTTCGTAGCGAGAAGGCATAAGGAAGAAATCAGAGCCTGCCGTAATCTGATGCGCTAGCGGATTATCAAAACCCATTTCACAAGCGAATTTGTGAGGGAACCTTTGGGCCATTTGAGGGAAGTAGTGATGCGCCCAAGATTCACCAGAACCTAAAAATGCAATTTGAATATCCATGGTTTCCAGAAGGCCGGGCAAGACTTCAGCAAACACATCAATTCCTTTTTGATAGGTAATCCGGCTTACCATTCCGATTAAAGGAACTTTTGCTCGCTCAGGAAGTTGTAAGCGTTTTTGTAGCGCTAATTTACAAACCAATTTTCCTTCCAGATTAAATCGGTTGTAATTTCTGGGGATAAACGGATCCAGTTCAGGATTCCATTCTTCATAATCAACTCCATTCAAAATCCCAAATAAGGATCGGCGACGATTCAGGAGATGATCATAGAGTTGATGTCCAAATTCCGGCGTTTGGATTTCTCGTGAGTATCCACGAGAAACGGTATTGAGGAGAGTTGCGTTCAGAATTCCGCCTTTTAAGAAATTCATGTGTCCCCAAAATTCTAGGCAAAGGGGATGAAAAAGGCTCATATTTAGTCCGGTGGTTCTCATCGCATCCGATCCGAAGATCCCTTGGTATCCGACATTATGAATGGTGAGCAACGTCGCTACATTTTCAAAACGCTCCTGTTCTCGTGTTTTGAGATAAACGGGGATAAGAGCGGTTTGCCAGTCATTACAGTGGACAACATCTGGCGACCAATTTAAAGCCACACAAATTTGCAAAGAGGCCAGAGATAAAAAACTGAAGCGAAGCGCGTTGTCTGAAAAATCTCCGGAAGCGTCTCCATAGATTCCATCTCGATAAAACAGATCTGTGCGTTCTAAAAAATAAATAGGCACTTGAGAATGGAGAAGTTTTCCTTCCCAGACTTTGCACCAAAATTCTCCTGCTCCGGTATGCACAGAAAGGGCCGGAATAATCACAGAAAGCGAATAGGTTTCTGGATTTACACATTTATAGAGAGGTAAAACGACTCGAATATCATGTCCAAGCTCCGCAATCGCGGGAGGAAGGGCGCCACAAGCATCGGCTAGTCCGCCGGTTTTAGCAAAAGGATTCACTTCAGACGTGACAAAGAGAATTTTTAATGCGGTCATAGACTAAAATTGCCTCGGATTGAGTTGAAGTTTCAAACGAAGAATGTCAGATTACCGAAAAGAGAAAAAATTTCCAGACAATTAAAAAAAAAGTGCTAAAATAGGAACCGCTTTTAAAAAAATTTCTCTATTTATTGAGGAAAGGAACTGCCAATGGCAACTCGGTCAACCACTCCAGCTAATCTCTAACGAGAGATAGCTAGAACTTGAGAAATCAAGTTCGAAGGTTGACCAGACAGAGCTTAGAAAGGAGAAATTCTGAAGAGCTACGTTATAGGGAGAGTTCAAGAACCCACCTACAGATGCGTGCCAGTCTGTAGCTCTGGAACTCAAAGGTTAAACAGGATTTTGGAGTAAAAGCCAGTGCTTTTGAGAAATACTGACCTATAACATTGTCGAGGCAAACATTACCCGCGTAAGCGGAGATCTCTTCGGAGATTAAACCTGAGCACGTTGAAAAACTACTCCCTCGCAAGAGGTTTTTTATTTGGTTTTTAGGATTTCTTTTATTAGGAGGAAGCGCTTCCTCTCCAACTAACGGCTTACGCCGTATAGTCAGAGTACCCGCGCTTTGTTTTGTATGATGGTAATTCGATGGATTTTAGGCGCGTTTTTTTTCTGTTTACTCTGTTCAACCGTTTCGGCGCACTGCGAGATTCCTTGTGGAATTTATGATGATGAAGCACGATTTCAATCCCTGTTAGAAGATATTACAACGATTGAAAAATCCATCAACCAGATTAATGAACTTTCAAAAGATCCCGCCGCGAATATGAACCAAATTATTCGATGGGTTCAAAATAAAGAAGTTCATGCAGATAAGCTAAGTCATACCGTAACCCAATATTTTATGACTCAACGAGTGAAACCCGCCGCAGAAGGCGATGAAAATGCTCAAAAACAGTATGTGACCAAAATCACGCTTTTGCATCAAATGCTCCTCTCCACGCTGAAAACGAAACAGACGACGGATTTAGCGCATATTGAAAAACTACGTTCGCTCTTGAAGGATTTTAAAGTGGCGTATTTTGGGCTTGGAGAGAATAAGGCCTATTATTCAGAACCTCATCCCTTTCAACATACCCATCCCCATACCGAAACGCTTCAGGCGACAGCAATCGATCTGACGGTTTTGGAGGGTTGTTGGGAACTTGTTTCGGTAAATCAACAAGAATGTACTTCCTCTGATCAAAAGGCATTTTGGGAATTTTCGGCAAACCAAGTGAAACTTCGCATTCACGATCAAACGTTTTCTGGAAGCTATTCTCTTATGTTAGACAATCCCTATTCTCATATGGTATTGAATTGGGAAAATTCTGCAAAAAATAAATATGGAATCTTCCAGTTAACCGCAGATTCGCTTACTTTGAAGTTAAATCAAGGACAAGAATCATTTGCCAATCATTTAGAATCAGAGGAAGGCTTTGAAATTTTAACCTTCCGCAAAAAATAAAGAAGACCGTTCCGGTCCCTTCCAAATTTATTCTTCAGGTTCAAAAAAACGGCTAAGACGATGATCAAGACTTCGTTCTTTTTTGTGAGGAGCCGCGAGTGGAGGAGTAGAGAACAACTCTTCCATTAAATGATCGATCACCTTAGATAAGACTTGAGTATCTCGGGCAAGACGTTCAATTCGTTCTGTATTCATTTTTCTACGCATAGTGGATTCCTTGCTTTCATAAAAAGTTTCTTCCTTATCGAATCTTATTCCAAGTTCTTGTAGCTTCTAGCTTTAGGCTTTAGAAGAACTTGGATTTGGATACTAAGGATATCGGCAAGGAATTCGAACCCTTAAAAAAATTGTTCTTTTTTTTAGAACTCTTTTTTTTAGCGGGGCATATCGATGCGACGATTGTATTTATCCTGATGCGGTAGCGGGTTATAAATATGAGGTTGTCGCTCTTGTGGAGGAACTGGGTGATGTCCATCTTGGGTCATTTCTTGGGATTGTGCTTCCAAGAATTGTTCCAATTGAAAATTTATGTTTGAACCAAAAACACCGGAATGAGGAAACTGGTTGGGATGTTGGACAGGATTAGGATTAGATTTTTGAGTCATTTTGTTTTCAAGCTTTTTCGGATGAAAAAACCTGCCTCCTAAAAAAAATAGCTTCTTAAATCACATAAAATCAGCTCATAAAACTTTCTCTTCTTTGACTCTTTACATTATATCTTAAAAACTTTTTTTTGCTTCACAAAAATTCAGAATTTTTCCAAGAAACCACTCATGTCTGAAGAACAATATTTTCGTGAAGTTTCGCTTTCCCATCGAAAAGAGTATGCCCAATTTTTTACTCCAGAAATTCTGGCCCAATTGATGTCAAAATGGATCCTTGGAAACACCCCCAAGTCTGTTCTTGATCCTGCTTTTGGACTCGGAGCTTTCTATAAAGGAATTCGACAATTTAACCCAGAAGTAAAAATAGTGGGTTATGAAATTGATCCACTTATTCTCTCGAAACTCGATTCAGGGATAAAGGAAGACGTGTCGCTAGAGCTTTTGAATCAGGATTATCTGAAATCAGAACCGAACCCCTACGATTCTATTATCTGTAATCCGCCCTATCTTCGATTTCAAAAATTTAAAGACAGGCACACCATTTTACCCAAATTACAAAAAGAATTAGGGATAAAAATTTCAGGATTGACCAATATCGCTTCTGTTTTTTTGATGAAATCTTTAGCTCAACTCAAACAGGGAGGGCGTCTTGCCTACATTATGCCCTATGAATTTTTAAATGCGGGCTATGGAACCCCCTTGAAGCGAATTTTATTAGAACAAAATCTTTTGCACTCGATTATTTTTTTTGAGAATGAAAAAGAAATTTTTCCGGATGCGATTACAACGGTTTGTGTACTTCTTTGCCAAAAGCAGTACGCTTCGAATTCGATTTTAGTGACTTCTATAAAATCCAGAACAGAGCTGGAGGCGATTTCTTTTTTTGAAGAACTTCCCTCGCTTTCGGTTGAAAAATCGCGTTTAGATTTTACTAAAAAATGGTCTCCCATTCTTGAAGAAATCGCTTCCAACACAGCCTCTATCCCCCACGGATTCTACTCATTTTCTTTTTATGGAGCCTTTAAGCGTGGCATCGCAACGGGTGCAAACGAATTTTTTGCACTTTCTTATCCCCAAATACAGAAACTCCAAATTCCTCTTCATCAGACGACACGTTGTATTACCAAAAGCACACAACTCCGACGTTGTATTTTGGATCCCTCGACTCTGGAACGTTTGATCGAAGAAGGAGCAGAAGTTTTTTGTCTTGATGCGAAGGCCCCCTTCGATTGTTTTACACAACAATATCTTGCGACTGGCGAAGCGAAAGATTTCCATAAACGTTTTTTAACTCGATCTCGAACCCCTTGGTATAAAATAGAAACGAGAACCGTATCGCCTTTATTTATAGGAGTTTTTTATAGAGAACGAATCAAGGTCATTCGCAATTACGCCTCCTGTATCCACTTTACTTGCTATCATTCTTTTTATCCTAATTCCATTGGCACCCCATTATTGGATAAAATTTTTCTGTATTTAATGAGTGATTTTGGGCAACAATTCTTAAAAAGGAACCGTCGGAGATATGGAGATGGGTTAGACAAATTTGAGCCACAGGATCTCAACCAATGCGCGGTTCCTTCGCCCGCCTTATTTGAATCGCTAAAAACCGATTCCGTTTGCAGTACTCTAGAAAAAATCAAAAAGACTCCAGATATCGCGATCGCTCTTGCAAATGAATTAATTTATTTTTGGCTGAATCCTCTGCTATAATCATATATTTTAGCGTAGAGGCCTTCTTTTGGGAGATATAGATATGCTTCACTTCTTTAGAAACACTGCTTTCAAATTAGTTCTTATGGTTAGTTTTTTCGTTTGCTCTTATGCAGAGCAAGGCTTAGTAGTCGATTTAAATCTTTCGGATAAAGATCTTTTAAAAGGACAAGAAGTTTTAAACAGTTTTGCTGATTTTTTGAGCCAACAAACCAAACTACCGCTCCTCTTGAAGCTTGAAAATAAAGAAGAAGCGGTCGTCCTTCAATTAAAATCCAAAAGTTATCATTTTGCCTTTGTAGATTTCGGATTTTATCTGAAGTTTCATCAAGAATTTCAACTGAAAGCGTTAGTACAGGAAGTGCCGTTAAACCCTGAAAAATTTCAATTTTATTTAGTCACGTTAAAGGGAAAATATGGATCGATTGAAAATTATATTGCTCAAAAAGAACCGGCTCCAATTATGACGAGCTTAACAATAAACGAAGATTTTTTTCGAAAAATCGCTCTGGGGCAAACGATTCCAAAACAATTCGAGTTTAAAAAGAAGTCCTCCACGCCATCGCTACAGATTAAATTGCTTGAAACAAATAAATTCTCTGCTATTCTCAGCACCGGAGATTGGTATCATGGGATGGCCAACCACGAACAATATTCAGGGATATTCCAGAAACTGGATGCTTTTTCTGGCCCAATGCTCTCTGGACACGTTTTGGTTCAGATCGGAGATCTCTCGTTAGCCCCTCAGATTCCTGAAGGATTTGAAAAGCTTTCGCAAAGTGAAGCGGGTGCTTCTTATTTAAAAACCTTAGAAGTTCAAGAATTTAAACCGGTAAAAGATGAAGATTTTGAATCATTTCTTCAACAATTTGCTATCGAAACGCCTAAAAATGCCTCCGATAACCTTAAAAAATAAGTGTTGGATTCTTTTTTTCTTTCTCAGCTATGGAATCAGTGGTTGTGGAATGTTATCCGATCACTCCACAGAAAAAACAAATACGGCTTCCGATGGAGAAAATTTCAACGAATCCTATGAATTGAAACGAAAAGCGGATCAACTTTTATTTCAAAAACATACGCCTAAAATTTGTGAAGAAGCCTTTGAATCGTATCAAAAAGCAAAAGAGTTAGAGCCTCAATTTCCCGGATTATATTGGAGAATGGCACGCGCCTGTCATTATCGAGCCTCCTATCATAAAAAAGGAGATGCTGAGCGTAAATCGTGGAGTAAAAAAGGGTTAGATTGTGCAAAAAAATCACTAGCGGAAGCGACCGATGCTCAAGCTCATTATTATTTCGCGCTGTTTACCGGCATTATTGCTGACGAAACATTCGCGCCCGACCCGAAGATCGTCTTAGAAATTGTTTCCCATGCGGAACAATCTTCAAAATTGGACCCCACGTTTGATTATGCGGGAAGCTATCGATTATTGGGAGCCATTTATTTAAACGCACCTTCTTTTCCGAGAAGTATTGGGGATAAAGAAAAAGCGGTTGATTATTTAAAAAAATCCGTTCGAGAACATCCAGAATATCAGGAAAATCAACTTCTTTTAGGAGAGGCACTTTTTTTATGGTCACAAATTTTAGCGGAAGAAGAGGATTTTTTTAAAGAGGCCAAACAGGCCTATGATGAGGCTTACAAAGCAATTCAACGCTCTCTAGAATTACCGCCACTTCCGGATCGGGAGCATTTAAAAAACGAATTTGATCTGAAAGCAAAAGAATTATTAAAATCTATTGAAGAAAACCCAATCTCCGAGATAAAATGAATGTCCTTCTTGAAAAGAAGAACGCTTTTACTTGAATTTTTAAAAAAAACAACTATCTTTTTACGTTTCGTGGATATAGAAACAGAAGGAGACTCTTATGGCTATTCGAAAAAAGACTGCCAAACAATGGCGAATCAAAAAATGTAACCATGGCGCGCGCCCTATTATGGGTCGAAAATTTAGCAGAGTTCGCGGTCTTGGCAAAAAATAACACGGATGGAAAAGCCTATTTCATTGGCGGTTTTGATTTCTGGTACGGGTTCTACTCTTAAAAATTTATGGATCTCTCGGCAAAGAATTCCTGCGGAAATTCTTCTGGTGATCAATTCTAAAGCAGGATCTCTCGGGGCAGAGTGGGCCCGTAATCAAAACATTCCCGTCAAAGAAATTATTCGGAAAGAATACTCTCATTTTGAAGCTTTTTCTCACGCCATCACCCATGAACTCGATCGGGTTAAACCAGAACTCATTATCTTGGCAGGGTTTATTCATCATTATCAAATCCCTCCTCATTATAAAAATCAAGTGATGAACATTCATCCCTCCCTCATTCCCGCTTTTTGTGGCAAAGGATTTTATGGAGAAAAGGTCCATCAAGCGGTTTTAGATCGAGGAGTCCAATATTCTGGATGTACTGTCCATTTTGCAGATAACGACTATGATCAAGGACCGATTATTTTGCAACGAGTGGTTGAAGTCACACCAGAGGATACGATACAAACTCTTTCAACGCGAGTCTTTCTAGCAGAATGCGAAGCTTATCCTCAAGCGATTCAGTGGTTTCAGCAGAAAAAATTAAAAATCCAAGGAAATCGAGTTTTAAAAAATCTCTAAGAGTACCTCGCGCTAGTTCCTCAGAATTTTTCTTGCCTTTTTGGAAGAATTCGCTAGGATTTTTTCTGTATAGGGTATAATAACTAACTAATTCACTTTATAACTTTCTTAAACTTCTTCTCTTAGGATGCCTTCTGTGGTTAAACAACCTGCACAAATTTTTGCGATTCATTGCTATAATCTGATTTTTGGAATGAAGCATCTGGATGCCCGCACTAGATTTCTTCTAGTGAAGGGAAAAATCCGAAGACTTTTTTATACCACATTTCACAAAGATTATGTGGAACACTGCTTAAATTTACGAAAATCGGGTTGTGGACGTTCTGGCATCTGTTGTCGTTTAGGCTATACCTGCCCTAATTTAGGGCACACCGATAATAATTTGCCTTATTGTAAAATCCATGAACATCGTCCACAAAATTGTCGTATCTTCCCGCTAGATTGGGAAGACATTCGTGATCGAGATTTGATTGCTAATGGAGAGCCCTGTGGCTATTCGATTCCTTCACGCGAAGAAAATAGTTTTCATAAATTCCGAAAAATAAAAAAACAACTCAAATTACAAAAAGGGCTGGGAAATAAGCAAAATAGCCCGGCTTCCATGTAAAAGATTTTTGTGTTTTAAATTGTGCCACCCATTCTTCAAAATCTTCTTCTTTGGCTATTCTTGCTCGCCTTTATTTTTTATATTCGCTGGAGACGGAAACCTCATTTACTCTCCACATTCCACTTTTTACCCGATGAAAAAATTCTCTGGACAGAACGAAAAGTGGAAGTGACCCAGATCCGTAAACGGCCCGCTTATAAAACTTTTGATCTAACAATAACCAACCAACGCTTGCTTTTTGCTCAATTAGGTTATTGTGAAGAAATTTGGGATTATACGAATTCTCACCCCCCAGAAGCGTTTCGATTTTATGGAATCTATCTCTGTATTCCTAAATCTCAAATTTATTACGAACAAACTTTTCGCGGACAAAAAACGCTAAAACTAACGTCATTGTCTCTCCCCAAAATAACGTATCTTCTAGATCTAACGAAATCGGAACAGAATTATTCTTCTATTTTTGGAGACTGAATCTCTAATTTTTGCTTCGTTTCTTTATTTTTATGTTATAATACTGGAACTGAGTCTCAGCGGAAAAACCACAGCATTCTTTTTCTTTTTTTTAGAAAATTATGACAAAATCTCATCATTGGCAATCTCGACTTTCAAACGAAGCGTCTATCGTCAAAAATCATCGAGGAGAATGGCTGATTCCAGCACATTGTTACTACTGTGAAAAAAAATATTTAATGTCTGCGAAAGAGCACGGAAAATCGGGAACCTGTGTCCAATGTAAACGAACTATTCATATTCCGTTTATTCCTCCTTCTCTACAAGTACAATGTAGCCACTGCGGAAGGCGAACCTTATCAAGCGATAATTTTTGTGAATGTGGCTCTTTCCTGCAATCCCCCTAGATTTCAGTAAAATGCAGAGAAATTTTATGAGAAATAAATCTTATTTTTCTAGCATCCACCCCCCAACCCTTTCTTCTTTTTCTAGCCTGCGCATTCAAGGCTCGCTTTTTTCAGTAGAATTCTTTCAACAATTGCTAGGAACCTGTTTGGAAGGGGGTACCGCCGAAACATACTCGTTCGCTTCAGAAGAATCCTTATTTTCTGAAATTCGACACGCCTGGAACCGATTACAAATTTTGTGGAAAGAGCAAGACACTCTACACGTATCAAACACTTCTTTAAAAACACTAGAAGACGCTTGGTTATGGCCCCTTTTCTCCGAACTCGGTTATTCTGGAATGTCCCCCCATCCAACCTTTTGCGGAAATGTTTATTTTTGGGACTCGAATCCCATTCTTTTTCTTCCCTATAAGAATGAAATTTCTCCAGAAAATAAATCTCCTTTTCATCCTCATCACTGGCTACAAAATCAAATCAATCACACCGAAATTCCGACGTGGGGAATCATCTCGAATGGCCGAACCTTGAGACTCCTACATCCCAGCGTGACTTTAACTCGAGAATCCTATCTCGAATTCGATCTCGTTTCGTTGATGAATCCTCAGCGATTTTCTGATTTTTGTGTGTTTTGGTTGATGTGTCATTCAAGTCGATTTAACCGGGATTTGCACCAGAGGATATGCTTAGAACAATGGTTCAGAACTTCACAAACTCAACATATTTTGCCCCAATTACGCCAACAGTTCCGTGAGGTTTTACTCATTTTAGGACGAGGTTTTTTAAAACATTCCGAGAATCAATCGCTCCGAAACAAACTCCAAACAAAGCAACTCGAACCGACCGGTTTTTATCAACAACTTTTGCAACTCTTTCTTCGCTTCCTATTTCTCTTGATCGCTGAAGATCGTGAACAACTTTTAGATAAAAACGCTTCTCTTCAATCACGACAAAAATACTGGGATTTTTATTCGATCCGCTATTTACAAAAATTAACGCAACAGTCCTTTTCGCCATCGGTCGTTCTCTGGGAAAATATGATGATCCTCTTTAATAGTCTAGCCTCAGAAAAAGGGTTCGCAGATTTGGGGCTTCCTGCGCTTGGAGGAAAATTCTGGTCCGCTGTCCTCACTCCCGATCTCCATCTTTCTTTTCTGTCCAACGAAGATTTATTAAAAGCGATCCAAACGTTAAGTTTTTGGAGTCATTCTCAAGAGTCTCGAATCGACTATGCCTCATTAGGAATAGAAATTTTAGGAAACCTCAATGAATCTTTTCTTGAGCTTCACCCCATTTTAGAAGCAGGGGATTCTTTCGATCTCGAAATCGGAGAAGAAGTAAGTTATTATCCACCCACCGTAATCAACCATTTGTTGAATACGGTACTTGATCCCGCGCTAGAGTCAGCTCTGGCTAGAAAAAATTCTGAAGAAACGATTCTTCAATTTAAAGTCTGTGATCCCGCCTGTGGCAGTGGCTATTTTTTGATTGCGGCGGCACATAGACTCGCAAAACGCCTCACTGCTTATCGTGCAGAACCCTCCTCTTCTCAACAAATTCAAGGATGCCTCCGTAAAGTCATTAGTCACTGTCTCTATGGTGTAGATATCAATCCGCTCTCTATTCATTTGTGCCAATTTAATTTATTACTTGAATCCCTTGAAACCGGAAAGCCACTCCCGTTTCTTGGACATCATATCCAGTGTGGAAACAGTCTTGTGGGGGCCAATCCAGTCCTTTTAAAACGGGGAATTCCAGACGAAGCCTTTCGTCCACAACTTGGAGATAGCGTGGCTCTTTGTGAGGAATACCAGAATAAAAATCAACAAGAACGTTCCGAAATGTTAAGTTGCCTATCCTCTCCTCCGCCTGCCGAATATTTAAAGAATCTCGGCCTTTATTTTGAAGAAATCGAAAAACTTCCAGAAGAAACCTTCACCGAAGTCATGGAAAAACAACAGCGATTTGAAGATATTACTCGTTCTCATAGCTATCTATATCGGCGTATATGGGCCGATGCTTGGTGCGCCGTTTTTGTATGGCGCAAAAATGAACAATCTCCACCCTTGATTACGGAAGGAGTTTTCCATCAACTGGAAACGGATCCTTACTCTTTAACCCTAGAAATGATGAACGAAATCCGTCGTCTCGCCCTTCAATATAAGTTTTTTCATTGGCACCTTGCTTTTCCACATATCTTCAAAATTCCTGGGGAATCCACTCAATCCTACAATGAACAAACAGGCTGGAGTGGAGGATTTGATGTGGTTTTAAGCGCGCCTCCTTGGGAGTATACTCCTAGTTCTTCAACAGAATGTGCCTCTGTGCAGTCTCATTTAGTGTCCTCTTCAGTTCCAGATCAAACAGGTTCTTATGCGGGTGAGAATCAAAGTGTATACCATTTTATTCGTTCTTCGAATCGCTATCCCCGATTTCAAAAAAAAGAGTTTCTTCCCGTTGAAATTTTTTTAGAAAATAGTCAACTCCTCTCTACCCGTCATGGACGCGTAGGTTTTTTGCTGACACCTTACGAAGAAGAACGCCTTTCACAAGTCCCACAAAAACTTCCACCCGAATCGGTTGCGGATCTTTTTTCTTCAAAAGAAAAAAATAAACCGCAAGTGTTTTTTCGAACTTTTCCAGAAAAACCAAAAAAAGAGCCTCCTTCTTCCTAAAAATCTTCTGGATTAGAAGCAGAAGGCTGAACCCGAGCCTGAACCAGCGAAAGAAACAATATGCTTATCAATAAAATCAACCGTTATCGCGAGATTTTCACCATTCTTGCCAAGTATGGACTTGCCGATTGGTTGGCCCGCTTAAATCTTGAATTTGCGAGAGGTGTGCTGGAAAAAGGGTTGGGCGAAAATATGATTGCTTATAGCCATTCTCATCGAGTCCGAATGGCGTTCACCGAACTGGGCCCCACTTTTATTAAATTAGGACAAATTTTAAGTACTCGTCCGGATTTGATTGGATTGGAACTCTCAGACGAATTGAAACATCTGCAGTCCAATGTTCCAAGCGATCCTCCGGACGTGGTCCAAAAAATAGTGGAAACTGAATTGGGAAAACCGCTTGGAGAGCTTTTTGAAACCTTTGATTTGAAAGCATTAGCGTCCGCGTCTATTGGACAAGTCCATATCGCTCGTTTAAAAACGGGTGAAGAAGTCGTGGTCAAAGTACAACATTTGGGAATCGAAGATAAAATTCAACAAGATCTAGACATCCTTCTTGATCTAGCGGAATTGTTAGAAAAACATGTGGAAGAGAGTCGCAATTATCGACCGATTCAGACTTCAGATGAATTTAAGCGATTGCTCTTGAAAGAACTCGATTTTCTACGAGAGAAGCGTAATTTGGAGCAATTCACGGTCAATTTTGCTCGTAGTAAAAACGTGCATATTCCGAAGGTTTATAATGGCTATTGCACCAGCCGAGTGCTTACGATGGAAAAACTCAACGGGATCAAAATTTCTGAACGAGAAAAATTGATTGCCGCAGGCTATAACCTTTCTCAGTTAGCGGTCCTTGGAGCGACTACTTTTTTGCGAATGATTTTTGAACATGGGTTTTACCATGCAGACCCGCATCCCGGAAATATTATTATTATGGAGGGCCAGAAAATTGGGCTCATTGACTGCGGGATGGTCGGGCGCTTGGATGATGATCTTCGAGAAGATATTGAAGATATCTTGATGAGTATTGTAAATCAAAATAGTAAAAAACTGTTGAATATTATTACTAGGTTAGGCTCAACTCCTCGAAATTTAGATCGGATGCTACTGAATCATGATATTTCAGAATTTGTCCACTATTATAGTTCGCTTCCTCTTCAAGATTTAAAGCTGAATAAAGCGATGCAGGAAATGACCTCTATTATTCGTCGCCACGGAATCCTTCTTCCAAGCAGTATTTCTTTACTCATCAAGGTTTTGGTTATGTTAGAGGGAACCTCCCATTCTCTCACGACCGATTTCGATTTGATTAGCGTCATGAAGCCTTATCAAAAGAAAATGGTGCTGAATCGCTTATCTCCGGCTCGACAAAAACGGATGTTGCAAAATTTTTATCAGGATATCGAGCGTTTAATGCATGTGGTTCCCATGGGGTTAATGGCTATTATTGAAAATTTGCAGAGAGGGGATCTGACGATTAAGCTTGATTATTATCGTCTGGAAAACGCAGTCAATCGCGTTGCGTTTGGGATGATTACCTCGGCCATATTTTTGGGGTCTTCGTTGTTGATGTCTTTTAATGTTAAACCGATGATCTGGGAGGTCTCGTTTCCCGGATTAGTGGGCTATATCGTTTCTTTCATTTTCGGAATAAAACTGCTCTGGTCCATTTATACTTCGGGGAATTTATATGATCGCCAAAAAAATCCCTGAACAAAAATTAAGAAGCTTACTGCCGAAAATTAAAAGAGCATTACGATCTGATTTTAGCGAGAACTCCGAACGATTTGGGTTTGGCTTGACCGTCGCGCAGGAAGGAATGTCCTTCTTTGGGGCCGAGTTTGGTTTGTGTGAGTATTTCGGGGCCGGATTCCGTCATCAAAATCGTATGTTCAAATTGCGCTGAAAGTTTTTTATCTTTGGTTCGTACCGTCCATTTATCTTTTCGATCCAGAACGATTTCCCAGGTTCCCGCATTGATCATCGGCTCAATGGTAAAACAAATTCCTGGCTCTAAAATAAAATTCGCCGAAAAGGTGTCCTTGAAATGCGGAACACTTGGCGCTTGATGAAATGTTCGACCAATTCCGTGTCCTTGATAATCACGAACGACAGAACATCCGTTATTTTCCGCAAAGTTCTGGATCACGATTCCAATGTCTCCGAGTCGCCCGCCTGGGCGAATGGCTCGAATGGAGTGATAAAGCGAATCAAAACTAATTTGCGTCACAAAACGAGCTTCGTCTGAGACCTCGCCTACAAAGAATGTTTCAGAGGAATCTCCGTGCCAACCCTCCACAATGGTGGTGAGATCGATATTGATAATGTCTCCGTTTTCCAAGGCGCGCTCATCTGGAATTCCGTGGCAGACGACTTCATTCACGCTCGTGCATAAACTTTTTGGGAAACCGTGATACCCTAGACAAGCAGGAATATGACCATGCTGAATCGTATAATCATAGACAAGTTTGTCGATTTGATTTGTGGTTATTCCAGGAAGCATATACGGACGAATATAATCCATTAACTGAGCGTTAAAGGCTCCAGCAACCCGCATTTTTTGTCGTTCTTCCGAGGAAAGACAGAGGGGGTTCTTTTTTTCCTTTTTTTGATTTCCAACAAGCGATTTTTTGTTTTTGTTTTGGTCGGGATCAAGATGACATTTTTTATATTTTTTTTCACTGCCACACCAACAGGGATCATTTCTCTGAACCAAGGACGTTCCTCTCTTAAAAATCTTTTGTAGGGGCAATTCACGAATTTGTAGGGGTAATTCACGAATTATCCCTACTTACAAAAAATCGCTATGCTTCTTTTTTAGAAATACGCGAAGTCACCCAGTTATAAATCAGCGTAAACGCGGCGAGTACAACGCCCGCAATAAATAGCATTTTCCCTGTTTCGGTGTCTTTGACAACAAGATATTCATAAACTCCGCCCGCAAAGGTAGCGAGAGTGATCAAACTAAAAAAGAAAAAAGGAACGCGACTCATCTCGTTTCTTAGATCAGAGCGATCGGGTAGTCCTTGATCGGGATTGGCCGCCATAAAAGTACTCCTATGAAAAAAGAAAAAAATCAAATGAAGTTTTATCCATTTTACCCATGTCCGCTTTTTAAAAAAAGCTCTGGGACAAAAGTTTCTTCTGGTACCCATTGAGAAAAGAACTCATTTGCACAGTGAAGAATACTGTGATAGTCCTTAAGATTAAAGATTTGATGACGGAAGTGAGACGAATTAGGCATTCCATGCGAGTACCAACTTGAAAACTTCTTCAGCAAAATTCCACAATAGGATTCCGGGTAAAAAGATTCCAAAATAGTTTGGAGCTGTCGCAAGATGGAGACGTAATCTCGTCTGATCACGGCGGGAACCCCTGTATTCTCGAGGTGGTTGATTTCTTGAAAAATCCAGGGATTGCTTAAGGCTCCACGTCCAATCATCACGCCATCACATCCAGATTCCTGAAGACGCTGAAGCGCTGTTTCCGCAGTTAGAATATCTCCGTTGCCGATAATGGGAATTGTCGCTCTCGCTTTGGCGGCCGCGATCAAGTTCCAGTCCGCCAACCCTTCATATTTTTGTTCGCGGGTCCTTCCATGAATCGCCACATAAGAAACACCCGCGTCCGTCGCGGCTTTGATGACTTCATGAATCGTGATCGATTTCGAGTCCCATCCGGTCCGAATTTTGATGGTAAGCGGAAGTTTCATCGCTTTTTTGAGGCCAGAGAGAATCTTTCCCAAATGAACCGGATCGCGCAGTAAAGCACTTCCCGCTCCTTTGCAGACAACTTTTGGAACTGGACAGCCCAAATTCACATCGATAAAATCTGGCTCTAACGCTTCCATGGCTCGCGCCGACTGGATCATAATCTCTAGATTTTCTCCGAAAATTTGGATTCCAACCGGACGCTCCATCGAATGAAACTCTGCTAGTTTATAGGTTTTTGGACATTCGTGAATGATTCCATGTGAAGAAATCAATTCCGAGGTCACAATGCCTGCGCCCATCAAGCGCATGAATTTCCGAAAAGGAGAACTGGTAATCCCCGCCATTGGAGCTAAAAAATAACGAGAAGGCGCCTCAATTCCGTTAAAGTCAATTCGGTGTTGAGGAAGATGGGTCGCGGGGATAGCAGTGAATTCAGTCATAAAACGTTTATTATTCTTTTTTTTCGGGTTCTGGAGTTGTTTTTATTTCTGCGGTCGGACGTAATTTCAACTCTTCTTCCATCGGTTTGTATTCAAGATGCTTCGCAAGCGATTCATCCATTAATTGTACAAACGCTTTGACATATTCGCTAGTAATGACCTGGTTCGTTCCTTGGATAATCTGGCGAGGAATGAGTCTATTGGCCGCCATTTTAGACATCACTTGTCGCCAAGCGTTCAAGCGCACTTCGAGTCCACCATCTGCGTTAAATAACACTCTCGCAGAAACGGCATCCGCGTTTGCTTTAGCAATAGTCGATTGGGATTGGAAGCCTGTTTCATCGAGACGAATTTGCGCCACTTCTTCCTGTTTTTTCGCATCCGTCAACGAACGTTGTTGATTGATAAGCGCCACGGATTTTTCTTTTTCGGCGGCAATGGTAGCGACTTCTTTCTTTTGTTCCGCGGAAATAATGGCTTTTTGGGTGTCAATTTTCGCAACTTCAAGTTCCTGATTGGCTTTGGTGAGAGCGACCGCTTTTTCTTGTTCTGCGAGGGTAGAAGCGGTAATGATGAGGGTTTCCGCTTTTACTTTTTCTTGCTTCTGGAGTTTCATCGCTTCTTCACGTGCGAGATCGACTTTAGAACGAGCCGTTTCGATTTGTTGTTTATTTCGTAAATCATCCTGAATCGCGATTTCTTTTTCCTTGATGATATCCGAAATTTCTTTAGGACTCTTGATATTACGCACCATCACCCCATGAACAATAATTCCATGTTTTTCGCAGGATTTGCTAATTTCGTTGCGTATTTCTTTTTGAAACGCTTCACGAGAGTCTCCAAGAATGAATTCTTCCGCGGTGAATTTTGATCCCTGGATACGACCAGCAGACACCATATTCGGACGCACGACTTTATCCAAGATATCTTTTTCATTTCCGATATTCATTAAGACATCAGGTACTTTTTCGGGATCAATTTGCCATTCAGTGGAGACATCCACACCCATGACGAATCCATCTTTGGACGGGAAGACCAATTCATCTTGATCCGCAAGTTGAAAATTGTGACTCTGGATATTAATGACTTCAATCTCTTTTTCGTAAGGGTTAATATAATGGTTTCCGGGGTTCAAGGTTTCTTTTTGAACGCCTCGTTCTCCGGGATTGGCCAATTGAATTTTGCCATGAAGCACTTCAGGATCTTTTCCCACATAAGAAGTAACCACTCCGATCGATCCTTCTGGAATTTTGACCCAATCTACAATTTCGAGATCATATTCGTAAGGATTAATGAGTTCTGTGGAACCACTGCTGAGGAAATTTCTCTGAATTCCTTTTTCGCCAACGCTAGAGAGCGTCGAACCAGAACTAGGTAACGCGCCATCTTGAGCGATTTTAATTCCAACCTTATTTGAAGGAATTTCTGCGCGTTCCTTGATTTCGATACTGTATTGATAAATATTAACCGCGTGTTCTCCTTGGGTCAGGAGTCCTTTTTCAATCCCTTTGACGCGATTTTTAGGATCTACATTTCGGTTATCCACTAGGATTTGAGTGGTATTTGAAGGAATTTTTCCGTCTTGGGCAATCAAGACACCAAGTTGCTTATTCCCAATAGAAATTTTATCGATTTTTTCGATTTTGTACGCATACGGATTCGAATATTCCTTGTATTGAGCTTCTTTGAGGGGAGAAGCAAACAGTTTGGCTGGATCCGATTCTCCCTTTTGAATTCCCTTTTCTCCTTTTTCTGCCAATAAGCGCCACGCAGGTTCTTTGCCTTCGCGTTCTTGCTTTGGTTTTTTTCCATCATAACTGATGACTACACCCAGTTTATTGCTTGGAACCTGTTGGAGATCTTGAACTTCGACGTTTTCCAAATAGGGATTAAAGCGATAGGTTCCAGGAGACAATACTTCTTCCTGAACTCCACGCTCTCCTTTTTTGGAAAGGATGGTTTCTTCAATGTTTTTAATGAGTTCTCCATCTTTAGCAAAAACGACTCCGACCGTATTTTTTTCAATGGTTTGAGCGGGATGGATTTCAACATCATAATAGAGTGGATTCAAAAAGTGCCATCCTTCAGGAAGGATTTTCGCTTGAATGCCTTTTACAAGAAGCGTTTCCTCTTTATTTAAAAAATGATGTTGGGTGGGATCGTAATCTCCGGGTTTATTTAAAGGAAGCCCACCTCCAAATAAGCCTCCTTTGTAGATAACGACTCCGAATTTTCCTTTAGGGATTTCGATTCGGAAGAAAAACCAGAACACAATCGCAAAAAAGACAAGCAAGGAAATACACAAAATAGCGATCGAACTGAGGAGTTGAGATCGTTCAAATTTAGGTTCAGTAGGTTGCATAAAAAGCTTTCAATAATAAAAAGTTAAAAAATTTATTTTGAATTTTTTGTATCGGATTCGTTTGTGTTTGCGGGTGGATTTTGTTGCATTTTTTCAGCAAGCTCTTTCGTCATTAGCGCCATAAACGCTTCTAACATACTTCCACCGCCCCCTGATCCTTGAGAACCAATTTGGATCAACTGATCTGGAACGAGATTTTTATTGGAAGAGAGGCTCTCCATGACTTCGGTCCATGCCTGAATACGGATCTTTAAGCCTCCATCTGCCAAATATTTGATGCGAGCCGCGTAGGCTTTAGCGTCATTAAGAATCTCTATCGACTTGGCTTCAAATTTGGCCTGCCGAAATCCAATTTCAGCGATAAATTTAGAAGTATTGGCTTCGGTCAACTCTTTTTCTTTAAGAATTTTTGCGACCGCGCCCAGAAGCTCGGCGGCGACTTCGGCGACATTTTTTTCTTTATCGGCTTCGACTTTTGCGCTCTCTTTTCCAATACGAATGATTTCTCGTTCTTTTTCTGCGTTGACTTCGGCAATTTTCTTAGTACGGTTCGCTTCCAGTTCGGCTACAATTTTATTTGTTTCGGCCAACACTTTTTCACGAGCTTGAGACACTTTTTGTTCTTCTTCCGCAAGTGCCGCCGCAGACTTTGCAGTTTCTTTCTTTTGGTCGTTTTTCGCGCGTTCCTGGATAGCGATTTCCTTTTCGTTAATAGGACGGCGAATATTTTCAGGAATTTCAATATTTTCAATCATCACCCGATGAATGAGAATTCCTTTTTTTGCACATTCTTCTCGAAAGCCGAGCTCAAAGCGTTTTTGAAACTCTTCCCGACTATCTCCAAAAACCAGTTCTTTTGCACTATATTTAGAACCTTCCATACGTCCGAAACTGCGAGCATTGGGGCGTATAATCTTCTCTAAAATTTCCGGGGGGCCTCCAAGTGTCGTGATGACTTCAGGAAGACGAGTCGGATTGATTTGCCATTCAAAGAAGGTGTTGACTCGAATATCAAATCCACGTGCCGGAAAGGTGATTGCATCTTCGCCCTTCATATTGTAAATGTGGCTCCGCACATCGACAATTTTCACTTCGCGTTCGTAAGGGTTGATATAATATCGACCCGGAGACAAAACTTCGGCCATTACTCCTTGTTCTCCCTTATCTACAAGAGTGAACTTTTCTCCTTCGGTTTTATGGCGCACTTTTCCTACTTTGGAGATCTGAACGCCCGCGTGTCCGTGAGTAATCTTGATTTCTGGATGAATCTCAACTTCGAATTCTACAGGATTCAACCGATAATAGCCGGGAACCAGAATATCTCGCTGAACTCCTTTATAGCCCGGCATTGCTAGTTGCTCTCCGGGAGGAAGGGTTTTTCCAGTTTTTGAAATTTTAACTCCAATTTGGCCCGGTTTAATAATCACGGCGCTCTCAATAGAAACTTCATAAGCGCGTGGATTGAGACGGTAAGTTCCCGGTGGAAGCACGTTTTTCCAGGTTCCTTTTTGACCGATTTCTGCGAGTTGTTGTCCTTCTCCTTCGGGGAGCATTTCTCCATCAAGGGCTCGAACAACGCCGATTTCTTTGGGGCCAATGACAATTTCGGGAGCAATTTGGACCTCATAGAGTTCTGGATTCAATCGATATTTTCCGGGAGGAAGAAGTTCTTCTAAGAGTCCTTTTTCGCCCTCACGCGCCAGCAAGCGTCCACTGGGGAGTTCTTTTCCTTGTTTTACGGTCACTGTTCCCATAAAACGTGGAGGAATGACAACTTCAGGGTAAACCGAAATTTCATATACTTTAGGATGGAATCGATAGACTCCCGGAGGAATCGGATCTTTCCAAATTCCTTGAGCGCCTTTGGAGACAATTTGTCCTAAATTGAGCGTATTTTGAGTATTGGGCCAACCATATTTACAGTTTACCACTCCAAACTCTCCGGGTCGGATGGTAAGTGCGCCCAGAACACCCCATTCTCCTTGAACGTTTTGAAGTCCTGCAGAGGCATATTCATTTCCGTCAATTTTTCGGAAATAGGATCGTTCCTGATTTTTGAGGCTCAGTTTCAGTTGTTCCGAAACGTTGATTGGTTTTCTGCAAGCGGTGCAAGAAATTCCGGGTTGGAGATCGGCGAGGTCCACACGAAAATCATTACGACAAACGGCACAAGAAAAAAGAAGTTGATTGCGTCGGTATTTCGTAACTTTCAGCAAAAAGTCTTTATCTCGTACATTTCGATCAGGGCCAATCACATAAACATCGCAGGTGGGCGGAAAAAACCAGTAGCGTCCTTCGGAAAGAACATGACGACGAAGACCTTGTTCGTCTTCTTCAACAACGATTTGAGTGGTTATTTGTTTTCCAATTTTGCTATTGACAATACCGATTTCATTGGGATAAACATAAACCGTACCCCAAAGCCAAAAACTTAGAAAAGCAAAAAGAACGATTGCGGAAGTAATCAGATATGGCATGACTGGCTTTAATAGGGTCAATGGCCCGGAAAAATGGATGGGCTTGATGTGTTGAGAAGGAGTATTCGGATTGGGCATGAAGCGCTCACTTTCTAAAAATATCTATTTTTTTTAGAACCTTTAATTAGAGCTACAAGACGAAACTTGTGCTTCTCTAATTGCAAATTGTATGCTATGTTATGGGGAAGTCTTTGTTTGTCAAGAGAACAGGAACCCTGTGAATAAGCGGTTATTTTTTTAGATGAGTGCTTGATGCGACAAGTTATTTTTGCCGTATTTTTTTATGTTTTTTTTGGATCTTTTCTCTGGGCGGAAATCAGTTTTCATTATGTGGCGGATTTAGAATTTTTTTATGAAGAACGCTCGGCGTCTTTGTCACAAACACTAACACAAGAATTTGGCGAACAGGCAATTTTTACGAGGACAGAAGGTATTTTAGGAGTTCAAGGGGTTTCCTCGAGCCACGTAAAAGAGATTTTAAATCGACTCCGAAATGAAGAGCGCCAACAAGTTCTTTGGGAATTTTTTTTAATCACCGCACTTCCTTGTGAGGAGTATAAAGAAGCGATCTTTATCTCGGTGGACGCGCAAAAAAAAGTGTTAGAAACGCTGAAAGAGAAAAAACTTATTTCGCGCACCTTAGTTCCAGCTCGACGCGGAACGACTTTAAAATGGCGTTCTGAAAAACAAAAAATTCAACATCGGGATCAAAGAGTCGCCCTTAATTCGCTAGAGCAAGCTCAAATTTTTTTTCAGGGAGCCGAGATAGAACTCATCTCTAACGCTGGAAAAGAGCCTCTTCAGCTTGAGGCAAAGCTAAATTTAAAATATTTTGAAGGTGATAAGCCTCAGCGCTATTTTTTTCACGGAAAAACCCCGACCGATGCGAATGAACTGAAATCGTCCATTTGGTTTGTTCCGTTTCAACAAAGGACGCCTTGTTTATATTTTATGATTTCCGCGTGGCCCGCTTCGGTTCCAGAATTGAAAAAACTTCCTGTTTGGGAGCCGGTAGTGAAAACGAATTTAGGACGAGTTCAATCCTATAAAAAATGGCCCGCTCCTCAGCAAACCGGAGACAAATTACCGGATCTAACTGAAATGTATGAGGTCTCGCATTCTAAAAAAGAAGTCTCGCCTACAGTTCTCCAGAAACAACCCGGATTCGAAATCTGGGAACCTCTTTTTTTAAAGGAGCGTTCTGACACGAAATTTCAGATCCTACCGAATTGGGTTCAAATCGAGGGAGATGTTTCAGTCCATCAGTCCTTATCGTCTGCAGAGCAAATTTATGAAAAATATAGCGCGGAACAGGTTCAAATCAAGATGGAGCATTTTTTGTTGCAATCGAAGCATTCCTTTTCGGTCTATCAACAAGTGATCCCGTTGATTGCGATCCCTTTTTCCTTAGAACAGCGCCAGAATTTTTTTAAAACGCTTCAGCCACTTTCTTGGGTTCGTGAACAACAACTGGAAAATCGAATCTGTTTGAATCGAAATCAGAGTTGGGAAACCACAAAACAAGAAAATTCTTTTTTGAAGGGAATCCTTGTCGATCAAGGCTCCTCCAAAATAAGAACGGTAACGGATACGCTTTCTGAAGGAGTTGCCACAAATCTACAAGTCATTTTGTTAGAGAATACGCAAGAATATTATCTTTCTTATGAGTATCAAAGAAACGGGTTTGAAAAGCCATGTCCAGAACGAAACCTTGTTTATGGAGAAGGGCTTTCTTTAAAGATTCAAGAACCTATACTCTATCGAGAAAGTTATCAAATTAAAACGCTAGTTCCTAAAGGATATTCTCATTGTTTTTGGGGACTTCCGTTAAATTTGCTGTCTGAAGAATTTCAAGAAACACTCACTTTTTTCAGGTGCGCTAATTGAAGAAATCAAAAAATCGAATGAAAAGCGCTTCTCGTTTTAGCCTTATCGGAATCCTATTTGTCTTGCTTGCTTTTGGGTATTTTAATTGGAAAGACCTTTCAGTGAAAAGACAGATTGTGGAACGGAAGAATCGCTACTTCCTTCATCCTGACGATCAGACTGTTTTTGAAGAATTGCGCTCTCTGAAAAACTGGGCCCAAGGGTTGCAAGGAAAGGCCTGGATCGAAGAATGGATTTCATCAGAGATTCATCTGAAGCATTTTTTATTGAGAGGGGCACTGATCCTGAAAGTTCCTCCGATGCCGGGATTCATTGAAACCATTTTACAAACGGATGCACTAGATGAGAAAATTTTAGCGCTTCAGTGGGCGAGTCAAAACCCAGGAAATGAAGCGGTTTTGCGTTTGGGATTTCAAGCGGAACAACCTTATGCTGTGCGTGCGTTTGTGACATTATTTCTGGATCAAATGGGTGATTTCGCAAAGTGGCAAGAATGGTACATTAGCGAAAAAGAGTGGCGAATTCGGAGTTTGTTCCGGATTGTTCTCTGGGAAAAAATTTCTCCGGCTCAACTTCAGGAATGGTTGAAACAATACCCGGGAGCGTTATCCGAAGATTTGGCCCACTATTATTTGGGAATTGAACAGAAAAAATCTCGGTCGTGGGAAGAATGGAGTGCTCTCTTTTCCAAAGGAATCCAAGGGACGCATCATCGTCTTTTTGAGAAACGTTTTTCTTCTGAGAACGAGGACGCTTTTTTTTTACGTCAAGCGTATCATTATTTAGCACGTCATCAGGAGGAGGAAGGCTATTTTGATTGTTCCAAATATAATCCGTTTCATAATGAAGTGTTGCTTCCGGGATTTACTTGTGAAGACAATCAAGTCGATTTGGCGATGACAGGGTTAGCGCTGTTGGCGTTTCTAGCGGAAGGGAGTACGGATCGTTTGGGCCCCTATGCAGAAGGGATTCAAAAAGCTCGAGATTTTTTATTAAGTCATCAAAAGGAAGGGAAATTTGAAACCTGGGAAGGGACACATCATAATTCTGAAGTTTTTGTCCCTTATCGAAATACGCGTGTCACGTCGCGCTTGGTTTCGAAACAGGGAGGGGCTACTTTAGATCTAGTTCACCGTTATAATCATTGTATTTGTATGCTCGCGCTACTGGAGCTTTATGGAATGACTTTGGATCCGAAGTTGGTGACTCCGATTGAGCAAGGGCTTCAAGAGTTTACGCGACGTCAGGGAAATTTAAAAAAAAGAGTGATTCCGAAAACGTCTTTTTCTTATTATATTGAACTCGGAGATGTGGCGACAACGGCTTATCTGGTACAAAGTGTATTTTTGGCGAAACAATTAGGATTTAAAGTCGATGAAACGCTGGTAGACGATTTGAAAACCTATGTTGAGAATACCAATTTTGGGAAAGGGAACACGGCGCCTTCTCTTCTTCGGGCGTACTGTTTTGGAGGGCATAGTTCGGTTGCGGTCACGCTTGTGATGGAAAAATTTTCGAAATTGGGACGAATCGAAGTGGAACAACAAGAGCGTCAATTTTTGTTGCAGAATCTCCCTACGTGGAAACTTTATCCAGAACTACCAGAAACGGTTGAAGAAACACAAAAAGATTATGGGAACATTGTTGATTTTCATTATTGGTACTATGGTTCACGAGCTTTATATCTTACGGGTGGAAATGACCATTTTTTAGACGAATTAAAAAAAATTCTTCCCCATGCCACGTTAAATTATGGAGATGAACTGGGCTCCATCAAGCCTGAAGGAATTTGGTGTCGAGTGGGTGGCCGTCTTTATTCGACAATTATGACGATCTTGGCAATTCAGGTTCCGAAAGCAGAAACCTATTCGTTTTATTAATTAATAACAGGAGAATTCATGAAATTTCTAATTTTGATTACTTTATTTGTTCTTTTTGGATTATCGGGTAATCCTCTCGAAGCACGCTTAAAATATCAAGAAAATAGCCCTTATACTTGTGATAGTTGTCATAATTTGAGGGGAAGAGAATTCAATGATGTGGGTCTTTATTTTTTCTTAAATGGATTGAAAATGACTGGTTGGAAGCCAGTCAATTCTGAAGATAAAGAAATTCAAGCTACGGCAGACATTCGATTATCGATGAAAATCGCAAAATTAGCGGAACAAAAAAATAAAAATGAAATTGCGCTTAAATATATGAACTTCGTTTTAGTTCACACAATTCGCTGGAAAGGCGATCCCCTTCCAGAACAAAAACAAGCCGAAGAAATGAATCTGGATTATGAAAAAAAAGCGAATAAACTTTTAGGGAAAGCGGAAGCCGATATTCTCAAAACTGGAAAAGTAAAAGAGAATGCGATTCGTCTTTATGCTCAACTTTCAAATGAATATACCGATTTAAAATTTGTTCGACAAAAATTGCAGAGCTTTCGAGCGAGTGCTAAAAAAGATCCCGATCCAGAAGTTTTCAAAAAATATACCGATTTCTTACTAGAACTTAAAAACTCCAAAACCATTAATGAAATCGAAGAACTGTTAGATTTAAAATGCTATTTATCGGCCAAAAAACGAATCCTTCAGATGCTCAAATCTGAAAAAGGGAACGATGCTTTAACTAAAAAACTTCTCGTCATTCAGGACAAACTGAAGGAAGGCGATATTCCGAAGTTGCTGGAAGAAGAAGAAATGACAGAAAGCGCCTATGACGATTTCATCAAAATCGATAAAATGATTAAAGAGGGAATCAAAAGTAATGCGGATAAACGACAAGTGATTCTCGCTCTACGCGATATGATGATAAAATATCGTAATACGGTTCATGAAACTCGCGCCACAGAAATCTATGCCAAAGTCATTGAAGACGGAGTGGATCCCACGAAAACGGAAGAAGAAGAAGAAAAATAAAATCCAAGATTCAGAGCGGAGGCTATCGAGAAAGAAGGATTTTCTTTATGAAACTTGTTTTTAGAGATATCCAGAATACACGAGATCTGATTTTTGAAGCACCCTATTATCATCTGGAACTCAGCGAAATTGTACAAGAACTTCAGCAGAAATATCCTCACCTTCAGGGTCGTCTGCTCCAGCTTTCTTACGCGGGCCAACCGCTAGAGTTTTTTTGGACCCTTGATTACCTCATTAAACAGTTTCAACTCAAAGAATTTGATGTGATTCAGCTGCAAAAAGAGCAGGCCCTTCATCAAATTGAAACGATAGAAGATTTATTAGAAGTTAAAGAGGACGTATTGGGATTGGTCTTGAAAGAAATTCCGCGGGATCTGCTTCAAGAGCATTTTCCAGATCTTCCCGGTAATGTTCAAGCGAAAATTCTCAAAAATAGCGCTGTCGCTCTTCGAGAAGTTTTGGAAAAAACAAAACCTTCTCGGAATTCCGGAGATAGTTTTAGCCTTTTGCAAGCGTTCATTTATGAAGGCGAATTAATGTTATCTCGTGAAAAAGAGGAAAAAGCGACCCACAAATTGAAAAAATTGCTCCGCAAAAAAGATGTTTTTTTTTCTTCTGTAGTGAATTCAGGAGAACCAGTTGAAGAAGAAATAAATGCTTCTGCTTCGATTGACGAAACACTTTCTCGATTGTCTTCTCAAGTTTTTGAAACACAAAAAGAAATTCAACATCAGGAAAACCTTGAACAACATCTTTTTACTCAAATTCAAAAAAAAACCTCTTCTCAAAAAGAATTTCTGGAGAGTTTACTTCAGGAAGAAGAACTCTCGTATCCCCAAAAAATAGAAAAACTGAATAACCCCCCTGAAGAGATCCCTGTGTCAGAAGAGAAAGTAAAATCTTTAGAAATGAAGGTCGTTGATCAACTTTTTGAAGATAAAAAATTACAGGAATCGCTCCCTTCTTTTCCTGTAGAAACTTTTTCAGATGAAACCAAAACGCTTGAACCCATTAAGGATATGGACCATTTATTCGAAGATTTAGAGCTTCCGTTAAATACCCCTACCGGACACCATATTGAAGAATTTTTTCAAGAAAAAATTCTAGAAGAAAATCCTGCTGTAGAAATGGAGCAGAGCCATCTCCAAAAGCCACCTGTAAATTTTTCGACCAAAAAACAAGATCCCCCAAAAAAGATATCTGTGCCTCTTCCAATAAAAGAAATACCCACACCGAAGGTGCCTTTAGTTGAAAAAGAAGAGCCACTTCTCGAATCCAAAGAATATATCCTCTCTAAACAACAACTTCTTGCGGCAGGACATGCGCTTCATCGTCCTCCGCCATTAAAAAAACAACGATTAATTGCCTCGCCAGACGATTCTGATGCAACCTTGCCAGTTCAGACAGCACCACGTCTCTCTTATCTTCAGGTTCAAGAGAGAAAAGAAAAGATTCAAGAATCCCAAAACCCTATACCTCCTGTGAAATATCACCTTTTGCTAGACTTAAGTTTCCCGAAAATTTGGTCCTGTCTAGAATTCTGTCCGATTTACAGCGATTTGGAAGTTCAATGTGTACAAGGAGCAAGTCCCAAAGAATTTCTACCACAAATTCAGTTAGAATTTGCAGATTGTTCTTTTTCAGAATCGAGTTTTCCTGTACAATTAGGCAAAAATACTCACCAATTTTCATTGATGGGCTTGAAGCCAGAACTGCTTTCGGGAAAAATCCTTCTTCGTTGGAACCAGAAAAATCTTGGAGAATTTCCCTTAGAAATTCGCTTTTTATCCGCTCAAAAAAAGGTTCCGCTCTGGATGCTCGCTGTTTCTGGACTCATTGGAAGTTTAGGATATTTTACTTTTCCGTATGGAATGGTCGGGGGAATGGGGATTGCTTGGGTTTATTTGTTCTTTTTTTTGGATAAAACGGCTTCTACAAAGACTCCGTTTCAACAATTTCATTTTGATATTTATGCTTCCATTTAATCCGATTCTGAGTCATTTTGAATTTCAACAATTAGCGCAAGCTCGTCAGGAAAAGAAAGCGGTACTTTCTATTTCTTTGGATATTCAGAAATCTCAACAAACAGTGGAGTTGTCTTCAGAACATTGGGGCTGGGAAGGACACTTCTTTCCTTATGAGGAAGAGATTCGTCCCAATACGTTTTATATTTGGGAACCCACACAAAATCATTTTGTGGAGCTTTTGCAGGAAGATCCCTTTACAGGCGGGATCGTTAAACTCGCTCCGACCTCCCACGGTCCGCCTAATTTCCATATTAATGGGATTCAGATGCTTCCTCAAAAGAAAGTGAATCCGTTTTTAGACGCCCAACAAAAAGTGAAACTGGTTCGCCCACGCGGGAAAAGAGTGCTCGATACCTGTGGCGGATTAGGGTATTTTGCCTATTTTTGTTTGGAAGAGGGAGCAGAGCAAATCATTTCTTTTGAGATCAATCCAGCAGTTCTTTGGCTTCGGGAGCGAAATCCTTGGTCCCCGAAAAAAACAAATCTAAAGCTTCAACTGACGGAAGCGGATGTATTTCAACAGATTTTGCTGTGTGCGGATCGCTCTTTTGAATGTATTTTACATGATCCACCCCGATTTAGTATTGCGGGAGATCTCTATAGTTTAGCCTTTTATCGCCAACTTTATCGTGTGATGAAACCTCGCGGAATTCTGTTCCATTATACGGGAAATCCGTTCCAGTTTTCTCATGGCCGAATGTTTATTCAGGAGGTAGGGAAACGGTTAGAAAAAGCAGGTTTTCGGACTCAAAAAGCCTTGGATGGTCTTCTAGTCGAAAAAATATAAATACCTGCTACTAATAAATTTAAGAATAAATTTATTCAAAAAAAAGGAAATTATTGAGAGTTTTCTATACCATTCCTCTAGAGTCGGTTATAATAGAAATTCTAGAAGAGAGCGAGAAACAGTTAAAAACCTAACACCTTCACTTCTCGTTAGAAGTGAACAGCAAAATATTGCTGCCTATTTCTCACTCTCTTTTTTTTTGGCGAGGGTATTGTAATTGAATTTAAGACGAATGAAGGGTTTCATAATAAGCCATTTTTTCATGAAATTCAGTTCGATAGATGACAATTTTATAAGAGTTTCCGTTGAGTTCGAGCAGATATTTTCCACTGGTTAAACCCGGATTTTGGGCGTATTTAAATTGTCCGTAAATTTTGTGGATTCCGGGTTCATGGAGATTTTCTCCCTCTTTTTCGTTCACCTCAATTGGGATCTGATTTAAAATCATTTTTCCATCGAGAGTTTTAATCGTCGCCATCATAAATTTTTACTCCAGTGAAACTCTTGGAAGAACCAACTCAATTATTATTGTACTCTTTCAATCATAAATAAATATTAAAAAAAATCAATATTTTTCGTTTAAAAATATTTTTAGGCACTCGGTTTGCTTTTATTTTAAAAAATTTCAAAAAGTAACATTTCCCTCTTGAAAATCTTCTTTTTGTAGGGTATTTTTTTAAGGATACGAATTTAAGGGGGTGAGTATCAAAAAAATCCCTAAGACAGAAAGGAGGCTTTAGATCAATGTTTCTTTTTCTAAACTATCTCAATCTGGAGGCCCTTTATGGAATTACAACCCGAATCTTTTGCTTCGAATTCAAAACGAGATGTTCATTTGGAATCGTTTACTGAAGATGTCCAACGAGTCTACAAAATTTTGGCGGAAAGTGATGCGGAAATTCAAAGCTTGTATCAACTTCTGGATCAAGAAGGTCAATGTACCTCAGAACCTTGGAATAAAAAATCGTTTGATAAAAATCGGTTAGCCACCTTCTTAACGGAAGTCGGGCTTCCGAATACTAAAGAATCCCGATTAGGCTTTTTGTCTCGCCTGATTAACCTTCGCCAAGAATCGCTTCAGCAATGTTGGAAAAAATTAGGATTCACTGAGGACCAAATTGAATTCTATCAAGAAGTCACTTATAAAATTATTCGCGATTTTTATCAATATCGCCATGAAGCGATGATCCAAAAAATCCTTGACCAAAAATTATTGACCCCTTTTTACCAAACCGTTCTAGCAGGATGGAGCCGTATTGGAAAAGCACTCTCTCTCTGGCAAACAGACTGGACTGCTCAAATCTTAAATCAAACCAATAAACAACTGACTAAGCAATTTAACGAAGATGAAGGCGTCGTCAATGCTTTTCTCGAAACCGAAGGCCTCAAAGACAAAGGCCATGAAGGAAAACCAGCGGATCGATGCTATTCCGTACTCCTGAAAAATAAGAAGGGCCAATGGGAATCAAATAGTTACGCAAAAGCTTTTCCTGACCATATCCGTCGAGTCTGTCAGGAAATTCAGCAAATGATTCAATCCCTAGAACCCTTATCCGATGATGTCTATCGTGAAAAATCAGCCTGGATCGGTTATCTGAACGCGCTTAGTGTCGCTTTCCAAGAAGTAGAACCCAACCAATGTGTCGCAAGATGGGCCGATGTTGATCGCCAATGGATGAAAATCTCGGGTCGTATCCAACCCGGACATCCCCTCGAATATTACGAAGACCATTACCGAAAAGCCGTTGCCCTAGAATGGGATATCCGTATTTCCAACCCGGAACATTACACCGAAGGCATTCGAAGGCGAAAAATTCAAAAATTTGCAAAAGATTTCTTTCAAGTCAGTCAATTTGACAAGAATTCCGCCTACCCTGTCATTTTGGATTTTTGCGTGAAAAAACTGGAATCCGTTCAGCTTCATATTGGCTCGGTTTTCAGTTATTATGGCGCCGATCTTCTCGGACTTCCTTCCGCGCAGGTGGTTCCGAATGATGAAGTCGTCTCGAAAGAAAGTGGAAAAAAGATTTTTGCTTTCCCAGATGCGGTGAGCCAATCTCGTCGAAACCGTCCATTCTTGCGCTTTTCCCGCGAAGTTTTTGGCCAAGAATTTTTAACACGTCAACGCAATATCCTCTTTAACGATGTAGATCTCTGGTTCCGTATTTATGACGTCTCCACCATCGGTCATGAATATGGTCATATCCTGTGGATCGATCAAGATACAGAACCCCGAATGGATCACTGCGGAAACTTTAAAAACGTAGAAGAATGGAAAGCGACCACCGGCGGATTAATGGCATTTTTCCAAGAAGAAGAGGCTTCTTGGGACATGAAACGAGCGGTGACTGAAGACTTGCTTTCACGAGCCGTTGGATTGCTCTCCTGGAAAGAAACCACCGAAGTCCTGCCTTATTATATTGAATCGCACATTCACCTCGTCGGACTCTTTGAATCCTCTATTCTGGATTGGGACGAAAAAAATCGTCAATTAAAAATTGAAGTCACGCCAGAACGTTTTGAACGTTTGAAAAGTTGGTACTTTAATGTCTATAGCGATTTAGTTACTAATTATTACTTACCGAAAAACGATCCAACCCCGTTCCTGAAAAAATATGTGGTTCGTGAAAAACACTATTTTAACGCGGCCGTTCCCAAAATTTATGATTTCCAAAAATTCTTCTGGGATATGTATGTTAACTACGGACAAGAGATCGATTCCGTTGATAAACCAAGCAACTACCATAAATAATAAATAATGAATAATTGGTCAACCACTCCAGCTAATCGCTAACGCGATGTAGCTAGAGCTTGAGAAATCAAGTTCGAAGGTTGACCAGATATCGCCCTAGGGAGAAATCCCAGAAGGGCTACGTTATAGGTAAAGTTAAAGAACCCACCTACAGATGCGTGCCAGTCTGTAGCTCTGGAATCGAAAGGTTAAACAGGATTTTGGAGTAAAAGCCAGTGCTTTTCGGAGATGCGGACCTATAACATTGTCGAGGCAAACATTACCTACGTGAAGTAGAGGTTTGAAAAAACTATGTCTTACGTTTTTCTAGTGGATACGAACAAACAACCCTTGTACCCCATTCGTCCCGGATGGGCCAGAAAACTCTTGAATGCCGGAAAAGCCTCTGTTTTTCGAAGATTCCCATTTACCCTTATTTTGAAACGAGAGGTCAAAGAGCCGATACTTGAATCTCTCCGTTTTAAAATAGATCCCGGAAGTAAAACGACAGGAATTGCCGTATTGAAGGAATCTACAGGGGAAGTTCTGTTTGGAGCCGAAATCGAACATCGGGGCCAACATATTAAGGAGGCGCTCGATTCAAGACGCGCGTGCAGGCGAAATCGGAGGAATCGCCATACCCGCTACCGAGAGCCACGCTTTAACAATCGAACTCGGCCAGAGGGGTGGCTCCCTCCTTCTATCGTAAGTCGAATCGAGAATGTATTGACTTGGGTCAAACGTATTCTGCGAATTTCTCCAATAAAAGCGCTCTCCCAAGAATTAGTTAAGTTTGATACGCAACTTTTACAAAACCCCGAGATATCAGGCGTTTTGTATCAGCAGGGAGAATTGCAAGGTTATGAGGTTCGAGAATATTTGTTGGAGAAGTTCAATCGGCTTTGTGCCTATTGTGGAAAAGGAAATGTCCCTTTAGAAATTGAGCATATTGTTCCTTCCTCGCGGGGTGGCACTAATCGAGTCTCCAATTTGACGCTTGCCTGCGAGGACTGTAACAAGGCGAAAGGGACAAAAACGGCAGAAGAATTTAGTCACAGTGAAGTTCAAAAACTCGCGAAGGCTCCGCTAAAAGATGCGGCCGCCATGAACGCGACAAGATGGGAGCTTTATCGAAGACTTCAAAAAATAGGTCTCCCAGTAGAAGTCGGTAGTGGTGGATTGACCAAATATAATCGAATTCAGCGAAAGTTAGAGAAGGAACACTGGATTGATGCGGCTTGTGTCGGAATATCCACACCAGCCACAGTAGAAATTTCTCAAGTGAACGTGTTGAAGATAAAAGCGTTTGGTCACGGGAGAAGGCAGAGATGCCGGGTGAACGCGTTTGGATTTCCGATAGGGCACGCCCCCAAAGCGAAAACGTTTATGGGATTTCAGACGGGAGATTTCGTGAAGGCCGTGATCAAGAAAGGGAAATATGCAGGAGTGCATCTGGGGCGAGTCGCTATCCGATTTAGGCCTTCGTTTCGGTTAAAAGGATTCGATGTGAATCCTAACTATTTGACGCTTCTTCAGAAAGCGGACGGCTATACTTATTTTTGATTGGTTTTAATGATTTTTTTTATTAGGAGGACGCGCTTCACCTCCAACTAACGGCTCTAAGCCGTATAGTCGGAGTACCCACGCTTTATCATTTAAGATGGATGTGGGAGAAGCAAAAGCTTCTCCTTTTTTTGTTTCCGTTTTAAATTTCGATTTGGCCAGTCGCTTTTTGGAAGGCTTCCAGTTTTGGGCGCAAAAAATCAGGAACTTCGGTCGACTGGAAGGTTTTCATTTGAACACCGACCGTTGTAATACGGGCTTCTGCGGCAATGTCTTGGGTCGCGTCCAAAACGATTTCATATTTCCAAATAATAGATTTTCGTCCTATTTGCTCAATTTCCAGCGAGATCGAACAGGACGTTCCATAGGAAAGCGGTTTCTTGAAACTAGCCTGAATTTCTACGCAGGGAAGCCCATAGTTTTTGTCGTTTAGAACTTCATGGTACGCGAGTTGAAGGTAATCGTAAAAAAAATCTTCAAACAATTGATGATAATAATGAAAAAAGCGAGGATAATAAACGATCCCCGCTTCATCAATTTCTCCAAAACGAACTCTGAGCTTCTTAACAAGTTTCAAAAAAAACGCTCCTGTTCGCCTAGTTTATTCATTAATTACTGTACTGCCAATCGTAATGGGCATCTCCACTTGTTTATCGTCCCGTAAAACCACCAGCGTCACTTTGGTTCCCGGAGATTGAGACGAAATATAATCTTTAAAGATATCGAATTCTTTCAGTGTGTTTCCATCACACGAAAGGATAATATCTCCAATCAAAATGCCTCCTTTTTCAGCGGCAGAATCGGGAACAATCTGAAGTACTTTCATACCGTAATTGATTTGATCCTTAGCAGAAACAGGTTGAAAATAGGCTCCAAGTCGGCCAGAAGGAGGTGCTTGAATTATTTTTTCTTCTTTCATTAAGGGAATATTTTTCAATAAAACTTCATTAGGAATCGCATAACAAGTGCCACGAATCAATTTGCAAACATTGATTCCGACCAGTTCGCCTTTCAAATTCAAGAGTGGCGTTCCTAAAGAGAGTAGATCGAGTCTGGAATCATGTTGAAACACTTTCGGAAGAGAACGCGAACGAGAATAGCCTTCAATTCCGTCTCCGGAGAGATTTTCATAGAGCCCTATCACTGGATTGATATCAGGTTTTTCTTGAATTCTTCGATCTATAGCAGACACAATTCCGGCCCCCAAGCATATTGTGCTGGTTCCTACACTAATCACAAAATCACCTACTTTAGGGAGATCCGCTGCAAAGGAAATCGGTTTAAGCGCAAGGGCTTCTGGAGAAAATCGATACAGCGCTAATCGATTAGACATATCATATCCGACCAGTGTTGCCGAAGCGGATTTACTCAAATAAGACATTAATCTAATTTTTTCATACGGTTTCTCTGCGGATAGATTTTTTGTCACTTCGGTGCTTTTTTCAGATTTTTTTTCAGGGATGAGAAGATTATCCAAACAAGTCAATAAACAGTCCTCGTCAATGGCGACTCCATAGCCAATGTGTTGCTTAGAAGGACTATAAATTTTGGCGATACTTGGAGCCGCTTGATCGACGATCTCATAAAATGCTTGACCATACGCTTGATTTCGAAGTTGAGCATAGGACGGAAGGCCACTCCCTACGATCAAAAGAATGCCAATAATGAAGGTCTTCATAACTCACTCTCCTTTATTTTATTATCATAGGTATTCGGGGCTTTTGATTCTCTATTTTGTGCAAAAAACTATTGCCTTCCGAGCCTCACTTGAAGAGAAAGAACTTCTCCTTGTCTCATCACTTTAAACAAGGCTTGGGTAAAGGGTTTATAGGAGCGAATGGTTTCCGACAAATGGTAGGGATCACGAATTGCTTTTGCATCAATTTGTAAAATAACGTCATGTAATTGAAGTCCTGCTTCACTGGCCGGAGATCCTTCTAGCACTTCTCGAATATAGGCTCCACCGGAAATTTCTAAAACGGATTTCATTTGTTCGGGAACGCTTTCACTTCGAACTCCAAGAAAACCATTTCGGGAAGAAGGCAATCGTTTCACTAGCGCCGAAGGATATTCATTCATTCTATACCCGGTTAGCACTTTACCTTCTTTGAGAATGGGTAATACTTCTCGAACTTCGCCAATCGGGATACTAAAAGAATCTTCATTTTGAATCAAAATCGCGGCGTTGATTCCAATCAGTTTTCCATCCATATCCACAAGCGGCCCTCCGGAATTTCCACTGAAAATCGGTGTATCGGATTTGATCGCGTTCCCATAATAACGTTGAAAAGATTGTGCAGGCAACTTAAAGTGGAGTTCTGTAACCCGTCCTAACGAACAAGACGCTTTGCGATCAATATTCGCGCCACCGGGATGTCCGAGCGCCATGACCCAATCTCCGACTTGGATTTCATCGGAATTTCCCATTTCAAAAAAAGGGAGTGGTTTGGGAGCCTCTACTTTTAAGAGACAATAGTCATTACGTTCATTGTAGCCCAATTGTTTCGCGGGAAGCACAGTCCGATCCGAAAATTCTACTTCGATAAATTTGGCAGACCCGACCACATGGGAACAGGTCAGAATATAGCCATCTGGGGAAATAATACCGCCAGAACCGGCTCCTTGGGCATCTCGCCCAGTACCAAACAGACTACGTACCAAGACTGTTTTGGGGATGCTTTGTTCGGCGATCTTTCGATTCTTTTCTTGAAGCTGAAGCATTTTGGACAAATTCCATTTTGCAGAAGTTTGTCCGAAACTGGGAATGAGTAAGGAAATGAATATCGCAAGGAGTAAAAAGAGATTTTTCATACAGAACCTCTTAAAATATGGGGGAGTTTTGAATGTATATAAGATGGCTTTTTGCTCTCTCCAAATCAAAAAAAAATTTCCTCAAAAGAAAATTATTGGTAACCTATTGAAAATAATGTATATGAGGTACGAATAGGCCAAAAAATTGTTGGAGTCGCTCTAGAGAAAAACAAGATCCATGTAAAATATATCCTTGACTTCAAAGTTAGACGAATCTTAATCCATTTTCTTTGCACAAAAACATTTTCAGAAATAAACGGGTAAATTGTGGAACAACAAATCCATCCTCAGAAAGCAAGCGTCTTTAAATATTCTGTGTTTACGGTCTTCTGTTTAATTTTTCTCAAAGCGATTGTAAGTTGGAGAACCAACTCTTTAGGGGTTTTAAGTTCTGCAGTCGATTCTTTTTTAGATCTTTTCAGTTCTCTATTCAACTGGTTCAGCCTTGTCCAGGCTGAAAAACCTGCGGATGAGGAGCATCCTTATGGCCACGGAAAAATTGAAAGTTTGGCAGGCCTATTCCAAAGTTTAGTGCTCTCTTTGACCGCATTTTATATCGTTTATGAAGCCTATCGACGCTATCAACTGCCTGCCATAGAAATTCAAGCAATAGAAGCGATTATAGCGATGTGTATTTCTTTACTAGCGACCGCTTTTTTAGTCTGGAAAATAAAAAAAACAGCCAAGGCAACCGATTCTTTGATTCTAAAAGCAGAAGCACTCCACTTTCAATCCGATTTTCTTACGGGAATAGGGATTATCGCTTCATTGCTAATGCTCTTTTGGACCCAGCGTTTGGAATTTGATTTTCTCGCTGGACTAGTGATTTCAATTTATATTTTAATTCAGTCCTCAAAACTTTTCTGGACTTCCGTCAATGAATTAATTGATCGCGCGCTTCCACTCGAGGAAATTCAAACCATCAAAAATATTATTTTAAATTTTGATTCTCGAATTTCTAATATTCATGAGTTTCGTACGCGCAAGATGGGGACATTCCGATTTGTGGATTGTCATATCGAAATCCGCAATATCGAAAGTTTCAAAGAAGCTCATAAACTGACAGAAGACATTATCAAAGCGATCAAACATCATTTTGTGGATATGGATATTACGATTCACTACGATCCAGAAGGCGCTGAATGACGTTTCTTGTCGCTTTAAGAAGTCGGTGTTGCCGGTTTTCGAGGCAATTCTTCCCGAAGTTGATCAAAAATATTTTCTCGTTCTAGATAAAAGGGCCAACTCAGCATCGAAAACAAGACCCAGTTTAGCGTCATAAAAAAAAAGCCACGCTCTTGGGGCCAGTTCAAAGAGAGCCATAACGCAAATAACAGGGAAAAATACTGAACAATCGCTTTCCAAAATGTCTGTTTTTTATGAAGAATCACCTGACAAACGAACTGGATGGCTTGTTCGTCCGTAAAGCCAGAATTTTTTTGGCGAGTCTTCAAAAAATATTGATACAGTCCTTTAATGCCTAACTCTTCTAATTTTTCGATATAAGGAACCATCACTTTGTCAAAGAGAATTTGACTCCCGAGAAAGAAAAAAATGACAAAAAGTAACACAACAAAACAAGCGTAATGAAACGGTTGCACAAAAAAATTCAAAAAAACCGCGAGGCAAAGCAAAAAAATTGGAAAAAGAAAAATAAACGCGAGATATCGCAAAAAACGGATTTCAAGGAAAGCATAGTCTTTCATGAGAATTGAGTGCCTGAAAAATAGAGTGGAATAGGGTTGGGATTATTTTTGAGGGAAGCGATGACCCAAAAATTCTTTTTTTCTCTGGCCACGCTTCATTTAAACGAAAAAGAACAGAATCAAATTTCTGATTTGCTTCGTATTGTCTAAAAGTACCTAAATCCTCCATTCCTAACTGATAATAAAAAAGGAGATTGGGTTTAGGAGAAGAAAAGTAAATCACATCGGCATTGGCAGAAAGGAATTGAATTTCTTGCGCCGGATCAGAGGGAATTTTTCCTAGTTTTAGGATCTTCTGTTCCAGAACTTTATAGAATATCGCACTTTCTTCTAAATTCCAAATAGGGATCCCCAAAGCAAAACCGACTTGAGCCATTAAAAGCGAATCTTCCCAAGAAAAAATCGCCGGAATCCATCGGCATTTCCAGTGTTTGCCATTTCCCATAAATAGTTGCCACTGCGCTGAATTCGGTAAACTTGTAATAAATGCAAATTTTTTCTGGGGAGAAAGCGACCAAGAGACAAGATTTCCGGGAACCGAAAAAACCTTTTCTTGCTTGCGAGTAGACAGCGTCATTGAATAACAAGAAGTCTCCTCAGAAGACTCTGAAATCCAATAATAAAGCAATTCTCCAGAAAAATCGATTTGGGCCTGAAGCGGAGGACGCAAACTGTTTTCTAATAAGGGAACCCATTGCCGAGTCCAGAAATCGATCCCTCCAAAATGATAAGCGTTTTTCTGAAAAAGGGTGGCTAGAATCTTATTTCCTTGGGGGGCCCATGAGTAAAAAGGAGCGACAAGCGTTTGATCGGAAGCCAGTAATGGACAGGCTTCTCCGCCAAATGTTCGCATGAAATAGAGTTGGGTAGCAGTCGTCCGAGTGGAGGTAAACAAAATTTGTTGGTGATCGGGAGAAAATTGAGGAAAGATATCGATTCCAGAGCCAAAAGTATAGGGAATCAGAATTCGATCCTTAAGATGAATACAATAGAGATGGATAGGAACCGCTTCTGAAGAAAGCACAGAAGCGGCAGAAAAACAGAGCCATGGGGAACAGGTAGACGCGGTCCAAGAAGATATCCATTGAAAAAAAAAGTCTTCTTCTTTTAAATTTTCTGTCCGCAACAAAGGTTTAATTTTCTCCAAAATCAAAGGCATCTGTCTTCTTGATACGATCAAGACAGTCTGCTTTTTTTCGTTCCAGTAGTTCCGAAAAATAATTCAAATCGCGATTGATATCTTTCGCTTCTTTGTATTCACGACTGAGATTATTGTCAGGAATTTTTATATCTGCTGGAATCTTGAATCGCGGTTTTTCGCCTTCGGGTAAGTACCGATACGCAGTTTGACATTCTTCAATCGTGCTGAGCATATCTTCAAGTTTTTTTAAGCGATTTTCAAAGAGCACTTTTTTCTCTTGAGCGTTCATTTTTTGTTCCGCTTTGTCTTGAGTGTCTTCAAAACTATAGAGTTTATACATAATGGCCAACCGAAAACGCAACATATCTCCGGTATAGGGATATTTTTTATCGAGGTCCCGACCTTCTTGAAGAAGTTGATCGAGTCGCGTTAAATTCGAAGGAAAGCATTTAATCGCTTCTTCAATAATACTTTCTTTTTGAAAGGCTTCCGTCTTAATTTCTTTTTCTCGGATCACCGCTTTTTGTTCTTTTTTTGCAAGTTCTATTGCTTGTTTGGTGGCGTCAACGTTCTGTTCTCGTTGAACTTCAGTTATAACGCCCTCTTGAGGCTTCGAGGGGAGGGGTTGAGCAGAAGTAAAATAATAATAGGTAAGTCCGGCGAATCCAATCACGAGAATAGGTAAAAATATTTTGAGATACACAAAAATGGGGTTTTTCTTCGGTTTGTTTTCGGAGTGATTGATAAACCGATTCGCTTTCGCTTTTGTTTTGATTTCGAGCAGAGGTTTAATCTCTTTTCCTTCGGCTTTCGCTTTTTTTTCTGCTTTTTCCGCAACTTCCATTTGTTTCATCAAGTCCACTTGTCCGCCACCGGGAGGAGTCGGCGGTTTGCGGAAACCGCAAAAAGTACAACCAGCGCTATTTTTGTCAAAATCTTTTCCGCAATCACAGACGAGACATAAAACAGCTTTTTCATCCGGGTGTGGAACGGGAATTTGTTTCTTACAAGCGGTACAGGTTCCTGTTTTTCCAATGAATTTATGAGACAGTGCTTGAACTTTTCCGCAGGAGCAGTCGAATTTAATTTTATAATTGGTCATTAATTCTCGGCCAATTCGTAGTGTTCCTTCTGGAAGCTTTTCTGGATGCCGATCCGAATCAACTTCCGCTTTTTTTTCTTTTTTCTGCGAGAGGCGTTCGGTCTTTTTTTTGACTTCGGATTTTTCTTTTTTAGGAATGTCGCTGGTGGCTTCCGGTTTTTCTCTTTTAAGGGTTTCGCCTTTTTTCTTTTCATTTATTTTTGAAGACAAATTTTCTTTCTTGTCTTCTTTTTTAGAAGAGTCTTCCGCTTCAGAAGAGTCCGGTTTTTCTATTTTTTTAGAGTCTTTGATCTTAATTTCTTTGAGAACTGTCTTGGCAGAATCTGGATCCAGCACATTTTTAGCAATCAATACTTTATAAAGCGGGATATAGCTTCCCGAAGCATCTTTTTTCTTTTGAATATTCAGACAACTCTCAATTTGCTCTTGAGTCGCCATTTTGTTTTTGATCGTTATTTTGGCAAAAAGATCATCTTTTGCTTTATTTTCTTCAAATTCTACAGATGGCATAGTAGCTCCTCAGCAGGATAATGGCCCTCTCTTTTCCGGGAAGGCTAACGTAAAAAGATCAAGAGAATAGCCGAACTACTCTAGTTTATCTCAAAACGAATAAAGAAAAAATGTTTTTTCAGATTTATTGAGAGAGCCGTTGAAAAGATTTTTTCTTTCTATAAATTAAAAGAAGGAAAAAACTCTTTACAAAAAAGAATAAGCCGACGTCGAAAATAAGGAGGTGCTTGTGAAATATCTTTCTTTTATACTCTTTTTCTTTGTGGGATTTATTCTCGCAGACTCTCCAGAGGACGAATTTGAAGCGTTTCAAAAAATATATAAAAATTCGGCTCAGCGTTCTAAAAAAACGTTAGGGGCTGTCGAAAATTTGGTAAAACAAGAAGCCGCCGTTTATGATAGAGTTCTTGACGCGGCCAAGAACCATTCTTCAAAAGAAGTTCGCGGTTGGTGTTGCTATACCCTTGGCCTTATGAAAAAGGAAGGAAATGCTAAAATTTTGGCGGATCGCCTCAAAGCCGAAACGAATTCGTCTGTTAAAACACATATTTTAGACGGATTAGCAATGAACAAGGGTCGTGATCCCACGGTTGCGGAAGCGGTGATGACCTATCTTAAAAATTATGGAAAAGATCTCGCGCCTCAAGATATTGAACTGGCCCTGACTGTTCTTTCCAATTACGCGGCGGGCCCGAATAAAGTGCCTGCTAGCGAAGCCATCCTTACGCTAATGAATGATTATTATGAAAATTTACACTTACGTCCCACCCTCATTCGCCTTTATGCAAAGGAATTTCTCTATCCGATTATCCGCGACCGGCTCCTCAATCAATACGTCGTGTTAAGTGTCGGAATCAAAAAAGAAGGCGAAATGGGAGATCTACTGACCCTCTTGATTCAGATTGCCCGGTATCGCAAAAAAGGGCCCGAAGTGTTCCAAGATTATGGCGCATGGTCCTATCTCATCAACTTGTGCATCAATGAGTACCTCTTACAAATCTATCTCAGCCAAATTTCGATGTTTTGTTATCAAAACAAACCCTTGCGAGATCTGGTGGATCGTTTATTTGGAATGGCCGAAGACGCCAAAAACAAAAACCAAAAGGAACGAATCGAGCTGATGTTAAAAACCTTTGAAGAAATTTTTCCAACTCAAAAAATCACTCTTTCCGGAGAAGACGATAAGAAAAAAGGGCTGGAGAAAACACTTCTCAAACTCCAAGAATGGGATAAATTCTGGAAGCAAACTCGCGCCTCCTTTCCAACCCCTCCGGCCTATGAACCGTACTCAGTCGTAGAATTTTCAAAGCTTCAAGCAGACGCGGTCAAAAAACGGGATGCGGACGCACTACTCAAGGCAAAAGAAGAATTTAAAAAAGAGGACCCTAAAAAACCAAAATAACCCAAAAATTACCAGATCGTAACAATGTTACTTTCTTAGAAGAAAAGAATCATTTTCTTCTGAGATATAATTATTTGTTTTTCAATAGGTTAACGAAAATAAATAGCGAAAAGAAAGATGGTATAGGAGTTGCATAATTTCTTTGTTTCAGAAGGAGAATCGAGCCTTCCAAATAACTTAATTCGACACTCCTGTTTCCAAAATCTAAAACAGAATTTGGAAAAAATTATCACTATAGAGGAGGATTTTAAAGAATGTTTCGTCGCTGGAACCAAAAAAAAGGGGCAGTCTTAATTGTTTGTTTAGGAATTCTTGCCGTTTTAACACTGCTAGGAATTTCTTTTAGCCAATTAATGATCGTAGAACGATCTGCTTCCGCTAACTACTCTGATGGCGTTCGAGCTAAGTTTGCCGCTCAATCTGGAATTGAGTACGCAACCGCTTATTTACGAAAATTAGCACGCCTTAAACAACATTCCGATCCAGGAACCCCCGGAGATCCAACACTTCCCGGAGATGGATGGTACTTCGATCCATTCTGGACCGATGAACAAGGCCGACCTATTTTCGACATTAACCCCGATCCCGCAATTTCAACAATTCTGGGACATCCCCCCGCGTTCCGTTTGGGAACGATTACCGATGCAAACTCGGCGGATCTCTATTCTGAAGCCTATACGGGTTGCGTACATGGAACCTATTATGAAGAAGGTACCCCCACGACTTCGGGATATCCCGGAAACTACTTTCAGGTCAAAATACAAAGTTCTGCCTCTCAATTTTATCTAAATGTCCATCCCGCTCATTTAATCGGCTTAGAAAATATGCTGACAAGCTTCATTCGTGCATGCTTGTCTTCTGGGCGTACCCATCGACTTCCTCAAGCCGATGGAAGTACTATTGTCGGAAGAGCATTCTTTGCAGGTTTTTCTCCTTCGCCCGGAGATTACGAGACCACATCTGGCTCCATTCGAGTTTTTGTGCGAACTATTCTTCAAGCCCGTGCGACCCTTCCGGGAGGACTTTTTTCCACGAAAGAACAGTTGTTCCAAATTCTTCAAGATCTAGAGAGCGGAACCCTCCCGTTACCAACCTCATGGCCCTCTGGAACTCTTGGAGCAGAAGAGATTTATAATGATTTGAAAAATTTTGTGACCTGCCAAGCTTGGGTCGATGATTCCGTTTTATATTTGAATCCGGAGTCTTCTTCTACTCAATATGCAGGCAGTGTGGCCACCACTTTGAATTCCTTTCCCGGAAGTACAGGAACTTCAGGGACCGCCCGTGATCCTGATCCGATCCTTGCAGGCACTATTAGTGGAACAGGCCCTTATTTTACCTTTATTCCTTCTGCTGTTGAAACCTACTATGCTTGTCGAGAACTCAGTATTGGTGGCGTTATTCCTCCGACAGGAACAGGCACTCCCATTACCGGACGCGCCCCCATTGATCTCAATGCGGCTCCCAAAGAAGTTTTAACGGCAGTATTTGCCGGATTAACAGCCAAGCGTCCCGATCTTTTTGACGGATCTTCTTATTTTGGGAACACGTCTCGCTCTGAAATCAGTTTCGCGAAAGCAGAAGCTCTCGCACTCAGAATTGTTGAAGCACGTCATGGAATCGCCAGTCCTTCCGGATATAACACTTATTTCAACACGTTTTATAGTTGGGATCAGTTTTATGGATTCCTCAACTCCTTTGCCGCAGGGACAGGAACCGCTCAAGTCACTCAGGAACAGAGCGATATAATTAAGGCGATGGTCAACCCCAATACCGATATCAATAAATTTAATCCCGATACAACGCTCAGAAAACGCGTTGATAAAGGAGATATCACGAGAAGCGCTATGCCGGGGAACACACTGCCTAGCTTTACGACCGAACTGTGTTTCGGCTCTATGGGCTATTACGATATCACCTCTGTCGGAAAAGTCTTGGGAACTGCAGGTTTTACCCCCGCTCCGAATTCTCGTGTCGCTTTAGCCGCCAAGAGCGAATTTAATGCGATTGTGCGTGTATATGAAGTGTATCGTGACACGACACAGCGAGATTTTGAAACGGATCGGGACCATCTTTTAGGAAAAAATAGTGATACCGAATTCGGTGTTCCCCCCGGAGGCACAGACGACGAAATTGGTCCTATTGAAGTTGTTGAATATCCCGTCATCAGCTTTCCTGAACCTCGTGATAACACGTTAGTGGTTGATCCCGGAACAAATCCCAGTGAAGAGGCAATGCGCCCTCGCTCTGTAGATGATGCTGGAAATACCGGCCATTCCGCGGGAACTTATTCCGGAAATATAGTTCATGCCTCAGAATACGATGGACAACTCGCGCTGAACGGTCTCGTTGCCACGCAATACTTCCAATCTGCGGACCCCACCAACGCGAGCGCGGCTGGATACAGTAACGCTCAATGGCAAACCTATGCGGTAACCAGTACTGAAACCTCCGCAGGGGTTCCTATCACTGGCCCTTTCCCATCAGCTCCTAAAGTAGAATTTAGTGTTGATCCTGCGACCGGCGCTCCGATTGACCCACCCATCTGGACCCCTCCAGAATTGGGCCCTTCCGGTGATTTTAATCTGGTTGGCGCAGGTATTTACCATGATGCGGGATTCGACAGCTTCACCCAAGAAGGCTTCCGATCGCTATGTATTGGTTTTAACTACAATACCTGGGAACCCAACGCTCCAATTGCAAAATGTAGTGGAGCCATGGGCCCCGATGATCCAGCCCGTTTTGACGATAAACGTTCCGCTTATCCACTCTCGGATTTGGTCAGTGCCACCGCTTCTAAAACAATGCGCGAAGGCCGAAACTTGTATCCTTTAGGCTTCAATCCTAGAGCGCATTACGCGACTCCGTCTGAAGCAATGGGGGGGTATACCTATCCGCTTTCTTCGATTAACTCGTTGTCTGCCTCCAGTCCACTCCGAAGACGCACCTATTTGCGTTATCATAACGCGAATGTGCATCGTTTTGAAGGAGGGGTTTCGGTTTGGGTTAAACCTGATCATGATTTTACGATTTCGAATACCCATGAACTCCATCAAGGAACGGTTGCCGCGTTCCGTAATGGAGATCCAAACACTCAAGCAGGGAAACCCACTATTTCCTATTTCGATCCAGGTGGGAGCGGTTTAACAATCAATAACGCAAACTCCGCTCCTTCCGGAGAAGTGTTTTTAAATACGTCTTCGATCGGATTTTATGATTCTGATAGCTATATGTCGAACGCCTTCTTGATTCGCTTTGATAGCGCGTATAGTATGCGGGCGGCTATTTGGGGAAATAATCACTTTGAAGGAGAGGGATTCTTATTTATCGAAGGATCGGCAAGTACCGGACTCTCTGCCGTTGCGGATGAATATGGTACAGGCTCACGACTTCGTTCCGTCCCCCAAGTGTGGGCGACTAATGCCGTACCCGCGGCAAATCTTACGAGTGTCGCAAGACAGCCCGGAATTCGTTGTATGCCCGGAAAATGGCAGGCGGTTCAAATCTGGTATCGAAAAAGTCCTCCTTTCGGAACCGGCGCCGCGGTACTCAAACCCTTCAGCGCGCTTGATACTCAAGCTCATACAAATTTTTCAGCAGGAAATGGATATCGTTTTGTTTGGTCCTTACCCGTTCAAGATGAAGACACGAACATTTTATCCACTGCTGGACCTAACGTTCAACCCGGAGTGAGTTCTTGGCCCAATGGTACTGATTCAATTTGGAGCGCAGGTTCAACGCCATTCATTACCAGTGCGGGAACAGAACCGTCGGAAATTAATGGACCCAATGCTTGTTATCGTTACGCTTCAACGGTTTGGGAAGATACTTTCCGAGCCGATTCGATTGTATTTGATTATGTGGGAACCCCCACCCAACTCTTTACCGTCGATGATCGTCGTACCGCAAGAAGTATCTTTGGAGCCTTTATGACTTCCGCCGCAAGCATAAAAGCCGACCCCGGAGCAGGAATGACCGTTACTGTAGGAGCGCTTTCTCCTGCGGAAGCTTTTATTTCTCCTTTTGCCACTTCACCCGCGACCTATGACGGTGTTTGGTTTGGAGATTCTCATCCAGATTGGTTCGATGGACGATTTGGCAGAACCTCTTATCCAGATCCTCACGCCGACAATTTGTTCGATCTCGCTCTTGGTGGCGGAGTTTCAGGCCCAATGACCACTACAAACGTTGGCGATACTTGGGATGCACCTGGAACCTTCACGTCACGCGTTGGAAATTTGGCTTTTGCGACCATCGATAATTTCCAAGTACATCCCAATGATTTTTCATTTTCTCCTGCGGTACGCAACAGCAATGCCGGGCCCTCTTCCGGAGTCACCGAATCGCTGGTTGAAACGATGCACCTTGGACGCGATATTGAAGATAGTTCCACCGACCTCTACCAATTTAACGATATGCAAAAACGTTATTGGGACGCGGGACATCGCTATGGAGAACACACTCAAACGGGTCACTACTTTTCTACCGCGAAGTTTCAAGCTTCAGGTGGAAATATTATTCATGGAACTTTCAAAAAATATTGTCGCAAAATTGCTCAAGATTCGCTCAAGTACGGAAACATTACCATCGGTACCGCCGCTTTTACCACTTATTCTGGAAACGTTGAAGTGGCTTCCGCATGGACAGATTCAACTCATCCTTATGATTCCTTCCTTGCCCGAAAAAACTTGACCACCGCAATATCGGGTTCTTCCGTTAGCCCTTATTCGACAGACGCGATTCAACGACTGGAATATGTTTCTTATCTTGGAAACAGCGGTCAAGTGAATCGAGCCTTAGGGTATAATGCGACCCCCTCCCTCGCCGTGATGCCGAAAATTCCTTATAACGCTTCAGTACGTGTTTGGAAAGATGCTCCAAAATCAACCGAAGCCTTGATTTATTGCTGTGATAAGGAATATGATACCGCGAGTGCTTCAGAAGCGGTCAAAGCAGAACCGGATGGTTCTGGTGGATCGACCAGTACATTAGCCGATTTGACCACCCCAACAGAATATGTAAAACTTGTAACCCTTTCTCGTTCTGAAGCCGCAACCACTTTTATTAGTTACTCTGTGGGCCTCTGTTCAGAAACGTTACATGCAGTCGCTAATGAAACTCCGTTTTTGGATGATGTGACGATTTCTTATCTCTTACCGACATCAAGCGTCCTCCAATATCGAGAAGTGATCGATTAAAAAAATTTCCTTTCCTTTAATTTTTCGTTAAAATAAATGAATACTGTTCCTTCGGGAATGGTATTCATTTTCTTGTTTTCTCAGGTTTATTTTTTTCTGAATCTCCAATTAAGGAGCAAAAAAATATGCGTTTAACTATTCCTCTGTGGCTTTTTTTTCTGGCTCCACTTTTCGCTCATTTTGATACTCTCCCGAATAACAAAATTAACGCGTGGGACAAGCTAGTTCTTGAAGTGAGCTATGATGAAGAAACGGGAGTGATCTCGATTCGTGGACATTCTCATCATCCTAATGGTGTTACGCTACTTCTCACCCTAAGAAATTTATATGAAAAAGACTTGATTGAACGGCAGGATGTATCGGTTCAAAATGGACTTTTTAGCCATACTTTTGGACCCTTTGTTACTCCAGAACAAAAACCGGCTCCGGGATATTATGAAATCACGGTCTGGTTTATTCACAAACAACAAAAACCAGAAATGCAACAAATGTTGAACCAGACGGCTTCGGACTTCTACAACTGTAGTCCTCCCTGCCCTATTGATTATCAACACTATCAACAAGATATTGTGCAGATCGGGACCGAGGAAGAAATTGAAGCGGAATTTAAAGGCAGTATAAAAAAATACGAAGAGTTCTTTGATCGCGCTTATGAAATTGAAAAAGAAGCAAAACGCTACCTCTCCAAATTAATTCGAAGCAAGCAAAATTGGGAAGCGGTAGAAGCGGAATATGTGCAAAAACGAGATGATTTTATGGCTCAAATTAACAAACTTGCGGAAGAAGTTGAAGAACTTCGTCGCGCCAAATCCTTGCTTTACTTCAATAAAGTGCTCTCAAGTATTCAAGATCCGTTAACGAATCTTTTGCAGGAATTTAGCAAAGCAAAAAAAGTAATGACCGGAATGATTAAAGATCCAAAAAAAGTTGAAGAGGTCCTAAAAGGACTTGAACTTTATGATCTAAAAGATATGAAGAAAAAATTAAAAGCCTCCATTCAAGAACAAGAAGACGAAAAAGAAGAAAAGAAACATTAAAGGAAATTTAAATCATGAAACGGATATTTTATTTAGGACTTTTTTTCTATTTCGGAACATTCTGGAGTTTTGCTCACAAAGAAGGTGTTCCCAATAATAAACTCCTTTCCTGGGAAAAATTGGAAATTATTGTCAGTTATGAAGAAGACACCAAAACCATCCATGTGAAAGGACATACTCACCATCTAAATGATACTAAAATTCTGGTGATCCTGAAGTTTGCAGGGGAACGCTTTGCGCTACAGTCGGATTCCATTATCGTTAAAAATCAAAGTTTTGACTATGTTTTTGGCCCCTTTGAGGACCATATTCTCATTCCGGGTAACTATGAAATCAGTTGTTGGTTTGTAATGGAGCAACAAACCAAAGAAGTGCAAAGAAGACTTTTAGAAAGCGATTTTTTCCATTGTAATCCACCCTGTCGGTTTGATTTTCAACACTATCAAACGGAAACAGTTTCTATTGGATCTGAAGCGGAAATCGCAGACGAAATTAAAAAAAATGAAACGATGATCACTCAAGTAGTCAAAAAAATCGATTCGGATGCGACAAAAGCACTCACTCTTTTTAAAAATGCGCCGAAAAATCTTCAGAATATTACCGATGATACCGTTTTAGGAGAAAATTTAAGCGCACTTTATCAAGAACTCGATAATCTTCATTATTCTGCCCGAGAAATAGAACAAGATCTGATCGAATATCGTGAAGAACGTGCTTTTATTTATTATATGGCGGTTTATGAACGTCTTATCAATATTTCAGCATTTTTAGAGTTTTTTAAAAATGCGATCAAACGCGCGGAAAGTAAGAAAAATTTAAAAACGTTAAACAAAATGTCTGAAATTTGCGATAACTTAGAGAAAGAGTTAAAGATATTTCCTGATTTGCTAAAAAATAATTTTGCTGATGAAGAATCCCCTCCACGAGAGGGCGAAACTCATAGTAAAGAAAAATAGTCGCCAACTGTTCAGGTACTAATAAAAGCCTCCTCAAAAAGAGTTCAAGACGGGGGATATTGAACTCTTCTTTGCCAATAGATATACCCCTGATCCTCGTCAAGGACTCCTCTATTATTTTTGTTGGAGTTATTGAGAGAGAAATCTCGGATTGAATGTTTATGGCTGAAATTACTATTCAAGATAAAATATTAGGCAAACTCGCTGTACGGAACAATCTGATTTCTCAGATGCAGCTTGACGAATGTTTTCAGCTTATTACCAAAAGTAAAACGAATCGACCCTTAGGGGTTGTGATGCTCAGTAAAGGATATATTACCGACGATATCCTAGAAGATCTCACCAAAATTCAACATAAAAACGAAGAGCAACGCGAACTTTATCTCAACCGTCGCATGGAAGATATCATTTTAAAAAAGTTGATTCTCCGCGAAAAAATTCTCTCTAAACCCCAAATTAAAAGTTGCATTTTCGAACAACAAAAACTGGAAGAATTGGGTCAATACCTCCGCCTCGGACAGGTAATGGTTCGAAAAAAATATCTAACCACGAAAGAGTTTTTAAAACTTCTTGAAACCCAAAAAAACCTCCTCTTTCGCTGTAAAAACTGTGAAGCTTCTTTTGAGCTAGTATCCGCGCTCACTGGAAAAAAATTCCGTTGCGCAAACTGTGAAACGATTATTACGATCCCCGATATTTTGAAAAATATCCAATACCCTAAACGCACCAGCACCATTACTCGCGGGTTCCATCCGTTAAAAAGTTTACGCGATCGTATTTTAGAATTGAAAAAATTCGGACGCTATACGGTCCTCGAAGAAATTGCGCGTGGAGGAATGGGAATTGTCTTCCTCGCCAAAGATGAAAAAAATCGATCCATCGCCTTGAAAATCTTAAAAGAAGGAGAAAGTTCAAGGCAAGATCAAATTCGTCGTTTTCAACGAGAAGCAGACTCTGCCTCTAAGCTCGATCATCCCAATATTGTTAAAGTGTATGAAACAGGGGTCGAAGAAGAGTGTCATTATTTTACAATGGAATATGTTCAAGGTGTCGCACTCGATGAATCTGAGATTCAAGAAGAACTTAACCAACAAGAGTTTTTGGAAATCTTGGCGACGATTGGAGATGCTTTACATTATGCCCATAAGAAAGGTATCATTCATCGAGATATTAAACCCGCGAATATCTTAATTGAGCGCAAAACTAAAAAACCTAAATTGACCGACTTCGGCTTAGCGAAAGATATGGATCGCCAAACGATGCTAACCCAATCGGGTGCAATGGTTGGAACGCTTTATTATATGTCTCCAGAACAAGTGAAGGGCGGGGGCCGAAAAATTGATGGACGCACCGATATTTATGCGCTTGGAGTCATTCTCTATGAACATCTCACCGGATCTCTTCCGTTCTCAGGAGAAACAACTCTTGAAATTTATGACAAAATTGTCAACGCGGAACCGGTTCCTCCACGCGATTTAAATGAAAATATCGAGCCCAATCTGCAAAATATTATTTTAAAGGCTCTGTCCAAAGATCCACAAAATCGTTATCGCACTGGCGAAGAATTTGCTGTCGATTTAAGAAAATATCTCGCCGGAGAAAAAGTATCCGCGAAAGCCGACTTCATTCCCGAAAAAATTCAGCGACTTTTTGTCCGTAATCTAGGCTCTATTCTCGCTGTCTTTGTTTGTGGATTCCTCTTACTAGCGATTATTGTGGGTTCTTTTTTGTTCTATGAATACTCTCAAAATAAGAGTTATCAAAACCAATTTGATTTAGGACTTTATTATGAGCGAGAAGGAAAATATGAAGAAGCGCAAAAACAATTTCTTTCCGCTGGAACGATTTTCCCTAAAAAAGTAGAACCTCTTCTTGCGTATACGCGAGCCTCTCTTCAACTCGGAATGCTAAAAGACGCTTCCACTACGATACAAAAAATTTTAGAACTAGAACCAAACCATCCTCAGGCTCATTTTCTTTTTGGAAAAAATTTTTACCTTCTGGGCCAAAAAGAAAAAGGAGAGAAGCAGATAGAGGCTTTTGAAGCGACCAAAAAAAATTTTATTCAGTGTCGAAAGCTTCTCAACGAACAACGACAAACCGACTCGACTCTGTTCACCGAGATCAAAGAAATCGAACAAGCCATCCAGGAAATCACCCAAAATCATTGATCATTATCCATTATCCATTATCCATTATCCATTACTCATTTGTATTCTTCCATCAGCTTACGCGCGTCCTTCTGCCATTCCTTGAACTCATACTCCACACCCATGACCATAGGTGGCTTTACATCGGACGTCAAGAAAGCTTGCAAGCGCCTAGACGCTTTTTTTGTCAGCGCGGGATCGTCGTTCTTCTTGCCCAGTCGGAATTCAAGCTCTGCCATATATAACTGGTTCTCCAACCAATGTGGCTCGATTTCTAAAGCGCGCTCCATGTGCTTCAGAGCCTTTTCATAGTCCCCCACGCTCAACGGCGAACCCGGCGCGCGCATATACAGCGTCGCTAACACACGATCAGGGCCACCGTAAATAAACGTCGATTTATTCTCAATCAACTGTAGCATACGGCTTTGGATAATCTTAATGGCATCCGCGCCGTACATAAAATCGAGGTCCGCCAATTTGCCAGCCAACGCCCCGTGATAGAACAGTCCTTCCTCGCCATTCGGCTTTAGCTTTACGGCAGTGTTTGCGTACTCTAGGCCCTGCTTCACGTACTCCTTGCGATTTTCTTCTTGGCCGTAATTGCCCATCCACACACACGAACGCGCGGCTTCCCACAGCACCTCATATTCATCGGAGCGGATCGCGATCGCTTCCTTGTATTTCCGTGCACTAATTTCGACGGTTTCAATATCACGCGGGTCTTTGAAAAACCCACCACGCGCCTCTCGCGCGAGTTGTTCGTAGCCGTGATTTTTCTGGGACGTGGGGGTGGGCGTTAGGGCAACCGTCTTCTCGGGCACCATCAAGCAAGCCACAAGAAAAGTCGCAAATAGGGCGATGGAACTAATCCTTCGGAATTGATGCAAAATCGTTCTCAAACTCTTCTTTACGAAGCTTTTCACGGCTCCTTGACTCAAATGTCCTCTGTACAGTATCAATATTTATGATAACTCTAACCAGTAAATATACAATCTCTATACATTATCAAAGTCTTTGAACAATGTCAAGCCAACTAGAAAAATCAAATTAACCTAATTATTTAATTTGATTATAGTTAAGCAGTTAGATACTCTTCCATTTCGCTCTCTTTTATGGAGCCGTTAAAAAATCGATGGCATCTTGTAATTGGGAATCGTTTCCTAGAGTTGGGGGCGTTGAAGCATTACTTTGGAAATCGGGCGCGATTCCTTGAAGATGGTAAAAATCATTATTGGGACCAAAAATTTTGCGAGAGACCACAATCGTCCCAGAGCCATCGGATAAGCCAAAAACAGATTGAGCCACACCTTTTCCACCGGTTTGTGTCCCAATAAAAGTGGCTTCTTGATAAAATTTGAGGGCGTTCGCTAGAATTTCAGAAGCACTGAGTGATCCGGCATCCGCAAGAATCACCATATTGGTTTCATCAAATACGCTTTCTCGACTTGTAAAAGACCCCGTAAACTGAGATTCTCGAACCGCATTTCGATCTTCCAAAGAATATAAGAGAAGCCCCTCTGTCGGGATAAAATAGTTGAGGATATTTCGCACTCCGATGAGCGCTCCGCCTCCATTTTCTCGAACATCTAAAATAAGACGGGTCACTCCTTGAGATTGTAACGCCTGAATATCACTTAAGATAAACGTTAAGGAATCATCGGAAAAAGTTCTTAACGAAATATAACCAATTCCTTGAACCGGATCGAGAACCAGTTCAACCGAGTTTTCCGAACTTGTGGTGAAGAAGAATTCGCTCGCACCTCGAAGGATTTTTAAGATCACGGGCTCATTTTCGAACGTGGGCAAGAGTTCTCGCACTTGCTCAAAGGTCATTCCAGAAATGGGGATCCCATCGACTTCTAACAAACGATCCCCTGCCTGAAGACCATCATAATACGCTCTTGAAAACACCCGAATCGATTCCATCAATAATGGATTAGATTCTGAAATAATTCCTTCATGCGGAGTAAATTGAATCCCAATGAGTGCCCGTTCTTGAAAAATCACTTCATTAAAGGAAGCAAATGCTTCTGGTTCTAGATAACTACTAAAGCGGTCATTTTCGGGACGTTGATTATTCACAAAATTGACATAATCGGAAGGGCCTGAAAATCCTGAAAGAGAGGTGGGTAACTCTTCTGGGGCATAGAGATAGTTTTCCAAATAAACTTGATGGATCTGAAGTAATGGCGAAGGGCCTTCCTCATTAGAGAGGAGCGGCGGAGCATCACTTTCACTACTGCTACATCCTCCTAAAACCGTCAGGCCGAAAAAGAGAAAAAAAAGAGTCATTTTTCGCATAAAACACATCATTTTATTATTCAGAAGGACATCCGAAAAAGTCTTCTCCAGTTTCCAAGAAGGCGGAAGCCATCCCTTCCCAGAAAGAACGTGTCCATTGAAAACAAAATAACTCTAACGCTATCAAAAGAAACAAGAATACGTAACAACCCGCAGATCGTTCAAAATGAAACGCTAGGGGTTGAATATCCAAATTGTTTTTATCATCGAAGGTGACAAGCAAGACCGTATTTTCATTCTTTTCAGGAGAAACAAACGCGGGAGTTTGGAATAAAGAAAGGAAGTTTTTTTGAGGGGTTCTTTGTTCTGCTTTTTCACGAATGCGTAATTCTTTTGTTTTTGAATACTCGGCTTGTTCTTCTTTGTCTAAAAGAAATCGAGAGATCCCTTCTCTCCAACGATCAATTCCGCTAAAAATTCGCGGATTCATTTTTTTATAGTCGTCTAGGAGATTTCGATAATGAATAATTTGCTCCATCAATGCAAGGAATTCCGGTTTCGATTTGAAATACAAATAAATTTGTTCAAATTTTTCGGTAAACTGACGTAGCTGATTCGGCCCCATATTTTGAATCCGACCCTCAAGTTGAGTCACAAAACGAATTAATTTGTTAGAGTCCATTCCTTTTAAAGTGGGACATCCCAAACGAATTTGGGCTAGAGAAACACTAAGCAAGGAATAATCAGGGGAAGAAACCGTTTTATCGAATTGAGAAAGACGTTCTTGAATCAAAATCGAGGGTAAAAAATAATAACATTCAAAAAGAAGGGTTCCAATTAAAAAATCATCCAAATAACGGGGGCCTAGATTAAAGGCTCGCCAATCATTAAAATTTTTCCATCCAAATAGGTTTTCTCCCCCTTCTAATCGTTCTTGGTAAAAGGAAGTTGGAGACGCAAAAAACAAATTCGCTTGCGTTAAATTCGCCAAGTATTCCAATAGCTTTAATCGATAATCCTCAGAAGTGGGTTTCATCCAAGACGCATACTCCTCCTCCGATCGGTTCCAATCTTGTAAGTTTCCAAGGCTCAACGTATTAAACCCGGGTGTTACTGGATACCCGCATCCACGAGGATCATGATGCGCAAAGACAAAATGAGGAGAAGGAATCGTTTTTAACCAATTTAAAAGCGATTCAGAAACAAATCCGCCGGAAGGAACAAGGTGATCGGGCCCATAAATTCTCGCCTTCTTAGGAAGTTCATAGGTGTTAAATAAAGCATAGCGTTGATTTCGATAGGAAAAAAAAGAACGGAGTGGAGCTAAATAGGTCTCGAAAAATTGAAGACCATCAAAGGCAAGTGTTCTATTTGGATGAAGAATAATTTGCGCATCCCGATTTCCGGGAACCAGAAAAAACGGTTTGGACGCATGCGTTAATGTTTCATAAAACGCTTCATAGTTCTTCTGATAAAGAGAACTCTCTTCTTTAGAAAAAGCACAGGATTCAATTTCTTGCGGAGGACGAACCAAATCTCCGTTAATCACCACAAACTTCACATTTTTTAAACGGGCTAATGTTTTTTTTAAGTTTTCCTCTCGCAACACAGCTGGTGCTTTATCATTAAGAACATTGCGTGAAGTTAAGGATTGCGCGAGTAGAACATTGGATCGTTCTAAAGTGGGATGTTTGAGAAATTCTAAAAAATTTTGAAAAATTTGTGCTTCTTTTCCTTTGGTATTAAATTGAGTCCCTTGAAGGACTAGAAAAGAATACCCTCCCGATTGTAACTCCTCTTCAACCCAAACGGCATTTGGTTGTCGATCTAGGAGTTCATTTTTTCCTGTAAATTTATTCAGCAATAATTCTAAAGTATATATTCCGGCCGGAAGTGGCTCTTCGCGGCTTGTCCCTAAATAGGCGGTGAACTGCCCCGCTTCCAATACAGGAGGAATAAACGAGGAAATAAAGAGAGCGCTGGATTCTTTATTGGAGGCAACCAGACGAAAATCAAGAGATTGAGACGCTTCTTGGGCGGACTGGAAAGGCAGTGTTTTTATATTAACAACTACTTTTAAATACGCTTCCTTAAGTTCCAAAGGCGGAAGCGCAGAGAGAAGCCCCGGGCATCCCAACGAAGGTTGAATCAAATAACGAGCCGCTTTCGGCGAAAAAGAGACTTTTGGCGAGCACATTTTCGGACAAAAAGTCACCCTTAGGGTTAAAGCCACAAACAAAACACTCAAGAACAGTAAACTCTTTTTCATCAAAATCTCCTAAGCTTGTAAACCCCATCACAGAAGCCTATTTTTTTTGCATTCCTCAAAGTTGATTTGAAAAACAATCTAATATATTCTTTAAATCTGCACAATGGGATGTTTCGCTATTTTAAGAGAGCACGCTTGAAATTCAAGAATATCTAAAAAAATATCTCTCCAATCCTTTCAAAAAGGGGACTTCATGTTTCAAACAGAAGGTTTTTTAATTTCAGAACATGGGGGAAGCGAAAAACTGGTTTGGACTCCGCTATCGCTTCCTGATCCGGGGCCAGAAGAAGTAAAAATTTTGGTACAATATATCGGATTAAATCATCTGGACCTCTGGGTAAGGCGAGGCGTCCCGGGCCATAAGTTCCCGCTTCCGCTCATCCCCGGATCGGATGTGGTTGGGGTTGTCGAAGAAGTGGGGTCTTCTGTTCAAACGATTTTGGTGGGATCTCATGTTATTGTGAATCCTGTGCTCTCTTGTGATCGTTGTAACGCTTGTTTTTCTGGACAGCATCAACTTTGTGATTCTTTTGGACTTTTGGGAGAAACACGACACGGAGGCTGTGCGTTTCATTTAGTGGTTCCTTTTCGTAACATTTCTATTCTTCCGACAAGTTATTCTGCTTGCGAAATGGCCTCCTTCCCTCTGGTTTTCTTAACTGCTTGGCATATGCTGATCGGACGGGCCCAACTTCGGCCCACCGAAACGGTTCTTGTTCATGCCGCCGGAAGTGGAGTTGGAACCGCCGCAATTCAGATTGCCAAATTTTTTGGGGCGAAGGTTTTCACGACGGTAGGTTCTCCAGAAAAAATGAAAAAAGCTCTTGAATTAGGAGCCGATTATGCGTTCAATTATCAACAAGAAGATTGGGTTCAAAAGGTGAGGGAGTTGACCCGCAAAAAAGGAGTCGATGTCGTGATTGATCACGTCGGAAAAGATACCTTTCCTTTTTCTTTAAAAGTACTCGCGAAGGGCGGGCGCTTAGTGACTTGTGGAGCGACCACTGGAGCGACAGTAGAAATTGATTTGCGTCCTATTTTTTTTAAGGGAATTTCAATTCTTGGTTCAACAATGGGAAACCGAAGTGAACTCACGACGATCTTTCAACTCATCGAAAAAAAAGCGTTTCGTCCCGTTATTGCTGAAGTTTTGCCCTTAAGCCAATTAGCAAAAGCGCATCAACTATTGGAACAGCGTGAAGTTTTTGGAAAAATTGTCATGGAGGTTACAAAAGAATAACTGGTCAACCACTCCAACTAAACCTTGAGGTTCTAGTTGGAGCTTGTGAGGAGGGTAGCAAAGTAAAGGAGGACTAGAGGACTTGAAACTTCCAGTTTTGAGTAGACGCTTCAAAAGCTAAAAGTACCGTAAGATACTCCACAAGTCTTACGCTCTACGGCAGAACCCTTGAATGCCATGTCTCAAGAGAGACTAAGCTTTTTGAGCAACCTCGAAGTGGTATTACGGGTTTGGTTGTTCCTGGTCGTCTGTCGGCGAAAAAACAACCCCCCTTTTGGGGAAACGGGTCAGGGATTTTAAAGGAAATTTGGATGTCGAAAGCTCATTCTGTTTTTGTGCTGGATATAGAAGAAAAGCCGTTGACCCCAACCACCCAGTCCAGAGCAAGGAAACTTCTGAAAGCCTCTGTTGCGAAACCTCTCTGGAGCAAATTTAGTACGTTTGGGATTCAACTTCTCACCGATTCACGACATGAGATTCCACTGACGGCACTTGGCTACGATGCTGGAACAAAATATGAAGGGATCTCTGTTGTGGTGGGAGGAGAGAATTTGCTCAATGTGAAGCTGGATTTACCAGATAAATCTAAAATAGTAAAGAAGCTTGAAGAAAGGAGAAGGCTTCGCAAGGCCAGACGCTTTAGAAATTGTCGAAGACGAGAAGCTAGATTTGATAATCGTTCAAGAAAAGATTTTTTAGCGCCAAGTCAAAGCGTTCTTGTACAATCGAGACTTAAAGTGCTTCAGGAATGCTTTAAGCTTTATCCGATTACCCGAGTCGGATTTGAAGACGTGCGCTTCAATCATGCGAAAAAGCGATGGGGAGCTAATTTCTCCACTATTGAAATTGGAAAAGCTCGACTAAAGAAGTTTTTCAGGGAGGCTAACGCTGAAGTGATTAACTTTTTAGGATATCAAACAAAAGCAATGCGTGAAAATTACGGTTATAAAAAAAGTTCAAATAAGGCTAAAGATGCCTTTGACTCGCACGGCTGTGACTCATTATCCTTGGCATTAGAGGTGAGCGTGAAGAAGAGAGTAGAGCCTGGAAATTTTTTAGTAGTGAAGGATACCTATCGTCCAGTGAGACGAAAGCTTCAGGATACACAACCCGCGAAAGGGGGAATACGCCAAGCTTATTCTAGCGGGACGGTATTTGGGAAAAGAAAAGGACTTCTGATTAAAGCCGGAAATGGGAAGCTTGGTCAATTGTGTGGGGAATATAAAGGGGGTTATCGCTTTTACGACTTGGCCGGGAAACGTCAGTCGAATAAGAAATTGTTATGGGTTTCTACCCATTTTATTTTAAAACCAATTTTGGAGGAAACGCACTCCGCCCCAACTAACGTCTGACGTCGTATAGTCGGGGTACCCGTGCTTTTTTATTTTGATGGAAGCCAAGAATACGCTCTTTGAAATTCAAAATGGGATTGGAATTTTGACGCTGAATCGTCCGGAAGTTCGAAATGCAATTGATCGTCAGATGGTACAAGAGATCCATGAGATTTTGGACTCCATTGAAAGCCTCTCGGATCTGAAGGTTTTGGTTATTTGTGGAAAAGGAGAAAAAGCCTTTGCCGCGGGTGCGGATATTGCTCAGCTTCGGGATCGCAATTATTGGGATGCTTTGCAAGGAATTAACTCTGCACTCTTTCAACGAATTGAAGATTGCAGAGTTCCTGTAATTGCGGCGATTCAGGGCTATGCGTTAGGGGGCGGATGTGAACTTGCCTTGGCCTGTGATATTCGTATCTGTGGAAAAAGCAGTAAATTTGGGCAACCCGAAGTCACTCTCGGGATTATCCCCGGGGCAGGCGCTTGCCACCGTTTGGCTCGATTGGTGGGTTTAGGGAAAGCCAAAGAATTGGTTTTTACAGGGGATCTGATCGGAGCCGATGACGCTTATGCGTTAGGATTGGTCAATTATGTAGTTGAAGATGGGCAGGCGCTTCCGGAAGCTTTAAAACTGGCTCAAAAAATAGCTCAGAATGGAGCTTTAGCGGTACAACTCGCCAAATCGACTATTAATGCGATTGGGCGCCCAGGTCAAGACATCGCGTTTCATTTAGAACGTTTTGGACAGGCCATTCTTTTTGACTCAGACGAGAAAAAGAAGCGGATGACTGATTTTTTAGAAAAAAAACAGAAAAAATAGGCGAGGATTTCGTGATTCAAACAATTACAGTCATTGGCGCAGGGACTATGGGACATGGAATTGCTCAACTTTGCGCCCAAAAAGGCTTTGCTGTGTTTCTACAGGATATTTCTGAAGATGCGTTAAAAAAAGCACTCGAACGCGTGAACGAAAATTTGCAAAAGGGTCTTGACAAGGGAAAACTCACTGCGGATGAAAAAAAAGCGACCCTTGAACGGTTGCGATTTACGACCAGTTTAGAAGAAGCCTCGAAGACGGATCTCGTTATCGAAGCGGTGTTTGAAGATATTCAAGTCAAAAAAAGTATTTTCCAAAAACTGGATCAACAGACTCCGCCAGAGACAATTTTAGCCTCAAATACCTCTTCGCTCTCGTTAACTGAAATCGCCAGTTTTACAAACCGACCCGGACAAGTGATTGGTCTTCATTTTTTCAATCCTCCCTATATTATGAAGCTTCTAGAGATTGTTTTGGCCCACCAGACTACAAACGGAACCCGTCAACAGGCTCTCGACTTGAGTCAGAAATTGGGAAAAGAAGCGATTCTTGTCAAAGATTCACCCGGATTTGCGACAAGTCGATTAGGAATCGTGCTGGGAATGGAAGCCATTCGAATGCTTCAGGAAGGAGTGGCCAGTGCGGAAGATATTGACCGCGCGATGGAACTAGGGTACGGTCATCCGATGGGGCCCCTCAAATTGACCGATTTGGTGGGACTCGATGTTCGATTGGCGATCACCGAATATCTCTATAAAGAATTGGGAACTCCACAATTTTTGCCGCCACCGCTCCTGAAAAAAATGGTGAGAGCAGGCTATTTAGGGAAAAAGACTGGAAAAGGATTTTATCATTATGGCGAGAACGTTTAAGAAAATTCTCATTGCGAATCGTGGAGAAATTGCCGTCCGTATTATTAAAACCTGCAAAAAAATGGGAATTCAGACAGTCGCGGTCTATTCTCAAGCAGATAAAGAATTGCTTCCCGTGAGATTGGCAGACGAAGCGGTCTGTATTGGTCCGTTTCGTTCTAAAGAGAGCTATCTTCAAATGGACGCTGTTTTACAAGCGGCACAACAAACGGAGTGTCAGGCCATTCATCCGGGATACGGGTTTCTCTCTGAAAACGCTCTTTTTTCCGAACTCTGCCGTCAACATGGCTTTACCTTTATTGGACCCACCCCAAAACAAATTCGTCGTATGGGGAACAAAACAGAAGCGAAGCTCGCCGCTAAAGAAGGGGGCCTTCCTCTGATTCCCGGCTCAACAGGCGTTTTATTAAACGCGAAGGAAGGTAAAACACTCGCAAATGAAATACACTATCCTGTTCTTTTAAAGGCAAGAGCAGGGGGTGGGGGTCGGGGAATGCGTATTGTTCGACAAGAGAGCCAGTTTGAAGATTTGTTTCAGGAAGCCACTTTGGAATCCACTTCCGCTTTTGGAGACGGGGCGCTTTATTTAGAAAAATTGTTGGTTCACGCCCGTCATATTGAAGTACAAGTGGCCATGGATGCTTATGGAAACGGTATTCACCTTGGTATTCGAGATTGCTCCATTCAACGAAAACATCAGAAATTGATTGAAGAGAGTCCTTCGCCTATTCTTCAAGATGATTTTATTAATCGCCTCGGAAACCAAGTCATTCATGCCTTAAAAAAGATTGGTTATTTGAATCTCGGAACCGTTGAGTTTTTAATGACGCCAGAACAGCAGTGTTATTTCATTGAAATGAATACTCGTTTGCAAGTCGAGCATCCTGTAACCGAAAATATTTGTAATCTAGATCTGGTTCAACTCCAGATTGAATTAGCCGCAAATCACCCGCTTCCCTGGACCCAAGAACAAATTCGTCGACAAGGACATAGCATTGAATGTCGGATTAATGCAGAAGATCCGGCCCTCAATTTTAAACCTTCTCCGGGACGAGTGACTCGATTAAAATTTCCAGAAGGAGAACATATCCGAGTGGATACTTTTCTTGAGGAAGGAATTGATATCCCCCCTCATTATGATTCCCTGATCGCCAAAGTGATTGTTTTTGGAAACACTCGCGCGGAAGCAATTCAAAAAATGATATTCGCCTTGGATCAATTCAAAATAGAAGGAATCTCAACCACCATTCCTTTTCATCGTCAGATGATGGAGCGCCCTGAATATGTTCAGGGACAATATGATACAAATTTTCTTGAAGAACGAGGTGCTTTTACTCCGCAATAAAAAAAGGACTCCGCAATAAAAAAATGGCTCAGCAATAAAAGGATTTTTCATGAAGAACCCGTTTCTCCTTTCTCTCATTCTTGCTCTATCGCTCTTGATTGGAATTGTTCCTGGTTGCGGAGGTGGGCCCCCTGCGGAGTTGCTTCAAGCCGAACAAGAGATCTTGAAAAAGAATTTTCTTGTGGCTTTGAATTTGCTTCGAAAAGCCATTCAAAAGGCTCCAACCCATGAGCAAGTTCACCAAAAGTTAAAACTGTGCTTTCAAGAAATTGAAAAATTAAGCAAACAAGCCATCCAAGAAAAAAAATGGAAAGAGGCTCGTTCTTATCTAGAAGCAATCTTCCCTTTTACTGAAAAAGATCCCGTTTTTTATGTGAATTATGCAACCACATTACTTTCAGAGCCTCCTACTCTGGAAATAGAATCCTCGAAAGATCAAGATCTCGCTATCCGAAGTTTAACGACCTATTACACCTTTTTGGAGCAAGAAAGCTTTCCACAAGAACCGTTGATCGATTCTCTTTCACAACTCTTGGAAAAACGTTTATCTGAAAAGCCTTATTCTTCTGAATCTATTTATTCGACAGGGTACTTCAACCAAGATTTGGATTATCTCATGGAGGCCTACCTCTACCAACGAATTGCAAAAAAAATTGTCCAGAGTTCGACCTCGGAGCGAGAACAAGTTTTTGCGGTTCTGTCTTGGGTTTTCCATCAAGTGATGGGAAACGTTCCTGAGGGTAAGAAGGAATTTGCTATCAAGCCCAAGGGGATTGCTTTTCGTGGATATGGGCTCAGCGAATCGTCCGCTTACCTTTTTATTACCTTACTCCAACAATTACGAATTCCGGCTCAACTTTTACAACTTCGTAAAAAGGAGGGGGAGCGATGGAACAATATTACGGCACTCACACGCGTTTATCTTGAAAATGAATGGTATGTTTTTGATACGTTGGCGGGGGTACCCTTAATCAAATCTGACGGGAATCTCCTTTCTTATCCAGAATGTATACAACATCCTGAACTTCTAGATCAGGTCTGTTATGGAAACCAATCTTATTATTTTTCCGCGAAATCCTTTGACCAGATACAACCTCTTTTAGTCCTACCTCCACGAAGCTTTTTTCCTAAAATACGCGAATTTCAAAAGATTTTGGATCAAGTTCAGGGTCCCGTTCTTTATATCAATCTTGCCGAAGAAGCAAAGCGAAGTGGACTTCCAGAAAAGGACTGGCTCACGCAAACTTCCAACCTAGACCTCTGGACATTTCCGTTTGAGTTACTGAAAGAATCACACAATCCCAAGTATTTGGAAGCGCGGGATCAAGGAATGAAAGAGGTTTATATTTTCTTCCAGGCACGAATTTTACAGATAGTGGGAGAATATCAATCGGCTGAAACCCATTACCAACAATTTTTAAAAACACCCCAATTTGTTCCTTCGGAAGATTTTCTCTATTTTCATGCATTGAATTTGTGGGAATCCGGGCAAACGGAAGACGCACTCAAGCATTTTCAAAGTTATCTAGAACAATATCCAGAAGGGTGCTGGAGTCCAAAGGTTTATCTATATTTGGGAATACTTTTATTTCCGAAATCTCCAGAATCCGCAAAAAATTATTTTCAAAAAATCGCGTTGCCACTTAAATTTCACCTTCTCTGGAAGTATCCCCAGTTCTTCCAATAATTCAAAAAAACAATTATGATGAATAGAGTGTGGGTTTTTCATGAGATAAAGGATGCAGGAGAACGAGAGTGATCCGAAAATTAAGCTATCTGCTAGGGGCCTCTGGATGGGTGGCTCTTTATACGATGGGCCAAGAAATTTTTCATTATTCTTGGGCTCTTATTTTGTCGATCCTAGGATATCTTCTCTATTATTGGGGTTGCGGAATTCAGAAAAAAACGGGGCAGTGCCTGATTTATACCAAACAACGTAAAACGGTTTATGATTATGAACCTTTTCGTTATTGGGTTAAAATGGACAAAAAAGCTAAAATGATTTTCATGAAAATGCAGGAAACGGATTATGCTTATTTTGCGACTTATCCTACTTTTTTAAGATTGTTTTTTCCGCCACAAAACGATCAAATTTCTTTTAGTGACGTTTCTCATCTGGTTTTTTCGAAAAGACAAGCCAGCTTCACAACCGAAGGAGGCGGCCAGCAAAGCTTTAAGCCTATTTGGGAAATCTATGCGGTTCTTTCCAATCGAGAGCAGCTTCTCGCAGAAAATAGCGATGAATATTTCATTCGCAAACTCTCCCGCCATATTGCCTTGCTTCTTGAAAAAGATCTCATAGACGAAACCTCTGTCCCGAAACTCCGGTATTCTTCTCAAGATTTGAATCAACCCTACTACGCGTCCGTATTGAAGAAAAATTTAGGCGTGACTCAAGGCGTTCGAGAACGACGTTTGGATTTAATGATACACCTCTTTCAAACCAAGAATCGGATGTTGGTATCTCTTTACCTCTTTTTTACGATGCTCAGTTATTTTTGTTATGTGAGTTTATCCAATACCCTTTTAAAAATTGTTGATTTTTCTACGTTAACCATTTCCTTGATTGAACTGAGTCGATTTGGGATGCTTTTTATTTTTTTGGCGATCCCGTATCTCGTTCCGTTACGAATATCCTTTTTCGTTAATGCTCACGGAATTACTTATATGGAGCAGATCCCAATTTTTTCTAAACAGTATTATTTCCCGAAAGATGACCTTTATGAGGTCGTTGTTTGTCAGCTTCAGCACTCCCAACATCGCCAACAAGGGAAATTAATGCTCATAAGCGAGAGACATTTGTTCACCATTAACACATTTATGGAAGATTTGCTTCACTTTAAAACCAATCTGGATAGCGCGATTAAAGCCGTTCTCCACTTTCACTTTCCAGAAGAAGTGGCGCTTGATGAACCTCGCTCCGCTTCGTTTACAATGGCTACACAACAAAAACAAGTTTCTTCGATCACAGAGCCTATTCCAAAAGAAAAACCGTTTGTTCGTTTCGCCGCTCGTCGTCCCACGGCTTTAGAAATCACCCCATCCGCTGAATCTAAAGACTCTTCCGTAAAACCCTCGATATCTTCGTCTGAAGTGCCCCCAATCAAGCTCTCTGAGAAAAAACAAACTGAAAAACTTTCCAACTTTTCGCAAGTTTCTCCTTTTCTTCAATCCAAGCCGAAAGAAGCTTCAAAAAGCATCGAATCCCCTTCAGAAGAAATCCAATTAAACACGCCGCCCTCCAATGTGGAAGAAATTCAGCCCGCGCAATTCGCTTCGTCTTTAGCAGAAGATCTAGGTGAAGAACAAAACGTTGCTCCAAAATCACTGCTCTCCGATGAAATTGTTCCAGCGAATATGGGCTCGGACTCTGAATTAATTAAGCTTGAAGAAGTACTTCCCGATCAGATGCTCAGTTCTGATTCCGAGATGATTGTGCTTCAAGAAGTCGTTCCTGAGCAAGTAAGCGTTTCTGAGCAAGAGCCCTTTCTTCTCGACGAAGCAAAAATGGAGAGTCCCCTCTTCAAATCCAAAAAAAATACAAAGGTGATCGTCGGGAAAGACGCACTCGAAAGAGGATTAACTCTTTTGAAAGAAAATCAAATTATTCGAGCGATGAATGCCTTCAATCAGGCCATTCAAGAAAATCCAACGCTACCAGAAGCGCACTATCAAATGGGACTTATTCATTTGAAATTATTTGAACATCCTGAAGGAATTCAATCCTTTACACAAGCCATTCAACTGAATCCAAAATATAGTGAGGCTTTCGAAGCACGCGCCAGTACCTATGCTGAAATTGGCGAACCCGAAAAAAGCCGAGAAGATTATAAAAAATTAATCGCGTTGGACCCTTCTCGTAAATCAGAGATCCAACGAAAACTGAAAACGATTTTGAAGGATTAAAATAATCCTTTTTAATCGTGTTCAGACAATTAAATGCCCATTTCTAGGCGTTCCGCGTTGCGGTTATCTAGCATTTCGATTTGAAGAATCTTTTTCATGGTTCGACGATAATCGTATTCAACACGGTGCCAATAGACTCGTTCTTCGTCAAAAGAAACATAGCTGGCTTTATTATTGCGATCTCGTGGTTGGCCCACAGACCCGATGTTAATAATATATTTTTTGCCGGGTTCCAGTTTTAAGCTTCCGTCTAACTCGTCTGGAATTAGAAATTTACTCTGTTCGTTAATCGCTCCGGGGTAGTGAGTATGTCCGACAAAGCAGAGTGTTTCAAACATCGAAAAAATTTCGCGGATCTTGTCTGGGATTTCTCCAAAAATATCCTCCACATCCGAGCGTAAAATATATTCCATAGTGGGATCGCGGGGTGAACCGTGAACAAATAAAACTTTTTGTTCGCGGTAAGTAAGCGGAAGTCGGTTAATTCGTTCCCAATTATTTCGAATTCTGGAACCTGAAAAAAAGGTGGGCTTCAATTGTCCTCGTGTCCAGTCTACGGCTTTTTTGGCGGCCTCATGAAAACCAAACGCCCCCGAGATGACGGCTTCTTCATGGTTTCCCATCAAAATGATTTCACATTCACGAGCGACCATTTCCAAGCATTCTCGAGGATTAGGCCCATAACCAATCACATCTCCCAAACAAATCACTTCACGAATTCCTCTGGCTTTAATATCTTTAAAAACTTCTGTTAGAGCCTCAATGTTTGAATGAATATCGGAGATGACTGCTCGCTCCATCAAACGCTCCTTTATGAATAGTGGGGAAATAAAAAATTATTCTTCTAGTGTAGTATATGAGGAAGCAAATCAAGAAACAAGAACTCTTTTTTCTTGAAAAATCAAAAAAAAACTCTCTTTTGGAAATCAAGGTTTCTCTCATTTTTGAAAAAAAGCTTCCTCGGATACAATTCACTCTTATCGTCCTTATTGATGGCTTCAAAATTCTAATCAAGCGGAAGCGTTATGTCCCCCAATCCCTTTTTGTTTCCACAAGAAGCCTCTTCTTGGTTCCTGAATCAACTCCGGCAAGAAAGATATTCGGAGGCGTTACAATGGCTTTTGTTTGCTCAGAGACAAGCGTTACCCATTTCAGAGTCCCTTCAAAAAAGTTTAGATCTCTGGATTTCTCGAAATCTTCAAGAATTTTTAGATGGCGTAAAGATCTCCCAAAATATTCAGAAAATTGAACTCAAAACGCCCGCTCGTTTGAGCCATACCAAAATCGCTTGGGATGCCTCTCGAATCGCTTCGGCACATTCCGATCACCAACTTCGTTTATGGAATCCCGCTACTGGAGAACTTTGTTGCCGTATGAAGGGCCACTTAGACGAAATTCTGTCCCTTTCATTTTCTAACGAAAGCAAAACGCTCCTTTCTCATAGTGAGGATGGAAGTGTTCGCCTCTGGAATACCTTTACGGGAGATCTCATCACGAGGCTTGCGATTTCTGGAGAGCTGATTTTAGAGGCTTTTTTTTCAGAAAAAGATTTGACGCAATTGATGACAATCGGAGAAAAAACAGTCCAAATTTGGCAAGAAGAACAAGGACAATGGAAGGCCAGTCGATTATTCAAAAATGCCCATGAAACCATCGTTGCCGCTGGCTTTTTTTCAAAAGGAACCTTCATTGTCACCACGAATCGACAAGGCGTGACACGGTTATGGAACGGAGGAAGTAGTGTGCCCTTGGCACTTTTGGGAACTCCTCAAGAGGCCATCACATCCGTTTCTTTTTCTCCACAAAGTCGTTACGTCACTGTTTTAAGCACGGATCAAAAAGTAAAACTCTGGGATACTCGTCGGAGTGCTTGGATTACTCAATTTTCAAGTCGTCTTCCCCAAATTTATGCAAGCATTTATAGCCCCGATCAAACTCGGTTAGTGCTTGAGGGAAAAAATCTCATGGAAATTTGGCAAATCCCGAACGGCGAATTACAAACTCGTATTGCGGCGCATACAGGTTATATTAATTCTTGTCAGTTTTCACCCGATGGAACACTTCTCGTGACCGCGGGAGACGACGGAAGCGCAAAATTATGGAAAAGCGAAACCGGAGAACTGAGCGCAATTCTAGAGGGTCACAAAAAATGGATTTATTCGGCCCAATTTTCTTCGGAAGGAAGCAGTTTAGTCACGGCAGGTTATGATGGGACTGTTCGCTTTTGGAACGGAAAAACAGGCCAAGCGATGGGTTCCCTTTCAGGACACCATTTAGGGGCGACCCGAGCGATGTTTTCGCCGGATGGGCGATATGTTCTTTCTGAAGACGGAAACAACCAACTATGGTTATGGACGCTCAAATCGTCAAAAGTGAATTGACTCTCTTGTATCTTTAGGAAGAGAGAGTTATAATTCGGCCTCTTTTTGTTTTTGACGGAACAAAAAAACACTTATTCTTGCCATCGCTATTTGGAGTGAACTATGCCCGTACCCAAACGAAAACGTTCTAAATCTCGAAACCGACATCGCCGTGCCAACCACAAGTTACCTATTCCGGCAGTGACTATTTGTAGTCACTGCCGACGCAACATCATGCCACATCGAGTTTGTGACTATTGCGGATATTATCGAAATGAAAAAGTTCTCGATATTAAGGCCGGTTAACTTCAACAGAACATAAATGTTTCTTTTATCCCCCACTGCTGGGGGATTAGGGAGTGGAATAAAATTTTGTTAGCAACCCTGAACACTTCTGTTGGATAAATATTGAATGCTTTCTTCCCTCCCTCCTGCTTATATTAATGGTACTGGTTCTTACTTACCTGCAAATGTTCTAGATAATAAAACACTAGAGAAACTCGTCGAAACTTCAGATGATTGGATTATTCAGAGGACAGGGATTTCTGAACGACGCAAAGTGATTGTAGGAGAAGAAGCGTCTTCGGATCTTGGCGCCAACGCGGCTCTGAAGGCGTTAGAAATCGCTCAAATTAAACCTTCAGAGATTGATTTTATTTTGTGCGCGACCATTACGCCAGACACGATTTTCCCCTCTACCGCGTGCCATATCCAACGAAAATTGGAAGCCTATCAGGCCGCTTGCCTTGATATTTCTGCCGCTTGTACTGGCTTTCCTTACGCTTTATCTATTGCTCAACAATTTATTGCCACGCAGACCTACCGCAACATTTTGGTGATTGGTGCCGAGTGCCTCAGTACGATTACCGATTATACCAATCGAGAAACTTGTATTTTATTTGGAGATGGCGCTGGGGCCGTAGTAGTCCAAAATAAAGGAACCCATCAAATTTTAGGCTCCAAATTATACGCAGATGGTTCAGATGAAAGTCTGATGCTCGTTCCTGCAGGCGGTTCAAGGAACCCGGCTTCACACAAAACGGTAGATATCCATGAACATTATATGCATATCAATGGTCATAAAGTATTTCAATTTGCGGTCAAAAAGATGACCAGTTTGGTGGAAGAAGCTTTGGCTATCTATGGACAAAATCCTGTTCCCAAACGAGTAATGATTGTTCCGCATCAAGTGAATATTCGGATTATTCAAGTAGTCCAGAAAAAACTGAATATTCCAGAAGAAAATATTATCGTTAATCTGAATAAATATGGAAATACCTCTTCCGCTTCCATTCCAATTGCCTTGGATGAAGCGGCAAGAGGAGGCCGAATTCAATCTGGAGATTTGGTCATTTTACCTGGTTTTGGAGGCGGTTTAACCTGGGGGTTTACTGCGCTTCGGTGGTAGGACCTATTAAAAACGTGGAACCCATCCTTCTTCAACAAAGAAAAAACGATTTATGAAGCAAGCCTTATTGTTTCCTGGACAAGGTGCGCAATATGTCGGAATGGGAAAAAATTTGATCGAAAATTTCTCGGTTGCCGCAACCCTTTTCCAAAATGCTGAGGATCTCTTGAAAATTCCGCTCACTCGCTATTGTCTGGACGGACCCGAAGAAAAACTGAGCGAAACTCAAATCTGTCAACCCGCCATTTTGGTTCACAGTATTGCCGTTTGGAAGGTGATTCAACAAGAAACAGACGCGTGGAAATCTCAATCGGTTTGTGGACTTTCTTTGGGAGAATATTCGGCGCTCGTCGTCGCGGGAGTCTTAGATTTTTCAGCCGCATTGGAATTGGTCCGCCAAAGAGGGCAATATATGCAGGAAGCGTGCGATCTCGTTCCTTCCAAAATGGCGACCATTGTCGGACTCACCCAAGAACAATTGACGAAGGTCGTTCAACAAGCCTCCCAAGAAAAAGGACTGGTTCAAATCGCAAATATTTTGGCAGAAACCCAAATTGCGATCTCTGGAAAGGGAGAACCTCTCGATTTTGCTTGCGAATTAGCTAAATCTGCGGGCGCTTCAAAAATTTTTCCGCTTAAGGTCGCGGGTGCTTTTCATTCCGAATTGATGAAACCTGCCCAAGAAAAATTGAATCAGGCGATTCAGAAAACGAAAATGAATCCGGCTTCCATTCCAGTCATTTCAAACGTCTCCGCTAAAGAAACTTCAACCGTTGCTCAGATTCAAGAAAACTTGATGCAACAACTTACTTGCCCAGTCCTCTGGTTCCAATCCATGCAATATCTTTTGGCTCAAGGGTATGAAAGCTTTCTGGAGCTAGGACCGGGATCGGTTCTTACCGGAGTTCTGAAACGGATGAATCGCACCGCACGACGCACGAATCTCGAGGACGCTCCTTCCGTAAAAACCTGGCTTGAACAACTTCGTACTACAAGATAGCTGGAGGGGATAAGCAAAAAACTTATCAATGTCCTATGAATTTGAATGGAAAAGTAGCTGTTATTACTGGCGCTTCACGAGGAATCGGCTATGCTATTGCAAATACCTTAGGAAAAGCGGGAGCCAAACTGGCACTGATCTCTCGAAACGAAACCTTGTTAAAGCAAATTCAAGAAGAACTCGTCCAACAAGGAATTCAAGTTCTTACGCTCTCTGCCGATATTTCGTCTGCGACACAGATAGAAGATTGTGTTCAAAAAATCAAAGCCGTTTATCCGGAAGTTCATATTTTGGTGAATAATGCGGGAATCACTCGTGATAAATTACTGGCGATGACCACCGAAGAAGATTGGGATACTGTTTTGGATACAAATCTCAAAAGTGTTTATCTTTGTACAAAAGCCTTTATTCGTTCGCTCTCTAAAGTTCAAGGAGTCATTGTCACCATATCTTCAATCATTGGCATCGGTGGAAATGCAGGACAATCCGCTTATGCCGCTTCTAAAGCGGGAATGATTGGATTTACCCGTTCTATTGCCAAAGAATATGCGAAACGGGGTCTCCGTGCAAATATTATTGCTCCGGGATTTATTGAAACGGCAATGACCGAGGCTCTCGATGAATCCTTGAAAATCGAAATTTTAAAGAAAATCCCTCTTGGACGTATGGGAAATGTTCAGGAGGTTGCTGATGTTGCCCTTTTTCTCTGCAGTGATGCTTCCCGTTATATGACCGGACAAATTCTTGTCGTCGATGGCGGATTATCCATGTAGCTAAAAAAATCCTTCAGAAAAAAGAGGTCTTCTCTTGGAGCGCACGTCAGAAATCAGTAAAATATCCCCACCTTAAAAGGTTGATTTTTAGGAAAGGACTTTATTATGAGTAACGGGAGCATTGAAGAACGAGTCATTCGTATTGTTCACGAACAAATGGGAATCCCAAAAGAAAAAATTGCTCTGGAATCTTCATTCATTAAAGATTTAGGAGCCGATTCTCTCGATACTGTTGAGTTGGTAATGGAATTTGAAGATGAATTTGATTTAAATATTCCCGATGATGACGCAGAAAAAATTCAAACGGTCGGAGAAGCTGTTCGCTATATCGAAGCAAACTCCTAAATGAGGGAGCCTGATTCATTTGAAAATCATAAGAAAAGGGTAAAGGCGGTTTAGAATGTCAAAACGAAGAGTGGTGGTGACAGGCTTGGGTTCAATTACTTCATTAGGATTAGATAAAGAAGAACTGTGGACAGGCTTATTAGCTGGAAAAAGTGCTATTAAACTGATCGACCGATTTGATGTGAGTTCCCATTCCTCAAAAATTGCCGCTTTAATCGAAGGTTTTGATCCCTCCCAATGGCTCGAACATAAAGATATTCGACATCTCGATATTTTTTCTCAATATACTTTGGCCGCCGGAGATATGGCGGTCAAAGATAGTGGAATTGAATGGAATCGGTGTGATCTAACGCATTGTGGCGTTATTCTTGGCTCTGGAATCGGTGGCCTTCACACCATCGAAGAACAATATCAAATCTTTTTGGAACGAGGCGCGAAACGCGTTTCTCCTTATTTGATTCCAATGTTGATGGCAAACGCGATTAGTGGACATATTTCGATTCGTTACGGACTCCGAGGCGTTAATTTTGTGACGGCATCCGCTTGTGCTTCTGCCGCTCATGCGATTGGACTTAGCTTACAAAATATCCTCTATGGCGAAAGCGATTTGATTATCACCGGAGGCGCTGAAGCGGCTATTACTCCGTTGGGATTAGCCGGATTTTGCAGTATGAGAGCCCTCTCCAAACGAAACGAATCTCCTGAAACCGCTTCTAGACCCTTTGATAAAGATCGCGATGGCTTTGTAATGGGAGAAGGAGCCGGTATCCTTATTTTAGAAGAATTGGAACACGCGAAAAAACGATCCGCTCATATTTATTGTGAGCTATTGGGCGTTGGCTGGACCGCAGACGCTCATCATATTACGGCTCCTTCTGAATCTGGAATTGGCGCCACGAATAGTATGCGCTTGGCTCTTGAAAACGCGCGTATCAATAAGGATCAAATTTCGTATATCAATGCTCATGGAACCTCAACTCCGATGAATGATAGCACCGAAGCCAAGGCGATTGTGAATTGTTTTGGAGAAGAGATTGCTAAAAAAATTCCTATTAGCTCTTCCAAATCTATGATCGGTCATCTTCTTGGGGCTTCTGGCGGAGTTGAAGCCTTGATTACCGCGCTAAGTATTGAACGAAGCACTATCCATTGTACCGCAAATTTTGAATCTTCCGACTTCCCAATACCCCTCGATTTCGTTCCTAAAGTGGCACGCGAAATTCCTATTGATTACGCAATCTCCAATTCTTTTGGATTTGGCGGACATAATGTTTCGCTCGTCATGGGGAAATTTAAATAAACCTAGATTGACAGGCGATATGATCGAAATTATCTTCCAACACCCTGATTTTGTTGTAGTCTCTAAGCCACCTCATCGTCTGATTGCGTCTTCAAAAAAAATCCCAGAACTTCCTTTAAACCGCGAACTCGAGCAACAACTCGGTCAGCGACTCTGGACGGTTCATCGCTTAGATCGGGAAACAAGCGGACTGGTTTTGTTCGCCTTGAACGCGGACGCGCAACGTATACTCTCACGTTTGTTCGAAAATCACTTGATCCAAAAAACGTATCTGGCTCTGTGTTGGGGTTCTCCGACTCCGTCCGAAAATACAGTATCGCTTCCGCTCAGAAACGGACGAAAGAATTTAATGAGAATTTGTCAGGGGAAGGAAGAAGGCTTAAAAGCGGAGACTCATTTTCGTGTTTTGAAATCAAGCGAGTCGTTTTCTTTACTTCAAATTGAGCCTAAAACAGGCCGTCAGCATCAAATTCGGGTTCATTTAGCGGCAATCGGACACCCTGCTTTAGGGGATACCGATTATTATCCAACCGCTCGTGTTTTAGCGGGATTCAAACAACCCACGTGGGATGCGGAACGAGTGTTGTTACACGCCTCACGATTACAATTTGTATGGCAGGAAAAACCAATGAATTTTGAATGCCCGCTCCCCGCAGATTTTTTAAAGATTTCTGAGCGATTAGATTCTCAAAAAGGATCAGGCTAATCTGGATTCAAAGAACCAAAAAACTTTTTAATATCTGCATCCATCGTGTTGAGATCCAGATTTCCGAAAATTTCGCGCGCTTTGCTGAGCCCACCTTCACCCTTGAGTTCCGCTTTAAAATACTCTAAAAATTTTTGGCGGTGTTCTTCATTGGCCCCTTTGAAGAAATAATAAACCGTTACCCATGCTTGGTAATAAACGCGTCCAAAGAGAAACTCCTTTTCTTCATGTTTCTTTTTGGGATCGGAAAAAATGGCTTCGCGCTTCCCATAGGAAAATTCTAAAAGATCCTTGGTTGACATCAGAGTTTGAGGCCGTATTTTGAGTAACATTTGATATTCGGAAAAGCGACGTTTGTTTACTTTGGCGACTTCATATTTTCCGCCCGGAAGGACACGAAAACCCGCAATATAATCGGCTACTCCTTCAGAGAACCACATCATTGAAGAAGAGTGATAGTCTGCGATAAAGTGCATCAATTGATGGGTTCCTTCGTGAAAGATGACTTCTTGCGCCCAGCCACTTTCATCACCTGCCGTGTAAAAAGTCATCATTCGACGCTTATCGGGTTCGTAGTGCCCACCTGCATATTCGGCGCTTTTGTCTTTTTTCTTTTTCCCATACTCAATATATTCTTCTTGATCTCTGAAAATGAAGTAGGGCATTAAGCGGTTGACATCTTTGAGTTCCGGGAAAAATTTTCGCATTTCCAGATAGAAGTTGCGATAAAGCTCTTCAAATGCGGCTCCGGCTTCGATAGCTTTTTGTTGAGCGTTATATTTATTTGAAAATTGGACCGCGACAAAATAATGTTGGGTCCGGTATTTCGCAACATTTTCTCCAAGCACTTCCGCCGCAGACATTTCCGCTTTCGTAATAACACTAGGACTTCCGCTTGTTTTCGAGAGAACGATCTCGTAAAAATTTCCCGGATGAAAAAGATTTTTATTGGAGAACGTATCTTCGCCATGTTCTGCTTTTTCGCGAAGAATGACCAATAAGCTATCGTCGGGAAAATAAATTCCCGTTTCATCTGCGGCTTCAGGTCGGTGTCGGTTCGCGTAATCTTGATATTTTTTCTTATCTGCAAAGATTAGAATACGAAGCTTTTCTTTTCGATTACGTGCTTCTGGATGTTTGGACGCAATTTCTTCATAGATTTTGGTCAAGCGTGGAAGGAATTCCTCCAAATAAATAACGCCGGAAAACCAACCGCCTTCTTGACAATAGAAATCAAAAATATCGGATTTGAGCGAAACCGTTTGGTCTCCAAGAATTTCTTGTACAAAATTGGTGGAGGGTTTGTTTTTATTTAAATCCGCTTCTTTTTTCCAAAGATTATCCGCAGGATCAAATTTATAATCAAAAAATTGCCAAGCGTCTTTATAAGTCCATGGATCTTCTTTAATCAGTTGAGGATATTTTGAAAGTGCTAAAACAACTTGGTTTAAATGAATTTCATATTTTTCTTTGAGGCGGGCCTCTTCTTTTTGGTGTTCTCGGCACCAATTCGCAATATTATAATGATTTTGGATAAATTTTTTTGGATCTTGATAGTTTTCAAGGCTTCCTTTTTTTTCTAGTTGTTCAATCGCGCTTTGATATTCTTGCCATAAACCAATCGTATCCGTATTGGTTTTAATAGACGTACTTTTCCAAATCCATATTGAAATACCAAGAACCGTTCCCAACCCGAGAATCACGATCAAGAAGAACGGTTTTTTCTTTCGAGAACTTGGGCGTTGCGGTTCGGTTTTTTTTACTCGTTCTGTGCGTTTTCGTTCTGATTTTCCAGAAACAGATTCTTTCTTTTCTTCCGGGTCTAGTGCTTCTTCTTTTTTTTCTTTTTTCGGTGAGAGCCGTTCGGTCTTTTTTTTGGTTTCTATTTTTGGAGGATCTTCTTGTGTGTCCTTAATTTTTTTTAAGAGAAGTGGTTTTTTTTCTTCCTCTCCTTTTTTTGAAGAAGAAGGTTTTTCCGTTTTAGGTTCCGTTTTGGGAGAAAGTTTTTCTGACTCTTGTTTTGATTTTTTTTCTTCCACAAGCGCTTCTTTTTTCTTTTGAGGAGATTTTTCAGAATCAGGAATTTGAACGGAAAAAGCCTTATTTTCTGAAGCTGAAGTCTCTTTAATTTCTGAGGGATGAGCTGTTTTTTCTGAAGATTCTTCTAGCGTTTCAAGATTTAAGCGTTGCCGCAATTCTTCATCATATTTTTTCTTTTTTTCCGTATTTTCTAAAATGTTACGAAGGTTCAAAATAAATTCACGGCAAGAAGAATAGGCTGAATTTTCTTGAAAACCTTTAAGTTTCTTAAGAATAATACGGATTTTCTTTTGAATTTTTTCAGAATCCGATTCAAGCGATTTTAACCCCAAAGCACTATACATATTTTTAGAAAGCTTTTTTTCGGGAAGTTCTAAAAAGTGGCTCAAGTTTTTGAAAAGATCGAGTTCTAGTGAAAGCTCTTCTGGAAAAAATTGTTTTTTCTTTCCCATTTTGGGTTTGTTTTCAATAGAGTTTTTGGAAGGAGATACCGAAGGCGAAACTTCTTGGAAAATTTTTACAGAAGCTAAAAGGGAAGCTGGGAGTTGTTCAAGAGTCCCTTTTTGTTTGAGAATTTCAACGGCTTTAGCTCCTAATTTTATAGGAAGCGGAAGCAATGGAATTTCGTCTTCAATAGGGTTGGCGTCATTCGGCAAAATTTCTACTTTGGGTGAAACCACTTGGATTCGGCTGGTTTGAATTTCTAGAGAATCGACTTTAATTCGCCCAGAGGTTTGAGAAACATTTTCAAATTTAATTCGTCCTGAAGTTCCTTCTTCTTCTGGAGGAAGTATTTTCTTCAACTTAAGCCGTTCAGTTGATTTAGAGTCGGAAGGTTCTTTTTCCTCGCTGGGAGGAATAGGTTTCGCTTCAGCTAAATTCAAAGATTCTTCAGAAATTTTAATCTCAGGTTCCACAGGAGGAACGGCAAGTGCTTTTTCTGGAGCAGATAAATCTTCGAGCTTTTCTTCCAGCGATACCTTCAATGAGGCTTCCGATTTCAATTCGGTTGCGGGTAATTTTTGGGGTTCTTCTTTTTCTTGAAGAACAGGTATTTTCAAGGACAAATTTTGTTCTATAGACAGCTTATTTTCAGGGAGAGAAGAGGGTTTCAGTTCTTCTTCTTTTTCTTCAAGTTCTTTCTTTTTTTCAAGAGAAGGGTGTTCGTCAATTGAAGGACTTGAAGTTATCGATTCCGTGGATACGTTTTCTTTATCAAAAATTTCTTGAGTTTGAGGAGAGGATTGATTTTCAATATCAGATTTTGTCAGCAAATCAACAGATTCTTCTTCTGGCGCAAAATCTATTCGTGTCTCTTGTGAAGAAGGTGTCTCTTGTGAAGAAGGTGTCTCTTGTGAAGAAGGTGTTTCGGTTGGTTGTAGTTGAATGCTCGGCACGGACAAGTCAGCGTCTATATTTTGGGGTTGAGGCTCGACCATTTTAATTTCGTGGGGGGGAACCACCATCACATTTTTGCATTCACTACAGCGAAGTTTTTGACCCGCTTTATAGAGAGTCACATCAAATTTAGACTGACATTTATCACATAGAATGATGTGGGAATTCTCAATAGTCATGCCTTCCTCTTTCGCTCAATTTCGATAATCTCTTGCCCTAAAGCAGATTTTAACGGAGTCCTTATAGACTGTCAAGCTGATTAAAGGTTGTTTCTTCGGGAAAAGAAAAGCTTTTTTGAGATCGTTTTGAAGAACAAAAAAACAATCTGCCTACATATTGATTTTAAGGGACAGATCGGAGAAGATAGAATAAAATTATCCTAAACGAGATAAATAGGTTACACTGTAACACAGAATTTATTTTCTCTAGTTTTTTTTTAAAACATTCTCCTTTTCATCCATTTGAGGGGATCTTATGAAATGTTTAATTTGTTTTTTGATTTTGTTCATTTTGGGAACAATATTTTTACCCTGTTTTGCAGAAGATAAAGTAGATAAGCTCGTTTTTAACGATGGAAAAGAAGTCACGGGTTCCATCGAAGAAGAAACAGATAAATATGTAAAATTTAAGGACAAATTTGGTTCGCGAAAATATCCTAAAAAAGATATTAAAGAAATCGTTCGTGGTGATACCTCTGGAAGTAATACAGGGGGTGGCGGGGAAGAAAAAAATAATGCCGGTTCGGAAAAAATTACTAAACCTACTAAAGTAGAAATGACAACCGAAATTGAAGGCAAAATGGGTTTGACACTCAATAAAATGAAAACCCAACACTTTCTCATGATGTCCGAATTTGACGATGCCGCAAATTCTGATTATTTGCTCTTATGGGAAAAAGTGTACGATGATTTTTGTAAATTCTGGAAAACCGATCCAGAGACTTTTTTCTCAGAACCTTGCCAAGTGATTGTCTTTTCTTCTGAGGAAACTTTTCGCCGATTTGTTGATAAATTCGTTATTCGTGAACAAATGACTATGGCAGAACGAGAACTCTATCAACATATCAGTGGGGTACGCCTCGGAGAATTACAATATTCTTCTTACAAAGATGAAGAACGAATGCCTTCTCACGAAGATTATAAACCGGGTACACTTCATACCATCGCTCATATCCTTATGAATCAATACAAACAGACTGAAGGAGATCTTCCCGCGTGGGTGAAGGAAGGATTTGCCTGCTATACTGAATTTAAATATTTCAAGAAAGCGGGAAGTGTTTCCTGCGTCACTTCAGGATCTCGTACAGGAAGAACCCTAGATGAAGGGTGGGAACATGGAGAAGATTGGCAAGATTTATTAAAAGAAACTTTGGAAAATGAAGAATTAGCCAATTTTTCGATTCTTTTAAATATCGACTTAAACTCTATGACTTTCCGTGAATTAGCTCATGCTTGGAGTATGAATACCTTTTTAATCGATACCTATCCTGATAAGTTTCGGATGATGATGGACTTGTTTAAAGAACGAGGAAAGAAAGAGCAAATTCCGATTCTGAAAGAATCTTATGAATGGGCCCCAAAAGATTTTGAAAAGGAATGGCAAAAATATTTGAAACGAAAAAAATAAACCCTATGGCTTGAGATATAGTCCTTTTCAGGAGAAACACTATCCACTATTGATTTTTTAAATGTTTTTAGTAAAATTCAACCTCCTCCTGAAAATAAGGGGGGTATAGCCAAGTGGTCCAAGGCAAAGGTTTGCAAAACCTTCATCCGCCGGTTCGAATCCGGCTACCCCCTCTACTGATAAATATAATGATTCAATTTGGTTGCCTCTGCGGACACCTTTTTCAAAATCAATCACCCTCCTCTTCCATTCTCTGTCCTACCTGTAATACCTCTATTCAAACACCTAAAGAATCTTTTTCTGGCTTAAGCGCTCTCTGCCCGCACTGCTCCGCCTTAACTCCCTATGCTCAAAACTGGCTAAAACAAATTCGTTGTCTTTCCTGCCAGAAAAAATTTAAGGCTACGCCCTTAACACTATTATCGAAAGCCCTTCAAGACGGCGAAAAAAAACGACTTGAATTGTTGGAGCAAACCCTTCAAACTACACTGCAAACGCAAGAATCCGATCTTCGTCTACAAATTAAAAACGGAGAAGAGCAATGCCAATTTCTCACCACAGAGCGAGATCAATATCTGCAACAGTGGCAATATACTTTTGACGAAAAAACAAATCTGGACCATACCCTCTTTGAAACGCAACAATCCTTGACGCAGACCCAAGAGTTTGCTACACATCTCCAAAATGAATTGGAGTCTTCCCGCAATACCGTTCAAGACGCTCAAAAAGAAGTGGCCGAAACTCAACAAAAAGTGGATCGCTGTCTACACGCGTTTCAAGACGCTCAAAAAGAATTGGTACTGACCGAAAAACGTTTCTCTCAAATGCAACAGAAATCTTCTCAAACGCAACAAGAACTTTCTCAAACGCAACAAGATTTTTTGCAAATGCAACAGAAACTTTCTCAAACGCAACAAGAACTTTCTAATACCCAGACCAATTTAAATGCTAATCTTCAGGTTTTAGAGGAAGAACGAAAACGTTTAGAAATTTCTGAATCCCTCTTAGAAAAAACGCAACAAGATTTAAAAGTTTCAGAACTTGCTCGAAAAGAAGAACAGCTGAAATCTCAACATCTTTCGTCCGAACTTTCTCAATTTCAAGAAGAACAAAATCAGTGGCAAAGTAAGAATACGGAAACAAGCCGTGACCATACGCAACTTTCACAAGAATATCAACAGCTTCAAGAAACCTATCAAAAAACCTTAAAAAGCCATCAGGAACTTTCGGAAAAAAACCTTCAACTCCTTCAACAGGAAACGGAAACGCTTCAACAAAAATCACAACTCCTTCAACAACTAGAGCATTTATCCCAAACACAACAAAAATTTCAGAACAATGAAGAAAATTTAGTACACAAGTTTCGCTCTGCCTCCAATGAATGGAGCCATTTTGTTCGGAATTGCGAACATTTCTTTTCTCAACGCTTGAATTGGTTGGATCCGCATTGTTACCCGCTCCCAATGGAGAGTTCTGAATGTCTTCGAGAAATTGAATCGGACTCGACTTCGATCCTAAAAAACGCTCTCGAAAGTTACCTCCCCTTTGAACGAACCCTATTAAAAAAATATTTCCAGCAGATCGAGAAACGGTTATCTTCTGAAATCAAATTCAAATATCATCGCGCGATTGAACAGAAAAAGGAACATCTGCAAGCGATTCCCAAGGAAATTCACTTTCTCCACACAAAGCTTGAGCGACTTAATAGGGCTCAAGGAGAACTTATCGCACAGTTAAAGCAAACAACTCAAGAAACAATGAACGCTCTTCTGCAATCCAGTCAACAATTTTTTGAACAGATGACCCTAAAGCTAGAGCGAGTTCCCGCGCGAAAGATGGTAGAAACTTCAAACTTACAATTAAATTATTTTTGCCAGACGGCTCAAGAACAGCACCACAAAATGTTGACAGCACTTGTTCACTGGCAATATCGTATGCTTTATTTAAGACTTCCATGGATCAAACCCTTTCATTTTGGCTTTAATACCCCTTCCTTTCACCCCGTTTTCCAAAGCCCAATGCGTCCTAAACTCTGGGGCTCGCTCTTCGTTCATTTGTATTCGTTTTTTCCCATTCTTTTTTCTCGACTATTCCCGATCCATTCAAAAATGGCCTTATGGCAACATCAAACGCTTCTTCTTCAACAGGGAAAAAAGAGGTTGCAACCCCTTTTTCTGCAACAGCGAACCGGAGTGGAAGATTCTTTGAAAGAATTCTTACGATCCGAATTACAACAGCTTCAACATGAATTTGATATTCAGCTAGAAAAACAAAAGCGAAAACTTCATGGATTGCACTCAGAACAACAATTGCTTGAGCTTCAAGAAAAACAATTAACGCAACGATTAGATCAACTTGAAATCATGCAAAAAGGAGTAGGGTTCCTCTTGCAAGACTTAGAAGATATTCCTGAAATCGAAGGCTTAGATCGTTTAGAAACCTCGTTCCATCAATTACAACAAAAGCTAGCGCTTCTCAATTAATCAGAAACTACGAATCGAGGGATTTTGAATCCAAGAAGGACAGGCAGGAATCTCTAAAATTTCTAAAAAACCAGCTTCCCCAGCAGGCTGTGTCTTCAATTGTTGAATAAAATCAAAAGCCTGATGATTTCGTTCTGTTTTTTGAAAAAAAACCCACAATGGCACCCCTAAAGTTTGTTTTGAAATCCAGTTTAATAGTGCCTTTTCAACTCCTCGGCCCAAAATGCGACAACTCAAAAAAAATTCTTCTACTCGAAGGATCTCTGTTTTACGAGTTTGAAGGAACCCAACACAACCATAATCGCCAAAATGATCTTTTGCTTCGACGCTCCAGAACTGTACTTGAGGATTCTGAGGCTGTTGAAGAAAATACTCTCCGGCCAATCGATGCCCCGTAAAATGGAACTGATTCACACGTTTAGAGAGTTGGGCTAAGCGTTCAAAATCACGATTTTCAGCTAATTCAAGCGAAACAATTAATCCTAAGGAAGTGAGAAAGCTTTCATGCGTCTCAGACGAGAGAGCCAATTCTTTCCGGCGGGTTTCTTGAAGATACGATTGCGTTCGGTGCTGATCGTCCTCGGTCAGCTTAAAACGGGCTAGTTCAGGGATACTATAAATAAATTCAATGTATTTATATTCTTCAATAGGGAGTTCTGGAGTCAACACTTGAGGAAGGCATTGACGCATCAAAAACCGTTCACGAGGGTCATTTTCGAGAAAAATAAAACTGTCCAAGGAGAGTCCAAGTTTGTGTTGAAGGGTTCTCATTTTTTCCGGTTTCTCTTGCCAATCTGCTTCGATACAAGCAAAATCTTCAATTTTCAACGGCATTTCAGGAGTATTCTGAAACGCGTTTAATACCTGTGTACGATCATTTTTGGAATTAATGGCAAGGAGAAATCCGGCACGAGAAAGGGTTTTAAGCGATTGTTGAAAATGGTAATAGCTATTTCCCGGATATTCAGGGCCAATCCGAATTTGATCCTCATCTAGAGAACCGCCCCATAAGGTTCCGTCGAGATCTAGAACGAGACATTTGCGAATCTGTCCTGAATTTTGGCGAATCCATTCCGCACTCCAGCGAGAGAGAGTCCACGCAAACGAAAAACTCTCTGGAGCCAATGCGTAAACGGATCGAAACCGATCCAACGCAATTTTTTCGCCTTGAACCCGTAACAATTGTTCGGTATCTAAAAACGAAATCCGAGAATGGTTTCCAAAATATTGAAAAAGCTCATAGTTCAAAGATTGGTATTGTTGAAACAGATTTCCCTTGACAAAGTGTTTGGGCAAAAGGGGGGGCAAAAACGTGGAAATTAAAAGATCGGCAGACGTCCATTTTAAGGCGCTTTCGACCCATGAAATAAAAAGCTCCAAGACTCGTTTTGAATCGTGTTCCCATTCAGAAAGCGGGAGAATATCTTCTGGCCCTAAAGTGATCCATAGAAAATTCAAGGGTTCCTGATAAAAAGGGTGTTGTGGATCTTTTAAAGAACGGAACGAATCTAGAGAAGAGGTCAGAATTTGTGCAGGAAGTTGATAGCGTAATAAATGGAGCCATAGCGACTGTTGCAAAAAAACCGTGCTTTGTTTTCGAATCAATCCAACGCGAATTTTCGGGAGGATTTCTAATCGAGATTGATGTTTAAAAAGCTGAAGCAGAACCGATTCAGAGAGTCCTGTTTCTGGAGAGGTGGCGAGCCAAGTCTTCAGCAGGGAGGGTTCTTTTTTCAAGAGATAGGAGACGACTTCTCCAAGCCAATCTCCGTCTGCCGGAGATTGAGCCAAGTAGCTTTGAAATCGAGGAAAAATGTTGGCATAGTCTTCTTCTTGGAGAAGATCGAGTAATAGTTCTGTCGCAGGATCTTTTCCCTGAACCTCTAAACGTATGGATTTGAGAAGTTCCGGGGATTTTTGTGCCTCATAAAAAAATTTCAAGCGTGTTTGGGTAGAGAAGACCATTTAAAATCCAATATCAAACGAGATCGCCATTCCAGGGTTTCCTTCAAGAATTTCCCGAATAGGAATCAAGGGAATCTGTTTTTGGCGGATCTGCGACCAGAGGAGTTCTTCGTATTTTGGGTGAAGCGCGATGTACGGGTGAAAGGCGTGAATGGAACCCAAGTGAATTTGTTTTGAAAAAGCGTCACGCATTCTTTGAGGAAACCCCAAAAAATGGCAATCCATAAAATGAACCGGAACCTCAAAAAACCGTTCGTGAATCCTTCGAATCTGAGCCTCTGGAGCAAACTGAGAAGAAGAATATAAAAAACCCAACTGATGCAAGATCGCGTAATGCGACTCTTTAAAAAAAAGATGTGGAGAGCGATATCCTTGGGGAGATTTTTTCAAAAAATGGAGAGCTTTAAGCGAATCTTCGAGTTCTTTGCGAAATTGCAGATCGGATAAGGATAACGAACTATAATGATGGAACGAATGAGAAGCGATTTCATGTCCGTTGGCCTCCAACTCTTGTAAAAGTGACCGCCGAGACTTGGCCACTTTCCCCAAAACAAAGAACGTGAACCGAGCCTGAAAAGTGTTTTGAAGTTCTTGAATTTTCTGAAAGAATCGTTCTGGAGTAAAAAACGGGAGATGTCGGAGGGTTCTTAACAAAAAACCAAGATAACTGGAGTCCCCTTTTTGATAGTAAATAGAAATAAAGCCTTCGAGAATCTCGCGTCCATCCATCCAAAATCCTTTTTTTTAACTCCAGATCGCTCCTCTATAGAACAGCAGATTAAAACTTTTTATAAATAAATTTTTTTTTTTAAATGTCAAGGAAATTTGAAAACAAGGAAATATTCTGAGAGGTTGTTTCGTCTATATCTTCATCAAAATAAGAGAGTTGAGTTTTTTTTAGAAACTCCGCGTCTCTTTTGAACTTATTCCAACATTTTGAGTTTTATAAACGTATAACTCATAATGATTATGAATGGGGAAAAAAATGGATTAGTAGTCAAAAGGGGCACAACCTAAAAATCTCCAAAGAATGGAGGACTGAATCATGAAAAGAAATACCAGCGAAATTTGCTTAGAAATTTATCTTAAAGAAATCAACAAAATCCCCCTATTAACCGCACAGGATGAAATTTCCCTAGCCAAACAAATTGAAAAAGGAATTGAAGCCGCACGAGATCGATTAATTAAATCTAACTTACGATTAGTCGTAAGCATTGCGAAAAAATATCTAAATTGTGGACTTCCTTTAAGCGATTTGATTGAAGAAGGAAATTTAGGCTTATTAAAAGCGGCGGATCGATTTGATATTTCACGAAACTGTCGATTTTCGACACACGCGACTTGGTGGATCAAACAAGCGATTCGAAGGGCATTGACCAATACCAGTCGTACGATACGAGTTCCCTCTTATATTCGGGAAATGATGGGCAAAGTGGAAGTGGAACAAGCACGAACGGAAAACGCTTCGACCTCCATTACTCAAATTATTCGAAAAATGGATTTTATTCAAAATCAAGGACCTAGATCAACGACAAAAGAAGCTCTTTTATCCTCGTTAAAATTGAACCAAATGCAAAGTTTAGACAATATTTGCGAAAATCAAGACATTATTGAAGATAAACGCTCCTCTTCAAGCGAAGAAAACGTTTTACATGTTGATGAATTGGCGCACCTTACCGAAGTGCTTTGTACCCTTGACGAACGAAAAGCAACTATTTTGCGTCTTCGATATGGTCTTGGGGGCGAAGATCCGATGACCCTTAAACAAATTTCGGGAAAAATTCACTTGTCCCGAGAACGAGTTCGACAAATTGAAAAAGAAGCACTAGAACGTTTACGAGCGATTATGTCTCGCGACGAAAAGGAAGAAATTTCTGTTTCTTAATATTCCTAAAAAAATCTTTCATCCCTAACCGCTTAACTCCAGTGCCAGCGCCAGTTTTAGGCGGTTTTTTTTAACTATTTTTATGTTTATTAATTTGCGCTCTAATGCTTTCTATTGTATCGATTTCCCCTTTATATTGAGCAAGTGCTTTTGCCGAGGCTTCATTTAGCTGTTGCACGCCGTATAAAGAAAACAAATTTCCCTGAAATTGGGCAAGAGCGGTTGCTACTGCTTCATCGAGTTGTTGTACTCCGTTTAAGTAAAGCCATTCTCCTTTAAATTGAACAAGCGCTTTTGCTGTAGCCTCATCGAGTTGTTGCACTCCGTCTAAGGAAAGATGCCATCCCTGAAATTGAGCAAGAGCCGTTGCCGTTGCTTCCGTTAGCGGATTCATTCCGTTTAAGGAAAGCCATTCTCCTTTAAATTGAGCAAGAGCCGTTGCTGTCGCTTCATCGAGTTGTTGTACTCCGTTTAAGTAAAGTCCTCCCTGAAATTGAGCAAGAGCCGTTGCTGTTGCTTCCGTTAGCGGGTTCATTCCGTTTAAGGAAAGCCATTTTCCTTTAAATTGAGTAAGAGCAGTCGCTGTAGCCTCATCGAGTTGTTGTACTCCATTTAAGTAAAGCTCATCACACTGAAATTGAGCAAAAGCTGTTGCCGTTGCCCCATCAATCTGTTGTACTCCGTTTAAGGAAAGCCCCTCCTGAAATTGAGCAAGGACTTTTTCTACTGTTTCATCGAGTTGTTGCAATCCATTTAAGTAAAGCACCTTCCCCTCACCCTTAAATTGAGTAAGCGCTTTTGCTGTCGCTTCCGTTAGCTGGTTCATTCCGTTTAATTCAAGCCATTCTCCTTTAAATTGAGTAAGCGCTTTTGCTGTCGCTTCCGTTAGCTGGTTCATTCCGTTTAAGGAAAGCCATTTTCCCTGAAATTGAGCGAGCACTTTTGCTGTAGTCTCATCAAGTTGTTGTACTCCGTCTAAGGAAAGATGCCATCCCTTAAATTGAACAAGCGCTTTTGCCGAGGCTTCCTCTACTTGTTGCAATTCATTTAAGTAAAGCCATTCTCCAGTAAATTGAACAAGCGTTTTTGCTGTAACCTCATCGATTTGTTGCAATCCGTTTAAGTAAAGCCATTCTCCTTTAAATTGAGCAAGCGCTTTTGCTGTTGCTTCATCGAGATGTTTCACTCCGGTTAAGGAAAGCCATTCTCCATGAAATTGAGCAAGCGCTTTTGCTGTAGCCTCATCGAGTTGTTGTACTCCGTTTAAGTAAAGATACCATCCCTTAAATAGAACAAGAGCTT
>CAZHAR010000015.1:84524-104664 GCA_964530615.1 uncultured Planctomycetota bacterium | reverse complement strand
CGCTTTTCTTGTTTCCTTCTTAGAACCCCCTGAATTTATTCATGGGGAGAGTCAGAAACTACCATTCGTGAGCCTCGAAATAACGCTGGTGAAAGAGTAGTTTTCTTAATAAGGGAATATGTAAATCGGAAAAATAGTAATGGGTGGTCATTCCACCATAGCGAACCTCGACTTGTTTCTTGTTGAGGAGACCAAGCGACACTAAAGATTCGCTCCAATCGCTCAAAAAAATATCTAAACAACGTTCCGAATAATTTCGGATCGGAGCGATAATGTCCTCTTCCCCATAAGGATTTTTATCTAAGAGGAGTAAAAATCTCAAGATGCGAAGTTGTTCGGAGTCTAATTTTCGTAATGCTTGTTCGAGGAAGCGCTCCATACTTGTTTGAAAGTCATTGAGGACCCTCAAGTTTTTAAAAAAAGAGGGAAGTGTGGGTCGCCATTGTTCCAGAAGATGATCTTGAGAATGATAGGCAAAGGAGAGGCTGGGGAGAAAGGATCCAAAAGGGATATCCCACTTCCACTCTTTGGGATGAAAGAGGAAGAGGGGACGATTGAGTGCGGCATAAACTCCCAAAATCCAGGTTCGGATGGAGGGGGGAAGGGATACATCCATCAAACCAAAGTGAGCCGCGATAATACTTTGCGAGAAATCGCTCAATACGGATGCCTCAGAAAAAGAATAGACCATCAAATAACATTGATATTTTTGAAGTTCTTGAGCGAACGGGCGTCCTTCTAACTGGGGATTGAGGGTATCTCGGATCAAGACCGCGTAATATTTTTCCGGTCTTCCGGCTAAGGTGATTTGTGTTTGTGGGTCAATATCCCAACGAGTGGGATATTGGTGCGGGAAATAAGTATTCATACAATAATCAGTGGTGTTTGTGTTTAGGATCGAGTTGTTCGACGATTGCTTTTGTTTGGCCCAACTCATCGCTGACTTCTTTAACTCGTGCGGTCATGGTTTCCAATCGTTTTTTTGTTTCTGCTAATTCTCTCACCACTTCTTCTTTTTCTTTGGTAAGCGCCATAATTGCTTCTTCGCGTCGGGCGAGTTTTCCTTTGTATTTATTAACGCTATCGGTCAGTTCTTCGACCTGGAGATTTATTTTACGGATTTGTTCGTCATTGGTGCGTTTTTGTTCACAGTATTTATAGATGATTGAAAAATCGGCATAGGATTCTTTTTGGGTTGCAATGTCGCTCATAGTGTTGGGTTGCTCCTAATAAGAAGGATATTGGTCTTAATGTCCCCCTCCGGAGGGGGATTAAGGGGGAGGATTCTTCCTTGATTCTATTCCACCCCCAAACCCCCGCCAGCGGGGGACATTAGGACCTGAATAGTTAAGAAAAAACGCCAAATTCTCCGGCGAGAAGGGCGCGTTGATTGCGAAGAACGATTTCCAATTCTTTAGGGGTATCTGAGACTTTGGCCGCCACCTCTTCTTCGACCATTCCGTTTAAGATTAAAGCGGCGAGAGATTGATTCATGGATTGCATTCGATAATATCCGGCAGATTTTTCCATTTGCTCTCGAATTTGGGTGATTTCATCTTGTTCAATCATTTTTGCGATGGTGGGGGTTTTAATCATGATTTCCAAACAAGCGATTTGGCCGGACTGTTTTAGTTTTACGAGTCTTTGGGAAATAATGGCATTGAGACAATCCGCAAGTTGAAGGCGAACCTGACCTCTAGAAGCGGGGTCGTACATATCTAAAATACGACTGATACTTTGAGGCGATCCACGAGTATGGAGTGTCGAAAAAACTAAGTGTCCGGTTTCTGCGGCCGTGATGAGGGTGGAAATCGTTTCTTGATCACGAGACTCGCCAATCAATAGAACATCTGGATCTTGACGCAAGATATCTTTAAGGGCATAGCGCCATCCGGGAGTATCGATACCAATTTCTCGTTGGGTTACTTCTGCTCTTTCGTCTTGAAAAACAAATTCAACAGGATCTTCGACCGTAATAATATGAACGTTTTTGGTTTGATTCACGTAATTTAAAATGGCCGCGAGAGTCGTTGATTTACCGACTCCGGCGGGCCCAGTCACGAGATTAAGTCCTTGTTTTTTATCTGCGATACTTAAAAGAACCGTGGGCAAGCCAAGACTGTAAAGATTTGGAACCTTCGGAATATGACGAAAGACGATCCCCAATTCTCCCTTACTATAAAAAAGATTGGAGCGAAATCGTGCTTCTTGATCTCCTAGCGTGTAGCTAAAATCGACCGCCATACGTTCTTCAAATGTTTTACGAATGTAGTCTGTGCGTAAGACTTGTTGTTTGATTTGGTCCATATTTTCGGAAGTGAGCGGATCTCCTTTTCGAGGGACCAGTTTTTTTTCCATGCGAAAGATGGGCGCACGATGGCTTTTTAAGTGGAGATCGGACGCATGAAGGGATAAAAGCTCACGGAGGAGGGTATCTAATTCATACATAAAACAAGTCCCTTCTTTTCCTTAACTAGTAGAGAGATAGAAGCTTCGAAAGAATAGAGAAGCGGGCTAACAACAGCATTATAAGTCTTTTTTTTTTTTTTTCTATGAATTTTTTTAGAACAAAATCCCTTAAAAAAAAACAGAGCCGGAAAATCTTCAGTTTTCCTTGACTTTTCTCAGGAATTCACGTTATTATGATACACTAGGTATCATTGAATTTGAACCTTTCTACTATTTTTTAACGTCGGAGAATAATTACAATGGCAGATGCTGAATGTAAACTCGATGGGAAAACGTATACATTGCCCGTAATCATTGGAACAGAAAATGAAAAAGCGATTGACATTAGCAATCTTCGTTCCGCTAGCGGTTACATTACGATAGATGAGGGCTATGGAAATACGGGTGCCTGTAAGAGTGCGATTACTTTTATCGATGGAGAACAGGGTATTCTTCGTTATCGAGGGTATCCTATTGAGCAAATTTGCGAACATTCTAATTTTCTCGAAACGAGCTATCTCCTCATTTATGGAGAACTCCCGACCCCAGAGCAATACAATAAATTTAAAAACTGTATTACCTCTCATACGCTTCTTCATGAAGATTTGAAACGGATGTATGATACCTTTCCTCGTGATGCACATCCAATGGCTCTTCTCTCTGCCGCAATTTCCAGTCTCTCTACGTTTTATCAGGATTCGCTTGACCCTTCAAATAATGATCATATCGAGATTAGTATTATTCGTATGGTCGCGAAGATTCCGACGATGGCCGCTTATGCTTATAAAAAGAGTATTGGTCAGCCCCTCATTTATCCGGATAATTCCAAATCGTATGCGGCCAACTTTTTGAATATGATGTTTTCGGTTCCTTGTGAAGCCTATACTGTGGATCCAGATGTAGAAAAAGCCTTGGATCTTCTCTTTGTCTTGCATGCGGATCATGAACAAAATTGTTCCGCTTCAACGGTTCGTCTTGTCGGTAGTTCGCACGCGAACCTGTTTGCGTCCATCTCTGCTGGGGTTTGCGCACTCTGGGGGCCACGGCATGGCGGTGCGAATGAAGAAGTACTTCGGATGTTAAATCTGCTTCAAAAAGAGGGGGGCGATATCCGGAAAGTGATCGAACGGGTTAAAAATAAAGATTTTAAATTAATGGGATTTGGGCATCGCGTTTATAAAAATTATGATCCCCGAGCGGCTATTATTAAAAAGGCCTGTGATCGAGTTCTCAAAAAACTGGGCATCAATGACCCCATTCTCGAAATTGCGAAAGCCTTGGAAGAAGCGGCTCTGGCAGATTCGTACTTTATTGAACGAAAACTTTATCCAAACGTAGATTTTTATTCTGGAATCTTGTATCGGGCGATGGGTCTTCCGACTAATATGTTTACGGTGATGTTCGCGATTGGCCGCTTACCCGGTTGGATTGCTCATTGGAAAGAAATGAACGAGGGTCAAGCTCGTATCGGACGTCCAAGACAAGTGTATACGGGTTCTCCCAAACGCAATTATCCTGCAAAAAAGGCATAATCCCTCATTCATCCCTGCACAAAAACGGGGTAATTCGTGAATTACCCCTACAGAATCGGGCCTCTATGCGAATCGATCGTGTTACGACAAAGACCGGAGATGATGGTTTTACTGCACTCATCGGAGGACAGCGAGTTCCTAAGGAAGATCTTCGCGTGGAAGCGTATGGAACCGTAGATGAACTGAATAGCACGATCGGTTTAGTTCGTATGGCCTGTCGTAAAAAACCTCATGAAACCACTCAATTAATCGATCAACTTTTAACCAAAATTCAACATCAGCTTTTTGATATGGGGGGCGAACTCGCCTGTAACGATCCGAACCTCAAACTTCCCTTTATTGAGGGAAAAGATATTGTTGAAATGGAACAGTTGATCGAACAATGGACGGCACAACTCCCTCCGTTAAAAAGCTTTATTCTTCCCGGAGGAGGAGAAATTACAGCGTTTTTGCATTTGGCGAGAACGGTCTGTCGTCGAGCCGAGCGTTTTGTTTTTGCTTTATCCCGAAGAGATCCCCTTCGTTCCGAAGTTCCTATTTATCTAAATCGGTTGAGTGATTTTCTCTTTGTTGTCAGCCGAAAAATTGCGCAAGATTTAAAAGAAACTGAAGAGATGTGGCTCAAATGAATCATGCTTAGCTTCGTTATTTGAAGTGTTTTGAGAATAGTTCTTCCTGGAAACCAATCCATATTTTGTTTTTGATTTTTAGCGTGGGGGCCCGCAAATTTCCGCTGGGACCCATGGCTTCTTTGAGAATTTCTTCTTTAGCGTGTTTTTTAGGAGAAAATTCTTGGATCTGCTTTCCTTTAACGATCCATATCGTCTCTGCTTGTTGTAAAAGGTTCCATGTGGCTTCAAAATCCATTCGTTCTTTACGTGCATCCGTTTGTTGAAGAATTTCTATTTTTTTGTTCTCAAGAACTTCCTGAGCTTTTTTGCAAGAAGTTCAGCCCTGACGTAAATAGGCCCAATCAATTTTCATAAAACTCCTTATTTTCCTTGAAGAGAAATGGTTACACTTTTGTTTCCGTTTAGGGTAAGGGCAAGGGAATCTCTAGTCCTTTGGCGACATAGGAAGCGGCAAAAGAGCGCATATTCTGAACAGAAATCGGGGCCATACAGACGAGCTCTGTCCCTAAAGCAAAGTTTGGGTTTTCCTTTAAAAAAAATTGTACTTGAGGATGATTCTGTTTAGAAGCAGGAATCAGTGAAAGTTCCGCATTCAAATTTCCCGGAGAATGTTCAAAGGCTAAAATTCCTAGTTCTGGACGATAATGATTAGGGTATAAAAAAAAACTAACAAAATCCATTAATTGTTTAAAAAACGCAGGTGTTTTTTTCTGATAATGGGGATAAAACTCTTTGAAAAAAATCGGAAGGTACAAATAGGTCCGATATCCTTTGCTCAACAGATACCAATAAAGCGGAGTTTGTAGATTTTGCCCTAAAACTTGTCCTGCAAATGTGCACCAAATACGAACCAGTTCTTGTTCCCCCCAAAATTCTTTATCGATAATCGTATCCCCAGAAAATAAAATACGGATCGGCTTTTCTTGAAAATTTGTTACAATAATTTGTTGGGTGGAAAAACCTAAAATAGTGTTTTCATATTCCAAAAGAAGAATATAGTGCTTTCTTGACATATCCGATAAATACTGCGTCCAACTCACATTCTCATAATGTCGTTGGAAAATTTTAAACATGGCCTCTTTCATCAATAAAGAAATTGAGGGAATTGGAAGCACTCGACCTAATAGTTTTTTACTCATAAATAGTTCCTCTCGGAGCATTCTGGATTCATCAAAGGGTCGTTCAACCAAAATCTTCGGGTTGATTATTGTGGCGATGATGATTTAATTAAAGGCATTGGAACAATTCCCTTTTAGGATTTTATTTTATGGAATTCCAAATTGGATTTCCAGTTGATAGTGGAAATTTAGAATATTCCTTTATTGTTTTGGTTCGTGCGATTCGCGCTAAATATCATTGGTGTCGAGGTGGGGGAAAATCTGAATTAAGAAATTCTTCTGGAGCCCAATTTGCTTTTACTCGCGCTCCTCAAGAAATTCAGGATCAATGTCGTTTTGAATTTGAGCCCATTCCTATCCCTCCAAATCAACGTTATAACAAACCCGATCAACTTTGTAATGTTGGTTATTCCGATGCGGCCGCCTGCGTTCTCGCCATTGCCCAATATCATCCCAATTCTATCTCTGGTTCCGCTCAGGAACGGCCTGTTCTCATTTCATGCGCATTTGCACCAAATCAATTAAATCAAGGACTTTCTGAATTACTTTTAGATAAAGTGACTCAAGAAAATGAATCTGAATCTCAAAAATCGCTTATGCATAAATGGAAAGCGGCTCAACACTATCAAGCTTTGGCTCTTGTTTTACATGAAGAAGATGCTTCTTTACTGAAGAAGCTTTCTCTGCTGGAAACGCGGGTACTCCCGTTAACTAAAAATACCTTTCAAGAATTAATGCAACAATCCTCTCCAGAAACTCCCATTGTTTCTTGCCAATCGGATCAACTCCCGATTTTGGCGGAAGCTCTGGCAATTAATCCACTCTTGTTTCAAAAATATCCTTCCCTTTCTAAAAAAATATACGTTTCCCATCCATTGCGTCTTGTGGCTTTCAGTCTTTCGATTCTGCTTTGTGTTTCGCTCTGGTTTCATTTTTTTCAGTCTTCTCTGAAGGAGGATCGTTCACAAAATTCTCGTCGATCCACTTCTCAGAAAATTCCACTTTCCGAAGATATTTCTTCTTCTGGAACCTTTCTAGAAAATGTTCGCAAAGAACAACTAGGAGCCTTTTTGGAGGCGATCCACGATCCCGATCCAAAAGTCCGTATTTATGGAGCTTGGGCCCTTGGAAAATTAGGCGAGGATTCTGCAGAAGCCATCCCCGTTCTTCTTCCACTATTGTCTGATTCTCACGAAGAGGTCCGAAATCGCGTTTGTTGGGCCTTGGGACAAATCGGAATCGTAACACCAGAAATACTCTCTAAGTTAATTGAACTCTCCTTACACGATCCTAACCCTAAAATTCGGATGCAAGCGGTTGTTGCTTTGGGAAATTTAAAAAGTGCCGAATCCCTCTCCACCTTATTAAAAGCCCTCGAAGATCCAGAATGGATGGTTCGGCTAGAGTCCGTTTTGGCCCTAGATCGTCTGGGTTCTCCTCCAGAATGTATTCCTAATTTAATTCGTCTTCTCAGTGATCCTAATAAATATATTCGTAGGCATACCTGTTGGGTTTTAGGAAATTGTGGGATGAGTGCGAAATCTGCTATTAATCCCTTATTAGAATCGCTTCAAGACGAAGACAAATATGTGCGACTTGAATCCGGAGAAGCCTTAAAAAAGATTATTGATCAAGAGGTTCAACGTCGCGAAAAAAAGTAAGGGAAGATAAAATTTTCTTCAAGAGCGAAAATTTTTTAACGAGAAACGTATACTAAGCTATTCCTGCTTTCTGAAAATATTTTCAGAGAAATTTATGAGAGAAAATTTGCCCCAGAATTCGGAACTTGTTTCTGAAGAACAACATCTTTTAACACGACAATTAATCGCTCGTGAGGAAATTGCCTTTCAACACATTTTCGAAAAGGAAAAAAAACGTTGTTTTACGATTGCTCGAGGAATGCTCGGTCATACGGAAGAGGCCGCCGATACGGTTCAAGAAGCTTTTCTCAAGTTATGGAAATCGTCGTCACAGCTTGATGAAAAAAAAGGATATCGCGCTTGGCTCTATCGTTGTGTCATTAATGCCACTTTGGATAGGTTGCGCCAAAAAAGACGTCATTCTCAGATGCTTTCGGAGTTTGCTAATCGTCCCTTGTTTGAGAATAAAAGAGAAATCGTTTCTTCCTCAGGGGCCAGCTATTCCGAAAACTATCTCTTTGAATTGGCCTCTTCAAACCATTTATCAGAGGAGCTTCTTCAAAAGGAACAAAACGAAATTCTAAAAACAACAATCCAAAAAGCACTCTTACAGTTGGATGAAAAATATCGCATGGTCGTTTTATTACGAATTTGGGAAAAAATGCCTTATAAAGAAATTGCAGAATTATTAAATATTCCGCCGGGTACTGCAGGCAGACGTTTTTCAGTCGGTTTGGGAAAATTAGAACAAATCCTTTCCCACCATTATCAACTATTAAATAGAGAGTCTCCTTCATGATTTCCCAACATCTTCAAGAATGTTCTTCGGAAAAGCTAGTCCTTTTTCTTCGAGAAGAACTCGATCCGGAAGAAATGAAACTTTTCTGGAATCACTATCATCGTTGTCAACCTTGTAAACAGTGGATTAACGAGCTTCAATCGAATGAATCGTTACTCACGGAAGCCGAAATTTTGTATCAAAAATACCTTCCTGATCTGCAAGATTTTGTTGAAATTTCCTGGGAGAATGATCGTGCCATTGCTGAACATTTATCTTCTGAATCTGGCCCCTTATCTTGGAATACTGTCCAAAATCAATTACAAAAACCGCTCTTGCAATTATTTTCAGGAAATCGTTTGATCTGGACAGAATCTCTCCAAAGTCGCGCGGCCGGAATTTCTGAAACACTTCCAAATGTAGAACTTCCGACCACCTTTGTCCCAAACGAACAAGTACTTCTTGTCTTTGAAGAGGATCCGGTAGATCACTCGCTGAATATTGGTTTAAAAGGGAGTTCCGCGCGTATGCGCTTAGCGACTCAGCTTCGTATTTCATATCCCTCTGGAGAAAGCGACGTCTTTAATGGAAAAGATATCGCTCTCGGCAGTATGTGGAGCGTTCCTTTTTGGAAAGCGAAAAAGATCCAAAAGCTCGATCTCATTCACGATCCCGTATAAATTGAACAGGGTCAGATTTTACCAACCCATTCCGGGATCAGTTCCGAATCCGGGGCCCAAAAAGAGGCTATTCATTAATAACCGCGCAGTCCCATAGAAATAGGCACGAAAATAGGGTTCTCCTGAAAACAAGATAATTTGCCCTTTTTCGTAAGATTCGCAAGTAAGATAAGCGGTTTTTTCCCATCGGAAGCGAGCTTCGGGCCATAGTAGTCCCGAAATTCGAAGTTGAGCGGCCGAGGAAAAACGTCCGGGGGTTTGGATCGGAAGTTTTGAAAAATAAATATCGGACGTTTCCACCAGTGCGGGGACTTTTGAACCGGCTCCAAAACTGAGCCAATGTTCTTCATTCAAATCAACACGCAAAATAGTTCCACGTGGATAAAATTCCTGAAAGAGATCCTCTCGACGTTTCAAAACTTCTTCTTCTTGTTCTTCGGCGGTGTCTACCGTAGGCAATTCATAATTGGTTCCTTCCAAAATACTATCCATTTTAATTTCGGTTTTTCCCAAAGCATCTTCTTGCTGAACTGCTTTTTGATAGATCGGAATCTCTTTTAACACTTGATCTCGTAAACGAACTTTACTTAAATTTCGATCTTTATCGGTGAGAAAAGCGGCTCCATGTTTAATTCCAATCAGGGTTCCACCCGTAGAGAGCCAATCCCGAATTTTTTTCAAATCGCTCTCGCCCAGCAAACTTTCATAATCGCTTCCGGATTCCCACGTGGAAGGTAATACTAACACATTATATTTTCTCAAATCAACTGTCGAAAAATCATGAGCATTTAAGATCGAAAAACGATAGTGTAATTCGTGATCTAATAAATACCACAAAGTTCCAAAGTTATATAAATCGATAGAAGACGCCGTTAAAATAGCAATTTTTGGAGCTATTAGTAACTGAAAATCGTTTCCTCCTAAATCAGGGCCGTCCTCACTGAGAGCGGTATCTGTTCCATAAATTTTGTTTTTTGTTTTTTGAGCAATGGAAAGAATTTCGTCGACTAACGAGGACGGATTTTCATGGAGCCGTAAGAGAAGGGTTCCACGAGAAAAACGGCGACCCAAAATTTGGAAGGATTCGCGTGCGGCCCGAACTTTGTAGCCTGCTTCTAGCAAACTTGCGAGCGCTAGAAAAGACTGATCTTCTTGGTTATCAATCAAAAAGCCATACCGAGGTTTTGGATTTTGAATTTCTCCTGAAATTTCTGTCAAGTGTTCAAGGCGACTTAACGAAAACTCTGGAAACTCTTGAGTACAGTAAGCTTCAACGCCATAAGCCAGTAACATGGACCAAGCACTGATTTCATAAAGTCTTGTTCCTTTTCCTTTTTCTAAAGAATCACGCTCCTCTTTCAGAAATTCTGGCGATAATCGCGGTTCGAACTCCAAAATAGCCTGAATCAAAGGTTTGAGAGGTTGATTGAGACGAATGACAACCGTTCCTTGTGGAAGGATTTTCTCGTTCTTTTCGGCGCTCCAGTAATTCTGGAGTTGAGGAACCGTTGTATCTTTTTCTAATTGTTCAATTTCGATTCCTTGGCTCAATAATTTTTCAAGGAGATGCTGAACACGGGAGCGATTAGATTCTTGAAGAATATAAAAAGCGCCAATTCCTTTTTCTGTCACTTCAGTACTAAGTGATTTTTTTTTGTTCTCAACATAATCTTTTAATAACTCTGGACGATGTTGCAGTGCGGTTGTGACGTTGGCCATGGAACTACAAAATTGATGATGAATCGCTTCACGAAAAGTGAGAAAGGTTCCATCCGGGCGTTTGACAAGACTTCCTTCCGTTCGGGCCTGTTCATATAAATAGCCAATGGAGCCAATATAGGAGGGCCAAGAGCTACCGTATCCCGGATACCATTCTTCTAGCCATTCTTGAGTATAATAGCTCCAGCCATATTGATCGAAAGCATGACCCTGATCGGCAGAAAAGACCTTCCACCATTTACGAATCGTTTGTCCGAGATTGGGATTAATGGGTTCTCGTGGAGGATTAAACACATAAGTATCGTCTGAGCCCATTTCATGGGCATCTGCGGTAAACAAGGGTTTCCATTTTAATAAAGTGTTTACACGTGCCCGTGTCTCTGGATGTGCGAGGATGAACCAATCTCGATTGAGATCGAACAAATAATGATTGGTGCGCCCCCAAGGCCAGGTCGTGGTATGTTGCATACTTTGAGGATCAGAATTCGGAATTGTTCCGTTCCATTGCTGGAGTTGGGACAAGAAGCGTTCTCGGCCATCCGGATTTTCCATCGGATCGATTCCGACAATCATTTCCTTGCGGATTTTTTCAGTGACCGGATCGGTTCCTGCGACAAGTTGATAGGCTGTCTGGAGAGAAGCATCGGTTCCAGAAATTTCATCTCCATGAATACTATACATTAGCCAAACGACTCCGGGGGTTTGTTCGATGAGTGCTTTTGTATCTTCATCGGAAGTCAACAATCGCGGGTCAGCCAATTTAGTCAAATTTTTCTGAATTTCATCGAGGTGAGCGAATTGGGCTTCAGACGAAACAAGCAGATAATAAAGTTTTCGTTTTTCGTGGGTTTCTCCGGATTCATAAAGTTTAGCATTTGGGGATTTTGAGGCTAACATTTTAAAATAATCGACAACTTCCCAATAGCGTACGGGGCGGCTTCCAAGAGGAAAGCCAAGAAAGGTATCTGGCGAAGGAATATCGGAAACATAGGTTCCATTTGGATAAAAAGGAATCGGCTTCTCTTGCGCGAGAAAGCTAGTGTTCCAAAAAGAAATAAAAAAAAATAGGAAATAAAAATATCGACTACAAAAACGCATACGCTCTACCCCTCATTTTAATCCTCTCTCCTTCGCGGGTGGTCCGTCACAAAGAAAGAAGGATTTCAAAAACTAGAAAATTTTTTTCGAATATCTTTAGTAGCGACCGCTATTATAATGCTCCTTATACATGGAACAAGTATATAATAATCAAGTAAGAGGGTATGCAGAAAAATAAGGATGACAATTTTCGGGAAAGGTGGTTTTTTTTTTTATGAAAAAACTTCGTATACTGTTGCGTTTTCTTTTAGGGATCTTTTTTATACCTTGAGCGCTAGGCGGTAGCCTTCTTCGATGGCTCGCTTAGCGTCTAATTCCGCCGCTTCTGAAGCTCCGCCAATAAGATAAACTATTTTTCCGGTGGCTTTCAGTTCTTCCCAGAGAGTCTTTTGAGAGAGTTGACCCGCGCAAAGAACAATATGACTCACTTCTAAAACTTGTGGTTTTCCATGAACTACGATATGAAGTCCTTGGTCATCAATTTTTTGATAGGTGACTTCCGTAAGCATTTCAACCTGTTTCTTTTTCAATAAAGTTCGACGAATCCAGCCTGTCGTTTTTGCCAGTTTTTCTCCGGGTTTTCCCGCGCTTCTCTGGAGCAAATAAATCTTTCGGGGAGAAGATGGCATTTCTTGAGGAATTCCGGCAACTCCTCCGCGAGCCTTAAATTGCGGATCAATTCCCCACGCTTTAAAAAATTGTTCAGGTGTTTGAATCGATCCTTCATGCGATAAAAATTCCGCCACATCGAATCCGATCCCTCCGGCTCCAATAATGGCGACAGAATTACCCACAGGTTTCTGATGCAAGAGAACATCCACATAGGTTAATACTTTAGGATGGTTCATGCCGGGAATTTCTGGATTACGGGGTCGTACTCCGGTCGCAAAAACGTATTCGTCAAAGGATTCGGCGAGCAATTGTTCTTTAGTGGCGGTTGTATTTAGCCGAAGTTGAACTTGATGGATTTCCAACTGCCTTCGGTAATAGCGAAGCGTTTCGTGAAATTCTTCTTTTCCTGGAATTCGCTTGGCCATGTTAAATTGCCCACCAATTTCTGGGGCGGATTCAAATAAGGTGACTTGATGTCCACGGCTTGCGGCGTTTGAAGCAAAAGAGAGTCCGGCTGGCCCTGCGCCAATCACCGCAATTTTCTTCTTTTTCGAAACCGGGAGCGAAAAAAATTTGGTTTCATGACACGCTCTCGGATTCACGAGACAAGAGGCGATTTTCCCGACAAAAATATGATCCAGACAGGCTTGATTACAAGCGATACAGGTGTTAATTTCATCTTCTCGACCTTCCATTGCTTTATTGACAAAATCAGGATCCGCAAGGAACGGACGCGCCATAGAAATCATGTCGGCATCGGAGCGGGCCAAAATCGCTTCCGCCATTTGAGGAGTATTGATTCGATTCGTAGTAATTAAGGGAATCCGGATTTCTTGTTTTAGTTTATGAGTCACGCCGGTGAAGACGCCACGTGGAACCATGGTCGCAATGGTCGGAATACGTGCCTCATGCCAACCGATTCCAGTATTAATTAAGGTTGCGCCGGCTTGTTCTATAGCCTTCGCCAGTTGAACCACCTCTTCCCAAGAACTTCCATCTTCGATCAAATCTAGCATTGAAAGCCGGAATATCAGAATAAAATTAGGACCAACCGCTAAGCGAGTTTGCCGAACAATTTCCACAGGCAATCGCATCCGATTTTCAAAGGTTCCACCCCATTGATCTTGGCGCTGATTGGTTCTTTGAACCAAAAATTGATTGATGAAATACCCTTCGGAGCCCATGATTTCGACTCCGTCATACCCTGCATCTTGTGCTAGCTTCGCACAGCGAACAAAGGCTTGAATCTGTTTTTCTACCCCGCGAGCACTTAGCTCTTTTGGAGTAAATGGAGTAATCGGAGAGCGAATTGGAGAAGGCGCTACGCTAAAGGGTTGAAAGGCGTAACGCCCTGTATGTAAAATCTGCATACAAATTTTTCCAGCTTCCGCGTGAACGGCCTGAGTTAATACGCGGTGGCGACGAACCTCTAAAAAATTTGTAAGCTTTGCGGCAAATGGAGAGCCTCGAGCCGCTCGATTGGGGGCAATGCCTCCAGTGACAATAAGGCCCACCCCACCACGAGCTCGTTCAGCGAAATAGGAAGCTAATCTCTGAGTATAACGTCCACGATCTTCCAATCCGGTGTGCATAGACCCCATTAAGACACGATTTCGAATTTGAGTAAATCCTAAATCTAAAGGAGCCAATAAGTGCGGGTATTTCATGAAAATTCCCTCCAGATAGAAGAAGATCGTTTCACTGACATATTCCCACAGCTAAAGCATGTGGGGTTCTAGGAAAGACCACATCAAGAATCATCTCTCAGCTCTCCCAAACCTTCAAACCCGAAGGGGGTACAACATCCAAGAGCGGAATTCCAGCTCCTTTCACCTTTTTCAGACGAACCGCTCTGTCTCAGGGAAGGAGGCTTCCCAAAGCTGTTCCTCAGAAGAGAAACACTCGCCGTTTGATACGCTTTAGTCCATGCCGTCTGCAAGAGTACGTCTGCACTTGGCCAAGCTATCACCGCTTGTTCTGCATGGAAGCCTGAGTTCTGATCCACAAAACAAGCCAAATAGGCCGAATAGAGATCTCGCTGAGCTAAAACCCCACACTCGCAGGTGTGGATTCGCTCGGAGAGTTTCTTTTTCTTCACAAGGCCACAGTGGCAGGTTTGGGAGAGTTTTGTGGAATACGTGTTGATTTCTAGGACTGAAGCGCCAGCGCATTCTGCCTTGCGCTTCAATCTGTCGATAAACTGAGCCGGAGCATTACGCTTGATGGATTTTCCGAAAAAGCTTTTCTGCCACGCTTTATAATTTAACTTTTCAAAATGAAACTGCTTGCCTTTCAACAACACTTGATTAAGCAAGGTCCCATGCGAGGTTTTGCGTTGAGCCGCCAACTTTCGCTCCATATCCGAGACACGATCAAGGGTTTGAGCATAACGCTTTGAATTCTTCCAAACCTTACGCCCTTTTTTGATCGTCCCATTGGCATTGTAGTTTTTTGGGTTATTCGCTCGACGTTGACGATCTAGCTTTCGTTGAAACTTACGCTTTATCTGAGCTTTCTCTACCAATTCGGGACAAAAAGCTTTCAAGTCGGCACTCTGCTCGGAAACAATGGCAATGCTTGAAGGCCCTAAATCTAAACCCACCACCCCATCGAGTTGAACTGCACCCTTCTTTTTGGGCTTCTGATACGGCTTTCCTTGCACAACGAGTTGGGCATAAAAGTGCCAATTTGTTCGTATTTTACGTCGGAGCAGACGCACATATTTGACTTTTTGTTGAAGGGCGTAGCTCTGAAGCGGATCCTTCGGATTCAAAATGGCTTTCAATTTTAAGCCTTGCCAGAGGATTTGGTTGTGACGCCACTTGATTCCCGTCTTGTTGCTTTTTCCCTCGATGGAAGCAAGGCGGTACTTTCCTTTAAAGCGTACCTTTTTAGCTTGCCGATACCAAACTTTTTCGACCGCAGAGAAAGCACGCGAGGCTAGTTTTTGCAGGACATGGGAATCTAAGTGTTGACCAAAATAAGCATGGCCCAATCGTTTGGCAAAGTCGTGCAAGGCATATTCTTCAAACTGAAATTGCTTCTTGAGAGCCGAAAATTGGTTTTGCTTTTCTTCCTTTTGAGATTTGGGAAGATGGCGAATGGCTTGAATCTGCTTGGATTGACGCATCAACTCATAGCGCGTCCTCGCTTCGGCCAAGCATTGGTTATAAAATTGACGAGCCACTTCAAACTTGGAATGAAGTTTCTTTGTCTCTTTAGGAGAAACAGCAAGCCGAAATTCGCAGATAAAGGAAGGGGTTTTAGATTTTTTGGACATCGTTCTGATTTTCAACTTTATTTTGGATACTCTAAGTATAATGAGGCGAGAGACACTTTTTAAGTTTTAATTCTTTTTTTTTCTCTTTTTTGTTTTGCCTCAACTCTCACTCCACCTTTTTATAAGCTTTTTCATGGCAGGATAAAAACGGCAATTCATCCCATGGCTAAAGCACAAGGGCTTTCTTGCCGATTTTTCAGTAATTACGGGAAAATTCCCTGCGTGAGATAAGCGTTCGCTACGGAATCAATCGCATAATAGAATGCCGCGGTTCTAAGATCGGGCAAATTTTTGGTTTTCCAGATTTCGCGTAACCGAGCATAAGAACGGCACATCGTTTCTGCCAAAGCGGTATAGACAAAATCAATTTCGTCTGGACCGCGAGTGAGTACTTTTTTATCTGCGGCCTCCAAACTTTTCCCAACCAATTTCTCAACGGCGTCAATTAAACGACCAAAAGAAGCTTCCTGATTGCGCTTAATCATTCGATCAAACGAGACATGGTAGAGATTTTTTAACCATTCAAAATAAGAAACGGTGACTCCGCCAGCATTCAAATAAATATCAGGAATGATTAATTTTCCAGCATTGAGGAGAATCACTTCCCCTTCGGGATCCACGGGGCCATTGGCACCTTCCGCAATAATTTTTGCTTTGATGCGAGGAGCGTTCCATGCGGTAATCTGGTTTTCTAATGCGGCAGGAACAAGGATATCGCAATCCATTTCCATGACTTCTCCGGGAGTTTTTAAACTTTTGGCACCGGGGAAGTTTAGGATGCTTTTGGTATTTTTTCGATGATTAAAAACCGCTTCGAAATCAAGGCCATCGGCGTTATAAACTCCGCCTTCCATTTCGGCGATTCCGACAATGATAGCTTTTCCTTCTTGTTGCAAGAATTTTGCGGAGTGATATCCGACGTTTCCTAATCCTTGAACAATGACTCGCTTCCCTTTTAATCCGGGTGTTAATCCAATGGCTTTCATATCTTCCGGAATCGACATACATTCTTGAACACCGTAAAAAATTCCTAATCCGGTCGCTTCTTTTCGTCCGGGAATCCCATCCATCGAGAGTGGTTTTCCGGTGACGCAAGCACTGCTATCCAATTGGTTCGGAACCAATGCACTATAGGTATCCATCATCCAGGCCATTTCATTTTCGCCGGTTCCATAATCTGGAGCCGGAACATCAATGGCAGGGCCGATAAAATTTTTCTTGACCAACTCAGCTGTATATCGACGAGTAATGCGTTCACGAAAGCCGAGAGAGCATTCAAATGGATTGATTCGAATACCGCCTTTGGCTCCTCCAAACGGAACATTGACAACCGCGCATTTATAGGTCATGAGTGCCGCGAGTGCCATCACGTCATCTTCATTCACATCGGGACTAAAGCGGATCCCTCCCTTGGTCGGAAGATGATGATGGCTATGTTCCGCGCGATAGGCTTCAATGACGCAAATTTCTCCATCATCTTTTCTGACAGGGAAATGCATTCGGTAGACGCTATTGCAAACTTTAACTTGTTCTAACAAACCGGGCGAAAATTTCATATGTTTGGCAGCGCGATCAAAATGATTCGACACCGCTTTAAAAAATTGATAGGGATTCCCAGACGACATAAAAGAGCCTCCTGAAAAACACACGGGATAGAAAATTGACAGGTGCGAAATTTTTATTCATGCTTAGAATAGCTATAGCGAAAATGGACAATGAACTTTAAAATTAAGAATAAGCATAGTTAACCTGATTTTTAAAATTTTTCTATAGGGATCTATTTTTTGTGGAAAAATTTCGAGGATAAATTTATGAACATCGGCAATATTATGAAGAAAAATGTGGAAACGATTCAGGCCAATGAATCTGCAAGAAAAGCCGGAGATATGATGTATAGACTGGGAATTCGGCATCTACCGGTGATGAAAGGAAAGAATCTGGTTGGAATGATTTCGGATCGAGATTTAGCGTTAGCCGCTTTTTTTACGAAAGAAGATGAAAAACTCAAGAATATTCGTTCTGATGTTCTGGCTCAGGATATTATGACCTTGAATCCAGTCATTTTGTCGCCATTGGATTCCGTGCAAAAAACGATGGAACTGGCCATTGAAAAGAAATATGGAGCCTTTCCTGTAATGGATCAAAGCCAATTAGTGGGAATTGTGAGCGTGATCGATTTATTGGAAGTGGGCCTAAAAGCTTTGCAAGGAAAGCTGAAATAACAGGAAAGAGCAAAATCTTGCTTTCATTTGGAAGTCGTGCGAAAATACCGCTTTCCATATCAAGAGGTGCCTCTCGATGCGCCTCTACACTTCTTTTGAAAGGGGCTTTCATGCCTAAAACTGCTATTATTAAAACCAATAAGGGTACCATCCATTTCGAATTATTGGAAAAAGACGCTCCGAAGACGACTGAAAATTTTATCACTTTGGCTCAAAAGGGCTATTATACTGGAGTCATTTTTCATCGCGTCATCAAAAATTTTATGATTCAGGGTGGAGATCCCACAGGAACTGGAAGCGGAGGCGAATCGGCTTGGGGGAAGCGTTTTAATGATGAAATTAATGCCAAATCTCCGCTCTATCAAACGGGTTACAAAGCGGGAATTGTAGCGATGGCGAATGCGGGGCCGAATACGAACGGTTCTCAGTTTTTTATTATGCATAGTGATTACCCACTTCCTCCAAAGTATACGATTTTTGGGCGAGTCACCAAGGGTCAAGATGTGGTCGATGCCATCGCAATGTCCAAAGTCGGAGCTCAAGATCGTCCTGTGGAAAATATTTCAATGGAAAAAGTCACCATCGAATAATTAAACAATCCAGTCTGTTGAAGGACGACCCAACAACAAGAGCACTTTTTCTTTTGTTGGGTCCTCCCCTGTTTCCACGATACACGAAGGGATTTTATTTTTGTCGGGTTTCCCTCCATATTGTTTTGCCAAATTTTCCAAAATATGAGGGCTTTGTTCTTGAAGGACCGCGACACAGTGATCGGCTTTCGCGTGTTGTTTCAGCTTCTTTAGAGATTTCACAAAAAAGACTTCTTTTTGGCACTCTGTGCAATAACGAACGCCTTTTCTAAGCTCTTTTCCGTCTTTTTGAGTTTGCAAATCGGTCCATTGTAGTGGACAAAGATAGCGAAACTGGAAGAGTTCGAGCAAACTTTCTTTGTGGTCGGCGCGAACCAAGGCAATTTCATATTGTTCCCGAAGTAGGGGATTATCGGGTTCGGCTTCCATTCCTTTACGCAATCGCTCTAGTTCATTCTGAATACTCATCACAACACCTCTATTTATTTTGTTGCATTAATTTTTCTAAGGCATCTAATTTTTTATCAATTTGAATTTGTTCTTTTTCTGAGGAATACAGCCTGAGTCGAATCAATGTTTCTTTCGCTTTCGGGTAATCTTTTTGGGCATATTCTCGGTTGAACTTATCTTTTAGAAGACTACGAATATTTGTAGAATAGACAAGAGCAGATTGAGGATTCAGGCGAATCGCTTCAGAAAAGTCTAAAATAGCGCCTTCTAAGTCTCCTGTATTTTGCTTCGCATCTCCTCGATTGATATAGGCTTCAGTATCTTGAGGATTGAGACGAATCGCTTCATCATAATCTTGAATCGCTCCCTTTAAATCGTTTTTGGTATGCTTCGTAAGTCCTCGGTTGTAATAGACGTCAACATATTGAGGATTGAGACGAATCGCTTCATCATAATCTTGAATGGCACCTTCTAAATCGTTTTTGGTATGCTTCGCAAGTCCCCGATTATTATAAGCTTCAGCATATTGAGGATTGAGACGAATCGCTTCATCATAATCTTGAATCGCTCCCACCAAATCTCTGATCTCTTTCTTCGCACTGCCTCGGTTGTAATAAGCGTCTGTATCTTGAGGATTGAGACGAATAACTTCGTCATAATCTTGAATCGCTCCGACGAAATCTTTATTGGCATACTTCGCATTTCCTCGATTGATATAGGCTTCAGCAAATTGAGGGTTGAACCGAAGGGCTTCATCATAATCTTGAATCGCTCCCACCAAATCTCTGCTAGCATTCTTCACACTTCCTCGATTGTTATAAGCCGAAACAAATTGAGGATTGAGACGAATCGCTTCATCAAAATCTTGAATCGCTCCCACCAAATCTTTATTGGCATACTTCGTAACGCCTCGATTGTTATAGGCTTCAGCATATTGAGGGTTGAGACGAATCGTTTCATCATAATCTTGGATCGCTCCCACCAAATCTCTGATCTCTTTCTTCGCACTGCCTCGGTTGTAATAGGCTTCAGTATCTTGAGGATTGAGACGAATCGCTTCATCATAATCTTTTATGGCTCCGACGAAATCTTTATTGGCATACTTCGTAAGTCCTCGGTTGTAATAAGCGTTAGCAAATTGAGGATTGAGACGAATCGTTTCCTCATAATCTTTTATGGCTCCGACCAAATCTTTATTGGCATTCTTCACACTTCCTCGATTGTCATAAGCCGAAACAAATTGAGGATTAAGACGAATCGCTTCATCATAATCTTGAATCGCTCCCACCAAATCTTTCTTGTCTTTCTTCGCATTTCCTCGATTGTTATAGGCTGTAGCAT
>CAZHAR010000015.1:43654-84424 GCA_964530615.1 uncultured Planctomycetota bacterium | reverse complement strand
CTTGAGGGTTGAGACGAATCCCTTCATCATAATCTTGAATCGCTCCTTCTAAATCGTTCTTGGCAAACTTTGCAATTCCTCGGTTGCTATAGGCATTAGCCTCTTGAGGGTTGAGACGAATCCCTTCATCATAATCTTGAATCGCTCCTTCTAAATCATTCTTAGCAAACTTTGCAAGGCCTCGGTTGTTATAGGTATTAGCCTCTTGAGGATTGAGACGAATCGCTTCATCATAATCTTGAATCGCTCCTTCTAAATCGTTTTTGGTATGCTTCGCAATTCCCCGATTATTATAAGCTTCAGCATATTGAGGATTGAGACGAATCGCTTCATCATAATAAGAAATAAGTCCGGAAGTTATTTTTTGAAGAGGAATTGCTGTTCTGTCCCAAAATAGACTATTCTGTCCCATTTTCCAGCGAATTTCATCCAAGTCTTTTCCCTGTTCAATTGCCTTTGAATTGGCTAAAGCCTCGCTCAACAGAATCATATGCTCCATTTTTACGGTTTCTTTTTTTTGTTCTTCGTTAGAAAGCGGAGAAAGTTTCTTTTCCATCACTTTCAACGCCTCTAATAAGGCTGGAGCTGCTTCTGGGTTTTCTAATCGCCCGAGCGCCATCACCATCATTGTATAAAATTCTTTGTCTTTATTATTTTGTTGCGTTTCCTCTCGTTGGAAGTACGCTGTTGCTTCTTTAAGAATTGCTATCAGCTTGTCAAATATTTTTTTTCCCTGCATTTTCGATATCTCAAAAATGGCGTCGTCTCGCCCTCCAGTTCTAGATTCAAACGTTTTGTTTCTAAAGTTGTTTTCCAAAATATCGAATCTTTTTAGATGTTCGTTGAGCGTTTTTTGGCTTTCTTCCTTTACCTCTTCCTCCCAATTTTTCGGAGTGGTGTTGGGATCTACAGAGAGGGCTTGCATTTCTCGGGCTACATACCCAGCTAACTGATAGTCTTTTGTTTCATAGCATAGTTTGAGCAGTTTTTCTCCTATCTGCAGTTTTTCTTCTTCTGCTTTTTTGTCTTGAGGTTTCAGTAACAGCGCCGTATTCAAATAATTAAGCGCATAGAGAAGATTTCCTATTTTTAATCCCAGTAGGGAAATCTTGTGTGATTCTTTTTTTTTATTTTCTGCCTTGCTGAGAGCTATCGTAAATTGTTCTTCCTTTTCTTTTAGTTTAGCAAGTTGCTCTTTTTTATCTTTCCACACTTGAAACACGACAAAGAAAAAAAACATGCTCAGAAGAACACTCCCAAAAGCCACTTGTTGCCTATGTCTCTGAATCCATTTGATAGCTACTTCCAGCAGACTATACTCTTTTACAGAGACCGTCATATTTTTCTGATATCGTTCCAAATCTTTACTGAACTCTTGTACAGTCTTATAACGCGCTTTTGGCTCCGTCTGTATCGCTTTTTCAATAATCGCTACAATTTCTTTTGGGATATTTTTCTCTACCGAATCGTCTTCTTCAAATTTCGTTGTTGCTTTCGCAAGCCCTATTTTAAGTCGGTGTAATTCGATCTGTCTGTTCAGTTCCTCTAGGGAAGAACGCAAAATAAAACACTCTCTTAAAATCATCCCGAGCGAATAAATATCGGATTGAGACGTAACTAAAGTGGCATCTTCTCTCTGCTCTGGAGCCATATAGCCTTCCGTTCCCATTCCTCCTCTCGTCTTTAGTTCTTCTCCTAGCGCTATAGTGGTTGAATGAAGATTGCTTTTTTCTGGGAAGTCTTCCGCCTCTAAAAGACTGTTTTGATTCGGTTCTGAGTCGCTTTCCTCAGGATTCAGTTTTTTAGCGATTCCCCAGTCCATGACATAGACTTCTCCAAATTGGCCCACCATAATGTTGTCGGGCTTGAGATCGCGATGAACCACATTTTTTGAGTGTGCATAAGCCATCGCATCGCACACCTTCAGATACACTCCAAGCAGTTTGTTTTCATCATACTCAAGTTCGCCTTCTTTTTTTGCTTTCAGGATCTGTCGCAGAGTACGTCCTTCTACTTTTCTCATGGTAAAACAGAGTTCTCCGGCTTCCTGTTGCTGCATTTCATAGAGGGGCACAATGTTCGGATGTTCTAAAATAGCGGTTATGGAAGCTTCTTTATTTAATCGCCATAACATCGTTTTTTGTTTTTCGGAGAGCTTTCTGCTGAGGTCTGCTTTGATTTTTTTTTGAGCCACTTCTCTGCCGAGCAAGTTGTCTTTCACGAGTTGAACGACTCCCATTCCTCCTTCTCCGAGCGTTTGTAAGATTTGATAGCGTTCTTTTTGAACGAATGGAAGCGAGTTTGTTGTGGTGTTGGTGGTGTGAGAAAGAAATGGGTTCGTCTCTTCTTTTGAAGGGGAACTCGTCACTACGGTTTGATAGGTTGGATCGGAATTACTTTCTTTTGCTTTTGAAAACTGATTGAGTTCATCAAAGAGGTTTTCTGTTGGATCCGAGGAAACAGGTATTCCTTCCATCGCTTATCCTTTCTTTTTGTGACATCGATCCGGATTGATCAATAATACAAACGATTTCAGCCAAATTAACATTCATAACGAAACTCTTTTAAAATTCTAGAGGTGTTATTTTGGGTTTCGGGCTTTTTTTTAATTCTATCAAATTGTCGGCCAGTACTCCAGCTAAGCCTTACGGCTATAGCTGGTGGTGAAGGCCGATCACCGTGAGTCCGAGCAATTTTGCGAGGATGAGCGGGCCGTCCTTAGATTTCAGTTTCATTTTCAATAGATTGTTTTTAAAACTCTTGGTTTTTCATAAGAACTAGATTATAGTGAAGTTTATGAATGAGGTTAACCGTAAAATTACTTATCGTCTTTATCCTTCAAGAGCACAAATTAAAAGGCTTTACGAAATCCTAAAGCTTCATCGTCATTTGTATAATCGTGCTCTTGAAGAACGCATTCATGCTTACAGATCTCGTCAAATTTCGATTTCTTACAAGCAACAAGCTAAAGAACTCACTGAATTACGAGCCGACTTACCTGAATACGAAAACCTCAATGCTCAATCCGAACAACTCACTTTAAAACGTCTCGATCTTGCTTTTAAATCCTTTTTCAGACGACTTAAAGAATCTTCTCAGAAAGCGGGTTTTCCACGATTTAAGTCCTCCGATCGTTTTAAAAATTTTGGCTACCCCTCTTATGGCGATGGCTGGAAATTTGAAGCGGGAAACAAGTTTATTAACGGAAAGCTTAAACTTTCTGGAATCGGCCAAATCAAAGCGAGAGGACGGGGACGTTCTCTTGATAAAGAAAGCAGCACTCGAAATCCAGGAACTCCAAAAACGCTTCAAGTGATTAAAGAAAATGACCACTGGTTTGCCTCCATTACTTACGAAACAGCGAAACCTTATCGAGCGTCTGGAGAAGAAGTTCTTGCTTTTGATTGGGGCGTTAGTACCTTTCTCACTGCAGTCACAGAAACAGCCAAAATTCACCGAATTGAGAACCCTAGAACTTTAAAGAAAAGTTCAGCTAAATTAAAGAAGCATCAAAAACAATTGTCAGCGAAAAAGAAAGGTTCCAAAAATCGGCTAAAAGCGAAACGAAAAGTGAGGAAAATTCACCAGAAAGTGGCCCACCAACGAGAAGATTTTTTGCATCAAATCAGCTCCAAATTAGTGAAACAGTCCCTTGCATTGGGAAGTGAAGAATTATCCGTAAAATCAATGACGGCTCAAGGAGGAGCCTATAAGAGTGGCTTGAATAAAGCCATTCTCGACACAGCTCCAGGAAAATTTCTAAGTCTGTTGGAATACAAAGCGGAAGAGGCTGGTATCCCATTCATCTTAGTCAACACCCGTGAGCTGAAACCCACTCAAATCTGTTCCAATTGTTTTCATCAAGAAAAAAAGACGCTGAGCGAGCGTATTCATCAATGTAAACATTGCGGATTGACTTTAGATCGGGATGTGAATGCCGCTTTGGTTCTCCTTCATTATCTTTTAATGGCTCTCAAAACGGGTCGGGAACCGACCTTAGGTGTGGAGAAGGGAATGCCTTTCAGTGAAGCACGAAACTGCCAGCCATAGTTTCTTAATTTGGCTGGAGTAGTTCATAAAACGCTTCTTGACGAATGTTTTTTTAGAGCAATCCTAACTTCCATAAGAGGAAAGCGACAGTTGGATTATTAGAAGGAATCGACCCGGAGTTATTGACGCCCCTTGCGATGAAAGAAGAGCTAAAAAAATTTCCGACTAATTTTTAAAAGCAGATTCCTTAGAAGAGCCAAAAGAGAGGGTTTTCTGCAGAGTATGAGAAAACCCTCTCTTTTTTTATGGAGATCAAACGTTCCCAATAAAATTTCTTGCTTGCATCAATTCAAAAAAGGGTCAGTACACAATATTTTTTTTGTCAACTAGACTTTAGCGAACACTGTTACGATTATAATCGCTGTTCAATGTCGTTTATGTCAAAGTGAAAATGTCCGCAAAATGGCCATGCTCCTAACGAAAAGCAACGCTATCAATGCCTTTCTTGTTCTCGTTCTTTTCGTGAAAATCCGGGTTCGAACTCTTATCCTGAAGAACGCAAATCCGAAATTTTACGCGCTTATGAAGAACGCTTTTCTCTCCGTGGCTTAACTCGTACTTTTGGCGTTTCTCGAAAAACCGTCAATGTTTGGCTAAAAAAAACTTAGAGTCTCTTCCCGCCGTTGAGCAAACCCTTATTCCTCCGATTCAAGAGGACCCTGAAAACAAGATTCTAGAGCTAGACGAAATGTGGACCTTTGTTTTCAAAAAAGATTTTAAGATGTGGTTGTGGGTAGCATTAAGCCGAGAAACCAGACAAATCGTGGCTTATTTTCTAGGAGATCGAAGTGAAAGCTCTTGTCGTCAACTTTGGGAAAAAGTCCCTGAAAGCTATAGAGAAGGAGATTGTTATACCGATTGCTTAAATGTCTATCAAGAAGTAATTCCAGCAGAACAGCATTTTCCATGTAGAAAAAAAGACAGCGAAACCAATCATATCGAACGTTGGTTTAATACTCTCAGACAGCGATTAGCCAGAGTCGTCCGAAAAACCTTATCTTTTTCGAAGTCTCACACATTATGCATGAAATTTGTATTCTCACTTTTATTATTCATTATAACCTCTCTATCTTAAATTTAGATTCAGAGTTCTTCCTTCCTGAATCTGTTTTCAACCTACACTAACCCATTACCCTCGAATTCTCAAGATTTCTCCTACTACTAGCAGACAGGCAGAAGTTTTAGGCTTTTTAATAAAATTCCGTAATATGTTACGTAATAAACAAAACAACTTAAATTATTGCCTGTCTGCTATTTTATATCACCTCCTTGGGAGCAGAGGCCAAAACATTTGCGAGACATGCAAGAAGTCATTGGGAAATAGAAAATAAGCTACACTGGAGATTAGACATTGGGTTTAAAGAGGATCAGTGCCGTATTCGAGAAACAATAGCAGTGGCCAACGTAGCAGTTCTTCGTCATTTTGGTATGAATTTTCTCAAGCAGGAAAATTCCACCAAAGCAAGCCTTCGTTCTAAAATAAAGCGCTGTGGTTGGGATGATTCCTACCTTTCTAACGTATTATCTTTGTGACACTTATTACGCGATTTCCCTGGAGATCACCCTTCGAAAGATTCGATAAACCCACTGCAGACAGGCTCAGGGGAACAAGAGCTACAAATACATTAAAGGGCGAAAGCCGAGGTAGTACCAGCGATACGAGGGATCATACCTGCTACGAAACGCACAACGACAGCTATCCGCCGAATTGCGCCAACATCCACCGCGATAGACGCGAACCGACGAAGCAGAACCTTGAGAAATAGGATTTGTTGCATCTCCTCCATAACTAGATTTATAGGCATCCTTACACCATTCCCATACGTTTCCGTGCATATCATACAAACCAAACCCATTCTCTTCAAATTTTCCTACTTCTGTTGTTCCTGCTCCCAATTTCTCCCAATCATCCTCAGTTATTAATTCTTTATTCGTCCAAGAAGACGCACTATTCAATTTCTTTCTATCCCACTTTCCAAAATTATAACTCCCTGTGACTCCTCCTCTACACGCATATTCCCACTGTGCTTCACTCAATAATTCTACTTCTGTTTTCTTACAAAATTCTTGGCACTCCTCCCAACTGACCTGCTCCACGGGTTTCTTTTCTCCTTTAAAATTTGAGGGGTTATTTTTCATCACTCCAAACCATTGTTTCTGTGTCACCTCATATTTCCCGCACCAAAAAGCCTTGCTGATCCATACTTTTCTCTGTTTTTCATCGGACTCTCTGCCTGTTTCATCAAGTGGTGAACCTTGCCAGTATTTTCCTGGTGGAATTAACCTCATCTCTATTGATATTCCTCCGACCTCATACGTTTTCTTTACCTCTCCCTTATTATATTCTTTCGCATACCACTCTTGATACTTTCTTGCTAATTGTCTTTGTTTGAACGAAGATAAAATACCCCAATCTTTCTCCGAAAAATCCATATAACTCTCTTTCCAACAACTCTTCCATAAACTAACATTCCATCCTTCAAAAAGCTCTTCTTTTGTATTCTCCGCAGTTTCTTCTTTTTTTGCTATTCCTAGCCTATAGGAGGCATCTTCATATTCCGCATTGATCTTAATCGCTGAATCATAATCCGCTATCGCTGATTCGATCTCCCCTTTTTCATATCTGCTGTTTCCTTGTTCTGTATAGCACTTTGCCATTCCTTCCAAATACTCTGCGCTTTCTCCTTCTAATTTTTTCACGTATTTCCAGCAGTTGAAGGTTTCTTCAAATATTTTTTCTTCCAGATACCATTTCGCCACTTTTTTGAGTTCTTCTACGCCCAGTTTTTCCAGTTCATCACTTAATTCCTTGAGAAAATATTTTCCAAACAACTCATTTTTATTCTCGAAACAGAGTTCCACCAATACTCCTTCCAAGCGGCATTTTTCTTGTTGGGTTTCTTCCTTCTTGGGATTCAGAAATAACGCCTTGTTGATCGCATTGAGTGCATTCAGTAAATGTTCCATACTTTCCTGGAATTTTTTCTCTTCTTGACTCTTTTCTGCTTTTGCCTTTTCTTGGAGAAAACGTTCATACGTTTTCTTAAATTCTCCTTCCATTTCTTGATTTTGCTTTTGCCTTTCTTGATTTTGCTTTTGCCTTTCTTGATAGCGATCCCACTGAAAATAAAGGATGATCGTCAGGCAAAATGTCATCACCAATCCACCCACAAAAATCTTTTGTTTGTTTTTCTTCAGCCATTTTACGGTGTGTTCCAAAACACTGTACTCTTTCGCAGAGACTCTCAGATTTTTTTGATACGCTTCTAAATCGTTTCTCAGTCCTTCAACCGTAACGTAACGTTCTTTTGGCTCATTTTTTGTTGCTTTTTCGATAATGGCTAAAACCTCTTTGGGAATGCTTTTCTCTAGCGAATCTTCTTTCATTTTTTTTTGACGTTTGGCAAGCTTTCTTTTCAGTCTATCCTGTTCTATCTGTTTTTTAAATTCCTCACTTGGAGATAGCAAAGTAAAACATTCTCTTAAAATATTACCTAGCGCATAAACGTCAGATTGAGCCGTCACCAAAGCGGCCTTTTCCCTTTGTTCTGGGGCCATATACCCTTCCGTTCCCATTCCTCCTATCGTTTTCATTTCTTCTTCAAGTAGGGCTGATTCTCCAATGGTTGTTTGTTCAAGCGCGCATTGGAGTTGTTTTCCAGCGTCGCTTTCATCTGGGTTCAGTTTTTTAGCGATTCCCCAATCCATGACATAGACTTCTCCAAATTGGCCCACCATAATATTATCCGGCTTCAAATCACGGTGGACTACTTCTTTAGAATGCGCATACGCCATCGCATCGCACACCTTCAAATAAACTCCAAGCAGTTTGTTCTCGTCGTACGTTTTTTGTCCTTCCCTTTTCATTTTCAGGATCTCTCGGAGCGTATGTCCTTCTACTTTTCTCATCGTAAAACAGATCGCTCCTGCTTCTTGCTGTTGCATTTCATAAAGAGGCACTATGTTTGGATGCTCCAAAATAGCAGTAATGGAGGCTTCTTTGTTTAATCGCCATAACATTGCTTTTTGTTTTTCGGATAAATTTTGGAGTTGGGTGGGGTTCGCCTTGATCTTTTTTAGTGCCACTTCTCTGTCGAGCAAGTTGTCTTTGACCAGTTGAACAACTCCCATTCCTCCTTCTCCTAGCGTTTTCAGTACCGTATAACGCTCTTCTTGAACGACTGGAAGCGAGCTTGTTTTGGTTTGAGAAGAAAATGGATTGGTCTCCTCTTTTAAAGGTGAGCTGGCCAATACGGTTGGATGGCTTGGAGTCGGATTTTTAAATTCCAGTGCATATTGTTTGAGAAGGAGTACACTCAAATAACCTTCCTGTATTAAGGTCTTTGCCAATTCTTGATTTTGGGAGATGCACTTTTCCCAACACTGTTCGGCTTGTTTTTCTGTGATTCTATTGGCACTGAGTAAATAGTTTAGAAAGGCTTTTCCTTCCATTCTTTACCCCCTTCTTTGTGAGAGGCAAGTCGAGTTTTATTGAATAACATATTAGTGAGTTCTTGAAGTTCTTGAAGCAGTTCTTTACAAGTTTGATGCCGGTTTTTGGCCTCAAACGCCATCATTTTTTGAATGAATTGGATCAATTCTTTAGGAACAGAAGAATCCGCCATCTTTTCTAACGGAATGATTTTTTGGTTTTTCACAGCGTGATATAGTTCTTTGAAACTGTTATATTTTCCATGAGGAAAAGCTGAAGCGAATAAGTAATAAGCAGTTGCTCCTAAGGAATAGATATCTACCAGATGATTAGCCGATTTAGCATCTTCCCATTGTTCTATCGGCATAAAATCAGGAGTTCCAAGAGCTGTACCCGTTTTTGTATTAAAAAAAGTTGTTTTTTGTTTAGAGCTTAAAAAACATTTTCCAAGTCCTAAATCAATAATTTTAGCGATTTCACTTATATCGTTATAGAGAACATTATGAGGCTTTAAATCGCGGTGAGCAATTCCAGAAATATGCATATAATCTAGCGCTTGAGCTAGCATCTTTAAAAGTTTCAACACTTTTTGCCAAGGCATTTTTCCTTGCGCTTTTATATGATAGTAGAGGTCCACTCCTTGAAAAAATTCTAATGCAATAAAATGTTTTTTTTCTTGTTCCAGTTGGATTTCTCCTACTTCGTAAAGTTCAATAATAAAAGGGTGTTTCAGTTCCTTTAAAAATTCGGCTTCTCTCATTGAACGCTTAAAAAACTGAAACTGTGGATCGCTTTGTTCTTCTAACTGTTGATCAATTTCTTTTATTTCAACTCCTGCAAATACTTTAAGAGCAACCAGTTTTTCTGAAGATTGGTCTAAAGCCTTATAAACGGTGCCAAAACTTCCTTTTCCAATTTCTTCGATAATGTGATAAGAACCGAAGTGACCAAGAATCTCCATTTCTTTCAAGGATTCGTTTTGTTTTTGAATGTCTGCTAAATGCTCTCCAAATAAAGGCATTCGCTGGTTCGAGGGAATCTGACTAAAGCTGGTTATTTGAAAATGTGTTTTTCCTATACGAATGATGTCCGTATTTTTCAGTAAAACTTTCTCTTTTTTAATCAAACGGCCATTGAGTCGGGTTCCATTTGAGCTTTTATCTTCTAGAGTCAAGTTATCCTCTTGCAGAAGAAAGCAACAATGCTGACTAGAAACCGTGCGATCTTCTTTAATCACAAAATCACAAGAATCGACACGTCCGATACAGAAAGGCTTGTTTTTAAGGAATTTTTGGAGAAATCCTTTTTGTGAGCCTTCAGTAACTAAAAAGCCCAAATCTTTGCCGGAAAAGAACGGTGTTCTTTCCGCGTTGCTTTCTTCTGAGAAATGTGGAGGGATTTCTTTTTTAGTATTCTGAATCAACGCCGATATTTCTTGAATACTTTGCTCTTGTTCCTCTGGCGAGAAAGCTGGAAGAACGGCATCAGAAGGGATCATCTGATGAACCTCTTTTTGGCTTTCTTGGAAGTCAAGAACAGACTGTTTAAGGGATTTTGGAGTAAAACATCCCTGTTGGATTAAGATTTCAGAGATGGGTCGTTTTTTAGATGAATATTCAGTCCAACAAGTTAGCATTTGAGCTTTTGTGAGTTGATGAGTGGCAATGAGATATTTGAGAAAAGCTTTCCCTTCCATTATTTACCCTATTTTCATTTAATTATCAAAATGGTTTAAGAAAAATTTTTAGAATCAACAAAAAGTATTGTACATTTTCTAAAAGAATTTTCTAAAGTATTTTAGAGAAAAAGTTGCTTTCAAAAGGAACGCAACAAAGGTTTTATTGAAACCCCTTTTTTTTGTTTTTTCGGTTTATTGAAAAGCGATTCTTTACGGAATCGCTTCAGTTTATTTTGAATGTTCATCAAAACGCTTCTTTGACGAATGTTTTTTTTAGAGCAATCCTAGTTTCCATAAGAGAAAAGCGACGCTGATCGCAATTCCGATAAAACACAGAAAGGACAAAAAACGTCCTGTGTTTGGGGAGGATTGAACCTCCTTTATTTCAGAGGCAAGCTTATTCGACACGGGTTGGGGTGGGGGAGTGGTTGAAAGCTTTGGAGGATTCTGAAAAGGTTTGATTTTTTGAGAAGAAGGCTTTAACGGCAATGGAGCCGAAAGCGATATTTTACTTTTTGAAGGCGAATGAATTTCTCGGGAAGGTTGTGAAGAAACGGGTAGAGGTGAATCGGTGTTTTCTTCTTGAGATCGTTTTTTTGCTGAAGAAAGTGGGGGGTCAGAGGGGGGCAAAGGAGTTGGATTTTCTTTGATAATATCTTTTTGATCGGGGAGTTGAGGGGGATTTACTGCGGATTCTATTATTTTAGGAACAGAAAAATTTGAAGGAGGTTCTATTTCCAAAGTGGGCGATTTTAAAGCGTTTGTATCGAGTTCTTTGAGGGTTTCTAAAAGGAATTCTTTTGTCGGAATTTCTTGAATAGCGTTTGGTTCTTCTTCACTTGGCGAAGAGAGGAAAACAGGCGCATTTAGAGAAATAGGTTCAATAGGAGTTTCGGTTGAAAGTTTAACGGTGGTTCCAGTGCGAAAAATGCGTTTTGTTAAACTGGGGATCTCTTCTTCCAAATTAAAAGAACGGTGAGAGGAGTGAGCCCGAGGATCTAAGGGTTCCACAGAAACAGAGGGTTCTTCCACGAAGCTACCGCTACCACCACTACTACTACTACCTAAAGGGATTGCTTTTAGTTGGCTCAAATCAATTTTCATCGTACTACCGGTATGAAAAAGTTGTTCAGAAAGCGGTTCAATCTCTTTTTGATTGATCTCTAATGTTTTTGCGGAGGCAGGACTAACGGCTTCCATAGGAACCTGTTTTTCCAAATCTTTTTGATTGGCGGTATTAATAGCCATCTCTAGCACAGAACTAAAAAATTCTTTGGAGTCTAACGACGAATTCGTAGGGACTGAAGGTTCCATTTCTGGAGAATTTTTAGAAAGAGAAGGGGTTCCAAGTGTTTGAAGTTCTAGAGGTTGTAAAGATTTATTTTCGTTTGGTGTTAACGCTTGTGTCAAATGATTGAGGACGTCTTCTTCAATAGGAGCGGCTTCAAGAAGTAGCGAAGTATCAATGCGGGGCGGGATAGAGTGAGATTGAGGAGTTAAAGCTTCCATTGACTCTTTTTCTTTTTTCGTGTGTTCGGATTCTTCTTCTTTTTTCGCCATCACATCGAGCATTGCAGACATTGCGAACATTGAAGGCATTTGAAACACTCCTGTTTCCGCAAATGTATTTGAAGGAGACGGAGTCGGTTCTGGAGCGATTTCTTTAGGTTCTGAAAGAGGCATGGTCGGTTCTGGAGTAGTTTCTATAGGTTTTGCAGGAGACGGGGTCGGCTCTGGAGTAATTTCTATGGGTTTTGCAGGTAGAGACTCTAATGATTTTTCTGAAGAATCTGAAGGTAAAAATGTTTCTGAAGGTAAAAATGTTTCTGTTGAGAGTATTTTCAAAACTTCTTGATCGGGGATTTGGTCTTGAGGAAATATTTCAGAGGGAAGTGGACTGAGTTGAGAAATTTGGGGAGTGACGATTTCAGAAATTTTAATGAGATTCTTTCGTTCTTCGAGTTTTTGCCGAGCTTTTCGGATTAAAATGGGGATTTCATTATCTTCGGGTGAAATGACGAGTGCTTTTTCGTAAAGATCGATAGCGTCTTCATATTCTTGGCGAGAAATATGGGTTCGTGCCAGTTGTATGAGTTGATCGAATTCTTCGAGAAAGACTTTGCAGGCTTCGAGTTGTTTTAAAGCGGACTCGTGATGTTCGCAAATATCAAGAATTTGTTGAAAAAACTGTAAGGCTTTTTTGAATTTTTTTTCTTCAAATAATTTGGTTCCCAGTCGAAGATTATCTTTAAGAACGACGAAGATTTTCTTCACTTCCTGGAGTTTTGCGCGCATCCGTTCGTTTTCTGGATGGACTTTTAATGCTTTTTCCCAGAGACGAATGGCTTTTTCATAATTTTGTTTATCGAAGGCGCGACCGCCTTCATACATTAAATCAACGGCATTACTTAAAAGTTCTTCAATTTCATCGAGCCATTTTCTAGATTGAAGGTGATCAAAATCAAGCCTAAGCGCCTCCATAAGAATTTCTTTGGCTTTGAGATAGTCTCCTTCTTCTCTGAGTTGAACGGCTTGTTTCAAAAGAGTTTGAAGGTTAATCGCTGTGTTTTGTTCCTTCAACATCGAATCCCAACCAAAGGAATCTTCTTGAGGAAGAGAATCCTCTTCTTCGAGGCGAAGTTGTTGAATTAACTTTATTGGAGATTCGTAGGTTAAACTGCTTCGATTTAAAGCTCGTGAAATCACTTGCGCGTTTTCGCTGGATAAAAATTCTTTATCAATCATAACCTCTTTGATAGGTCGATATTTATAGAGAGCGATATTATTGGATTGAATTTTAAAGCATTTTCGAATTTGGCCATCGGTTAAGAATTGTGCTTTGAATGTCAAATCTGCAAAAGCGTTATCTTCTCTGGCTCCGCGTTTGACTTGGACAAGGTGATTAATGGCTTCAATAGTTTTGGGAGGTAAAAGATTTTTTTGTAAAAGAAAGTCGGCGGTTCGTAAAGGAGCTTCTTTTTGAAGATGTTCTTGATGATATTTCAGGAACTCCTGGAATTGGGATTCTGAGAGAAATCCTTCATCTAGAGCCACGCGTGCAAAAAGAAAATCTCCTTCTTTTTGGAGATGGCGATCAAGGATTTGGCGAACCATACGACGTTGTTCCGCAGTAATATAGCCTTTTTCTTGGAAGATTTCTTCCAGAGAAACTTCTACATTCGCTCGCGCCATTTGTTCTTGGTGATCCAAACATTCTCGGAGTTTAGAAAAAGTAATGGCTTTATTTTTGGTCAAAGTTCGTCCAAAAAAGATATCTTCTTTACTACAAACCGAAGCCAAACGATATCGAGAGGTTGAGCCTTTGAGTTGTTCGAGAGAACGAGTCACGCGAGGACTACGTTTTTTTGTATCGTGATCTTGCCGTAATCGGATCACATCGTCGAATAATTCTTCTGGAGAATATCGATTTTCTGTTTTTTTAGCCAACATATTATCCAGAATATGCACATAGCGAATATCGATTTCGGGAATCAGATCACTGAGTAGAGGAGGTTCTTCACGAATATGTTTAGCCAAAATTTCAGCGGCCGTTTTTCCAGAAAAAGGGGTGGTTCCTGTGAGCATTTGAAAAAAAGTAACGCCAAGAGAATAAACATCAGTCCGGATATCGACTTCTTCTCCGGAAGCTTGTTCTGGAGACATATAATTGGGGGTACCCAGTACGGTTCCAATGACGGTGAGACGATTTTGAAGCGCATCATCTGAAGATTTGACCAATCCTAAATCGCAGAGTTTTGCCACGCCTTCTTTGGTGATCATAATATTTTCGGGCTTAATATCCCGATGGATCATCCCCATTTCTCCTGCGTATTTCAAAGCGGAAGCGATTTGTTCAACGACTTTTAAGGCTTCTTCTGGTTTGAAGCGTCTCGTATTCCGTAAGATTTGCTTAAGAGATTCGCCTTCAAGATATTCCATTGCGAAATAATGGATCTTCTGAAACTCTCCCCACTCATAGCCTTGAATCAAATGCGGATGAGAGAATCGGACCACTGCGGTGGCTTCTCGTTTAAAACGTCCCAACAGTTTTTGGTCTTTGATCGATTCGGGTGGAAGAATTTTAAGTGCAACGATACGATCATTCAGGTTTAGATCTTTGGCCGCATAAACAACGCCCATAGATCCAGCACCGAGTTTTCGTTCGATACGGTAATTACCAAATTGAGTGCCTGGTTGAAGCTCAGTAATGTTCTCGATGGCTTTAGCTCCCACAAGATATTCTGAGAGTTTGCAAAGTAATTTCTTTGTCCTTTATCCTAACAAAAAAAGAAAGGTTTTTCTAGGCAAGAATTAAAAAATATATCAAGGAAGAAAAATCGAGGTGTCAAATGGCATTTTTTTTCCACGAAACAAGTTTAAAATGATTTCTGCTGTTCCGGGAACCAGTAAAATTCCATTGCGATGGTGTCCAGAAACGACCCAGAGTCCTTGGATAGAGGTTGGCCCTATGAGAGGCGATCCGTCATCTGAAGAGGGGCGAAATCCGGCCCAGGTACCGATGAATGGAACTTCTTTGAGTGCTGGAACCAAGCGGATTCCAAGCGACATTAAGTGAAGGATCCCTCCGGCGGTGACGTGTTTTTGAAATCCAACGGATTCCATCGTACTTCCGATCAAAATTCGTCCATCTGCGCGGGGGACCAGATAGCCATAAGTGTCGACTAGGGTGTGTTGAAGAATGGGGGGACGCGCTTCGAGGAGTGCGATTTGGCCCCGAATCGGGCGGATCTTGCTTCGGAGCGGGGGAAGCGAAGGAATTTGAGAAGTCCAAGCGCCTGCGGCTATAATGACCCAAGGAGCGGGGATCAATTCATTCTCTACGAAAACTCCTTGGATTTTTTGGTGCTCGATCGCCAAGCGTTCAACCGTTTTCCCAGATAAAAAATGAACACCTGCGCGATGAGCCGCGCAAGAAGTCGCTTTTGCAAGGGCCATTGCATCGACTTGATGATCTTTCGGGTAAAATAGGGCTCCAAAATTCTGAGGAGACAGATGAGGCTCCATCTTCAGCAGTTCTGGGGGGTCCAACATTTCGATTTCGAGGTGATGTTTTTTTTGCCACTGGTATCGGGCAATCAAGCGTTCCGCATCTTTTTCCGAATGAGCGACTTCAAGAATTCCGCATTCTCGATAACCAATATGAATTTCTGTTTCTCGTAATAATTCCTCTGCGAAGGTTTTAAAGAGATCGCGGCTGTAGAGGCAGAATTCTAAAAAAGGGCCACTTGTATGAGCTTCCATCTGAGCTCCAAGCATTCCTGCGGCCGCGCTAGAGGCTTCTGCGCCGGGAACCGATTTCTCTAGAACCAAAACCGAGAGATGTTCTGTCTTAGCAAGGCGATAAGCTAGAGTACAGCCCATCACACCCCCACCCACAATTAAGACATCAACCATAATTCAGCCTATTCTGTTAGCGTTTTCAGAGTGGGATTGGAGTTAGCTCGCTCTAAAATGACTGTAAATTTTGCACCATTTTCGTTTTCGACGGTAATCGAGGCTCCGATATCTTCTAATTTCTTTCGTACAATAGAAAGTCCTAATCCGGTTCCACTGGGGCGGGTCGTATAAAAGGGTTCAAAAATATGAGGAAGATTGTCTGAAGTGATTCCTTTTCCGTTATCCCAGACGCGGACTAAAACCTGTTCAGGCTTATGGGGTTTATTCGGTAAGGCGCGTACTTCTGCCAGAATGCGTAATCGTCCGCCTTCGGGAAGCATTTGAATTGCGTTGAGAATGAGATTAAAAAAAACATCTTTGAGGGTTCCTCCATCGGCTCGAACTTCCAAATCGGGTTCAATTTCATTTTGGAGTTCGATTTTTTTCAACTGAGCTTCATGGGTGAGCACGATGAAAACGCTGTCAATCACCTTTTTGAGAGGATAAGCTCCTTTATTGGTAGGTAAGGGTTTTGAGTAATGTAATAGTTCTTCCACAACGCGAGCGAGTCGATCGAGTTCGGACAGAATTACGTCTAAATCTTCGTGAAATTTTTCTGGAGTTTCTTCGCGAAGGACTTGAGCAATAGCTTTGATGGAACTGAGCGGATTTTTTACTTCATGAGCCATACTTGCCGATAAGAGTCCTAGACTGGTCAATTTATCCAGTTCCATCATTTTTCGTTCAAGTTGAAATGTTTTTTGAATCAGTTTGGCATTATCAAGAGCGGTGATCAATTGAAAGGAGGCCAAACTTAAGAGGTTTAATTCTTCTTCGTATAGGGGGCGATTCAAGGGTCGTTTTCCAAGAGTTAAGAGTCCAACTAAGGCTCCTTCTTTTCGAATCGGAAGAATCAAATGAGCCTTGAGTTTCTGCATTTCTTTTTTGATCCCTTTAAAGTGGAGAGTTTCTTTTTTAATTAATTTGTCCTCAATTTCAGACAAATAAAGGATAGGGACTTTAGATTCTTCCAAATAAAGGAGAAGCGGCTCTAAGTTTAGATCATCTCGATGAATGGTAGACTCTGTAATTTCAATCCCTGTCGATGTTTTTTCAAAAAATACGATGTTAATTTTATGGATGACGAGTCCCTTGGATAAAATATAGGCCACATCATTTAAAAAATGGGGACTATTCATGAGCGAGCCTATCGTCAAGCGTTGATCCAATCCTGTAAAGACTGCGTGATAATAGCCTTGCCGCTGGTAGAAGAGTCGTGTCAATCCTTTTTGGAGCTTATTTTTTAAGGGGGTGAACAAAAACACCATCGTCATCACCATAATGGCTTCCGCAATATCGAAATTCAGGTTATATCGTTCGGTAAATCGACTTTCAAAACGATGAATTCCGAAGAGATACAAACTAAACGTTAACATTAAGAGTACGGAATTGACCAAGGATTTCTTGAGAACAAATTCCATATAATGGTAACGATAAATGTAGTAGGAAAAAACGAAGGTTGGAACAATTGCGGACAGGAGTGACGTAATTTCGAGGATTTCGCCCAAACGTTCGTTTTTTCGGAAGCCCAGGACAAATGTTCCCAGATGGAGCGTGAAGACTAAAATAAGAGAACGAGTCATCGCGCGATAGAAACGAATATCTTCTTCTTCTCGTGAAATGGAATCCAAAAGGTGACAGAGATAAATAGCCAATAACAAAATCACCGATAAATAACAGGAAAATGGCCAAATAAAGAATTCCAAGGTTTGAAGGAGTTCTTGTTGGGGAAGGGATTGGTAAATTTGATGGAGAGGAAATATTGTTAAGAGGGTGGCACTATATAAGATTCCCAAGAGGAAGTGTTTTACAGGTTTAGGTAGATAGCTTTCTTTTTGTTCCGCAAAATTAAGTAAAGTATGAATCAAAAAGGGAGCAAATAAACCGGCCCCAATACAAGCGATAGAGTCAAAAAATTGAGGAATTCGATAGACGGGGCGAATAATGAGAAGGTGAGAGAATAACGAGAGAAAATTGCCTAAAAACCAGCACTCTAGGGAAAACATAAAGAAAATAAAAACGACTTCGCCTCGAAGATATCGACGCTGTTTTAAAGAATTTAAGAGGATTAAATGAAGAACAGTTCCCACAAGAAAGCCAGTAATTTTGGTTAAATGAATGGCTTTGGAAAGATCCAAATAGGGAACAGAAAGAATAGCGGAATTCACAAAAAAACCTCAATTTTCAACGACGCAGAATTTCTTGAATTATACCGCTATTGGCGATGGTGGGGAAAAAAATTATTGATTGCGAGAGTGGGGTTTTAAATTTCCAAAACTACCAGATTGTTCTGCTCGTCTTCCTTCGATTTGTTTCACCGCTTTTTGGGCAATTTTGGTTGTGGCTTCGTCTGGATCTCCAATAGGCCAAGGTCTAGCAAGTTTTTTCATCATTTCATAGGCATCTTCGGTTCCAATTTTGCCTAAGGCTTCTGCGACAGATCGCTTGACCATATAATTCGTTTCTTTAAGCATTTCGATCAAAGTCGGAACTGCTTGTGCCAGTTGAGATTCTCCGGCCACTTTAGCGGCAGTCGCACGCATTTTCCAACTGGTTTTATCTTTGAGTCCATTTCGAATCAAGTCCGCATCATCACGAAATTTCTTCCCTTCAAACTCGTATTTGGATTGAGTTTCTTCATGAATATCAAAATCATCCAGTTCGGCTAACATTAAATCTTCTTCAGAAACAGTCGGTTTCGATGGATTCGCTGGCGCGAGAACAGGCGCAGAGACTTCCTTTTCTTTGACAAAATTCAAATATCCTCTGGAGACGTAATAAACTTGTTCGCAAAGAAAATGTTCTTGAATAGTATTATTTTGGAAAAAAATATAACGTATTTTTTGATGGGCTGTTAAAGGGCAAACAGGTAAAGAATTACGAAGCATTGCTTGAAAAACAGGAATCAGATTTTGGGTATAAATACCACCGACATCGTTTTCTCGATGCGCAGGATTTTTCGAAAGACAAAGCAAAATCGTTCTTGGATAGAGAGGATAACGGTGCTCGAACTGCATCAAAAAATGCGCGACACTCTCCAGACGCGAAAAAATTTCTGCTTCTGAATACGGCTTAAAATTTGCGTCTAACAAACACATATCCAAAATAATACAGGTATTCTGAGACGGCATCGAAAAATAGTAATGTAAGATTTCTTCCAAAGTAATGACATCCGCTAAATCTGCGGGTGTTTTGATATTTTTAGTCATTAAAGCAAGGTTTGGAAGGGAGTTTCCTTGATCATCGTGAAGAAAGGTACAAAAACCGGCATAGTAAAAGAAAGAAAGTCTTGCGAAATTCTCTGGTTTTAAATTGCTTTCAATCAGATGACGTAATTGAGTGGGGGTCATCTCTTCTGGAAGAACCCGAATATGATGATCCTTGTAACCCAATTCTTTAAGGCATGCTCCTATTTGATTGCTATCTTGAAAAGCTTTTTTTAAGACAATGCCGTCGAGATCTGCGTTTACCCCAAAACTGAAAATAATGTTTTCCGACATATCCTCCTCACACTAGTATTTACCCTTGATAGATTATAAGTTCTCCGTTTGCCCTTGCAAGCATAAATTCTGAGAAGTTCTCTCTCTTTTCATTGAGTTCTGTAAAAGAGAACGCTTTGCGCTGAACTTATTTCGTTTAAAACTGTTTTTTTTTATGAGAATTTTTTTAAAAAAAATTTTCGTGACGATAGGCTTGAAAAACCCATTCCTTTTGATATTCTGTTCCGTAGTAAGAGTTGATTTTTTCTCGGAGAGATGGCTGAGCGGTCGAAAGCGCACGCTTGGAAAGCGTGTATACAGGAAACTGTATCTGGGGTTCGAATCCCCATCTCTCCGCCACTTTAAATCCCCTAGTTTGCGCTTGAAGCCTCTAGGGGATTCTTGTTTTAATGGAAAGAATCTCAGGAAAAATTCTCCTTTCTCTAAATCAGGACGGAGAGTGTCCTAAAAAAGAAACACTCTTGTTTTAAAAATTTTGCCATTATCCATTTTATATTTTCTATCTAGTTTATATATAATGTATTAAGAAAAATATTTCTGTTTGGCATGAATGATGCTTTATCTCCTTCCGAAGAAATAAACGAATCAACCCCGGTTAAGGAGAAAAACATGAAAACAACAACAACTATCCTTACTCTTAGCGTTCTGATGTCTCTCTTTTCTTTAAGCTTCGCAGATCATGATCATTTTGCCAATCAATGTCAACGCCAAGAATATCAAGAATGGGTTGCCGGTCAGTGGACGAAACAATTTGTTCCCGCAGAATATAAAACGGTTCGAGTTTGGGAGGCTCATTGTTCTCAATACACTCAAAAACAAGTTTTGGTTTCTCCCGCTCATTATGCAAAAATTTGGGTCGAGGGACGTTGTGAAACCAAAGTTCGTTGGGTTTGTGCTCCAGTACAATCAAGCTGTGAAATTCAAGAACCGACCCGTTGTTTATGTCAAACCCGATATGTCTCTAGTTATGATCGTCGTGGCGTTCCGATTTTGTCTTGGACCGAATGTACTTGCAAACGAGTAGTGACCCCAGAACGATGCTCTTGCCAACAACAATACATTTCTGGATACAAATCTTGTGGAACTCCGATTTATGCCTGGACCACTTGTACTTGTAAAACCACTCAAACGACACCCTACAACACAACCCGCTTCGATAACCGTAGAGAAGAACGATTCGATAACCGTAGAGAAGAACGATTCGATAACCGTAGAGAAGAACAAAATACCTGGTTTATAGAACAAAATCGCGATAAAAATAATTCCAGACATTCCCGAAACCGACGACCTCAAAATCGCGCTGAATTAGGACTAGAATTCAACTGGTAACCCCTTCACTTTCTTAACCCCACCACGATTAAAACCCCGTCCCCACGGGGTTTTTTATTTCTAGATTCGCTAGAAAACTCGAAACCATAATACCTTTAAATAACTCGCTTCGGGCCAATCTAGCATCACCGGATGATCGGCTCCAGGTCCCGTCCATTCCAATAATTGCAGTTTTCGTTTTTCGATATGAGAGGCTTGCTTAACAACATCGATAAAATCATTGAGCGACAATAATCCACTACACGAACAAGTCACAAGAATCCCTTCGGGTCGAACCACGGAAATGCTTAACTTGTTTAAATCCAGATATTTTTGTCGCCCCTCCACAAAACTATCCCGATCTCCAATAAATTTAGGCGGGTCCACAATAACCACCCCAAACGTTTTTTTGTTTTCTTTCATTTGACGCAGATAGGGAAAAATGTCGGCATGCGTAAAATGAATTTGAGCCTGGTTCAAATTGGCATTTTGTTTGCCCAATTCGATTGCTTTTTCATCAAGATCGACACAGGTCACTTCTTCCGCGTTCCCCAAAACTTTAGCATAGATTCCAAACCCCCCCGTATAAGAACAAACATCCAAAACACTTTGCTGAGGGGTATATTGAATGATTTTTTTTCGATTTTCTCGTTGATCACAAAAAAAGCCGGTTTTATGGCCGGTTTGTAAATCAATGCGGAAACGTAAGCCGTGTTCTCGAATCACCGTTTGTGAAGGCGCAGAACTTTTGATGTCCAAACGAAACCCTTCAAGCGATTGGATTTTTTCATCCGCCCTCCAGAGAAGCGCGTCCGCTTTGGTAAGTTCTAAAAGCTTTTGTTCTAAGAGCGCCCGACGAACGAAAATCGCTCGTGAAAAAATTTCGCCCACCAGAATTTTTCCGTACCGCTCTAAAATAAGCCCCGGAACTCGATCTCCTTCGGCATGAATTAATCGGTAGGCTTCTGTGTATTGGGAAAGTTGAAGTCGTTCTCTCCAGAGAATCGCAGATTGAATACGTTTCCAGAGGAATTCTTCTCCTTCTCCTTCCATTTCGTCTGGATACGCCATCATCCTCACGCGAATCAACGACGACGGATTGTAATAACCATAACCCCAAAGCTCTCCATATTTTGTGTAAACAGAAACCATCGATCCTGGCTCGATAGAAGCTTCCTCATCATAAATCATTTTAGCGTAAAGAAAGGGTTGATAGGTATGAGTTTTTATTTGCACCCACGGAAAAGGTGTTTTATTATCAAAAGACGTTTCACGAGTTCTATTCAAAATCATTCTCCTCATAGAATAAACCGTTATTATAATTCCTTCAGGCACTATTGGAAATTATCCCTTCTCAGAAAGTAAAATTTATGTTTGGTTGGATTAGTACTGGGTTGATTCTTGTTCTCTCTTGGAAACTTTGGACTCTCTATCAAAGAATAAATTCTCTCCAAAAGCAGATCGTTCAATCTTCTCAAAATCTTTTCTTCGAAACCACTTCACCTCAATCCTTTTCCTCAAAAATGTTTCTGAAACTCGAAATTAAAAACGCTCTGGAAATTGCAGAACGCGAATCTGTGCTCGCGCAATATCTTTCGCTTTTGTCTCCTGAACGAGTTCAGAAAAAAGTGTATGAATATGTTCAGCAAGAACTTCAGGAAAAGCTTGCTATTCAAGGCGTTCAAACCTCTATCGAATTCAATTTCTAGGAGAAAAAGAAAATGATGGAAGTCTGGCTCGGGAGTGCACTGCTCCTTCTGATTTTTGGGACGTGGAAATGTGACAAGGAAATCCAGAAAACGGAGCTTGCCTTGCGACAGAAAATACAAGAATTTCAAGAACGAGAACAATTGTATAAGAGGGAACTCGAAAAAAAACAGGCCGAAATAACCTTGTCTCAAGAAATAAAAATCGCTCAAAAAAAACTGGAGGTTGTCGTCGATACCAGCTCGATTTCCGCCGAAAAAATACATCAATCTATGGCAACGGTTTCCTTCAATTTTTTTAAACGGCTTTCCCCCCTTAAAAAACCAATTGAATTGGCTCAGAATATTCACGATCAAACCGCAAAAGAATTGTATGACTCCTTACGAGAAATCAATCAACAAGTGGGTTCGTTCACAAATGAAATTCTTAAGGACAACAAAAAGTCCTCCAATTCCCCTTCTTAGAAAGTTAGAGAACTTTTGAAGCAAGTATTCTGTTATCATTCCTGAATCGGAGGACACAGATGAATGAGGGCTCTTGGTCGCAAATCGCTCGCGAACAAAAAGATTTTTTGAAAGAGGAGGTCAGGCCCTCATTTTAAGTAGCCTTGGCTGTGTTTCCTTTTTCAATCCGTTCAGGTGCTTTTTCAAGCAGAAGAACAACGAGTTCTGGTAAGTCTTTAGGGCTAAGGAAAGGAGGTCTCGGGATTCCTTGAGAAAGAGAACGTTTAAAAACTTTCTGTCGATAGTCTTCGGGAAGCGCATTGATCCCATCTCTTGCGCCAAGAAGACCACAAATAATTCCCGCGTTTGTATCGGTATCTCCGCCTCCAGATAAAGTCTCTTTTAATGCTTCTATCCATGAAGTTTTTTGGTATAAATGACGGAAGGCGTGGATAAATGCAATTTTGACGAATCCTTCTTGCGGTGAGTACGGAACAGAAACATTTTTGGAGGCAAGGCTTAACCACTCTTGAACTTCGGGAATCACTTTTTTCGCTTGTTCCTGAACCCGATCTAGCGCCCAGGTAGAGTCCCCCGGTTTTTGAATCAGCGAAGCTACGGCCAAAATATAGAGGCTCACCGCATGCGAACACGCCAGATTAGGATGAGAAAGATAAGAGTCCCGACACGCAAGAAAGTGAAGATCTTCTGCGGATAATTTGAATCCATAAATTCCAAGTGGAACACAGCGCATTAAACTTCCGTTTGCTTTTGACCCCATATTATTCTTTTGGGCAGATCGAATCATCAATGCGGCGCAAGAGGTGGATTCTGGAGGATCTTGTGGGACTGCACTAAACGCTTGAGAGGTGGTGTTCCCCATATCAAATGGCTGAGAGTAGAACCACCTTGAGTAAAAACGGGCAATCGATTCCAAAGAAAAAGTCGGTTTATAAATCAATCCTCGAGCCAAACAAATAGTCAATTCTCCATCATCTGTAAATTGTCCCGGAGCGACTTGAAAAGGGCCACCCCCGGGCATTGTAAGTGCTTCTACTACTGCTTCTGCAGAGGGATTGGTTTGGAACTCTAATCGGGCGCCAATCGCATCTCCAATCAGAATCCCAAGAAAAGCGCCATACGCATGTTGGTATTGGTTCAAATGATAAGGTGCAGTCGTCATAGAAAAAAATCCTCTTTTAGGAGATCTTCTTGTACTCTTTATTAAAAAAAACAAGGACGAGTGTTAGTGGGTTTGCAATATATCAAATTCTTTAAAATTAGCTATAATGGAGAACGAAAAAAAAGAAACATCTTGGAAAGGCTGTATAATGAGTCTTTGGGGCTTTTTTGCTAAATCTCCTTCGGAAGAATTGTTTCAATCGGCTCAAAAATCAATTCAATGCGGAAACTTCTCCGAGGCGCTACGTTTGCTCGGATTTGCCTTTGAGAAAGACTCCTCTTTTCCACCCCTTTATCAACTGGCGGCCGAATGTTTACGGGAAACTCATTCTTTAGAAGAAGCGTCCTTATTTGATGTCGCTTTAGAAAATTTTTCTAATCCTCAAGTTTTTTATGATTTAGGATATTATTTTGTCGATGTTCATCTTCCCCGTCTCGCGATCCCATTTTTGGAACGGGCTTATCATTTAGATCCAACAAATCTTGAGATTGTCTTTGAATTAGCGGTCGCCTATCGGAGTCATTTTCAACCACAAAAAGCGAAAGGACTTCTGACTTTTGTGGATACCCAGCAACAATTTTGGCCAGAATTTGAATTGTATTGGTGTTCTCTTCTTTCAGACGAAACCGAAGGAATTCGAGAATTTATTGTTGATTGTCGGGAAGAATTTAAAACTTTACCTGAAGATAAAGAGCGTCAACGTTGTCTATCCGCTTTGGAAAAATTAGAGGAATGTCTGTTCCGTTATTCGCTTTTAAAGGACCCCAAAAAACATATCCAACCTTGGCAATTTATTCAGTATGGCGCTTCGATTCTGAATTATTTTGAAGGGAACCCGCCAGAAAACGATCCCTCCATAGGGGGGCGATGGGTGATGCTTTGCGGATCTTCTCAGAGTTTGCTTGCAATTCTGTATCGACTTAAACGCTGGCTGATTGCACTCAATCGTACTCCTCAAAAGGTTCTTGGAGAAAAAGATCGGGATTCCGAAATTGTGGCTCGAATCCTATCTCATTTACTTCACTTGCCGTATGAAATACTAAACGAAAGTACTGTGCAAGAACCCAATACTTTACTCGTTTTTTCCGACAACCGCTTGATCGAATCGCCCTCTTTGGAAAAAATTCAGCAGAATCAAACGCTTTTCGCTTTTAATTTACATTGGCTAAATCACGCGATGTGGACCCCCGATGTAGCCGGATTGGCCAGTCAGAAATACTATTTCCCCTGGGAATCCGAACTTCGATTGAACCCAAAATCGCAAAAAATGCAATCCCTCCCTCCAGATATTCGCGCGCCAGAAGTGATTGCTCAAGAAATCGCACTTCTTCCCGAAGATTTACAAGACACGAAATTCGAGGAAATTCTCCAGTTTTATTCGTACTATAAAGACTATTTGAAAGGAGGAAAAAAAGGAGGAAAACGACGTCTTTCTTTTCGTATGGATAGCCCCATTCCTAGCTCATATTTCTGCTAATTTTCGCTTCCTTTGATGGCCGCGCGTCGAATTTCTAAATAATTAAGTTTTTCGCGGAGCCAAAATAAATATTGTTGAATATTTTGCCAGTTTTCGATAAAAATTTGGCAGTCTCCTTCTGTCGGGCGAAGTTGACGCAGTTTTTGTTCCCAAATCTCTAATGTGGCTTGGATCTCCTGGATTTCAGACTCGATACTCGTTTTTTGGCGCTCAAGACGGCTTGTTTTTTCTTTTAAATCAATATCGATTTGGATCGTCTGAATCAAGTTTTCTAAACGATGGACCTGTTCGGAGTCTCGGCAATCCGTCATAGCTTCTCGAAGTTCCAGTAATATCTTAATCCCACGGTTTCTGAGTTCTTTTTGGGTAATTTGTCGAGTATTAAAATTTTGGTTCTTCATTTTCTCAAGAAGATCTTTTGTTTCGACTTGAGAAAGATCGTCTGCTGGCGGTGTTTCCATAATTCTCCAAAACAAAAAGGCCCCAACTCTCAAATTTTGGCTCTGTTTTAAGTCCTTCTCTATTCGGAGACGGGCTCGATTTGCAAAATCACTATTTTTTTCTTAGGTTTATAGGTATTATCGACTTCCACGGAAGCAATTTTATCGACAATATCCATTCCCTGAATCACTCGTCCGAAAATGGTGTTTCGGCCAGCCATCCATTCATTATTGGCAACATTAATCAGAAAACGAGAACCATTGCCGTTCGGACCTTGGGTATCCATCGCAAGTGTTCCTCTGAAGGGCGGGTAAGAGGGGAGTTGCTCGTTGTAGTGATATCCAGACGCTTCAAAGAGTTCTTTGAAGGTTAAATTAAAAACGCGAGGCGCAATTTTTTCATTAAAAATCTTTTTTTGCTCGGCTTCACTCATTCCTGAAGTCACTTGAAATTCTTTTTTAAGTTGAGGCAAAATGACTTTTTGAATCACCTCCTGAACTTCTTTTTTTCCTTCCCGAAGATAAGGATGAAGTTCATCTTCAGAATCAAACACTCGTTTTGTATGAAGCCCTAAAGCGGTCGCGTTGATTTCATCTTCAAACGAATATTCAAAGGGGCCTCCGGTTCCTGTACCAATTGGATCTCCAGTTTGAATAGCAAATTCCTTATGAACACGATAAAACGAAAGTCCGTTATAAAAAGGTTTTTTAGATTTCTCCAAAGTAATGGGATCTCGATATTCTTGGGTTCCTAGTGCCAGTCCCATAAAATTTGAAACGGTTTTCGGAGCGGCTTTCGGGAAAAGTTCCAAATAAATATCGCCTTCGGATGTTTTCATCTGCAATATCGGATTTTCTGGAGCCAGTTTTGAAAAAGGCTGAGCCCATATCTCCATCCAAAAAAATAATCCTAAAAAAAAGTTTTTCATAAGATTCACCGATTCGGAAACTCCGATCTTTAGACAGGAGAGGAGAATCGCATTCCTTTCTAGTTTTTAAAAACAAATAGGAAATTTTGAAAAGAAAATATTAAGAATAACTATAGCCATCGATTCCTTGTAACTTTGTAAAACATTTCCAATTAATTCCTTGAATTATTTCTTTTCCGATTTTAATATTAAAGTTACCACTTTCTCGAATAGCTACTCTTCCTTTATAAACTCCTTTCTTCTTCCCTTTTAACACCACAGCTTTCACTAAGTCACCCGTTTGGAAGCTATGTACCGACTTTACGCTTTTCGCTTTAGTTCTTGGGAAACCGTATTTATTCATTAAGCACATTTGTCTGTTTCCTCGTCCCATTGCCGTTATCTTCAGGGCTTCCATGTTTTTCGGGATGTTAACGCAACTTCCAGTTTTACCAACACACGAAGCGTCAATCCAATGGTCTTTCTCGTATTCCTGAGAACAACGATTAAACTTGGTTCTGCCACCACTCCAGAAACTTATCGGTAAACCAAATACCTTTAACACTTCACCTATTTTATACCGTGTTGCATTAACAGCACTAGCATCTTTTAATGGCTTTAGTGCTTGCTTTTGAACTTCACTGTGACCGAATTCTTCAGCAGTTTTCGTTCCCTTTTTGAGGTTACATTTTTCACAAGCAATTGTCAAGTTTGACACTCGATCCGTTCCACCTCTTGACTTTGGGACGATATGCTCGACTTGAAGCGGTATATCTTTCTTAGCACAATAAGCACAAGTTCGGCTAAACTTTTCGAGCAAATACTCTCGAACCTCGTAACCCTCGAGTTTTCCTTGCTGATATTCAATACCAGAAATTTCAGGGTTTTGCATCTTTTGCATATCAAAACGAACTGTTTCTACGGCTATCGAACTAATCGGAATGGCTCTAGTTAAGCGTCTAGCCCAGGTTAATACGTTATTTACCCGACTTAGTAGACAAGGGGGCAACCAGCCTTTCGGTACAGATCGGTTTAGGAAACGTGCTTGCCGATATCGAGTATTCCTAGCTCTTCTACTTCGCCTAATCGCTCTTCGAGAATCTAGACTTTTCTTAATTATGTGACCACGATGAGCCAAATTTGCAGACCAAACTACAGTTCTGCCCTGTTTAAAATTCGCAACAACGGCTATTCCTGTAGTTTTACTGCCAGGGTCAAGCTTCAGTTCTGTTTCTTGAACATCTCCACCTTCACGAAATTTCAAAATTATCGTAAACGGGTATTTCCTGTAAACCGCAGCTTTGCGTTTTTTCAGAAGTTCTCTGGCTCTGCTTATGTAGCAAGGCATGAGAGGTTTCTTGTTTTTATCTAGTACTAGGACTCGTTGCATTAACAATATCCATTAAAAGAGTGGGGATTACTCCCCGTCAACTGCTTTCGCAGTAAATATCACCTCGCCAATGTTATGAGAGGGTTTTTACAAGCGACACTAGCCTTTCCCAAAAGGACTGGTTTAATCGCTTGCCTCAGAGCTACAAACTGGTGAAGCATTTGTAGGTGACTATTCTGTATATTGTAAAACATACATTCCTCTCTAACGTCCATTACGACTCAGGCATGGTAAGCCTGTGCTTTAGCTTGCGCTTTTACACTTTTCAGCTAAAGTAGTTTGCTTTTTTCAAAGCTCACTTGCTTTAGCTGTGAGTAGCTTACGAGCGCCTTTCTGTATATTGATTATCTCTAAATTCTCTAAATAATATAAATCATCAAATGAAAAATGAAAACCTGTCGATGATTTTATCTTGTTATTGAAGAAAGTCTCACTTTGGAATCTGAAGAAATCTTAAAAAAACGTCTTCTTCACGAACCCTCAAATCTCTTATTATGGCAAGAGGTTTTAGTTTTTTATGATCGGTGCTTGAGGCTTCAAGAAGGCGCCCATTTATTGGTACGATTTTTTCCGGAAGATCAACCCTTACGAAAATATTTGGGGGATTTTTTTTGGAACCGAAATATTTTTGAATTGGCGCTAGAAAATTACGCTTGGTTACGTTTTCTCGATCCACGTGGACTATCGGGCCTTAAACGCTTGCGAGAACTCGCACAGTTGTTTCCACTCTATCGAAATTTCTTCTCTCGCCACAACGATCAACGCTATCTGGTTTGCAATGAAGTGGAAAAAAAAATTGAATACTTCCCCCTTTTTCTTCATTTATCCTTGAGAGATCGAGCGATTCCTGTCCGTCAGAAAGCGAGTCAGATTGTGCAACACTATTATTCGTCGGAGAGTGTGCTTCCTTGGGTATTGAATTTTTTCCCAAAAATGAATTGGATGGATTGGGATACCTGGCATCCGTTTCTATTGGAACAATCGATTTCTATTCAAAAGAAAACATTATTAGCTTTGGGTCGCCTAGAAACTCCAGAAGCGATAGAAATCATTTCAATGTATCTTAAAACAGTTCCTTTTTTTCAAAAAGAAAAAGAGTGGGTACTCGCTCATTTCCCTCACCTTTCTTAAAAAACGTCAGAATAAAAAAAACAGGATTGAAAATGTTCTTCAATGAAAGGAACTACAATGCGTATTGATGGACGAAACGAAGACGAATTAAGACCTATCCAAATCCTTCGTGAGTTTACAAAAAAAGCTCATGGATCAGTGCTTTGTGAATTTGGGGAGACTCGTGTTCTTTGCACCGCGAGTATTGAGCCGGAAGTTCCAGTGTTTTTGAAAGGGAAGAAACAAGGTTGGTTAACCGCAGAATATTCGATGCTTCCGTCGTCTACCGTTCCTCGAACAACTCGCAATTCTGGAGGAAAGATTGACGGGCGCTCCCAAGAAATCCAACGGCTCATTGGACGTTCTTTACGCTGTATTCTTGATCTTAAAGCCTTGGGTGAAAAAACCGTGTGGATTGATTGCGATGTCTTACAAGCGGATGGGGGAACACGCACCGCCGCGATTACAGGAGCCTATGTCGCTTTAATGGATGCCTTACAAAAATTTCATCAAAAAGAACCCTTTCTCAGCTTTCCGATTAAGACCGAAATTGCCGCGGTCAGTGTCGGGATTGTTCAGGGTCGTCCTCTTTTGGATCTTTGCCAAGTAGAAGATAATCAAGCGGATGTGGATATGAATCTAGTGATGACCGGAACCTTAGGATTTGTAGAAATTCAAGGAACTGGAGAGCAAAAATCCTTTAGTTCAGAAGAACTTCAAGAACTGTTACGTCTGGGAAAAAAAGGAATTTCGGCTTTGATAGAGCGACAAAAACAAGCCCTAGGAGCCTCTTTATGAAGCCAAGCGAAATTATTTTTGGAACTCGAAATTTACATAAACTTCAAGAAGTTCAAACGAAACTAGCGAAGGGTACGAATTTGAAAATTTGGGCTCTGTCCGAATTTGATCGAGTTCCTGAAGTGGAAGAAGATTTGCCCGATTTGGAAGGAAATAGCCGTAAAAAAGCAGAAATATGGGCCTCGATTCTCAAACGTTGGGTCCTTGCAGATGATTCAGGATTGATGGTTGATGCGCTTCAAGGAAGACCGGGTGTTTATTCGGCTCGTTATTCAGGCGAAAAAGCGACCGCAGAACAAAATAATACGAAACTGTTACAAGAAATGTCCACTATCCCAGATCCAGAAAGAACCGCTCGGTTTCGCTGTGTTTTGACGCTGGCTTCCCCAGAAGGAATGATTTTTCAGGTCTCTGGATCTCTAGAAGGAAAAATTGCGATGAATTTAAGAGGACATCACGGTTTTGGATACGATCCTCTTTTTATTTTGAAAAAAAATAAAAGATTTGAGATTCGCTTGGCGGAACTGTCTCTAGAGAAAAAAAATAAAATTAGCCACCGCGCCCGAGCTTTGGAACAATTTATGCTACACTGGAAACGATTACCAAAAATTTAGGAGTTCCGAACGTGAATTTTATTCTCGCTTTTCTCAAAAAAACAGGCTCTTTTCTTTCGCAACGGTATCTTTCTTTAAAAGAACGCACTCGACCGTTTTTAAAAGAACTGGAACTTTTCAGAGTGCTCTCAAGGAATTCCGTTTATTGTGGAATTTCAGGAATTTTGGATTTAGGGGAGACTTTGGAAATCGAATCTCTGGCCGTAGAGGTCGATTCTTTTTCCCTAGAGCACAAAGATTTAGCTTCCTTGCTGAGCAAACACGTTTCGCTCGAAGAATATGCGGGAGGGTTAGCTTTTCTGGAAAAAGGACAAAAACTCTGTCGTCTTTTAACGGAGCTAGACGGGCGATGTCAACTCGCCTATCGTCCCGGGTTACAACAAAGAGTCGAATCGCTTCTCCGAAAACTGAAAAAATTTCTGGCCCAAGAGGATTTGGATCGAGAGCGATATGCGCTTTCGCTTCCGTTCTCGACGATGGAAATAGTCAATCGCGCTTTGATTCAAATCAAAGATATTCACTGGCAACTCCAACAAGATATTTTGGGAAATCTGGAAAAAATTCAGGCGCTTTCTCCAATTCCAATCGTCTCACCCTCTGTGTATCGGCAATATGCGCGTTTAAATGCGGTCTTAAATATGCTGGATCGTTTAGAAATTAGGGGCCGAGATTCTGCGGGCGTAGGAATTCAAGTGGCATTTGCCTCTCTGGAAGCGAGGGAGCGATTTTTACAGCAACATCCGGCCACAACTGAACGTTTAAAAATTAGCGATTTTGCCTCGCAACACATTCATATTTTCCCCCAAACGGTTTCGATCAGTCTGACATTCAAAGTCGCCCAAGCGGTGGGACAATTAGGAGAAAATGGGCGACAATTGAGACAGAGTTTGTCTACAGACTTGTTCCTTGGCGCTTTATTCTCTCAAGAAAAGGTGGTCCTTCAGATTTTTTCTCATACGCGTTGGGCCTCAAACGGAGTGATTTCTGAACCGAATTGTCATCCGGTGGATAACGAAGTGTATAGCTATGAGAAGAATCAAGGGGATTTTTTGGTTTGGAATAACTCTTTTTATCCGGGGCGACGGCAAGCTCATCTTCAATCCATGTTAAATGGAGATATCGATAATTATCAATCGCTTCGGGCTCAAATAGAAACGCCTTTATACGGAATTTCTCCACGAGTGAGTACGGATGCGAAAATTATTCCTTTGGTTGTTGAACGGTATTTACATCAGGGATATGAGCTAAAAGAAGCGTTTCGGCACGCGTTTAATGATTTTGAAGGTTCCTTCGCGATTGCTCTGATTTCAGATTTAGAACCTCACCTTGTCTATTTAGGGGTTCGGGGGAGTGGGCAAGGCCTGTATATTGGTTTATTGAATAAAGGCTACAGTTTCGGATCTGAAATTTATGGAATTATTGAAGAAACCTCTCATTATATTAGTTTGGAAGGGCAAGCTAAAAATCCGGAAAATCCGCGGTGTCGCGAGGGGCAAATTGTAATTTTGGATCAACGTTCTGAAGGGGGAGTAGAGTCGTTACAAGGTTATTATTGTGATGGAACGCTACGCTCCGAGTTTACGGTAAAAAAAGCGGAAATCACCACGCGGGATATTGATCGGCAAAATTTTGAGCATTTCTTTTATAAGGAAATCACTTCGGCGCCGGTTTCGGTACGAAATACATTACGAGGGCGATTTGAAATTCGGGAGCAAGAAATTCTGTTTAATTTAGGCGAAGAAGTTTTTCCAAAGCGACTCGAAACGGATTTACAGCAACATAAAATAAAAAAACTTTTTTTAGTGGGTCAAGGGACAGCGAGTATTGCCGCGAATGCGATTGCCTATCTTTTCCAACAATATTTAGAAGGAACCTCAATTTCGATTCAGGGATTAAAGGCGACGGAACTCTCGGGATGGAATTTACCTGATGATATGAGGGATTGTTTATTGATTGCGGTCAGTCAATCAGGAACCACAACAGATACAAATCGTGCGGTTGATCTGGTTTCGAAACGAGGGGCTCATACCGCGTGTATTGTGAATCGTCGAAATTCCCGTATTACGGAAAAAGTCGAAGGCGTTTTATTTACTTCGGATGGACGTGATGTGGAAATGTCGGTGGCTTCAACCAAAGCATTTTATGCGCAAGTGGTTGCCGGAGCTATTTATGGCTTGAAATTGGCTCAAATTTTAGAAACGATTCCTCCTGCGAAAATGAAAACAATTCTGGAGCAGTGGACAGAGCTTCCGCGACTGATGGAGCAACTTTTAGAAAAACAAGACGCGATCCGCCATTCTGCTCAGCAATATGGGTTAACGCGTGTGAATTGGGCGGTGGTTGGAAGCGGAGCTAATTTTATTGCGGCGCAAGAAATTCGGATTAAACTTTCAGAACTGTGTTACAAATCAATTTCGTGCGATTTGGTGGAAGACAAAAAACATATTGATCTTTCGTCGGAGCCGTTAATTTTTATGTTAGTGGCAGGGGCGAACGAGACCACTTTCAATGATTTAGTCAAGGAAGCGGGCATTTTTAAAGCGCACAAATCGTTACCCATTGTCGTGAATTTTGAAGGGAACACCGATTTTGATACGTATGCGACCTCTATTTTAAGAATTCCCTTTTGTTCCTTAGATCAAGCGATGATTTTAAATACGATAGTGGGTCATCTTTGGGGCTATTATGTGGCGCGAGCCATCAACTCGGAATGTCTTTTCTTTCGAGAAGTTAGGAGCTATTTGGGAAAACTGCGAGCCCCGCTAGTAGAAAACCCGGAAAATGAAGACATTTTGCAAAATGCTCAAGCGTCTTTTTCTGAATATGAGATAGAGTTTTGGAAGCGTCTCAAACAAAAGCGTTTTCATTCTTCCTTGTCCTTACAAACGGGAATAGAGATCGCACAAATTTTTCATTGGCTCGCAGGCGGAACTCCGTTTGAAAGTTTAGAAAAGATTTTTCAAACCTCGATGAATAGTCCGCTTCAAGCATTGGATTACGCGATTAATATACTCAATCAGGCCATTGAAGATCTGTTTCGCCCGATTGATGCCATCAAACATCAAGCGAAGACCGTGACGGTAGGCACTTCTCGATTGGAAACACTTCCGGACGGTTTCATGGTTCGAGAATTACAAAAACTCAAAATTTCTCCAGAGCAGATTAATTTTCAAAATCGTTCTCGTTTAAAATTGATTCAAGAAATGGTCCAGGAAGTGATGGGTTGGACCTTTTATCAAATCGCGCCTCTGGATCGTTTAGGAAATCCAACAGAACAAACGCATATTTCTATCGTTCAAAGAGAAGGAATATCGAAATCGATCGCTTCTCGTATAAACCAAGATTCGCGTTTGCAGGGAACAAAAGCCTATGTGGTTCATCACAAATTATTAACGGTGGGGATAGGACAGCGGGATAAACGATTTATCGCGATTCTTCCGATTCAGCCTCAAGGGGGAGCGGTTGATTTTCTTTTATTATTCCATTTGGAACTGAAGACCACTATTTCTGATCGTCAAAAAGTGCAAATTTTGCAGAAATTTGAAAAATTTGAAGAGGTGAAGACCATTTGTGAAGAACTTGGAGTAGAATGGAAAGAGGCGTATCTCGAAGCATTTCCTGTGCAATATCTTTTTTCAGTCACCCCAACAAGTCTTGCTCATGAAATTGTTTCTCGACAAAAACGGCTAGCGATCTGAGCTTTTTGGGGACTGAATTGTTTTGAATAGAAGAGGGTACTTTTTTTAAGCCTATAACTGCTACAGAATAAATAAAAGTTTGCTCCATTTAAGTAAGGAAGTGTTGTTCATGGGTTAACGAATAGTCTTTTTTGTTTCAGGTTGTCACATGTGGTTTTACCTGCTTTGTGTAATTCTTGAGCTTTTAACGGCTATTTTAGGTATGGTGGTCACTTATAGTGAAATACCAGAAATGGGCTATATTTTGATGGCCATTGCCGGATTAACCAGTGTAAAAACAAGTATTGATGGATTTCATCGCTGGCGAGAACGCAAAGATTCTAAAGATCTAAAGCAAGATTTTACGGATTTAAATTCCGAAATGCACATTATGGTAGAAACGGTGATGAAATTAGCGAGTACGAATCAATGTCGTCAAGAACTCCAATCAAAAAGTCTCGAAAAATCAAAAAATCTTGAAAAAAAGCTTGGCTATACGATCGAAGAACTTTTTCTTCAATCGTCTCAATTTATTGAAGACGGTCAATTTGATCCAGCGATTGCTCAGCTTCAGATGATTTTAAAAATTAATCCTAGTAGTGCGTCGGTTGCGTATAATTTAGGGATTGCCTATGGGAAAAAAGGATTCTATTTGGAATCGATTCATATGTTTACGAATGTGGCTCAAATCGATCCGAATTTTCCGGGGCTGTACAACAATTTAGGAATCTCCTTCACGAAGATAAAAAAATACGCACAAGCGATTCAAGCCTATCAAAAAGTGTTGGAAAAAGAACCCGAAAATGCTGTGATTTTGAATAATCTCGCGGAACCCCTTTACCATCTGGGCGATATTGACGGTTCTATTCGACTTTATGAAAAGGTGATTCAACTTCAGCCCACGTATGGGTTGTCTTACAAAAATTTGGGAAAGATTTTTCATGATCAAGAAAAATATGAAAAAGCAATAGAATTTTTTTCTAAAGCGATTGCGTTGGATCTAAAAGATACTGTAAGTTATGTCCATTTAGGGCGAGCTTATTTTCGACTCAATCAGTACGAAGAAGCCAAAATTCCTTTCGAGCAAGCGGCAGTTTTAGATCCAGAAAAATATGGAGATCGGATGAACATCGGCATTATCTTAATGCGCCAGAATAAGTTATCCGAATCCTTAGAAATTTTTCATGGGGCCCAAGAAAAAGGAAACCAAAGTATGGAACTTGATTTTTGTTTAGGGCGAGCCTATTTTGCCCAACAAAATTATTCTGAAGCATTAACATTTTATGAACGGGCCATTCGTAAAAACAATCTGTTTGCACCCGTGTGGGTGAATGCCGGAATTACTTACTATTTGTTAGAAAATTTAGAGAAAGCGATTCTCTACGGAAAGCAGGCGGTCAAGATCGCTCCAGAAATGCCCAAGGCTCACTATAATTTGTCTTGTTTTTATTCCGTAAACAAAAATATGACAAAGTCTTTGTATCATTTTAAAAAAGCTTTGGATTTGGGATATGACAATATGGCGCAGATCTTCCGGGACCCTGATCTCGTAAATCTTCGGGAACAAGACAATTTTTGGAAGCTTTTTTCAAATTCTTGAGGGATCCTTCAAATTTTCCCTTTCCAAACCTGTTGTCCGATGAAAAGAGGAAAACTTTGTGCTAAAATCCTCTTTTATTTGGATGGAATCATTGAGGATTTTGTGGCGACTTTGTTAATTACCTGTGCCTTACCGTATTCCAATAGCTCGATCACGGTAGGACAACTACAATCGATTTATTTGCCTTCGGATATCTATACGCGATTGAACCGACTTCTCGGAAATCGAGTACTTTTTCTTTGTGGAACAGACGATCATGGGGTTCCGATTACGGTAGCGGCAGATCGTGAGAATCGAACTCCAGAAGAGATTATTGCGCAATATCGGGAGCGAATTCAAAAAGAATTTAGACGATTTAAGATCGAATTTGACTGTTTTTCTCGAACGCATCAAAAAAAACATTTTCAGGTCGCTCAGGATTTTTTCAAACAACTTTATCAAAATGGACATCTTTCTCTTCAGGAAACCCTCCATTTATTTTGTCCTCAATGCGAAATGTTTCTTCCAGATTGGCTCGTGGAGGGGCAATGTCCGCATGAATTTTGTGGGTATCCTCTCGCAAATGGGGGGGGCTGTGATCAATGTGGACGGGATGTACAGCCGAAAGAACTCATTCAACCGCGTTGCGCCAAATGTCACGAAACACCGATTACACGAGAGTCCCTTCATTTTTACTTTAAGCTAACGGCCTTTGAGGCTCCTCTGAGAAATTGGCTACAAGAACAGACACATTGGGACCCTTCGATCCACCAGTATATCGAAAACTGGTGGAAAACCGGATTCCGAGATATGGCGATTACGCGAGATTTAAACTGGGGAATTCCGATTCCAAAAGAGGTGGATGAGGATGGTTTTTCTGAGAAAGTGATGTATGTATGGTTCGAGGCGTTACTTGGATATATTACCGCTTCGCAAGAATGGGCGGAAAAACAGCAGACTCCAGAAATTTGGCAAGAATATTGGTGTTCTTCGGAATGTCATATTTTGCATTTTCTGAATAAAAAACAGGTTCCTTATCACGCGATTCTTTGGCCAGCGGTCATTATGGCTCAAGGAGAAAATTCGGTTTGGAACTTACCGCATAACATTATTGCACATCAACCGCTTTTACTGAAAGCGGAAAAATTTCCTTCGATAGAAGAATCCAATTTTGAAATTTCTAAACTCTTGGATCATCCCTTATTTTCGCTGGATCTTTTACGGTATGCGCTTGCTTCTCGTTTATCGAAAACAAAAAAACACACGTTAACATTTCGTGAGATTTTGGAAATTCGACAAAAACTTGCTTCTGGTTTTGGTAATTTTGTCCATCGTACCTTAAAGTTTATTATCAAACATTTTTCGGGACAGATTCCGCCATTAGGGATCGTCACTATCGCGCAACAATCTTTTTTAGAAAAGGCAACCCGATCCTTAGAGAGAATAAAAACAGCCTATCAACAACTAGAATTTGCGCAGGTTATTACGGAATTTGAGCTTTTATGTAAAGATCTGAACCTTTTTTTTGAACTAGAAAAACCGTTTATTTCGATTAAGGAAAATCGAAGCGTGGCTGAAACGAGTCTTCATCTTGCCATATCGGCTTTACAATCGATAACGATTGCGATTTCGCCGATTCTTTTGGAGAGCGCAAAGCAAATCTGGACTTTTTTTGGGTGGACCTCGCTCGAAGAACCAAAATCTTGGAAAACGTTGACTCCGGAATGTTTATTTCCGAAATCTTTGATTCGAAAAGTGATCCCATTATTTCCGCAAGAAGAAATTTTGAATCCGTTAAAAAAAGAGGAGCAATTGTTAGAATTGGAACTTCGCTATCTTGTAGAAGAAAACTTAGAAAGCGAGGAAAAAGAGGCCCTATTGGCCGAATCGGATACTAAAACGGCCCAGTTAGTTGTGGGACAGGTCCTAGAAGAGGAGATTCCAGATTCTGGAATATTTCGTTATCGAGTAAATTTAGGCGGATATGAAAAGTGGTTTATTTTAGAGCAGAATATAGAAATTCCTTCATTATTGAATCAATTTGTGTTGGTTTCGCTTCCCTCAAAATATCATTTAAAACAAATGAAAGAGAGTGAGGAAAAGCTAGTCTTTCGTGAGGAAGATGGATTTCCTGTCCTTTTAAAAGTTCAAGAAGGATTAAAACCGGGAATGATTTTGAAATAATCAATCGATGTTGAATAAAATAGCTTTATCAAAGGAGACGCTATGGCCCTTTTTTTTCGTAAAAAATCACCTGTAGAATTAGCAGAACAATTACTGAAAGAACTCGACGAAAAAATTTTGCGAGAAGAAAAGCGATTTCAAGAGGAGCGTGCCCTTCAATCACAAAATCCTGGAGAAGAGCAGCAGCCCTTAAGTACTTCTCCTCAAAATCTGAATCTTGAACCAAAACCGATAGAAGATTCCGATTCAGAAAAAGAAGAATCGAATAAAATTCAAGGAGAGAACTCTTCTGAAGATCCGAAGGCCGAATAAGTAATTTGGAATAGTTTTGTTTTTTTTTAGGCTTTATTTCATACTGGAATAGTTTGTTGTTCACTCTATTTTTCAGGAGTAGGAGGAAAGATGTTTCGCTCAATTTGTTTTAGTATTTTGTTTTTAATTCTTGTGACGGGTTGCTCTTCGACCCCGATGGTTGAGCAAAAACCTATTGTTCACGAAATTACAAGCGAGCAGTTGTTTCAGGAAGCCTTGGCATTACATGAACAAAAAGAATATCCGTTAGCCGTGTCAAAATACGGTGAAGTTTTACAAAAGGATTCGTCTTTTGTTCGTGCAAGAATTTATCAAGCCGGTTGTCAGTTTGAATTAGGAAAATTTGAAGAAGCGCAGGTAAATGTGGCTCAGGTGATGGAGGATACTCAATTTAGTAATTTGAGTACCGCTGATCGGGCTGACACGCTTCGACTTCAGGGACAACTGTTGATCCAGCAGGCACAAAAGGCGAAAGAAAAAGATAAACAGGCGTTACTTCGCCAAGCTGAAACTCATTTTGATCAAGCGAGTGTGTTAGAGGAGCGATAATATCGTGGACCGATGTATTGGCTATCTGTTTTTTTTGGGATTTTTACTTTTTAGCGTACGAGCGCAACCTGCAGAATTTTCTCTCCAACTTCCTGAATCTTGGTGTTTAGAGAAGGATTTGGAAAAATTCTATCTGGACACAAATACGCTCCAGGAAACGATGATTCGTCTGGAACAATTAAACCAAAATTTGCAAAACACGCTAAAGAGTTTAACCCAAACTCCGAATTCGCTGGAATTGAGTCGAGCCAATAAAGATCTTAGCCTTTCCATAGATTCTTTTCATCAACAAACCGAACAGTTAATTCAATCTTATGAATGGTTAGCCGAACAACATCAACAACTCGAAACACGTCTTTTTGATTACTTGAAAAAAATAGAGGAGGAACAAACTCGGTCCTATCAAAAAATAATACGACTTCGTCGAGAACTCTTAAAACTTCAATCCAAAGAGCAAGCAGTTCTTGATGACTATCGCTGGACAAAAAACATTCAAACTCGAACCTATTTAAAACAACTTTTTTTGCTGGATTGCAAAAATTGCGAATCCAAACAATTTTTGTTAGAACAACAGGAAAAAAAGTTTCAAAAAATACAACAATTTCAATCTCAATTTCTAGAGTTATCGAAAGTTTTTCAACCGATGAAAGATTCCTTTCGCCAGTTGATTCAAAGTTTACAAGAAGAAAAGATTTATCTCCTTGATTTGGCTCGTTTCCAAATCGGGATGTTACAAAACGATGCGCTTTTCTCTCAAATTCAACAAGGTCGGCACAAGATTCATACGCTGGAAAAATCCTTATCCATTCAATTAGAAACCTATTCTCAAACGCGAGATCAACTCGAAGAACAAATGTCCCGAATTCGTCAGGATTTCTCTAGTCAAAGTCAAGAGCAATCCTTTTCTAAGTCAGATACTCTCAATTTTGTCTCCCCCAAATAATGACCCCTCGGAGGTTTTCGATGATAAAATATTTATTATTTTTTCTTCTCTTAAGTCCCTTTATCCTCCCAAGTTTCCTTAACGCTCAGGAAGATGAATTAATCAATTCCGAGTTGGATCGAACCCTGGAAGAAGAAAAAAAGAATGTGGCTGTCGATAGTGAAGCCAAAAAAGAACAAGATGCGGAACAGGTTAGTAAAAATATTGACGCGGCTCTCAATAACTATGACCGTATTATGCAAAATCAACCGAAGTCAAAAGCAAATACGATCAATAGCCGAATTCAAGAAAATGAAAAACTAATCACGGAACGCTCCCAAAAATTGGAAGCAGAACAAGATAATTTACGTAAGGCGAAGATCGATTTATTAACTCGATATATGAATCTGAAAAAAGCTCGTGAGGAAGGAAGGATTCCAGAAAAAATATTTAAAGAAAAAGAAGCCAAAATTTTGGCTCAATATAACTATAATGTACACGCTCTGGAAAATGATATCGCTTTTTATAAAGGGGATATCCACGAATCACAAGAACGCTTGAGTACCTTAAAAGAAGAAGAAAAAATGCATAAAATGGAAAATCCAGAAGTGTATAAAGCACGAGAACCGAAAAAAAATGTTCTGGATACCCTCTTAACTGATATCAAAAAACATAGCCGTTTTAAAGTGAAAAACGCATTTTCTCATGTTTCTTCTCAAGATTTACATAGCCCGGGCTATAACTCTAATTATCGACATCTGACCGCTCTCTATAATCGCTCGATTATTCATCACGATATTGATGATTTTGCACGTTCTAAAGCTTATCTTTATGAATATCTCAGTCTCGCAGAAAGTCTGTCCGTAGAAATAGCCGAAGACGATTACTTTCAGGCTTGCTATCTGGCTTACTTGACTCGTGATTGGGGAAATGTCAAAAATTTTTCGTCCAACCTCTCTACCACGAATCGTAACGAATTAGCCACTGTCTTTAGTGATGAAACCCTCTAACTCGCCTGTGGAGAACACACCCCTAACCCCTCTCGAGAGGGG
>CAZHAR010000015.1:0-43554 GCA_964530615.1 uncultured Planctomycetota bacterium | reverse complement strand
AAAAAGAGTGCGCTTTCTACGGAACCTCAAAAATCGAAATCTTCAAGTCTCCTCTCGAGAGGGGAAAAAGAGTGCGCTTTCTACGGAACCTCAAAAATCGAAATCTTCAAGTCTCCTCTTGAGAGGAGATTTAGAGGTGTGTACTCCACGCACTTGAAAATTAAAGGAAATTTAGAATTGTATTTTTTCCCAACTATTTCTTAGGGATGACACGATGTTTCAAGATTATATCATTAAAGGGGGTATCGAATGGATGCTTCCGATTGTCTTTCTCTCTGTCATTGCTCTCGCCTTAGCGATGGAACGGGCTTTTTTCTGGTGTTGCTATTTCTCTAAAAATCGACAATATCGAAAAAACTTAAAAAAAATAAACGCTTCTTCATTTAGTATTGAACGTGCTATTGAATATCTTTCCGATTCTTCTCATCCCGTGATGAAAGCGCTTCATCTGTTTCTGAAGCAGTTGAAGCAAAGCAATGTCAATAGCGCCGAAGAAATCGCGGGAAATGAAGTTGATCGAATTGTTACCGATAGTCGGGCAGGACTCGACGTTTTAACTTTTATTGCCAATGTCTCTGGAACCCTTGGTCTGTTAGGAACTGTTGTCGGAGTTTCAATGGCGCTGGAAGATGTCGGGCTAGGAGATCCGACGAAACTCACCGAAGCACTCTCTATTGCTCTCTATACCACAGTTGCCGGAGTAATGCTGTTTCTTTTCAGTTATTTCTTTTTTTTCCTCTTTAACAAATTTTCCAATGGTCTAGAATCAGAATTGGTTTATCAGGTCAATACGATTAAATCTTATTCACAAATCAGATCGAGTATCGCTAAACGCTAATTTTCAGGATTTGAATTATGAAACGTGTAAGAAAAGAAGAACCTGTTGGAATGCAAATGACCTCTTTTGTGGATGTTCTATTCATTCTTTTAACTTTTTTTATCATGGTTTCTCAAGTCAAAAGTTCTACAGTCCATGTTAAATTGCCGGAAGTTCAGGGAAATAAATCCGAGGCTCCGTCCCCAAAATCGAGTCGAATCGTGACCATTACGTTAGACCAAGGCTCCAAATTATATTTGGGAAATGATGTGATCGATTTAGAGAACCTTAAACGTCAACTCTCTGAAATCTGGAGCACCGATGGAAAAAATACCTCGATTAACATTCGGGCCGATGACATCTCTAAAAGCGGTATGTTTGTCAATATTCTCAATTGCGTTCAAGAGGTTGGTTTCCAGCAAATTGAAATTTCTACGATGAATCAAACAAAATAGATCTTTTCTCCGATAGAGTTCAGGAAATCATGAAAACGAAAATAAAGATTCAAGATCTTCGTAAATATTCTTCTCATTACGCACTCTTTTTTTTGATCTCTATTCTGATCCACTTATGGCTCTGTGTAGAACTCTTTCCTTCTCCAGAAAAATCGTTGCTTCGACTCATCCAAAACCAAGTGTATCTTCAAACCGAAACACATCTCCTCTTTGAGCCGATCCCTTCCAAAAATCTTCTCGATGAATTGCATTTATTTTCAGGGATGAAAGAACTCTATCTCAAAGATACTGCTAAAGTAGCCCAACTCGAACAGTTGATTCAACGTTATCAATCTCGTGACCCCGAAATTCTTAACAAAGGCTATGTCTATTGTCTCGAAACTCAGCCAACGCTGGTTTTTGCTCTTGAAAAACTCCAAGAACAATTTCAGGAAAAATTTCAGGATCAACTCTTACTCCAATCGCCTCTCAAAGAAAATCAAAATATAAATATAAAAAAAATGCTCGCTCACTTACAAAAAGCCAAAGTTTATATGGCTCAAGTTTGTGATCCGCTCAATAATAAAAATATTCCCGTGAGCGTAGGGTATCAAGCCGATACACTCTATTATCTCTGGGAAGCTTATAAACTGCTCCAAACCACACAATCTAAAAAAGAAGTAACCCTTAAAATCCATTCCACCGAAAAAGAAATGGCCGAAAAATTGAAAGAGCTTGAGCAAGTGGCCCGAGAAATCGAAAAAACTCGAAAAGAAATGGAAAAGTTAAAAAAAGAACCGCCAGAAGAACCTCAGAAAAATAAAGATCTCGCACAAAAAGAAAAAGAACCTCCTCCACCCGCCAAAGAAGAACCTCCCAAAAAAGAAGAAATGAAAAAGGAAGAACCTCCCAAAAAAGAGGAACCCCCTGCTCAGGAAAAAACACCTGAAAAACCCGAAGAAAAAATTAAAGTTCCCGCAGAGCTAAAACCAATCCTTGAGAAAAAAGCAGAAGAAGCCAAAAAAATTCAGTATAAGGAAAATATTAAACGTTCTCCGGATACTGAAGAAATGAAAAAACCTGAAAAAGAAGTAGAACCACCACCCGTTGAACCCCAAGAACAACCCGAAAAAAAAATCGACCCTAAAACTGAAGAGAAATTGCCAGAACCTCCCCCCATAGAAACGAAGGAAGAAGAAAAAAAAGAAACGCCCCCTGCGAAGGAAATTCCTCAAAAGGAACCCGTGAAGGATGGCCCCGGAAAAACTGCCTCCAAAATCGAACCTCTCGCAAAAAAAACAGAAGTGGTAAAAAAAGAAACCCCGAAAAAAACAACGGCTTCTCATTCTAAGAAAACGCCCCCTAAAAAAGAGGTGAACCCGAAAATCGATCCGACCGCCAAATCCGATCCCAAAAAATCCTCTTCATCCAATCAACAGACTCCTAAAAATCAATCGACGCCCACCCCGATTCAAACAAAAAAACAATACGATGAATTTGTGGAGCAATCTATTGCGGAAAAGGACTTTGAAGGAGTTTCGGTTCCTCAACTCCGTGTAGATGTTGTTTCTGCGAAAGAATGGTTAAAAATTGCACAAACCTTGAATATGCCATTTGTCGCTTATCCAAAAAATACGCGCTATCTTTTGATTCAAAAAGAAAAGCAAATTAACGCACTAAAAACGAGGGCCGAAATCGATCAGTATTTAAAACCCTATTCAAGCCGTATTCTGGATCGTCGGGTACAAGTTCCAGACTTGTTCGACCGATTTCAACAATCTCCATATTATGTCTCTGGTGATGGAGATTTACTTTTTGTTAATTTGTTTCCTGTGCCATTAGCCAATTATATCGCTTGGAAACAACTAGAAGTCTGCAAGCGATACAATTTCGATCCCAAAGAAGTTCAATATACCTATGCCCGTTTTACATGGACTTCCTTCAAACATTATGTTTTGATAGTTTATGAAGTTGAATTTGTGAATGGCGACAGAGCAAGCGTTCAAGATTTTGAACAAGATCAAGTGCTTCAAGAGAGCGAAAAATAATAGCGACAAGAGGAGCGAATGACGGGGGCTGGGCAAGAAATCGAAATTTTACAACGAGAATTGAAAACAGATCCAGAGAATCCACAACTCCTTTTAAAATTGGCGAATTTGTTTGAGCGCCTAGAAAAGTGGAAAGAAGCCAATACTTATTGGGAACGCGCCACTCACTTTTCAAGAACCAGCGCCCCAGAAATTTATGCCCAAATCAAAAAATGGAACCAAATTAAGGATCTTCTGAAAGATCTGTCTGATCACAATCCGGTCATTAGACGTTCTGCCGCAGATACCTTGGGCTGTCTCAAAGATACCCGTTGTCTTTATAAACTTGTCCCCTTATTGACCGATTTGGAGTGTCAATGGAACATTTCTCAAGCCATTAAATCGATCTACTCTCCTCTAGCAGGACCGTATTTAAAAGAACTCATTCATCACAAAGAACATCGTGTTCGTAGTGAAGCCATCAAAGTTATTGGACATCTTCAACTACAGGAATATGTGGAAGAATTGCTGTTGTGTCTTCAAGATGAACATTTTACAGTGATCAAAGAAGCCGCTATCGTCTTGGGTAATTTTCAAATACCTGAAGCCGTTCCTCCGTTAATTTCCCTGCTTGACCAGTCTAATCTTTCTGTTCGACACGCCGCCATTGATTCGCTAGGAAAATTAAAAGATTCTCGTTCGATCGCGCCTCTACTGAAACTCGTTCACAAAAATACACCTTCACAAATTTTTACACTTAAAGCTTTGAGTCAATTTGGAGAAGTCGTAGCGCCTCAAATTCTTTTGCTTTTAAAGCATTCGGAATCAGAAATTCGAGAGCAAGCTTCACAGACAATTTCTCAGATAAAGACCCCAGATATGATGGAAATGGTGTGTCAACTTTTGAATCATTCTGAAGGAGCAGTACGTCTAACCGCGGTGCAAACGCTTTTGTTAATGAATCTCCCCTCAGCCATTTTTGCCCTTCAACGACAGATGAAGCTTGAAAAAGAACCCTCCGTAATTCAAGCTCTTAAAAACGCGATGATTCACCTTTTAGACAAAGGGTAAAAAACCTTTGGCTTCTGGAAATCCCTCCGATACAATAAAACCTAGAAATACGGAACAAAATTCATCTTAAATTATTTTCACCATAGGTATTTGAATGTTCGATCAAAGAACTCTTGAGATTTTTGGATTCCCTCAGACCCTTCCAGAACAGGAAAAAGAAAGCAAAGCGAAAGAACAACAAAGCCGTCCTTGGAAAGTCGTCGTTTTTAATAATTCCTATAACACGTTCGAGGAAGTGGCGGATGTCATTGTAAAAGCGACAGGATGCTCTTATGCTCAAGGAATGGCACTCGCTTGGAAAATTCACACTCGCGGAAAAGCCGTTGTTTACGAAGGGGATAAACTGTCTTGCGAACGAGTTGTTTCCGTCATCCGCACCATTAAAATTCAAGTTGAGATGGATGATAGCTAATGCTCTTTAACTCTTTAGAATACCCATTCTTTTTTTTGATGGTGATCTTTTTTCATTTTACCCTTCCACACTCCTTTCGTTGGCTGTTTCTCCTGATTAGCAGTTATTTTTTTTATATGTGCTGGCGAGTCAATTACGCCACATTAATGCTACTTTCCACCGTGGTCGATTATTTCTGCGCCTTAGGCATTGATCGCTCTAAATCTATAAGCATTCGAAAACTGTTACTGGGAATCAGTTTATCCTTTAATTTAGGGCTCCTCTTTACGTTTAAGTATTATAATTTTTTCATTCACGAAATTCATATTTTTTGCCAAACGTATGGAATAGCTATCTTTCTCCCTGATTTACAATTGCTTTTGCCGGTCGGAATTAGTTTTTATACCTTTCAGACGATGTCCTATACAATTGATGTCTATACCCGAAGAATTCCAGCCGAGTCCCATTTTGGTTATTTTGCTTTATATATTTCCTTTTTTCCTCAATTAGTGGCCGGGCCTATTGAACGAGCTAGTCATCTCTTGCCTCAGTTCCGCGAAAAAAAAGTGTTTGATCCTGCACAAACAGTAGAAGGCTTGCGACGCATTCTTTGGGGAATGTTTAAAAAAGTCGTGATTGCGGATCATTTGGCTGGCTACGTTAATCTAGTTTATGCAACTCCAGATCGATATCAGGGGCCCCAATTCTGGATTGCCACTTACTTTTTTGCTTTTCAAATTTATTGCGATTTTTCTGGCTATTCCGATATCGCAATCGGAAGTGCTCGTATTTTAGGGTACGATTTGATGGAGAATTTTCGACATCCGTATTTCGCTCGCACTATTCCTGAATTCTGGGGGCGATGGCACATTTCACTCTCGACCTGGTTTCGCGATTATCTGTATGTTCCTTTAGGAGGAAATCGTGTCGCGATCACTCGATGGTACTTCAATTTGATGATTGTTTTTTTAGTCAGCGGATTATGGCACGGCGCGAACTGGACCTTTTTAGTCTGGGGCTTCCTGCATGGAGCGTATCAACTCATAACGCTGCGAATCAAAAAATATCAACTGGCCGCGATTCAGAAAAAAAAATCGTCTCTAGCGGATTCGTCTCCGTATTGGCTCACTATTTTTTTGGTGTTATTGAATTTTCATTTGGTTTGTATAGCTTGGATTTTCTTTCGTGCGAAGACTTTATCTGAAGCTTTTTACATTCTCACTCATCTTTTTTCCTGGACCTCAGGGAAAGAATCCCTTGCACTCTCCTTTGGAAATACGAACCTGGCTTTAGGGATCCTTTATATTTTTTTTCTCCTTGGAATTGAAGGGCTTCAAGAGTTTTTTCGTTGGGATATTGATCGCTTTCCGCTTTTGCTTCGCTGGAGTATTTATTATTTGCTTATTTTTGGAATCCTGTATCTCGGAGTCTTTGACGTTCATGAATTCCTCTACTTCCAGTTCTAAAATTTTTTGGAAAAAATCCTTTTTTTTCCTTCTGATTTTTCTGATATTGTTCCTCGGTGTGGAAATCACAAGTCGATGGATTCTGAAACGATTTTCCTACGGTACTCTACAATATGATCAATCCCTAAGCTATTTTGAAAAAAAATCCGCTCAGGTGGAACTGCTCTTTTGCGGAGATTCAGAACTCTATTATGGAATCCAGCCCGACCAGATTCAAACTCCCTATTTTGTTCATAATTTCGCGTTTCCAGCCGAAGGAATTATCGCGACTTATTTCAAGCTTAAAGCGTACTTAGAAACGCAACAGTGTCCTCGCTTGAAGTTTATTTTTCTTCAGTTCCAGCCTCATACCCTAGATCGTGAAAAACGATTTCTACTCAGAGGACATGGCGATTTTCAACGCTTTGTTCCACTCTATCAGATTTTCAGTATCTATGGCCCCAAAGAAACATTGATTCAAGGTCTCTATCAGAGTTATTTTCTAAAATATCGCTCTTCTCTAAATCCTTCTAGCCTTGTGGGGCTCTGGAAACAACGAAATCAACCTCCTCCAGAAAAATTACTGCCCTCGGGTTATGGAGAAGCGGATGGGATTTTAGATCCTGCCAAAGTTCTTGAGGAGGTCGAACAAAAGCTTTCGTTGAAAATAGAGCCCGATCCTAACCTTCTCGACTATTATCAGAAAACAATCAAACTTGCGAAAAAATACCATATTCATGTGTATTTATTACAAATTCCGAATTATTTGGATATCTATGTCCGAGAGTCAAAAAAAACACCTCAAAATCAAGAATATCAAAAAAATCGATTACTCAACGAATCGTATTCACGACTCAAGGAAGGACTATCCGAATTATCAATAATTCGGGTTCCTGTAGAACTTTTTTCCGTAAATCATTTTCGTGATGTCGCTCATTTAAACAAAGCGGGCGTTTTATGCCTTGCAGAATATCTCACTCAACTCTTCTCAAAAACACTTCCTGAAAAATAAATCCATAAGTTATCACTTATGCTTTATAAGCTTTTGATAGAATTGACTTATGGATAATTCTGAGGGATACTCTCAGAAGAACAATTTTTTTTCTTCTTTTCAGGGAGATTTGCCCATGACACCACGTAAAGGAATTCCCTCGCTTCAACAAATGAAACAAGAGGGACAAAAAATTATTATGTTGACCGCGTATGATTATCCTATGGCTCGTCTTCTTGATCCATTTGTCGATATTTTATTGGTAGGCGATTCTTTGGGATGCGTCATTCAAGGGAAATCAAATACGCTTCAAGTAACTCTCGATCAAATGATTTATCACAGTGAAATGGTTGTGCGTGGAACAGAGCAATCCATTATCGTTGGAGATATGCCCTTTGGAACCTTTCATCAAAGTATTGATAAAACCTCGGAAGCCGCAGTTCGCTTGATGAAAGAAGCCGGAGTTCATGCGGTTAAAATTGAAGGCGGACAGCGTTCCGTGAAATATATCGAAGCGCTCACTCAGGTTCATATTCCTGTGATGGGGCACATCGGATTAACACCTCAATCCGTTAACAAATTTGGAGGACATAAAGTACAAGGGCGTACGGAAGAAGAAGGTCAACAAATTTTAGAAGATGCTTTAGCGGTTGAAGAAGCAGGCGTTTTTTCTGTGGTTTTGGAAGGAATCCCGATCGATTTGGCGGCTAAAATTACCGAGGCTCTGAAAATTCCCACGATTGGTATTGGGGCGGGTCCTCATTGTGATGGACAAGTTCTTGTTTCGTATGATATGCTCGGATTTAATGAATTCGCGGCTCCAATGAAATTTACAAAGGAATATGGTGTTCTGAGAGATGTGATTCGCAAGGGCGTCCAACAATATGTAGAAGAAGTGAAAACAAATTTATTTCCGACAGCGCTCCACGGCTACAAAAGTTCCAAAAAAAAAGAAAACCCGACGAATGATCCCTCTCGTCTCATCGCAACTTAATTTTTTATCAGGTTCCCGAAAATCTTAAGGCTGTCGATGCAGAAATTGATAGACGGTTTCAGCGAGCTTTTTTGAGAACCCGGGAACAAGTTCAATTTCGTCCTGAGAGGCTTCAGTTAATCGGCGGATTGATTTAAAAGTTTGAAGCAGTTGTTTTTGTCTTTTTTTGCCGACTCCTTGAATCGATTCTAGACCGTTTTTCAGCATCTCGTTTTTTCTTACCACGCGATGATAGGTAATTGCGAACCGGTGGGCTTCATCTCGAATACGGCAGAGGAACAAATTTTCAGGGCCTTGTTGATCTAGAACGATGGGTTCACTTGCTTCAGGTTTGAAAATGCGTTCTACGGTATAATAATCTTGTCCATTTTGATCTTTTTTCAAACGTGCTTTTGCTAAAGAAACCAGATCCACTTTGTTCATCTGAAGTTTTTCAAAAACATTTTGCGCCGCGGAAAGCTGTCCTTTTCCTCCATCAATCACAACGAGATTGGGCCATTCATCGGAGTTGAGTTTTGAATAACGACGAGTTAATACTTCTTCCATAGATGCAAAATCATCGGGTTGAAAAACGGTTTTAATTTTGAATTTACGATATCCACGGCGATAAGGTTCTCCATTTTTAAACTGAACCATTGCACCCACGGCGGCTGAGCCTTGTAAATTAGAATTATCAAAACATTCAATCACCCGAGGAATGTGAGTTAACTGGAGTTTTTTTTGGATTTCGACCAACTTGGCAAGTTGGACCTTTTCTTGTTCTTCGCTATATTTTAAATCGAGTGTTGCGTTTCGATTCGCCATCTCCACTAGTTTTTTGAGTGGACCCTTTTTCGGAACGACCAGAAGCACTTTGGCTTTCTTCCATTCTGTAAGTAATTCTTGAACGGCTTCTTGATCTTCAAATCCTTCAGGAATAACGATTTTATCAGGAATATATTTTCCAGAAGAATAATATTGACGAATAAAAGAAGAAAGGGGATCGGGCAGAAAACCTTTAAAAACAACACTATCCGAATGAACAATATTCCCCTGACGTAAATTGAGAATTTTAAAAACTAATAATTCTTCGGAAGTACAAATTCCAAGAATATCTTGTTCTACACTATCTATCGGATACAGAGTTCGTTTTTCCAGAGTACGAGTCACCGCGTTGATTTGATCTCGTATTTTTGCGGCTTCTTCAAATTCCAATTTTTCGGCATATTGATTCATACGCTCTGTTAAAGGCGTGAGAACGCTCTCTGATTGTCCTTGGAGAAATGCTAACGATTTTTGAAAAATAGTCTGATAGTCTTCTTTACTCACATATCCAACACAAGGCGCACAACATTTTCCAATTTCATAATCCATACAAGGACGTGTTCTAGATTTAAATTCAGAGTCCGTACAAGTACGCAAGGGGAAAAATTTTTGCATCAAATACAAAGTGGTTTTTAGTCCATACCTTGAGTCAAAAGGTCCCAAATATAAGGATTCGCCCTTTTTATATTTGGGGACTAATACATAGTGTGGATAATCGTGTTCTAAATTAGCTCGGAGGCAACAATAACTTCGATCTTCTTTTAAACTAATATTATATTGAGGTTGATGTTTTTTGATTAGACTGCTTTCCAAGAGAAGCGCGTCTTTTTCTGTCGGAGTGATGAGAAAGTGAATATCGTGAAGAATTTCTGCTAAATGTCGAATAAATCGTCGTCCGTCGCCGATCCCATTAAAATAAGTACGAACGCGGTTTTTTAGATTTTTAGCTTTCCCAATATAAATAATTTTTCCTTGGACGTTCATCATCAAATAAACGCCGGATTCTTCCGGGAGATCGGAGATTTTTTTTTGAACTTGGGGTGGGAATTCAGTTAACACAAAAGATTAAGGTCCTACATAAACGCCGTTGTTCCATTCCCCAGTTTTAACAGTTCCATCTTCTTGTTTCAGAGTTCCTTTCCCATGCATTTTATCATCGCTCCATTCCCCCTCATAGCGCCAACCATTAGGTTTAGTAAAGATTCCTTTCCCATGTTTTTTTGCTTTTAAAAGCGCTCCTTCATAAACGGCGCCATCGGCCCAAATTAATTTTGCGGGCCCATCGATCAAAAGGTTATTTTCCCATTGAGCAACACATTGTTTTTTATCTGCAAAAGTTCGAGTGCCTTGCCCAGAATATTTTCCTTTTTTCCATTCTCCGTCATATTGACTTCCATCCGAATAAGTCATTATTCCGTGACCGTTGGGAATTGTATCAAGATGTTCGCCTTCGTATTGGAACCCATCGCTCCAAGTAATATGAGTTGGAGATCCTTCATTTTGGATGACTTGGCAAGGAACAAAATTATCTTGAAACCAGCGTCCTTTAGTGATAGTAGCATCTTTTTCAGTCAGAATGCCAATACCGTGACGAACGCCATCGCTCCAATCACCTTCGTATTTTTGGCCGTCTGGAAAAGTGAAGACTCCATAGCCACTAGGCGCGTCGTTTTTCCAATCGCCTTCATATTTTTTTTGATCGGTGTAAAGGTAGGTTCCTTTTCCTTGTCTCACATCATTTTCGAACTCTCCCTCGTAAACGCCTTTTTTTAAATCCGTCATCTTTCCTTTTCCACATTTCATATCGTTTTTCCAGGGGCCTTCATAAATGGAGCCATTTTCATAGGTATACTTTCCGAAACCTTCTTTTTTCCCATTGATGTACTCGCCCTCGTAAATGCGGCCATCTCGAAAAACGAGAGTTCCTTTTCCGTTCGGGAGATCTTTTTCCCAAAACCCTTCATAAACAGCTTCAGTGGGACGAAAAGTTTTCTTTCCTTGTCCATGAAAATGGCCGTCTTTGAAATTTCCTTCATAACGACCAGAAGCATCTTCTTTAATCCCATAACCATTTATGGGCGATGGTGGTGTTTCATCGCAACCAAAAAACAAGCTTAAACTAAATAGCCCAAGACAGAACCCATAAAAAGAGAATTGTAAACAGAGATTGCGAAAAGAACGAAAAAGAATCAAGTGGGGCATAGGGATCCTTTTGAACAGAACAAATACAAAAATTATTGTGGAGGGATAATGGTAATCGAGGGGGCAATTCATAAATTGCCCCTCTATCATTTATTTATAAATAACGGTTGTCATATAATCTTTGGCATTGGGTCGCCAGAGATTTTTTAACATATCATTATAATTACGAATAAATTTTGGGTACTCATATTCTGGAAAGGTCGAATACAGAATCGCTTGTTCTACAATGGGTTCAAAATAACCTTCATCATAGAAACGAATCATTTGATCTTCGAGATTCTTAAAATTTTCTTCACAGAATTGATTAAAGGTATCAATTTCAAAATATTCTTCACTTAATTTAGAAATGGCTTGGTACTTCTCGAGTTGAGAGAGTTTAGGATTATTAAGAACGTTCACATAAGTGGAGTGTTCCAAATCGATTCCCATATCTTTTTCAGTCACTGCGCAGAAAGCAAACCAGCGGACCAAGGCGCAAATTAGCCACGGAAAATGAACATGAAGAGAAGTTAAATTACTATCGGGACAAGCATTCGCAAAATCGATGGGATGGATTTTTCCATCTTTGATAATGGATTCATACGAGTTATAGGTCCAACGATGATACGAATTAATAAAAAGAACATAGTGATAAAGCCGAGTAAAAAGGTTTTTTTCGACTTTTAATTTGTTTGATCCGTAATGTTCATGGAGCGGTTTTTCTGGGAGAAATTCCATTGGAAGTACTTGGGGCCCAATCGCCATACAGCGAATAAAGACTTCATAATTTTCAACACCTTCCTGGAGATGAAAGGTCCGTCCGCCCGTGCGGTCATATTTTTCATAAAGTTCTTGAATATCTTTAATTTTAAACACATCACTTCCGCCTCCACCCGCAGATTTTTTCAAGTAGATCGGAAATTTATTTTGAAATTTTTCTTTGATACAAGTTTCTAGCCAGGTTCCTTTGGCATAGAATTGTTCACGAATCATATCATTTAGTTTGATATTTCGGTTGGCTTCGCCCATTTTCTGTTTGACTTTTTCCCAGTTCGTTTTCCGGCGGTGTGGGTCCCAACCATAATCGGTATTATCTAAAATCAATCCCTGTTCGTATTTCCACATATCTTCTGCTTTTTGATCTTCGGTCCAAGGATTAAATTGGGGCAAAAGGACTGTAGTCGGGAAATGATCGTCTGGATGAATGGCACGCGCCATCATATCATAGGTAGAGTGTTTATCTAGGTTCGAGAAGGTATGAGTGTGGTTCACAATCGCCATTTGGCAGTTGAGTGCCTGTTGCGCCCAGCATTTATAATAATCGTTCCAATGAATGGTTCGATCAACAATTAAATCCGCTTCGGGGCGTAAATCTTCTCCGCAAGCGACGGGACGAGCAATAATACGATCAAATTTTAAACGGAAGCGTTTCCCTTTCCAGGTAATTTTGGGTTCATTCAGTTTTAAATAATCTACAAAGCTTCGTATCGCATGACGCATACTCCAGTCCATTGAAGCCATAATCATGATTTTCTTTTCAATGGATTCTGAAGGACCCGGAATACTGTTCTTATTGGCGGTAGATTCAACGGGTTTGGATTCAGAGGTTGGAGGAGAAGGTTCTTTTTTTTGCGGATCGCTTATTACTGGAGCCGGCTTATTTACGGGATTTCCAGAGGAAGGCGGAGGAGGATTAGGTCTGAAAGATTGGTTTTGCTTATTTTTATTCTTAGACATGAAAAAATTACCTCTTCAAGATTTTATGAATTGGAGGAAATTGGGTCTTAAAAGCGAGTGAAATTATAAGAGAATTCTTTTCAGATTCCAAGATTCCCCTTGAAATATTCTTCTGAAGATTTTTTTAGAGGAGCAATAAATCTTTTAATCAAGAATCAAAGTATGCCGATATTAAAATCAAGAGATCGAATCAATCCAGAAAAGATTCGGGGCGGATCTAAGATTGAATCTTGTTTCGCTCAAGAAATCGCTTCCATGAGGAGATAAAGCTATGATGGAAATTGCCGTGTTGATGGGTGGAGTTTCGGGAGAACGAGAAGTCTCGCTGATGAGCGGGAAAGCAGTAGTTCAAGCACTAAAACGTTTAGGATATACCGTTCATACTTGTATTCTGAGCGAACCCAATTTGGACTCTCTTGCGGATTTACATCCCGATTTAGTGTTTATTGCGCTTCATGGTAAGTTTGGAGAAGACGGAGAAGTGCAAACTCTTTTAGAAGAACGAGGTTTAGCCTTTACAGGATGTGGAGTTGAAGCTTCTCGTATCGCGATGGATAAGCAACGAAGCAAGCAGATCTTTCAAAAGCATCAGATTCCAACACCCAAATTTTATCCTACGTATCGCTCGACTCCTCTCAATAAGTTAAAAGCCTTTGGAGAAGAATTAGGGTATCCGTTGATTGTGAAGCCGAGTCAGGAAGGTTCTTCCCTTGGAATCTCCAAAGTGATGCATCCGAAAAATTTGATGGATTCGATTAAGAAAGCTTTGGAATTTGGGGAAACCGCTCTTATTGAAGAGTTTATCGCCGGAAAAGAATTTACGGTGGGTATTTTAGGAGAAGAAGTTTTGCCTCTGGTGCAAATCAGAACGAAACGAGATTTTTATGATTATTTCGCTAAATATAAAGATGACTCGGTAGAATATCTATTTGACTCCGAGATTACCCCTCAAGAAAAAGAATCGATTTCTTTTTATGGGAAAGCGGCTTTTAAAGTCATTGGAGGAAAAGATTTAGGCCGAGTCGATGTGATTTTGGGAAAGGGGGGTCCTCAGGTGTTAGAAGTGAATACGATTCCAGGAATGACCTCTCACAGCCTTATTCCTAAAGCCGCGAGTCATTACGGACTGAATTTCGATCAACTCTGTGATCGGATTGTCCAAATGGCGCTTGCACGTCATAAAAATAAAACATCTCAAAGTTAAAACAGAAGGATTAGGGCCATTTGAAGGATGTTTATGTTTTCTTCCGAAAAAAATATTGTTCAGGAATCGCCTATTTTTGAGCATCTTGATCCTCTTTCTCCGATGCCCTCCAAGAAGGCGGTTCAGCCCCAAGCTTCAGTCGCACTCAAAAAAGAAAAAGTCATTCAAAAAAAAAGAGATCCTAAAAGCGGCGAACCGCTCAGGAAACAGGCTTTAATTAAAGTCTCTCCGCCTGAAATTCAAAAAGAATCTCTTTTTTATTGGAAACCGATTTTGTGGTGGGTCCAGCAAATTTCTGAATATTCATCCAGGCTAAAGGCTTTTCTCAAAGTCATGGGGTCTGAAACACTAGGAAAAACGCAGGAAATTGTAAACCACGAAAAAAAAAATACCTATGCTTCGGATCTGGAATGGTTCTTTTCGACTCCAGCGCTCTGTGGATATTTGTTATTGATGGTGTTTCATTTAGGATCTCTTTATCGTCAGCCCATTTGGGACTATTTGCAGAATCTACCCGCTCTACAAATTTCTCTAAAATCTCCGATCTGGAACGGAGGGCCTTCTTGGAGTCGAGATCTTGCGCTCTTGACATCTCTCGCCACCCCTAAAAATATTTTTTTGCTTGAAAATTGGAAAGATCCGCTTTTAGAAAAAATCAGTAAAAATCCCTGGATCAAAAAAGCGTCTATCCAGTATCAATTTCCAAAAAACATAAAAATCGTCGCACAATTGAGAAAACCCTGTCTTTGGGTAGAGCATGAAGGTCAAAAATATCTGGTGGATCGAGAAGGAGTTCGTCTTCCTGAAATTTCAAGCTTTTCCGAACCTTTACTTCTTTTGGAAGGAATAGAAACTCGGGTTCCTGATATTGGAAAGAGTTGGGAGGATTCCAAGATCAGAGAAGGCTGTCAACTGGCTTTATTTTTCAAACAACAGGATGTTTATTCTTGGCTCTCTTTAGAAAAAATTCAAGTAAAAAAAACAGATTCGCTTTCAGCGCCCGCAGAGTTTTATTTAAAAACTAAGCATCAAACCTTGATTCGCTGGGGAAATTCTGTTCTCTCCTCCCAGATTTATTGTGATCCTGAGACACAACTTCACATCTTGAAACAATTTTGTCAATCCTATCCGGATTTAAAAGGAATTTCATTGGCAGATGTCCGCTTTGAGGAGGATTCTTTTGTCTGTTTTCCATAAAATATGGCATTCGATCCGAGCCTATTTTTCAAAGAACCGCCATCCCTTTTTGCGGAAAAATAGACCTTCACCTCCTTCACCTCCTTCACTCTCCAACGATACCGATTTACGAAAAGCGTCTCCGTCGCCTCAGATCAAAATAGATCAACAAAAAACGACTTCTGTTTTATTTCCGCCGACTTCCGTGCTTCCTCCTTTTCCGCAAAAAGGGAGTCTTCTGAAGCAAAATACTCCTGCCCCATCCAAGGCCGTTATTTTAGAAGCCAATGGGAAATGTGCCGTCCTTCTTTTGGTGGGGATGTTTTTGTTTAGTATAGGAGGATATTGGTTCCAAAAAGAAGCGGAAGAACCCAAAGCGGAGGAAAATGCTTTAAGGCTTCATCAAGTCAAACAGGGAGATACGCTCTGGAATCTCTCTTGTTTTTATTATGGAAGTCCTCATTTCTGGAAAGAAATTTTTTTAGCCAATCAAGAAGAACTAAGAACGTCTGGACGATTGCTTCCGGGAATGATTTTATGGATTCCAGAAAATCAAGAAAAAATACCACCGCTTCCGATTTTACCCGAACATTGATACTAGGATTCAGAAAAATCTCTGAGAAACCCAAATGAGAGCTTGTGAATTTTAAAATTCTCGTTAAGATAGAGAACCTTTCTTTTTTAGCACCTTTACAAACCGTTATTTTCCCTTAAAACCCATTTCATCCCGAATTTGGGGTCGTATTAATTTAAATTGAATAAAGTATTATTTTATTGAGTACCATTCATGATCAAAAAAGGACCAAAACATAAAGTTTGTCGAAAAGCAGGGTTCTGTCTTTTTGGCAAATCAAAATGTCCCAGTATAAAACGACCTTATCCAGCAGGGGCATCTGGAAAAAAACGAAGAAAAATGACCTTATTTGGAAATTTACTTTGGGAAAAGCAAAAAATTCGTGCCACTTATAATATCTCCGAAAAACAATTCAAAAGTTTGGCGCTTACCGCCAAAAGTATGAAAGGAAGAACAGGGGATACTTTGATGCGAATGTGCGAAACCCGTATGGATAATATGGTTTTCAAAATGGGTTTTGCGCCCACGATTTTTGCGGCCAGACAAGCAGTGGTTCATGGGCATTTTATGCTCAACGGACACGCTCATAATTCTCCGTCTGCTCTCTTAAAACCCGGAGATAAAATTGGGCTAAGACGTCCAGAAAAATCTGAATTTCTAAAAAATTATATTAAAGAAGCAGGTTTTAAAAAGAACTATCCCAGTTATGTCGAAATCAGCCCTGATGAGGCCACTGGAACGCTTATGAGATTTCCAGAAGTCGATGAAATTTATAAAAATGGAATTCCAGAAAAAGTAATTGAATTTTATTCTCGTTAATATTCTTTTCATTTTCTTCCTGTTCCCCTTATTTTTTTGAGGGGAACTGCTTCTAATTTTTTGTAAGAAATCATCCCACCTACTCTTACAAGTCATCACTCTAAATATTCTCTTTTATCGCTCAGGAGAAATCCATGTCATCTATGCGCGCACGCGACTTAAAACTTGGCGAAGCCATTGAATTTAATAAAGAAGTTTATATTGTTTTCGATAAACATGAGCAAACGCGTGGAAACTTACGAACCTACTGGCAAATTAAGTTAAAAAGCTTCGAACGCGGAAATGTGGTCGAACACCGTTTTTCTCCAGACGATATGCTTCCTCTTGTTTATCTCGAACGCGCTGAATATGAATATCTGTATGCGGAACGCGAAAATTATGTGTTTATGCATCCAGAAACCTACGAGCAAGAAATCCTTGCAAAATCAATGCTAAATGAAAATGGCCAAAAATTTCTCATGCCTAATTTAAAAGTCACTTTACTCAGAATTAATGGGGTCATTATGGGAATCGAAATGCCCCTAACCATTGAATCTGAAGTCAAAGAATCTCCGGATTCGGAACGTGGAGATACTGCCACCAACGTGACCAAAATAGCCATCATAGATACTGGCGCGGAAGTGCGAGTTCCCGGTTATGTGAAGGTAGGAGATATCATTAAAATTCGTGTAGAAAACGGCGAATTTCAGGGACGAGTAAAGCGATAAAGCAATCAAGCGATCATTTTTTTCACAATAAAATCCCCTCTCTCGAGGGGATTTTATTTAGGGATGCGTCTATTAATTGAAATGGAACTCGATGACGTCTCCATCTTGAACTTCGTAGTTTTTCCCTTCCATTCGTATTTTTCCAGCTTCTTTAATTGCTTTTTCGGATTTTAGCGCAAACAAATCCTCACAATGATAAATTTCGGCGCGAATAAAGCCTTTCTCAAAATCGGTGTGAATGACTGCCGCAGCTCTTGGCGCTTTGGCCCCCATTGGAAAGGTCCAAGCGCGGACTTCTTTACGTCCAGCGGTAAAATACGTTTTTAACCCTAAGAGTTGGTAGGCGGCTCGGATCAGTTTTGCGAGACTGCTTTCCTGAATTTGTAGTTCTTTCATAAACTCTTGGCGCTCTTCAGGACTCATTTGTGCCAATTCTGCTTCGAGTTTGGCGCAAACACAAATCAGTGGTGTTTTTTCCTCATTCACCAATTTTTCCAATTGTTTTGTATGGGCGTTTCCGGTAGTCATATCGGCTTCGGAAATATTGGCGACATAGAGCATTTTTTTCAAAGTTAATAATCGCATTTCTCTTAAAACAGCTAGCTCACTTTCTTTGAGATCAAGTAATCGTAATGGCTTTCCTTGTTCGAGGGTCGCGATACATTTTTCTAAAGTGACTTTTAATAGATCAAGGTCTTTGCGTCCAGTTCTAACACTTTTATCAACGGCAGTTAAGCGTTTGCTACAGATCTCTAGATCGGTAATAGCCAGTTCCAAATTTACTATTTCCACATCACGAATGGGATCAACAGTATCATGAACATGAAAAACATTGGGGTCTTCAAAACAGCGAACCACCTGAACGAGTGCTTCAGATTCTCGTATATTATTAAGAAAAGTGTTTTTAGAAATTTCTTTAGAAGCCGATTGAAGAATTCCCGGTAAATCAATAAATTCGACAGTGGCGGGTGTAAGTTTTAGAGGAGGAATCAATTTTGCAATATGATCCAGTCGAGAATCTGGAACTTGAACGGTCACTAAATTAGAATCTTTATGATGTTGTGCGGTCTCTACTTTAGCGCCTGTGAGTGCGGTAAACACAGTTGTTTTTCCGACATTGGGCAATCCTAATAAACCACATTTAAATCCCACAGGGACCTCCTAAAAAAAAGGCAAAGGATAAAACTAGTCTTGCAAGGTGAGAGCTATTAATGAGTCTCCAGATAAAATCAGGACCTCTTGGACAAGCGCAAGATTATTTATGCTTTGTTTGCTCCAATGAACCCAGGCTATCTGGCCTTCATAAGTGAATGCATAGACCCAACCTTGTTTTGTCGCGGTATAAAGAAGTTGTTTTTTTTGATCGAGGACAATGCTGTTGACTGGAACATCTGGAAGTTCTTGTTTCCATTTCCAGGAGGTTTGGGTTCCCTGAATTTCATAAGCGTATAATGTATTATTGGCACATAGAGTTAAAATATGTTCATTAGAAATTTGTACTTCTCCCAAAAGAGGAGCAGGAAGAATAATTTTACGCTTCACTTTTAAATCAGTTTCATTCAGCAAAAATAGTTGTCCTGCGGAGCTGACCACGCAAAAAACTTTTTCTTTTTCAATATAACGAATTGAGCCGACGAGGTTTCCAATTGTGGAAGATTGAAGAATGGGGCCCTGAATTTTGTTCTTTTTAGTATCCATTTCAAAGACAATCAATTTTTCTTCACTAGTCCAGTAAAGCATATTTTTTAAGAGAATTGGGGGAATAGAGAAGGGCGCAGAAAGTTTGCAAGTCCAAAAAAGCTTTGGTTCTTCTTGTCCAACCAAACGAAAACATTTGAGTCGAAACGAGGGAGAAGAACCATCGACAAGAAAAAGGTTTTCTTCGGAGAGAAGGGGGGGGGATTCAAATTTAGATTTTGTTTGAATTTCCCAAACGGTAGAGGCTTTTTCGGTAAGGCCAAAAAGACGACCACTATAGCTTCCAAAAATTAAAAGTTGCTGTTGGGGGGCCCAAAAACATCCGGAAACAATCGAATCACTAAGCTCCTTGGCAGGGATTCGAAAACCCTGTGTGAGCGATTTTCCAGAAGAAGAGAGAAAATGAAGCGCGCCGCCATTATCGCCGATGACATAAGCGCCCTGATGCAAAAAAGGGGGGGCTTCAAATTTTTCTTTTTCTTTAAACTCCCATTCTTGTTTTCGGTTGGCGTGAAGGAGAAGGTGCCACGGTTTTTGAAAATGGGAATGGTTTTTTACATAACGATCAAAAATCGGAGGATAGTTTGTCTCTGAGAGGAAAGTGAGTTGATAGTTAGAAGAAACGGGTTCCAATGCTTCTCGATGAAAGGGCTGATTTTTTTTATATTTAAAAAGGATTGGCGTCGTTCCAATTTCTACCCCTTGATATTTCAGTTTGATGGGAAAAAATAGATGCTGGATGAAGCGAATTTGAGGAAGATCTTGAGATTCTGGATATTGTCGAGATAACTCTTCATAAAGGACATAAGCTTCGTCATATTTTTGATCTTTTTCAAAGGCTTCCGCTTGTTGAGTTTGGTTCTGGATTTGTTTTTGAATGGCTACTAAATCTCTGATGATGGCTTGAACACGACTTTTATTATTTTCTAATAAAGGCCTCGTGATCAATTCTTGATAGCGTTTTAATGCTTTTTCGGGTTGAATTCGTTCCGATTTCGCAATTTCTTCAATTTCACTAATTTCCAGAAAAAATTGTTGTTGAATTTGGGTGATTTCTATCACTAGCGCTTCGATTTTATTATAAAACTGTTTAGGCGGTCTATCGGACTGAATTTTTTTCAAAAGCGTTAAGGCTTCACCAAACAAAAAAGCTGTTTTAAGTTTCCCCACTTCCGCTAGATCTTCTTCTACTTTTTGGAGTTGTTGTTTTAATCGAATTTGCTCCATTTCCGATTCATTTTGAAAAATTTTTTGTTGGATCCATAACCCACCTAATCCTAAAGATAAGCCTAATAAAAGAATCGCAAAGAGTAGTCCTAAAGAAAATTTTGAAAAGCCCGATTTTTTAGAAGGAAGATTTTGGCTCGATTTCGGAAGGTTAGCGACGGAAGTTAATACAGAAGAGCTTTTGGTTACGTTTCCGCTGGGCGGATTTTTTAGGCTTGTTGGAGGATTCGAGTTCGGAGGAATGGGAGAAACACTTTTTTTATTGGAATCGACGGTCGTATCCGATTTATTCAATTCTTTCGTAATCGTCAGTTTTTTGGTGGAGCTTCCGGATAAATTATCGGCATTCATCCGTAGTGCATTAGGCTCTTGAAGAGTAGAAAGCCGTGAATTAATCCGAGCAGTTGGTGCATTCTCAAAAAAATTGGAAGCCGGAGAGAGAAGGCTACTATCTTTATCGTAAAAATCAGTTTGCTGAATCGCGGCTAAACCCGATATTTTTCCTCCAGAAAGATAAGTTTGTAAATCCGTAATAATTTCTTGAGTATTCTGATAACGAGTTTTTTTGGCTTTGGAAAGGCATTTCAAACAAATATACTGGAGTTCTTTCGGAATCGTACTATCCAAACGACGTGGAGGGATTGGATCGGTATGCAAAATTTGCTCATAGATTTCCATCGCCGTGTTCCCTCGAAATGGTTTTTGTCCCGTCAACATTTCATAAAAAACCACTCCAATTGAAAAAATATCACTTTGAAAACCGACTTCGTTTGCATGGCCACGCACTTGTTCCGGACTCATATAATAAGGAGTTCCAACCATGACGCCAGATTGGGTAAGAGAGAGATCATCATTCATCAATTTGGCGAGCCCGAAGTCTGTAATTTGAGGGTTTCCTTCTTGATCCACGAGAATATTCGCAGGTTTTAGGTCTCGATGAATAATATGTCGTGAATGAGCAAAATCGAGCGCATCTAGGATAATGGTCATCAATTCTGCCCAATATTGGTGGTTTCCTTTCCATTTCGGAATTAAACTTTCCAGGCTTTCTCCGTGGATAAGTTTCATTGTAAAAAAAAAGGATTCTTCGGTTCCTCCAAATTCATGAACTCCAACGATATTAGGATGATCTAAAATAGACGCGACTGCGGCTTCTCGCTTAAATCGCTCTACAAGGGCCTTACTATGACCCTTCAACAGTTTTAGCGCATAGTGTTTTTGATTGTTGGGATCCACCACTTCATAAATAATTCCCATTCCCCCTTGGGCGATTTCTCGTTCTACCAAAAACCGGCCAATGATTTTCGAGGAATCTGCGTGTAAAGGGCGAAAGATAGAAGACTGCAAGCCTGTACTCTCTGAAGTAGGATTTAGGCGGGAATGAATTTGATAATATTGATGTCCGTCAATCAATCGTTTTTTCAATAAAATTTGGCCAATAGGTTTTTCTCGTTCTTCAGAAGTGATTTCTAGGAGAGATTTTTGGATCGATGATTTGGAGGTAAAGTGATTTTTTAACACTTCGCGCACAAATTTTTCATCGGATTCCGAGAGCGGTTTTCCTGAATCGGGCCAAACGAGACTGGAAAGATCTCCTTCTTGAAATTCTGAAGAATCAACCTCTTGCACTTCCGTTTGAATGGTGCTTGAGGGGGGCGCCTCAATGCCTTTGAAGAGTTCGCTAAAATGCTCTTTGGATAATTCTTTAATTTCTTGAAAAATTTGCTGGGAGGAGTCGATTTCTTGATGAATAGAAGGGGGGGGAGAAAGCTGAAATTCAGCCGTGGGAGGATCCAATTCTATTTTTTTAGACGGGGATGGATTTTCTGGAGAGATCGGAATTTCTCGGCTTGCTTGATTGATCGTTTCGATCTGTTTTTCGGAAAAAAAACCGAAACGAATTAAAATTTCAAAAAGAGTTTCCGCGGAAGTCTCACGCTGTTGTTGTTCTGCCCAAGCAACGAGTTCTTTATTAATTAGTCCCAATTTCAGAGCAATTTCGGTATGCTTATCCATCAATAATAAACTACCCCACCTAATCTATGCGGGATAGGCAGGGTTTTGTGCTTCGTCGAAAGGGTAAGCCCATTCTCCGCACCTAAGGCCGGTTCTCGACCCGTTTTGGAAGAAAAAAAAGAAAAAACCGTGGCCTCTCTTGAAAAAAGTTACCACAAGACGATAGAGAAGAAAATCCTTCTTTGTGAATTCACTAATTCAGGGCTGTATGATACCTTTTTTTTCTCTTAAATTCAATCCAGTTTTTCGAGATTAGCCCCATCTTTCGCTGTTTGATCTTTCTCTAGGAGAGAGGCTACTTTACGTTGACGATGATAGAGACGCAAAATTTCTCGTTGCGGAGGACGATATCCATAATAACTCGAAATGGAAATTTTCGATATCTGCCGATAGTCCTGATCAAAATGTTTGGGGATTTCCTGCAATTGAGAGCAAGATTCCAAAAGAACGGGCAGATCGAATAGTGTATTTGAAATAAGAACATCATTCGTTAAAATAGCGCCCGCTTTCTGGCAGAGGAGACTAAAAACAAGGGTATTGGTAATGATTTCCTGATCAATCCGAGAAAGCCCTCGATATTCAGAAAATTTTCCTTCAAATTGTTTTTCTAATGAACGACGAAGTCCCTCTCGTAATCCAGGTTTTTGGGTCTTAACTATAGAATTAATACGACATCGTTCTAATCGCTTCCATAATTCACGCTTACATACTTGTACCGGAGGTGTATCAAAGTTGCGTATTAAACTCCCTTTTGGATAGGGGCGATTTTGATATTTGTACGCATAATGTTTTTTGGATTCGGCTGTCATCAATTCGTGTCCACTCAGTTCTAAATCCAAGATATCATTTGTGAGATAAAGGTTCGAATGTCGATCTAAAATTCGAAACCATTCTTGATAAAATAATAGAACTAAGGATTCGTCTGAAGCCACTAATCTTTTTTTTTCTTCAATTGAAATTTGTCGAGATTGTAATTTTTGATGGATTTCTTTTGGATAATGAAAAATAAATGCATTCGAGTCTACTAATAAAAATGGATATTTCTGCAAAACGTAATCTAGAGTGACGGCTTGAAAATGTCTCATAACACATCTTATTTATAGAAACAGAAAAACTTTCATCTCCTCAAAAAAATGGCAAAATCATTGTGAGAAGATCGTATTAGCGTTAGTTTATTACAATCCATTTTTCATTTTTTTTACAAATTTTTCTTAGTCGAGAATGGCTATTTTAAAAAGAAATACTGAAGGTTATATATTTTTATAAGATACTATTTAACTAATTTTCATATTTTAGTATTTTACTTTTAAAAATAAGAGTATATACTTAACATTATTCGAGTACCAAACAATATAAAATTGGTATTTTTTAATATGATTTAATTTTTGAGCTTTTATCTTTTATTAAACGCAATTTGTGATGCCTTTAATATTTTTTTAAAAACCCTGTTTTATACTCAGAAAAAACCTGCGAAACCTTCGATATATTTGGCCTGCTAGTATTCTGGATAAAACTAAAGAAAAGGATGTTTCCTAATGACTCTCATTAGTGATGAAAAAAAAGCACTGGTAATAGAAATGTTAAAAGAAGATGCTAATAATAATAAAATTCAAGTGGAATCTAAACTCCGATTCAAATCGGGAATTCATCCAGAAGCCTTGAGCCAACTTCGAAAAGAATACGGTATTCCTTCTCCAGGTCTTAACACTTTTAAAGCCAAAGCCCAAGCTAAAACGGCTAAAACTGCTTCAAGTTCAAAGCACGCAGAAATAGAAGATTTCTCTCGAGCTGAAATTGCTCTACAAAAAAAAGATATTGCCTTACAACTCTTACGCCAAGGCGCGAGTAATAAAGACGTTCAAGCTGAGATTCTCGCTCGTTTTGGCTCCAATATTCCTATGGTGAATATTACCGAACTTCGAACTTTATATAAAATCCCCGGTAAAAAAGGAAAACGGAAATTAATGACTTCTACTCCTAAAACGGCCTCTACTCCTAAAACGGCCTCTACTCCTAAAACGGCCTCTACTCCTAAAACTAAAAAAACTGAAAATTTCCGTACGAATAAAGCAGAACAAAAACGAGAGATGGCTCTCCCTTTATTACAACAAGGCGCTTCAAACAAAGAAGTACAAAAAGCCGTTAAAGCTAAATTCGGAACCGGTATTCCGATGATCAATATCACCGAACTCCGAAAAAAACATAAACTCCCCGGTAAAAAAGGGAAACGCAAGTCCACTTCTTCCCTTAAAACTACACCCAAAACTACACCTAAAAAAACTAAAAAAACTGAAAGCTTCCGTACGAATAAAGCAGAACAAAAACGAGAGATGGCTCTCCCTTTATTACAACAAGGCGCTTCAAACAAAGAAGTACAAAAAGCCGTTAAAGCTAAATTCGGAACCGGTATTCCGATGATCAATATCACCGAACTCCGAAAAAAACATAAACTCCCCGGTAAAAAAGGGAAACGTGGCGCGTCCACTAAAAAAACAAGTTTTAATACGACTCCATTCTCTGGAAAACAAGTTTCTCGCGGAAGTTTATTCCGTGTCACTTGGGAAGAAAATAGTTCTCCTCAAGAACAAGCATTTGATAATGAAACACAAGTCCAGAAATTTATCCAACAACTCACTCAAAAAGGAATTCATTCCGCACATATTGAAGGTTGGAGAAAATTAGAAAAACAAATTCAATTTCAGTTTGTTTTTTAATGACCTACTAGGCGGGTTGGGAACCATTAGTGTCAACTTAAGCCGTAACTCTTTATCTCTATTGTCATTGCGACGCTAGTGAAGCAATCTCCTGAAAGCGATACTGTTTCGGAAATTGCTTCTTCGGCTTGAGCCTCATCGAAATGACAGAGAACATGATTTTTAAAATGGCCTCCGAGCTTAAATCGTTCCAGTCTCTAGTTCTAGAAGTCGCTTTTTTAAACCAGAAACACGATTTTCTTGTCGTTGAATCGCTTGTCTTAATAAGCTTTCTTTCCCAAAAATTTCTACCTTCATTTTCGCACGCGTGATTGCCGTATAGACCAATTCTCGCGTTAAAATCATTGAGAGATGAAAAGGTAAAAGAAATAACACACGCTCAAATTCCGATCCTTGGCTCTTATGCACTGTATTTGCAAAAGCAGTTTCATGTTTTGGGAGTCGCTGAGGAAGAAAGGATCGATACTCGCCTCGCGCTTCTGGAAAATAAACTTTTAATACTTCTGGAAACTGAGAATCGGTAAGCGTGATACCAATATCTCCATTGAACAATTGTAATGCATAGTCATTTTGGGTAATCATTACCGGACGCCCACGATACCAAGTACGTTCTGGAAAAATTAGTTGAGCTTCTTTTAAAACCCTTTCTACCAAAAGATTAATCTCTTCAACCCCCATCTCGCTTTTCAATACTCCACAAAGAATACGAAATCGAGAAAAAGTTTTAAAAATATTTTTGAGGTCTGCATCCGGAAACTGTAAATAGTCTCGAAATCCTTCTAAAATGCGATCTCGCAGTAAATGATAATAGGGAGGCGTGGCTTCCGCTTCGGGTAAAGAAGTCCAAAAAATATCCGGGTATCGCGCCCTAGTGAGTTCTTCAATCGCTTTCTCTTCTTTTCCTTCAATGACCGCTTGACTTAATATTTTAATTCCACTCTCTTCTTTAAATCGATAGTTTTTATGAAGCTCCATCACGGAATCTTGAATTCCCGGAGAAAATTCTGATTGTAAAGAAATAGGTAAGGGTGCCGAAGAGAGCTTTTGTAATTTTATTAGAAAATCTTGAGAATATCCCCGCTCTTGCTTCGTTTCACATAAACTTCCAAAAACCCAACCCGCTTCCACAGACGTAAGTTGATGATGATCTCCTAACAAAATTAAACGCGCGTCAGGTCTTAACGCGGAGACTAATTGTGTCATCAGTGCTAAATCAATCATGGAGGATTCATCAATCACTAATATATCTGCGGGTAATGGATTCAACGCATCATGACGAAAAGATTGTGTCTGTGGAATATACCCGAAAAGACGATGAATCGTTGATACTTCTTCTGGAATCAAATTCTTTACAAATTCTGGACAAATGAGTTTTTGTTTGTTCTCCAGAATTGATTCTTGAAGCCTCTGCGTCGCTTTTCCTGTGGGCGCCGCTAAACGAATCAATGGCGGAGAAGACGATTGCTCAATAAGAACCGCTAATAATTTAACAACAGTACTTGTTTTTCCCGTTCCCGGACTTCCAGAAATCATACAAAAACGCTTCAATAAAACACCCATGGTCGCAATCTTTTGCCAATCTATTTCTTGCGCGTTTGTAGGAAAATACTGATCCAAAATATCAACAATTTTTTCAGGAAAAAAAGTTTGTTCTTTCCGGATACGTTCTCCCAATAAATGAGATAGTTTTTTCTCATAATACCAATAACGATAAAGATATAGATAATTATCTTTCAGGACAAGCGGAGCATAATTTTCAGAAGAGTTTGCTTGACTCGTAAAAGGGATAGCATTTTCGGGCGCGGCCACCACTTGACTCTTTTCCAGCAATATTTTCCACTCCGAGATGGATGGAAAAAAACCTTGAATCCCTTCAAAAAAAAGGGGATAGGGTTGACCTGCGAGTTGAGCCAAATCCAAGCAAACATCCCCTTTCCGCATTCGAATACTCACGAGAACTGCAGTCAGGAACAAAGGGACCGACGGTTGCGTTGCTCCTTTTAAAATAAATTTGCCAAATTGCTTATCGATTAACGTAATTTCTGAATTTCGCTCGATTTGCTGAATAATTTCCTTCAATTGCATAGCATTCCGCCAGAGAGAAGATTAAGGGCGCGAAAAATGAGACGTCCTATTCAATAAACTATTTAAAATTTTCTCTAGAACTTCTTGAGAAGGATGATCTTGAAAAACACCATATTCCGGCCCTAGCGAAGTTCTCATGCCTCGAATATATAAATAATAAACGCATCCCAAGTGCTTTTGATAATCATAATCGGGAAGACGATATTTCAAATACTGATGGAGGGCCACCCAATAAATATAATATTGGAGAATATAGTAGTTTTTTTCCATTGAAGCGCGCAATTGAGAATAATGATAATCTTCCAATTGGTTTCCCAAATGATTCGACTTCCAGTCGAGAAGATAATATCGACCCTCATGAAAAAAAACAAGATCCATAAATCCACGCATAAACCCTTGAACAGGTTGAAAATCAAGTGATTCAATCCGTTTTTCGGATTTTAGAACTTCTTCTTTTGAAAAATAGGTCGGCATAATTTGGGACCAGAGTTCCCGTAGAAGCTCCCGTGAGAGCCATTTTTGTGGAAAAAAAAATTCCATCTCTATTAAACAATTTTTTCTCGAAATTTGAGAGAGGCTAAACGGAGCCTCCCTCGAAAGCGGAGTCGTTAAAACTTGTCCTAACATTTCTTGAATCGTACTCTCATAAACAGAAAAATGCTCTTCTGCATATTGATAGAGCCTTAATTTCTCTCGGATCAACGGACGAATTGTTTCTAACGAAGGATCTTTTTGTATGATTGTAAAATCAATCTCCGCTAAAATTTCATGTAAACAAATCCCGGCCCGATCTCCCTTCGGAAAGGCAAACATTCCTTGAGGTTTATTCGCTAAAATGGAAACCGGCGCTTCTTCTTCTCCTCCAAATCCTTCTAATAGTGGAGAAATACTAGGGATCGGTTCTTCTTCAAGAGTGCTCTTTTTTTTCGTAAGTGCAGAAAAACTGGCAATTTTCCAATCAGAAACAATAGGAGTTTCAAAAGGATGGAAATTCATTTCTTTCGGGATAAACCTCTCTTTTTGAGTAAAAGAGACCGGTTGTGAGTTGGGTTTCACTAACAAATGGACTTGAATACTAGAAAATGCTTCAAAGCGATCTAATGTTTCGCCCAGAAGGTGCGATAGTATAGAATATTTCCCCATTTCTTGCGCTGGACGTGTCACAAGATAGCAACGATGAATCGTCCGTGTAAGGGCCACATATAATAAGCGAAGTTCTTCTGCCATAATTTCATGAATAGCCAACTCTTGGGACGAGGCATTGGGCGTAAAATTCAAACATTGTTCGGAGTCTTGATTGTAATATAAAGATTCTCCGGGAGTCCATTTGACTTCTTCCCAAGAAAATGGACAAAAAACAATAGGATATTCCAGCCCTTTCGCACTATGGATTGTCACAATTTGAACCGCTTCTTCAGGACTCTCAGGACGCAAGTGATAGGCTTCAATTTCTTCCTCTTCTTCAAATATTTGTTTAGATAACCATCCCAAAGTCTGTTCCATACTTAATTTTTGCTGAAGACTCGCTTGATGTAAGAGATCAATTAAATGAAGAAAATTGGTGAGTCGCCGTTTCCCTTGAGGACGTTGTAATAGCTCGGTGTGTACTTTCGAGCGAGACATCATCGAACGAGCCAAACTCACAATGCCCGAACGTTTCCAAATTTGATGATAGTCTTGCATTAATCCCGTGATGTCTTCCAGAGCGGATTCCTCGGTTTGCAGACGTACCAAATCTTCTGCGGTTTTTCCAAATATATTAGTCACTAATGCGGTACGAATAAAATTGCTTTGATGCGGCTCTAAAATCGCTTGAAGGACATATTGCAAATCTTGTGCTTCCTCAGATTTAAAGACATTTCCTGTACTTTTAATGATCGCGGGAATCTGCCGAGCTCGTAACGCTTCTTGAATCAAAACTCCTTGAAAGTTTTTTCGAACCAGAACACAAATCTGCGAAGGCAATAAGGGTTTTTCTTCTAGAGTTCCTGTATTTTGGAGATAAACCTTTTGAGTCAAGAGTTGATAGATTTCTTCTGCAATCGATTGACTAATGACGAGGCGAACATAAGAAATCGAAATTTTGCCACTGATCTGTAAAGACTCTTGATTCACCATCCAGAGTTGAAAAGGCTTTGAAGAAAGGGTTGTTCCTTCAATTTTTAAGAGGGTTCCTTGCTGTTTAGAAATCAATTCTTCAAAGACAATATCTTGGTGTAAAAAATGAGCCTGTTTAAGGGAGTCGTTCTCAGAAGTAAAAATATAATTTAATGCGCTTAAAAGGTTCAATTCCGAACGGTAGTTATAATTTAAGGTATAACAACTTCCTCCACTTTGAGAACTTTGAACATCTTGTCTAGCCTGTAAATAAGTCCCTAAATCGGCCCCACGAAAACGATAAATCGCTTGTTTTGGATCTCCGATTAAAAACAAAGTATGAGGCGGATTAGCAAATAATGTTTTAAAAATTTTCCATTGAATCGGATCGGTGTCCTGAAATTCATCAATGAGCGCCGCCGCATATCGTGTTTGAATCGCCCGACAAATTCGCTCTCCGGATGGAGCTTCTAGAGCGCGTTGCAACTGTTGTAATAAATCATGAAAAAATACGATATTTGATTCTTGCTTTCGAGAATGAAGTTGATCTTGAGAATAGTGAAGGAGTTCTTTCATTAGTTCAATATACCAGAAGTTCCAACCGGCAAGTGTCCCTTGATATTTTTGCCAAAAACGCTCCGCTTGTTCAAAAAAAGGATGTGTAGGAACGTGACGTCCTTTGTTCACAGATTGAGCCACAATCGACATTGTAAATTTTTCAAAGCATTCTGGAACGGGTAACGAATACGTCCATTCTTGAAAGAGCCTATCCATTTTTTTGACCCATCGCTCGATCATCTCGGGTTTGTATTTCTTTTGATTCAGATCCGGGGTCCTTAGGGTTTCAAGAATTTCTTTACGACTTTGCTTCCAGTGGTCCGCTAATTCTCGCAAAGCGTTGATATATTCTTGAATATCCTGCCCTGAAAGGATCGGATAGGACGAAACAATTTTCAGATTTGGAAAATCAAGATACTGTTTACAAAACTTGAACATCGAGGCGCGAGTGAGATTTCGTCCCTCGGTAAACGTTTTATTTTTTAGCTGTTCGGCAAGTCTCATCGGCGCTAAATAAAACTTCTTTCGCCAGAAATCATCGATCACTTCCCTTAGAAGCGTGTCACTGGAAAGAAGTTCGGTATCAAATAAAAGTCCACTAAAAATGGCGTTTTCTTGCAACATCCGTTGACAAAAACTGTGAATCGTAAAGACTTGAAGTTCTTCTTGCATCCGTACGGCTTCCAGAAGATGCATGAGACATTTTTCGTAGAGGGCGTTCTCTTTGAATTTCTTTAAATAAAAGAGAACCAACTGATTTTTACTTTGACTGTTTTTATCCGTAAAATCTTTTTTGAACTCCTCAAGTCCTTTTCGAATACGTTCTTTCAATTCTTGTGTGGCGCTAACAGTATAGGTCACGACAAGAATCTGGTTCAATTTCAATGGAGCCTCAGCGTTGGGTCTAGCCTCAATTAAAAGACGCAAAAAAAGATGAACAATACTAAACGTTTTTCCGGTGCCAGCACTCGCTTCAATGAGGTTCATTCCCTGCAGAGGAACAGATTCCAGAGAAAGTGGATTCATCATTTTGATTTTTTCACAGTATCCATGTGGCTAAAAAAAGGGAGCCAGAATTTTTGAGACAGTTTTACAAAATCTTCTTTTAGCGGAGTCTCCAAAACCGCATCCCCAAAACAACGTTTTAAATAGGGGCTCTCTCCTTCTCCTTGACTACCAGAGAACGGGTTTTCTTTCCAGATATTTTTTACGATGTTCCAAGCTTGTTCTTCTGTTTTATTGTTTTCAAGCGCATTGATATAACCAAAGGAAGCCGTTGGAAAAAAAGGGATCGGTTCTTTTAACCCTTGCCAGTAAATTTCTAGAATCTCTTTTAAATACTGTAACGCCTGAGACGCGTTTTCAATCGGTTTTAAAGTGATGGATTCATCCAGACAAACGAGCAAACTCACACGAGGAATAGATTTCAGTTTCGGAGGATGGATGACATTCCATATCAAATGAGCCAACCACAGATAAATAAGATGTCTGGGTTTTTTATTCGAAACACGCATCAGAATAATTCCCGTCGAATAAAGATAACATTCGTATCCGAGTTCACCAAAAAGTTGAAAAGGATCTAGTTGGATTGTAGGAAGTTTGAGCAATGCGGGACGGTTTCCTGAAGATAATTTTTGCCACGCAACCGTGTCTGCCCTTTTCGTTAAATCTTCTCTTAACGGTAGATTACTAGGGGTTTCTTCGTGAACTTCCCAGAAAAAAAGTTCCCAAAGCGGATTCCCTAAATCTTGCACAAAACCAAGAAATGGAGACATTTCCTGAACAATTTCTTGGAATTCAACTTCTCCTAGAGCGCCATGCGGAAGAATTCCTCTTGTAAGCATAATTTGTTGAAGTAATTTAAAATCATTCGCGGTCTCAACAGAGGATTGAGTCTCTCGAAAATATCGAAAAATCTTTTGTTTGAGTTGCCCTTGGGATAAGGGAGCCAGATGAAACGGTTCGTTATCTTCTAAGGGAGTAAAGCGCTCCTCAAAATAGAGGGACAACCGTCTTTGAAAAAAAAAGGCCGTTGGATTATAAAAAAAATGTAATAGATCGTCAAATTTTAAGTGGTGATAACTCTCTTCTGGCTCTCCGAGTTTTTGGAATACTTCGGTAATATAAAGGGGTTTGACTGTATTAGGTTTATTGTGTTGCATTAAAAATTGACACATCTCGAAATTTTCTCGCGAATAATTGACTCCAACGGCAAAAGGTTCTTGAAAGTATTCCGGGTGATACGACTCTAACGGATGCACGACCGCAAGAGCGTCATAGGCACTCTTGTTGATTCCTTGAATATGTTTTAAAAGCTCATTCACAATCAAGGAATGTTGCATTTTGATATTCGTACCCGGTTTTTGGTTCACATAGCTGATCCACAGTTTCTCTTTCGCGGACAAAAGCGCATCTAAAAAAAGATATTTGTCTTCTTGTGTTAAATGCGGATCGCCTATTTTAGGATGGTGAAGCATAAAATCAAAGTGGACATTCTTTGGATTTTGCGGGAAAGAACCTTCGTTCATTCCTAAAAGATAAATAATTCGAAAGGGGATATTTCTCATCGTATGAAACGAACAAAAAGTCACTCCGCCATTAAATAACGGCATATACGATTTGCTGGTCGCACGAAAGCTCAAATTTTTTTTAAAATAATAACGCAACGTAGCCAGTTCAATGGGTTGCTCCAGAGAAAATTTTTGTTGCATTAAACCAAGCTGGCGGATGTGCTCACGCAGTTCCTGAAGGTCACGAGATTGCTGATCCTGAAAAGCTCCTGAAAAGAATGTTTCTAGCAATTGCTGGAGCTCTTGACTCCAATCCATCAGGGTTCGTTTGATCCTAAGTCGTTCAAGCCATTCTAATAAAAGAGTAATAAATTCGATAAATTTTCCTAAAGTTTCTGTTTCACTTCCACGAATTTCACACGCAGGCGTGATCCCTTGAAAGAGTTGATCGGGCGCAAATGTTCCAGTCGCATATCCTAACAACATTCGCTGTAATCCAAATTCCATTGTATTTTCAGAGAGAGCTGGAAGTCCAAAACTCCCACGATGTTTCGCGTTTTGGCCCCAACGAATTCCAGATTCCTGAATCCAGTAACGAAACGTTTTAATTTCTAAATCGGAAATTTGAAAATGATCCGTGATCGCTCTAAATTCTAGTAACTGGAGAATCTCGGACGCGTAAAGTCGACTATGTGGAAGCTCTAAAAGTCGAAAAAACACCTGTAAGAGCATACTCTCTTCTTGCCCATCCAGAATGGTAAACGGGATGTTCTTTTTTTCACCGGTATGTTCACTAAAAACAGATCGAATATAAGAAACATACCGTTCCGGTTCTGAAATCCGAACACAAATTTCCCACGGACGTAAATCAGGATTCGTTTCAAACATCCAGAGCAGTTGATGATATAACACTTCCACTTCTCTTAATTCATTAGGGCATGCGTGAATTCGAATCGAAGTGTCTAAAGGATTTAAAGCGATAGCGCTTTCAGGAGTCGTTTTTAACGAGAGAATTTCTCGCTGAATTTGGGCAAGGATCGTCTGCTCTTGAGGAAGAGATTGTTGTGACCACTCTTCTGTAAATTCAAATTCGTGAAGAACTGAAAAAAAATCTCGGCCCGGTTTTCCCCAAGAAGCCAATAACGGATGTCCCTCTTCATAATGGAGATCGCCTTCAAAGGACGCTTTTTTCTGGAGAATCTGGTCTTGATGGCGATGGATATCTTGTTTGGTTTCAATATCGAACCAATAAGTAGAGCAGGGATTCAGGGTAAAAAAATGAAGATCCGTTTTCTGCGACAAGCGCCGAAAAATATCTAGATACGAAAGAGCCATTTGCGAAAACCCAAAAACAAAAACCCGATGGGGTAGATTTTCGAGATCCATTTTTCGTAATTTTTGATGAATTTGTCCCAAATGGCTGATGGAACCTTGTTGATAGAGATGCCTCCAGAGAATGCATTGCCAGCGATCTTCGGTGGTGTCATTTTCTGTCGTTTGCTCCCAGCGAAGGACCATTTCTGGACGAAAAATGGCATAGCGTTCAAATACGACTGCAATTCGCTCACAAAGTTGAAGAAGCTTGAGATCCTCAAATGTCGCTTCTGCTGAACGTTTAAGAGGAAGAAACAGTGACCGAAACTCGGGATGTTTCGTATATTCCGGAAGGATTTTCAAGAGTGCCCACAACAACTCTTTTCGCTCGTTCCATTGATCGGGAATTTTTGGATTTTTTAACTGACAGAGAAATTGAATCCATTGTTGCGAAAAAAAATAATTAAAATTGGCAGAGATCCCTAATCGTTCCGCTAATCCCAACGAAAGATACTGACGGATCGCCATATTGGGAATGACCATCGATTCCGAAATCAACGGATGCGAGGGCGAATGCGCTAGAATTTCTGCTAGCTTCGTCAATAAAACATCCAAACGATTACTGGAGTAAAGGTAAAATCCGGTCATAAAGGGATATTTTTATATTCTGTTCTGTAGTTCAGACCTAGTAGGTTTGCACTCTTTATTGGGGATTAGGGTCAAGATTTCTTTTGAAGTTGTTGCTCCAAGAAAAGGACTTTTTCGGTCAGAGAAACGAAACGGGTCGAGAGACGAGCAATCATTTGTTCGAGCCAAGGATTTAGTTTTTCGAGTTCTTCTTCCAGCGCCCCTTTGTTCATTAATTGAATCACAGTAGGTTGAAGCGCACGCGCCGAAGCAATTCGGGGTTGTTTGGTGAAAATCGCAATTTCGCCGACAAATTCCCCTTTTCCCAATTGAGCCAGCACTTGACGTGTTCCCTCTATTCCCTTCGAAATTTCGACCAGTCCTGAAATGATCACAAACGCATATTCTCCAGAATCTCCTTCCCGAAAGATCATTTCTCCGGTTTCATATTTTTTTTGAATTAAGCCTTGCCCAGAAGTCGTAAGATCTTGAATATCCGCTAAAATTTCACGAAAACTGCTATAGCGTTGGCCCACCTCTTTGGCTAACATTTTCATACAGATTTGCGACAAGCGTCTGGGAATTGTAGGATTTATTTCATAGGGAGGACGCGGATGATAATTGCGAATTAATTCAAAAAGAACTTCCAGATTGTCTTCGGTAAAGGGAAGTATTTTGGTTAACATTTGATAGAGAATGACCCCGATTGCAAAAATATCGGAAGCCGGAGTCAATTGATCTCGCGGAAGTAAGGTTTGTTCTGGCGACATATATTCTGGAGTTCCGGCAAGGAAATTTTCTTTTTCTTCTAGCGTTTCCAATTGATCTTCACTCATAAACGAGCGAAGATAGAGACGATAGTGGGTTAAATTAAACAAGCGCGCGTTCCCCCAATCCATAACGCGTACCTCCCCATATTGCCCTATTCGAATGTTTTCCGGCTTCAAATCGAGATGGAGGACCCCCTTGTCGTGAGCAAAGGCCAAAGTTTCGCAAATTTTGGAGAAAATCGGAAGGAGAGTGGCCAGATCGGCGTATTGCTCGCCAGATTGCCTTGAGATAAAAGCATGGAGATCTTCGCCTTCAATAAACTTCATGGTATAACAAATTTGTTCATCTGAATCTACAAAAGTATCATAGACTGGAACAATTCCCGGATGATCTAGATAGCTGATGAGTTTGGATTCATTGATAAAACCTTTGAGTTTTGTGGCATCGGTATGGTTTTCCGGATTCAATTTTTTTATCGCAACCACACGATTTAATTGAGTATCAAAAGAAGTAAAAACTTGTGCCAGCCCGCCGACTCCAATGAGTTCTAGACATCGATAACGCGATTTTCTTTTAAAAAAACGAATCCATCGTTGATAGTTTCGTTGAAACCAATTCACTCTTGCTCCCTTTCTTCGCTTTTTTTTGAATATAAGTCATTTAAATTGTTTTTGTGCCAAAAAAGCAGTCTCGCTCTTTTTGCGCTGAAGAACAATTTGTTTTATAATATAGTGTTCTATCAAAAAATGAAATTGGTATTTTATTTGCTTATAGTTTTTTTTGAACAGGATCTATTGTAACGGAAATTGAAAAGGAAATCAGGAGGCTTTTATGTTTTTCGCAATGTTTTTTTGGGACCCCACAATGATTCTAATTTTACCTGCTTTAGTGTTAGCACTATGGGCACAAGCTAGGGTCAAAATGGCGTATTCCAAATATCAGCGCATTCCGGCTCATTCTGGAAAGAGTGGCGCTCAAGTGGCTCAGTTGATTTTAAGAAGCCACGGGATAGAAGAGGTTGAAGTGATGGAAACCGGTGGTTTTTTAGCAGACCATTACGATCCTCGTAAAAAAACAGTCAACCTTTCGTCTGAAGTCTACCATGGAGATTCACTGGCTTCTCTAGCAATTGCCGCTCATGAATGTGGTCACGCGCTACAAGATTCTCAAAAGTATTTTCCGTTAACATTTCGCTCTGAACTGATGCCGATGGCGAATCTTGGAAGTTTTGCGGCCTTTCCTCTCTTTTTCCTCGGTTTTATCTTTCAGACCGGAATCCTTTTAAATATTGGCATTGGGTTATTTGCGGTCGCGGTGGTCTTCCATTTTGTGACCTTACCGGTCGAGTTCAACGCTAGTCGCCGAGCAATGGATATTTTATCCGAATTGAACTTTTTAACGCCAGAAGAGGTTCCAGGCGCTCGATCTGTTCTTAGCGCCGCGGCCTGGACCTATGTCGCTTCGGCATCGATGGCCCTTTTAGAACTGGTTCGCCTCTTGGTTTTAAGAGATATGGCCAGCAAAGATTAAGAAGTCGTTTTTACAAATTAGAGCGGGTGGGGAACCCGCCCTAATTTGTTTTAAATTTCGCGTAAGACGTCGGCCGGAGTGATGTGCGCGGCTCTGAGTGATGGGGTCACACTGGCCACAATACTAATCAGAATTCCAGCGATCAGTACCCAAAAGAAAAACCAGAAATCTTTATGGAAAAAGGTGACAAAGTCTTCGCTTCCAGTCACCAAAATACGGCCATTCGGAGAAAAGAGGAGCGAGGTGATTCCATGCGTGTGACCCGGAAAAGAGCGTGTATCTCTGGACGAAGATAGGGGCTCATTTGATTTTTTGATTTCAGTCGCAGGGCGTTCTCTTTGCGTCCAGAATTCGACGTTCCGAATTCTCACTAAGGTATCCGCACCTCCAGAAGCAAGAAATTTACTGTCTGCCGAAAAGGCAACAGACCAGACGGTTCCTTTATGTTCGCTAAAGGTTTGGACAGGCTCCACTTGGGTGATATCCCATAATTTGACTTCTTGATCTAGGCTTCCGGAGGCCAAAAATTGCCCCTTAGGCGAAAATGCTAAGGTATGAATCGCTTGTTGATGTTTCGAAAAAGTTTTGAGCAATTTTCTTTCAGGAACGTCTAAAAGTGATATTGTTCCTTCTTCTCCAGCACAGGCGAGCTGTTTTCCATCTTGAGAAAATGTCACGACATAGATCGGTTTTTCAGCCGAGGGGAACTGATGGAGGAGGGTTTTTGTTTTAGTATCCCAGAGCATTATTTCACCAGAAAAGCTTCCTGAGGCAAGAAGTGCGCCTTCTTCGAACCAAGAAATAGTATGTACCGCCCCCTTGTGGCCAGAGAGTGTTTTAAGCTCTCGTCCACTCACCACGTCCCAAAATTTGATTTCGCCGTCGTCCCCTCCAGAAACAAGGGTTTGTGCGTCTTTAGAGAATGCAAGCGAAGCAACGCCATGTTTTTTGGTTTGAAGGGTTCGAATTTCGCCTTTGCTTCGGAAATCCCAGATTCGGATGGAACAGTGAGGAGTTCCTGACGCTAAATAAATACCGTCAGAAGAAAGTGCCAAAGTATGGATGGGGCCTGGTTGACCGGAAAGAGTACAAATTTCTCGACCCGTCAGAGTATCCCAGAATTTAATATTTTTATAGGCGAATTCGGGAACGGTCGAAATGATAAAGGGATCGACATAATGAATCGCCGTGTACCCGGCTCCGAGCCCTAAGAATCCTCCAATTAATCCAACAGCGATCGCCTCTACCATAAAGATAAAGACGATATCAGAACGTTTGGCACCAATTGCGCGATAAATACCGATTTTCTTGGATTGTTCTAGAACCGAGAGTGTTAGACCATTAAAAATACTGACTGCGGCAACCAGAAATAAAATAATGCCAATAATAATAGTGGCAATAATTAAATAGGTTCTCAAGGTTGAGAGCATTTCTGCGGTCTCGGTTTCAGTCAGAATATCAAGTTTGAGGGACGGATGTTCTCGAATTTGTTTGGCAATACTAGCAGTATCTTCTGGAGTATTGGTAATGACAGTCACACCCGAATAATTTTCGTAAACTTTAGTCGGGTAAACCCAACGAATTAGCTCTTCCAGTGTTTTGGCGGGAACAGAGATTCCTGCAGGAGAAGCATCAAGAGAAATTCCAACAATTTTTGCTTTCCAGACGAACGGTTCTCGTTTGATTTTGGCGTCGTCTTTATCATAAACGGGCACAGGGGGCAAAGTATTGTTGGCTTTAAGGGAGAGTTTCCAGTCTCCGGAAACGTTCTCGATTCCGAGATAGAGTGTCTTCCCGATGAGTTGTTGAGGCTCTTGAAATAAAGGTTTCCATGGAGAATGCTCTGGAACGAGTTGGAGGTGTTGCAATTTTTCCAGAAATGTGGGCGAAATAATCATCGGGAGCGTTCCTTCTCCTGATTTTGAAAACATCTCCTTTAAAGAAGGATCCTGAAGAAGTTCAGGAGAAATTCCGACTAAAGTGACCGAAAGCGTGGAATTTTCTTGATTTTCAGGAAGCGCCATTTTTATCGGAAAATTTGATTTTCGTTCCAGATAAATATTTTTTGTTTGATCTTTAAATTCAAAGGAAGCAAAGGAGCCTCCCCGAAGTTGAAGTCCTTGAGCCGAACTCTTAAAGAAATCTTCAAATTGGCTCGGTTTCCAGTAAAAATGTCGGAAGTTGAGTTGATTGGGAGCGATCCATTTTAGAGTAGCGGTATTTTCTTCGTTCCAAGACATTTGAAAATTGGAGAGAACTCCTTTTTCAAGTTGTTGAACCGCTTTAATATCCTGAAGATCGAGGTTTTGGGTACAAAGTGCGAGGCCGGAATATTTATAATCTTCGGTTTTAAGTTGTGGGTATTTCCAACGATAAGCGCGCTCCAGAAAGGCTTTAGGGACACTAATTCCAATATCGGGAACTCGGTCACTAATCCCGACAATAAGAAGTTCTCTGAAAATAAATTGGGATTTAGACGGATTTTCTTCTTGTTTAATAAGATACTGAAGTTCTTCTTCCATCGCTGAGATTTTGAAAGGATCATAAGCGATCGCAAGATAAATCGGAGAGACTTTCAGTGTTTCTAAATTTTGGAAGCGAGAATAGAGTTCAGGGGATTTCTCGTCCATTCCTAGTTCTCGTAAGCGTTGAAAAAAATAAGGAGAAACGACGGCAGGGACGGGAGCATTTCCGGTACGGTTGTACTCTAGTAATGAAGCTTGATCTCCGAGGAGTTCGGGATCGATTCCGTGGAGATCAGTGGGAAGATAAACAGGCTCTTCTTGGCGCAGTACACGCATTGCCGCAGGAAAATCGAGCGTTTGTTCCCAGAAGACTTTTTGGATCGTTTTTTGGCTCTCTAACCAGTTCCAACGAGGTTTTTCAAGAACCAGTGGAGGGACATGACTTTGGAACCATTGGGCCGAAGAAGCTGGAAGAAACGGGTTATTACGAATGCGAATGCGCGATTCATTCTCGATTTGGATGCGCGTTTCAGGAACTCCGATGGGGGGCTCTTCCCAGAAAAACATTTTTTTAAATTCATTGATTTTATTTTGTCGAAGGGTTTCTTCTTTTGGGAGCGGATCGTTTAACTCAATGACCGCTCCGCAATAATGATCCAGTTCATATTCTGAGCGAATTTTGAGCCATTCTTCGACATAGCCGAGCGGAACAGAGAGTCCGACGACAGGAACTTCATCGGTAAAACCAATAATACGAGCTTTTCGTTGAATCCAGGGGCGATCCGACTCATATCCTTCGCTAATCGCGCTCGTGAGTTGATTCCGCATAAATTTTGCGATTCCCGCGATTTCACTTTCCTTGATGCGATCTTCGCGTTGTTTGGCGTGTTCAAATCCTTCGCTAATGCGTTGCTCGTCTTTGGTACTAAAACCGATTCGCAAAAGCATTCGTTTATCTAAAAAAGTATTTTCATTAATGATGGAAGACAAGAGATCGCCAATTTTTCCTTGAGCGAGCGAAGTATCATTCATCATTTCAAAGAGTTTAGAAGAACAAACAATAGGAACCTCTGCGGTAGGATCTGGATTATACTTGAACTTCCGATAGAGTTCAGGATTATTTTGAATGAGATCGGGGTGAACGCCAAAGATGGTGGTGGGCATCGTGATATCCGGAACAGTGAACATACTTACTTTGACTTCTTTGAGCGTGAAGAGAATTGGAAAGTTCAATGTTCGTTCGGGCCAAATATCTTTGACACCCGGAGTGTTTCGAATGATATCCAATTTTTCTCGAACTAAATTCAGGCTCTCATCTTTAGTTTTAAAAGTAAATTCCACAAGGCTCTTCGGTTTTTGAGAAATGGGACGAATCTTCAGTTGATTAAACGGAAGTTTTTGAATAATTTCATCGAGGACTACTTTTTTTAATCCAGAGTGAAGGCAGAGCAAAAATGTCAAAGCACAAGTTCCGACAGCGACTCCGAGCGAGAGAAAAAAAAGCCGGCTGATTTTAGTAAATAAGTCTTTTAAGCTAATCCAGAAAAGATTGTGTAAATACACAGGGGTCTCCCAACAAAAGAAGTTAAAATTATTTTTTTTTCATTCGAGAAGAAGCCTGAGCTAAAGAAGATTTCCGAGCAGAAGGGTTCAAATAAGGCAGATCGATAAGAGTGGATGCCATCAGAAGAAGTTTCTTTACCTTGCTTAAGCGAATTTTTTGTTGGAGGACATTATACTGACTTACCCAAATTTTGCGTAAAATTTCTTCATATAAATTTCGTAAAATTTTTGGACAAATTCGGGCATCTTTTTCAAGAAAAGGAAGTAGCTTCCGAGATCGAGCAAAATAGGTCTGTGCGCGGATTAATTGGAAGTCGAGAAATTTGGAAAATTGTTGCGGATTTGGATTTCCTTGAAAGATCATCTCTTCGGTAATTTGGAACTGAGCCAATTCGTCTAACGGAAGATAAATCCGATTTAATCGAGCATCTTCTGCGATATCTCGCAGGATATTGGTGAGTTGCATCGCGATCCCTAAATCAACGGCAAAGGGAAGGCATTGTTCGCTCTGGAAACGAAAAATGTGAATACAAATGAGGCCAACAACAGCCGCAACTTTATAACAATACTCATAAAGTTCAGAAAAATTTTGATATCGATTCCGATGTAAATCCATCTCCATCCCGTCAATCAGTGTTTCAAAATAATTTTTCGGAATAGAAAAACGTCTGACAACGTTTTGGAGGGCTAAAAACAAGGGTTCTGTGGGGATAAAATCGTTTTGATACACTTTTGTTAAACCCAAGCGAAGTTGTTGAAGTTGCTCTTCTTTATTGGGAGAAGGCTCGTCTACAATATCATCACATACTCTCGCAAAAGTGTAAGCTACGTAAATGGCTTGTCTTTTCTTTTTTGGAAGGAAAAGAAAGGCATAATAAAAATTTTTGGCTTCTTGTTGTGTTTTTTGACTACAAAACAAGAATGCTTGTTGTAATTGGCGGTTCAAAATGTACTCAATCTCTAAGTTTTCTTTTTGAGAAGAAGCCTCACTCCAAGAAGAAGTTTATTGCTTTAAAGTGGGTCTTATTGTATAAATGTTGATTTGTTTCGACAACTTTTTATTCTCGCTATCCTCTCAAAATGCAAATAAATGAATCTTAAAAACTCTTCGGTATTTTCCGCTTCGTGGCTTTTTTGGGCAAAATTTTTGTGCTCAATCCTCTTTATCTTCTGGAGCCTTTCTTTTATTCAACATTCTTCCATTGTCTTAAAAAATGGAACCCGTTATTATCATCTATTTGATGACGCCATGATTTCAATGAGGTACGCTTGGAATTTCGCGCATGGAGAAGGACTGACCTGGAACACTAATTATTCTCCTGTCGAAGGCTATAGCAATCCGCTGATGGTTTTTCTTATGGCGAGTGTTATTAAGGTACTTGAAGATAAATCTTTATCTTGTTTAGGAATCCAGCTTTTAGGAATTATTTTTGTTCTCAGCGTCAGTTTTTTAGCGGCTCAATTAACACAACGGCTCTTGCCACTCTATCCCCAAACGACCGTTTCTCCTCAACTTTTTGTGTTTCTGGCTTTTTTTTTCACACTCACGGCCTATCCGCTCTTGTATTATTCGCTTATGGGAATGGAAAATGGTCTTCTTGCGTTACTGTTGATGTTGGCGCTAAATTGTATTTTTCAAGATAAAAAGAATCCATCTCTTTTTTTTATCGTTCCAGGATTATTGGCGCTAATGATGCTCACTCGCCCCGACGCTATTATTGCTGTTCTTCCGATTTTTTTATTTTATCTGTATGAACATCGTTTGGGGTCAAAAAAAAAATGGATTGCATCCATTCTGATTTTTCTTGTCCCTTTATTCCTTTTGGTTTTGTTTCGCTGGCTCTATTACAAACAATGGATTCCTAATACTGCGTTATTAAAATTAGGAGTCCCTTTTCAACTCCGTTGGCCCGAAGGGTGGCTCTATAGTCAAAAAACAATTCAACATATTTTTGGAATTGTACCTTGTATTTTTATAGGGATCAGTGTTCTGGGAAAACCCGATCGCAGAAAGATGCTGTTGTTTTCGTTCTTTCCATTGTTAATTACTTACCAACTCTGGACCGGAGGCGATTGTTTCCAAACACAACGATTTCCCTCTCATTTCTTGGGTGTTTTTTTTGTTTTATTAATAGTAGCTATTTTTGAGGGTATTCATTGGCTTAATGCTCATTTGTTTATACAGTCGTCTTTAAAACGTTGGGGGTCGCCTGTATTCGTGTTCCTTTCTATCGGATTTTTAGTATGGTCTTTTCAAACGTATTTTTTTTCTTTAGCAAATTTTATTGTTTCCAAACCTTTCCCTAATTCGTATTATGAATGGGAAGAAGAAAACTTAATCCAACATAAAACAAATTTGAAAATTTCGTTAGCGGTGAAAGATGCCACACTTTCCCCCAAAATCACTATGGGCGTATTATGGGCCGGAATGACTTATTATGCGGAAACCAATGGAGTCGATTTTTTAGGGAAATGTGATCCCTATATTGCAAGCCTGCCACCCAATCCAGGAGTTTTTAGTCCAGGACATTCTAAATATAATCTTCTCTGGTCGACTTCCTTTTATTTGCCGGATGTGATTTATACGAATAGCTGGACTACCGAATTTGAAAAAATGTTTCGAGATCATCCCGAGTTATATCAAAAATATCAAGACTTTCGTCTCTTTTATCTGAAATCCAATTCTCCTTATCTGGATTCCAATAAATTCCTCCAACAAATCCTTTTTTATTAAGACAAGCAAGAATACCCCTTCCTCAAGCCATTCAGGCTACCCTTCGACAAGGCTCAGGGGAACGGGAGGGATGAATTGCGCCTGTAGTGTTTCTCTTTTAAGTCCTTCTATCGGATTATCGGTCAAAAAAAAAAATTCTTTTAGAAAACAGCTCAAAAATGTCCTTAACGCGAGTATAATCATTTTAGATAAAAATCAAACTCCATCGTAGGCTAATATTCTGAGATCATTCGCAATGTTCAACACTCACAAAAAAACGCCTAGCTTTGTCCA